>DATLOU010000042.1:0-85896 GCA_035536115.1 Rhizomicrobium sp.
GGTCGAGGTGCTGTACTGCAGGCCGGGGGTGAAGTTCGTCATGTCCTGAATGGACGTGATGCCCAACTGATCGCGCTTCTCGCTGCCGAACACCGAGATCGCGATGGGGACGGTCTGCACGTCCTGCGAGCGCTTTTCGGCGGTCACCACGACAACTTCGATCTGGGCAAATGCTGGGGCCGAGAAGGCCGTCGTCAAAAGAAGTGCACCGAGAAACGTTGCAGAATTGCGCTTTGTCACCACGAACAAACCCTCCCCTTGGCTAATTCATTGATCAATGAGTGATGCATAGGGGCAATTTTGTTGTCAAAGACAATTCCTTGCGCATCGAGTAAATGGCTTTTGGTGTGTCTGCAGAGCAACTAACTGGCTTACACAGTTATATTAAATGCCCACAGGGACGACTCGTCGATGAACACCTATCGGATTCGAATAAGGGTTGGCTGGTTTACCAAATGATGTAAATTAAACACCGACCTTGTACCCGCACTTTGGTGAGCCGCATGAGTATTCACGGCACAGCCTCTCCAATCCCCGAGCGCAGAGACAAAGAGCGCGGCGCGCGAAAAAGCCATCGGCCTTTGCGTCGAGCACTCCTGGACGACAAGCCTGCCAGGCGCGCGCAAAGAAGTTTCGCGACGAGTGAACGCATTCTCGACGCCGCGGAGGAATTGTTCGCCAAGCATGGAATCTACGGTGTGACTATGCGGGAGATCGCCGAGCTTGCAGACGTCGATACCGCGCTCCTGCATTACTATTTCGAGTCCAAGCGCGGCGTATTCGACGCGGTTTTCGCGCGTCGCGCCGACGTTCTGATTTCCGAGCGCATGCGCGAGATGGATCGCTACGAGGCAGAGAATAAAGGTCGCTACGAATTGGAACCGGTCGTAGCCGCATATCTTCGGCCGGTCTTCAGCCTTATTCGCCAGGGTGGTCAGGGTTGGCGCAATTTTTTCGGCTTTATCGGAAACCTGACGTCAGCCCCAGAGCTGGTCGAGATTTCCACGCAAAAGTTCGACCCTGCCGTCAAGCGGTTCATCGCTATGTTGCGCAAGGCGCTACCCGATGCCGATGAGGCGGATTTGTTTTGGAGCTATCACCTGTTCTGCGGTTCGTTCGCGATCCTGAACGCGGCCGCCGGTGTAATCGAACGTTTGTCTGGCGGTCTTTGCCGTTCGGGGGATTTCGAGCAGATCGAGTCTCGGCTGGTGAAGTACAGTGCCGAAGGCTTCCGTGCCGTCTGTGCCCGACAGGCCGAGCGCGGGATTATAAAACAGCTTTCTGAACCAGCCACTTAATTGGAGATTGACTCCGTTCTTGGGGCTTCTGCATAATAGAACAAAAAGTGAACACTATGCCCCCTGCCATCAAAAAACTGGAACAAGCGCGTCAGCTCCTTCACCCCATTCTGAGTGAGAGCCGAAGCCGCATGCGCCGGGCGCTCGGCCACGGAGATGCCGATTCGGTTCTTGGCGGTGGACTTCTCATTGGCGCATTGCACGAGATTTTCGCCGACGATGCCGCCGCTTCGGGCTTTGCTGTCTGCGCCGCGCAACGCGTGAGCGGCACAAAACGAATGCTTTGGATCATTCAGGATTTTTCCGCGCTGGAATATGGAACGCTGGCGCCGACCGGCTTTGCCGAACTGGGGATCGATCCGTCACGTCTTCTTATGCTGCGCGTAGCCAATGCAGAGGATGCCTTGCGCGCCGCTGTCGATGCTTTGTCCTGCTATGGCCTTGGCACAGTGATCCTCGAGATCGCAGGCAATCCCAAAGTGCTCGATCTCGTCGCCAGTCGCCGGCTGGTGCTCGCGGCCCAGCACAAAACCGTGACGATATTTCTGCTGCGTCAGGGTGCAGTGGCAGAACCCAGCGCCGCACAGACGCGCTGGCAAATTCGCAGCGATCGCTCGACTGCCACGGACGATTGGGGAACGCCGCGTTTCGCTGCGGAACTTGTTCGCAACCGGCAAGGAAAGACCGGGCACTGGGTGATGGAGTGGAATTGTGACGATGGAGTTTTCCGTAAGCCGGCGGCGCATTCTGGCTTTGTGGTTCGCGCGCCTGCCGACGGATCGCTTGCAGCGGCGATGCGCATCGCCGGATGACCGGCCGCTTGTTCTTTCGATCAAGAGCAACAATGCACGCATCCTCTATGCAGTTGATCGTAAGGCCGCACGACTGCGGTTGACGCCGGGCATGCCGCTGGCAAGCGCCCGCGCCATGGTGCGCGAACTCAACGTCGTCGAGGCCGATGGACCGGCCGATGCCAAGCTCCTCGCGACAATCGCCGACTGGTGCGATCGCTACACACCGTTCGTTTCGATCGATGGCGTCGATGGCTTGCTGCTCGATGTCACCGGTGCAACGCATCTGTTCGGCGGCGAAGCTGCGATGCTTAAAACCGTATGCGCCGCCATGACACGTCAGGGCTTCACGGTGCGCGCGGCAATCGCCGGAACCGCGGCAGCCGCGCGCGCGTTGGCCCGTTTTGCGGACACAACGATCGCCGCTCCTGGCGCGGAGGCGGAAGCGGTCGCGCTTCTTCCCGTCGCCGCGCTGAATCTGGATGCGGCGGACACGCATGCTCTGCGCCGTGCCGGATTGAAGACCATCGCCCAGGTTGCCAGCCGTACGCGCGGCGAACTGACGGCACGCTTCGGCAAGGAGATGGTGTTCAAGCTCGATCGCGCGCTCGGCCTCAGCGAGAAGCCGATCTCGCCACGCCGCATCCTGCCGGACTATATGACAGAGCACCGCTTTGCCGATCCGGTGGTGGCGGAGAATTTTATCGCCGGATCGATCCTGTCGCTGGCACAATCGCTCTGTCGTCTTCTCGAGGAGCGCGGCCAGGGCGCCCGCAGGCTGGAGGCAAGTTTTTTTCGCAGCGACGGTCAGGTCAGCCGCATCGCGCTCGAAACGGCGCGACCCTTACGCGAACCGAACATCATCGCGCGGCTGTTCCGCGAACGATTGGATGCGCTCTCGGATCCGATCGATCCCGGCTTCGGCTTCGACCTGATCCGGCTTTCAGCGCTGCATACCGAATGCCTCGTGCCCGAGAGTGTCGGTCTGGAAGCCATGCCGGACGACGACAAGGAGATCGCTTTCCTGATCGATCGCTTGGCGGCGCGGTTCGGTTCGCATCGCATTCTCGCTTTCCAGCCGCAGGACACGCACATTCCCGAAGCAGCCGGCGTCGCCGTTCCGGCACAGCATGCGCCGGAGATGAAACTCGACTGGGAAGCGCGCATTCCGGGCGAGGCGCCACGACGTCCTTTGCGGATGCTTGCCAAGCCTGAACCCATCGAGGTGATGGCACAGATTCCGGACGGGCCGCCCCTGCGCTTTCGCTGGCGCCGGGCGCTGCACGCGGTCGCACGGGCCGAAGGTCCCGAGCGCATTGCGATGGAGTGGTGGAAAAACCAAGAGCCGCAACCGACGCGCGACTATTTCCGCGTCGAAGACGAAGGAGGCCGGCGCTTCTGGCTTTACCGGGACGGCCTTTACGGACGCGAACAATTCGCGCCGCGTTGGTATGTGCATGGGCTCTTCGCATGACCTCGTATGCGGAAATCGCGGTGACGTCGAATTTCTCGTTCCTGCGCGGTGCATCGCGGCCGGAGGAATTGATCGCACAAGCTTGCCTTTTTGGTTACGCCGCTATCGGCATCGCCGACCGCAACTCGCTCGCCGGCGTGGTGCGCGCTTATGCGGGCTTCGATCAGCCGCACCTGCCGGAAAAAAAACCAAAATTCCTGGTCGGTGCACGCCTGGTGTTCGACGACGGCACGCCGGACATCCTCGCCTATCCCATCGACCGCAAGGCTTATGGAAATCTCTGTCGCCTCCTGACGGTCGGAAAGCTTCGCGCGAAAAAGGGCGAGTGCACGCTTTGTCGGAACGATCTGCTCGAATGGCAGGACGGATTGCTGCTGGCTGTTATCCCGCCGGCACGGGCTGCGTTCACGAAAGTTCACGCGACTCTTCAGATGTTGCAGGACGTCGCGGCGGATCGAACATGGCTTGCCGCAGCAATGCCGCATCGTGGCGATGACCGGCGGCGATTGAAGCGGTTGAGGACGTTGGCACAGGAAGCGCGTGTCCCGCTGATTGCCGTCAACGACGTGCTCTATCACGAGCCGGGACGACGGGAATTGCAGGATGTCGTCACCTGCATTCGCGAACATCTGACGCTCGATAAAGCCGGTAAGATTCTGGAGGCCAATGCCGAACGCCACCTGAAGCTACCGAACGAAATGGCAAGGCTGTTCGCCGATGCGCCCGACGCGATTGCGCAGACGGTGCGATTTGCCGAGCGCATTTCCTTTTCGCTCAGCCATCTCAAATACAACTACCCGGAAGAACCGGTGCCCCAAGGAAAGTCGCCGGACGAATATCTGCGCGAGCTGACCTGGGCTGGCGCGAACAGGCGCTATCCGGGTGGCGTTCCTCCGACCGTGCGAAGCACGCTGGAAAAAGAATTGGCTTTGATCGAAAAACTCGAATATGCGCCCTATTTCCTCACCGTGCGCGATATCGTCGGCTTTGCGCGCGCGCGAAGCATCCTCTGTCAAGGCCGCGGCTCAGCCGCCAATTCGGCAGTCTGCTACGTGCTCGACATCACGGCCGTCGATCCGGCGCAGAACGATCTTCTGTTCGAGCGCTTTATCTCCCAGGAGCGAAAGGAGCCGCCGGACATCGACGTCGATTTCGAGCATGAGCGGCGCGAAGAAGTCATCCAGGATGTCTACAAGCGCTATGGCCATGACAAGGCGGCGCTGACCGCCACCGTCATCTGCTATCGCCCGCGCAGCGCCATTCGCGAAGTCGGCAAGGTCTTCGGCCTCAGCGAGGACATCACGGCTGCGATGGCGAACAGCGTCTGGGGCAGCTGGGGCCATGCGGTGAAGGAAAGCCAGGTCCGTCAAGGCATGCTCGATCCGCAAAATGCGGCGATCGTGCAGGCGGTGAGCTTCGCCAACCAGATCATGGGATTTCCACGTCATCTTTCCCAGCATGTCGGTGGTTTCGTGCTGACGCATGACCGGCTGGACACCATCGTGCCCATCGGCCCGGCCGCGATGGAGGACCGCTATTTCATCGAATGGGACAAGGACGATATCGACAAGCTTGGCATGATGAAGGTCGATGTTCTGGCGCTCGGGATGCTGACCTGCATCCGCAAGGCCTTCGATCTGATCCGCCTGCATGAGGGAAAGGACTTCGATCTCGTCAACGTGCCGCGCGAGGATCCGGCCGTCTACGACATGCTGTGCAGGGCCGACGCAATCGGCGTGTTCCAGGTGGAAAGCCGCGCGCAGATGAACATGCTGCCCAGGCTTCGGCCGCGTTGCTTCTACGACCTCGTCATTGAAGTTGCGATCGTCCGCCCCGGACCGATTCAAGGCGACATGGTACATCCCTATCTGCGCCGGCGCAGCGGCAAGGAGAAAGTGGAATATCCGTCGCCATCGCCCGAACATGGCCCGCCGGACGAACTCTATCAGGTGTTGAACAAGACCAAGGGCGTACCACTGTTCCAGGAACAGGCGATGAAGCTCGCCATCGTGGCTGCGAAATTTACCCCGGAAGAAGCCAACGGGCTTCGCCGCGCCATGGCGACGTTCCGCAATGTCGGCACCATCGACACATTTCGAGAGAAGATGGTCGGCGGCATGATGCGCCGCGGCTATGCGCAGGACTTCGCGGAACGCTGCTTCAAGCAGATCGAAGGCTTCGGCTCTTACGGCTTTCCGGAAAGCCACGCGGCAAGCTTCGCGTTGCTCGTTTACATCTCGGCCTGGATCAAATGTCATCACCCGGCCGCGTTCGGTTGCGCGCTGCTCAATTCGCAGCCGATGGGCTTTTATGCGCCGGCCGAGATCGTGCGCGATGCGCGCGAGCACGATGTCGAGGTGCTGGCTCCCGACGCCAATTTCAGCGACTGGGACAATACGCTCGAACGCAACCAAGCGCTTTGCATGCGACTCGGTTTTCGCCAGATCGATGGCTTCCACGAGGAATGGTCACGACTGCTCACGGAAAATCGCGGTTATGGTTATGCCACTTTCGCGGAATTCCTCCGTCGCAGCGAGTTGCCGAAAAAGGCTTTGATGGTGCTGGCCGAAGCCGACAGCTTTCGCTCCTTCGGCATGGATCGGCGCGAAGCGTTATGGGCGGTTAGGCGGTTGCCCGATCAGCACACGCTCCCGCTATTCGAAGCGCAGCGCATCAAGGAGCTTCCCGCCGAACATACCGCGCCATTGCCCGAGATGCCGCTCAGCGAACATGTACTCGCCGACTACCAGACGCTGCGTCTGTCGCTCAAGGGCTATCCGATGCAATTCCTGCGCGAACTGTTTGCGGCGGAAAAAGTGAAAAGCTGCGCCGAGGTGGAAGCGACTGACGATGGCAAGCGGGCGCGCTGCGCCGGCGTCATATTGGTCCGCCAAATGCCCGGCGATGCAGGCGTGGTGTTCATCACGCTGAGCGATGAAACCGGTATCACCAATGTGGTCGTGTGGCCGAAGCTGGTAGAACAATTCCGGCGCGAAATCATGGGCGCACGGCTGCTCCTGGTGGAAGGAAAGGTCCAGAAGAGCGAAGGCGTCGTGCATCTGGTGGCTGAGCGGGTATTCGATCGCACGCAGGAACTGGACCGCCTCTCGGAAGACACGCTGCGTCCCTTCCGCGGCCACCTCGAGGATCTCGCCTATCAGCGGCCTGATTCCCGCGCACCCCGTCATCCGCGCCAGGTACGGATCCTGCCCAAATCGCGGGATTTTCATTAGAGCCCTACGGGTCTATACGCTTTGGCTCCGGGG
Organism: Rhizomicrobium sp.; assembly: GCA_035536115.1. Taxonomy (GTDB): domain Bacteria; phylum Pseudomonadota; class Alphaproteobacteria; order Micropepsales; family Micropepsaceae; genus Rhizomicrobium. Next base: position 6,830 of record DATLOU010000042.1, read on the forward strand.
CAGAGCACTCGACTTCGCATGACCAGTACTCGCGGCCCGAATTGGCCGCTGTTCGCATCCCTCGTTGCATGCGCGTTGCTCGCTGCGCCGCTGTGGCGCGTCGCCTCGCCGCCGATGCCGGACTACCCCGCGCACCTCGCCGACTTCTACCTGATCGGCGGTGGCGCTTCACATTACTATCGGATTTCCTGGGCCTTCCTGCCCAATCTTGCGGGCGAGGCGATCGTTCCTCCACTGGCCAAACTGGTGGACCTCGAGACCGCTACCAAGATCTTTCTGACGATCACCGTCTGGCTGTGGGTACTGGGACCGGCCGTCATCCAACGCGCATTGTTTGGCCAATTCGGCCTTGGCGGTGTCCTCGGCGCCGCCTTTACCTACAACGCCACGTTCATGTGGGGCTTCTTCAACTTTGCCTTCGCCACCGGATTGAGCTTCCTCGTTCTTGCGACATGGATCGCAACCGACGGCAGGCGCCAGCCACTCTATCTGGCCGGATTTTCCGCCGCCTTCACCATCATCTATTTCTCGCATCTGTTCGCCCTCGCTGTGCTGATGCTTTTGATCGGCAGTTATGAAATCTCCGCCGAACTGCAAGAACAGCAAACAACGGCAAAGCGAATTGCGAAACGACTCGCAACACTCGCCATTCTCGGCGCGCCCGCAGCGCTGTTCTACTTCCTCCTGAGGCCTTCGGGAGGCGACACGGCCGTGCAGTTCAATCTTCTGGACACCTTGGCCGAACGCTTCGAAGCGGCGATCCAATTCAGCTTCGACCAGCCCGCCTACATCATCACTGGCGCACTTCTCGCGTTCTTCCTTGGCGCCGCGATGACACAGAGGTTGCGTATCGCCGCTCGAATGGGAGTGGGCCTCGCCATCCTGTTGGCCTGCACGGTTTTTGCGCCGGAATGGGCTCTCGGCGGATGGGGCGTGCATTTTCGTCTGCCTGCGATACTCGGTTCGGTGGCACTCGCGTCATCGGACTTCCGGCTCAGTCGCCGATGGCTCATGGGCGGCATCGCCGCCGCGCTCGGACTGTTTGCAATCCAGGCGGCTGTGCTCGCTCACGACTGGAGAAAGATCGACGCGCGTTACGGCGAATTCAGAGCCGTCGAGAACAGGATCGCGCCGGCCGCGCGCCTTCTCACCGTGCTTGACGGCGACTCACTCGGCTGGGCCGCCGACCAACCCTATTGGCACATGGCGGAATTCGCGGTTATCGACCGCGGCGCCTTTACGCCGCTTGTCTTCACAACGCGAGGCCAGCACATCGTCAGCGTCTTGGCGCCAGTTGATCGTTATGCCGCCGCGACCGCTCAGCAAGGATCGCCCCCCGACATTGACGAGTTGAACGATCTAGCCGCTGGGCGCATCGATGCCGACGAAGATATCAGCGACATCTTCCCCTATCTCCTCTACTTCCAATGCCACTTCGACGAAGCGGTCGTCATACGGGGCGACGGTCGCGCGTCGCGCGTGCCGCCGATGCTGCACTTGCGCTACCGAGGCAGTTTCTTTTCGCTCTACGACATTTCGCCCGACGCAAAGTGTCCGCGTTCATGAGCGTTGCGCTGCGATCGGCAGGATTTTCGCTTGGGTTCAGCGCACTTGCCCTTGGTTGCGCCGCTGGTCTCATTCATGCAATTTCCGTTGTTGGTTTTCAGATTCCGTTCGATCCCAACGAAGGCTGGAACGCCTATTTTGCTCAATTGGCGGCGCGCACGGGAAGCCCCTATCCGACAGCGGGCGGACTGCTCGTCAACAACTATCCCCCGCTGTCGTTCTATCTCATCGGCGAAATTTCGCGCCTCACCGGAGATGCGATCATCACCGGTCGGCTCATCTCGTTGCTGGCGCTCGGTGTCCTGTCCTACGGAATATTGCGCGCTGCCCGGCTCATGGGCTGCTCCACGCCCAAGGCCTCTTTTGCAGCGCTCCTTTTCATCGCCTGTCTCCTCCTGACAAGCGACTATGTCGCAATGGACGATCCGCAACTGCTGGGTCATGCCGTCGCCATCTGGGGACTTGTCGCAGTTCTTCGTGCGCCGAGCAGCCCACGAAGCATGGTGATCGCAGCACTTCTTCTCACCATTGCATTCTTCATCAAGCACAATCTGGTTCTTTTGCCGCTAACGCTCGCACTCTGGCTGATGCTGGCCAATCGACGCTCGGCGTTCACCTTCGTCGCCGCCGGTACGGTCTTTTTGCTGATCGGGCTTGGCTTGTTTCGCGACGCCTTCGGCACGGATCTGTTTCGACAACTTGCTTCATCCCGTACCTATTCGCTCGCCAATGTGGCGAGCGCGCTTGTCAATTGGCTGCCTTGGGCGGCCGTTCCGCTCTGTGGCGCCTTTACTCTTTATTTGATCGCCCGACGTGAACGCGACGCCAGACTGGCGCTGATATATGCGGTGGCTGCGATCGTCGGCGGACTTTTGTTCTCGAGCGGTGCGGGCGTCGACGCCAACGCCATGTTCGATGCCGATATCGCCCTCGTCTTGTGCGCAGCACTGCTGCTTGATCGACTCGATCGGGAACTCTGGATCGTAGTGGCAGCAATCTTGTATGTCGTGCCCCTCGGGCTCCTATTGCGAAACGTCGATGGAGACTGGACAAACTTCCCATACTGGCTGCATCCCATGGCGGACGAGCGGCGCGAGGCGACATCAGAGATCTTGCTTCTGCGGTCCAGTCCTGAACCCGTACTCTGCGAAATGCTCTCATTGTGCTATTGGGCCGGCAAGACTGCTGAAGTCGACGTCTTCAACATCGATCAACGCATTCGCGCCGACATCCGAAGCGAAGTGCCGCTCGTGCGCATGATCGAGACCAGACGCTTTGCGATGGTCGAGCTTGAAGTGCTGAAACCCTTTCCGATCGCCGGAGAGGCCGAACAGGCGCTCATGCGCAACTACGAGATTGTACGACGCGATGACGAGCGCGTGTTCCTGTCGCCCCGCTAGTGCGCCACTCTGACCGTACCGGTGCGTTCCAGTTTGCCCCAGCCGACGAAGCGCCCGCGAATCGCGGTCGAGATTGAGCGCACGACGACATAGTACATGAGCTGGCGATAGCCGAAACGCTGCAGCGGTAGCCACCACAGCAGACTCCACTGTTCGTTGCGTTCCATCAGGAATCCGAATATGGCCGCCAGCAGGTCGACGACGACGAAGACGACATAGTAGATGCCCACGGTGACGAGATCGTTGTTGCTGAATTCCGCGCCATGCTGGGCATAGGCGATCCATTGACTGATTAGCTGCCAGATCAGCAGCAGATCGGCGATCGGCGCAAAGGCAGTCAGCGCAATCTGGAACAGCCAGACTTGCGGCAGGGCGATCATACCGAGCGCGCCGAACCGAGGGTTGAAGGTTAGATGACGGTACTTCCAAAGACACTGCAGCGTACCGTACGCCCAACGGAAACGCTGCTTCGCCAAAGCGCGGAATGTCGAAGGTGCCTCCGTCCAGGCGATCGCGGAACTGTCGAAACGGACCTGTAGACCGTGTTCCTGCATACCGATCGTCAGGTCCTGGTCTTCGGCCAACGTGTCAGACTGAAATCCGCCCAGCGACATAAGGGCCGAGCGTCGCCAGGCGCCGACGGCTCCCGGTATCACCGTCAGCGTTCCGAGCGCCGCGAGGGCGCGACGCTCGAGGTTCTGTGCGACGATATATTCCAGCGCCTGCCAGCGGGTCACCATGTTGGTGCGATTGCCGACTTTGGCGTTACCGGCAACGGCGCCGACTTTTTCGTCGCTGAACCAGCGAACCAGTCGGGCAATCGTGTCGGTCTGGAATTGGGTGTCCGCATCGAGCGCCACGACGATTTCGCCGCGTGAAAGTTTCAGGCCGGCATTGAGTGCGTTGGCCTTGCCACCGTTGGCAATCGAAAGCAGAACGACACGATGATCGTTGCCGAATCGGTTGCGAACGACCGCGGCGGTACGATCCTTCGAGCCATCGTCCACGACGATCACTTCCAAATCGCGATGGTCGCTGTCGAGAATGCGTTCCACCGTGCTCGCGATGACCTTTTCCTCATTGAATGCCGGTATGATCACAGAGACGTGGCGAGGATCGGGTTTTGCCGCAACGCTTTGCGCGCGCTCCCTGCGCGCGTTCCATACACTCAAGCCGGCGAGAAACAGCAATCTCGAAACGCCAAGCCAGATCGCGGCGACAAAGGCATAATAGAGAAGTCGTCCGACCCAGCTCATCGTCAGAAACACGACGCGATCGTTGAACAACGCGATCGTGAGCGGCAGTTGCGGCATGGCCTGATCGCGCGAAAGTCCCGCGAGCTTCGATGCCAGAACAAACTTGTAGCCGCGGGCGCGCAGCTGATCGATCAACCCTGGCAGAGCGGCCACGGTTTGGGAGCGGTCGCCGCCCGCATCGTGCAGGAGAATCGTATTGCCGCCCTCCGGCGCGCGCGCGACCTGCGCAATCGTGCGTTGGACGATGGCCTCCGCCCCCGGCAACGCCCAATCGATCGGATCGACGCGCTCACCGACCGTCAGATAGCCAAGGCTTTGCGCAATCTCGACCGGGATGATGTCGCCCGGATCGCCAGGTTCGTTGTCGCCCAGATAGGGCGGTCTGAACAGCCGCATCGACCGCCCTGTCAGCGCCTCGACCAGGCGTTGCGTGGCATTGAGCTCCAGCGAGTCGACCTGTTGAGGTGTGTCCGCGAGATTGGGATGGGTGTAGGTGTGATTTCCGAGCTCATGACCTTCGGCGACGATGCGTTGGATAAGATCCGGGTTGGCCTGAGCATTGGCGCCAATGACGAAAAACGTCGCAACGACGTGCTTGGCCTTCAGGATGTCGAGGATCTGCGGCGTCCATTCGCTGTCCGGTCCGTCATCGAAGGTCAGCGCGACGGTCTTTGACCCACTGCCATATTTGCGGATGACATAGTTGGTTGGCACTTTGACGTAAGTCTCGTCGGCGATGTCGCCGGTCAGGGGATCGAATTCAATATTGCGCGTTCCCGACTGCGGATCGGCTTCGACGCTGAGAAAATCGCCCTCGCCTTCGAAGTCGATGTCGGCGCTGATCGGAATGTTGCGAATGCCGGCTGGCGCGCTCGCACCATACTTCTGTCCCATCACCGTCCAGATCGACGGATCCTCGCTGCCAAGCCGCCACAACGCATAACCGGCCGGTCTGTAGATATCGGCGGAATGAATTTCATTGTAGGCGGTCGCAGCGTCGAGAAACCAAACATCGTGCTTGGTCTGATCATCTTCGATATAGGAGAAGTGCGGGTTGTTCGTGGCGTCGTCGAACACGATCTTGGCATCGGAGTCGTGCGCCGCAACGACCGCATCCTCAAACGTTAGATTGTCGGCACGACCGCCGTTCCAGTCATAAGCGTAACTTCCGATCGAAACGATCGTGCGTCCCGGCGCCAACACCCGCATGCGTTTGTCCAAAGTCGTTTCGTACCAACTTTGGCCTGTGATGCTGCCTGGTTCGCTCGAATCGTCATGTTCGTCGTAAGCCATGAGTAAGGTGTAGTCGACGAGTTGAGCATACGTGCCATACGGCCACTGGTTGTCGTCGAACGGCACGGCCATTACGACGATCCAGCCTCTGGGCGCGAAGGCGCCTGAAAGGTTTTTCAGAAAAACGCCAAGATCCCCATGCGCAGATTGCGGCACTTCTTCGAAATCGACCGTGAGGCCCTGCAACTTGTGGGCTGATATGTAGGCGACGAGTTTGTCTAAAAGGTCAGCGCTGCGTTCCTTGTCGGCGAGAAGACGGGCCAGACCAGGCCCGTCCCACTTACCCAATGTCGCGTTCTGCAAGACAGGCAGTATCGCCAGATTGGGTTTGAGACCGCGCACTTCGTTTAGGAGCCGCGGATCCTGGATGGCTTTCAACTTCAACTGGGGGCCCTGCAAGGCAAGCCAGGTTGGCATCAGCCAATCGAGTTTTGGCAGCGCGCTCTTCAATGAAGAGTAGGCCGAGGCTTCCCAATTCGGATAAAAGGCGATCGAGAGCGGACGGCCAGGCTGAGGCCTGAGGATGGCGGACAGGATCCGCGTCGGGAGGTGGCGCTGCTCGCGTTCCAAGCGCAGTCGGGCGCGTTCTTTGCGGCGCGTTTGCGCTTCGGCCGCCAGGCGGGCCGCCGAGCGCAGCAGCCCGGGATCAAGCGCCTTCTTTTCCAAAACCTGCGTTGCGATCGCGGTCAAACGCCCGGGGAGACGCAGTTGGCTCACTTGAGGTGCAGCAACGAGGCTCGCAGCGAACACTGCACCCAGCACCAGGCTGACCACCGCCGCAGTCCAGCCCACCACGGATGCACGCACCGCGCGCCTGCCGCTGGCGTCGAAGAAGACAGGCTTGTCGGACATATCCTACCGCTTTCCGCGCCGCCCTTCGGCAGCTTCGGTCGCCCGAACATCGATGGTCATTTTCTGCTCCATGCGCATCGCGATGCCCCATCGCAACGGCGCCGATACACTACCTCAATCGCGCCGCCGATGACAAAGCTGGACAATCAAACCGCTTGCCATCGCGCGGCGCACTTGCCGCGCAGATATGGCGGGAATTTGACCGAGCCGCGGGCAAGAGCCTGCGGCAAACTCGACGCCGGTCGAAGTTCGGATAGAATCCGGCTCCCCAGCCGCCTGGCGGCGCGCCGGAAGGAAGATTCTCATGACGCCTGCAATGGGACTGATCGAAGGCTATTACGGCAAGCCATGGAGTTGGCATGCCCGCGAAGCGACGATCGCGTTCCTGAAGCAGCACCGTTACGACTTTTACATCTACGCTCCCAAAGCGGACGCTTTCCTGCGCAAGCGCTGGCGCGAAGCTCATCCTTCCGAAGAGGCGGCTGCATTGAGCGAACTCGCGACGCGCTGTCGTGCGCTTCAAGTGCGCTTCGGCGTGGGATTGAGTCCTTTCGAGCTCTACCGCGACTTTGATGCCGATGCGCGGGCCGCTCTTACCGACAAGCTGGCTCAGTTCGATGCCTGGGGTGTGGAGTATCTCGCTATTCTCTTCGACGATATGCGCGGCGATCTCGCCGAACTTGCACCCACTCAGGTGGAGATCATGCACTGGGTCGCGGCGCGAACACGGGCAACGAAGCTGATCGTTTGCCCGAGCTATTACAGCGACGATCCAATGCTCGACCGCTTTTTCGGCCAGCGCCCTGCAAACTATCTGGAGGACTTTGGGCGCCTGCTTGATCCTTCCATCGAGGTCTTCTGGACGGGCGAAGAGGTGTGCTCGCGCGAATACTCGCCGGGCCATCTGCAACGCGTGGCCGAACAGCTTCGGCGAAGGCCATTTCTCTGGGACAACTACCCAGTCAATGACGGACGGCGCATGTCGCCGTATCTGCATGTACGAGCCGTGACTGGAAGACCCGCGAGCATCGGCCCTCACTTGAGCGCGCACAGCGTCAATCCTGCTCTGCAGCCCGTCCTGTCGCGTATTCCTGCTGTCAGCCTGACAGAAAGCTACAGGCTCGCTGACGGCTACGAGTATGGCCGCGCCTTCTCAAACGCAGCGACGGCAGTCGCCGGAACCGAACTCGCACGCCTGCTTCAGGACGACATCCTTTTTTTCCAGGATGTGGGGCTGGAGCATCTCGGCAAAGCCGCGCAACGTCTTCGCCGTCGCTATGGCAGCATCGACCACGACGTGGCGCGCGAAATCATCGCCTGGCTGGACGGAGAATATGCATACCAGGACGAGATCGGCTAGAGCGACTTGAGCCAGGGGATCAAGCGCGCATTCACCTCGGCAGGACGTTCCTGTTGGGTCCAGTGGCCGCAGCCCTCGAGCACATCCGCGCCGCGCAGATCCGTCACGTGCTGGCGCATCGTCGCGATGGGATCGCCGCGCCCAAGCATGTTGAAAGCGAGATCGCGACTTCCGCCGATGAACAAGGCCGGTTGTTCGATCTTGCGCGTCGAATAAGCACGCAGATACTCGAAGTCGCGCTCATGGTTGCGATATCGGCTGATGGGGCCGTGAAAACCTGAACGCTCAAACTCGCCGACATAGTAATCGAGCTCTTGAGGCGTCAGCCATGCCGGAAACGGATCGGGATCAACAAGTCCGTCCAGCAGCCGCTGCTGCGACGTCTTGTTGGTCGGCCAAGTGCCGTCCGGCGCGTCGCCCGAAAGCGCATAGTAGAACTTGCGCAGGAAATCGCGCGGATTGGCTTCCGCTTCAGCCTCGGGCTCGCCGACTTTCTGGAAATACGCCTGATAGAAGAAACGCCCGCGCTTGGTGAAAATCTCGTCGAATGTCTCCGTGAAGGGTCGGGTTGCCTGGCCCAGATAAGGTACGGACAGGCCGCAGACGGCTCGAACGCGATCCGGACGGATCAGTGCGCTGTTCCAGACAATCGGCGCGCCCCAATCGTGGCCGACGAGAATGGCGCACTTGTCAGGACTCAATGTTTCAATCACACCAACCACGTCGCCGATCATCCGCTCCATGGAATAGTCGGCGATCGCGCTGGGCTTGTCCGATCCGCCATAACCGCGCACGTCGATAGCGCAAGCTGTGAACCCCGCTTCCGCCACGGGGGCCAGTTGATGACGCCACGAAAACCAAGACTCCGGAAAACCATGGACCATCACAACGAGCGGGCCCTTGCCACGAACGGCTGCGCGCAAACGCACATCGTCAAGTTGCAGGCGTTTGAACTCCGACATGGTGTGACACTATCGTGACATTGTTCCGCAAGCCAAGGGCTCAAACGTTTTGCATTGCATGCGATGAATCCGCTATCGAATGATGCCTGAGCATTGTTCCAAGGCCATACATGTATAATTGCGCAAAATGCCCCGGCTACTGCTGTTCCTATCCCGTCATTCCGCTGACCAAGCGCGACGTCCACCGTATCGCCGAGCACTTTAATCTAAGCTTCGAGACGGCCAGACGAAAGTTCACCAAGGTCGATGGCGATGAGGACTATGCCATGCGCCGCAAGGCAGATGTGCATTTCGGCAAGGTCTGCCGCTTCTTCGACACTGACAAGCGCAGCTGCACGATCTACAAGGCGCGACCTCGAATTTGCCGGACCTACCCAGGTGGACGCTGCGGTTACTACGACTTCCTCTCCTCCGAGCGCACGGCGCAGGAAGATCCCGAGCACATTCCTTCGACCTGGCATGCCTGAATCGCGCTGCGCCCTTGCGCCGCGCGAACGAATTCGGCTCTCATGGTCGCAATCGCGAAGGTGTGTGCATGGGCTTAGCGGAAAACGAGAAGGCAAGGGGTGCGCGCGCCCAAGCGTTGGCCACGCCTCTCGACAAGTTCGACGTATCCGATCCCGAACTCTTCCGCAACGACACCTTGTGGCCGTGGTTCGAACGCCTGCGCCGCGAGGATCCTGTGCACTACTGCGCGGCGAGCCAGTTCGGACCCTATTGGTCGGTGACCAAGCATCGCGACATCATCTCTGTCGACAGCAATCACCGCGTGTTCTCGTCCGACTCCGAGATCGGCGGCATCACGATCTTCGAGGGACGCCAGCCGCGCGAACAATCGAGCTTCATCGCACTCGATCCGCCGGCGCACGATCAGCAACGAAAAGTGATCGCGCCGATGTTCGCGCCAGATAGTCTTCTCGTGCTGGAGCCGCTTATCCGCACACGCGCGGCGAAAATACTCGACGAACTTCCGCGCGGCGAAACCTTCGACTTCGTGGACAAGGTCGCCATCGAACTGACAAGCCAGATGCTGGCTACTCTGTTCGATTTTCCTTTCGAGCACCGGCGCTTATTGCCGCGCGCGTCGGATCTGATCCTTACCCAGCCGGGACCCGGCGGCTTGGTCGAGACAGAGGAGCAACGCCAAGTCGAGTTTTTCCACACCTTCGGCATGTTCACTGGACTGTGGAACGAGCGTTTGGCGAAACCGCCGCAGCACGACCTGATCTCGATGCTTTGTCACAACGAAGCGACGAGGCGCGATGATCCCCAGCACTATCTCGGCAATATCATCCTTCTGATCGTCGCGGGCAGCGATACGACGCGCCACTCGATCAGCGGTGGTCTACTCGCGCTCAATCAGAATCCACAACAATATGACAAGCTGCGCGCCAATCCGGGCCTGATCGAAAGCATGGTGCCCGAGATCATCCGCTGGCAGAGCCCGGTCGCCCATATGCGGCGGACCGCGCTGGAAGATGCCGAAATCGGCGGCAAGAAAATCGCCAAGGGTGAAAAGGTCATCATGTGGTACGTCTCGGGCAACCGCGACGAAGACGCGATCGAGCGGCCCGACGAGTTCCTTATCGATCGCGACCGCCCGCGTCAGCATGTCTCGTTCGGCTTCGGAATTCACCGCTGCGTCGGTATGCGCCTTGCCGAGATGCAATTGCGCATCATGTGGGAAGAAATCCTGAAGCGCTTCCCGCGCATCGAGGTCGTCGGCGAACCCAGGCGGATGAATTCGAATTTCGTGAAGGGCTTCGAAGCCATGCCGGTCCGAATCCCCAGCTAGTGGCCCCGTCTTTACTCTGTAGCCATCCCCAAGCCGGATCATGTGGGAGGGATGGCGCACCCGGAGCGATTCGAACGCCCGACCCTCAGATTCGTAGTCTGATGCTCTATCCAGCTGAGCTACGGGTGCATTTGAGGGCGCCGAACCTATGCAGGGGCGCCGCCAAAGGCAAGCGATGTCAGGCTCCAATTCCGTGTCCGCGGCTTTGGCCAAGTCCTTCCGCCGCCCACAAGAATCTCTCCAGAAAGCATCCCCAGGCACCCTTGTCCCCGTCGTGCTCGGTGTTTAAGACTGCGCACCAGACTCGCGTCGTCCTTCTGAATGCGCGCGGGCGGGCTGGACAGGACCGGACACCTTCTCTGACGAAGTGATGACCGGTTGGGCGGAGATCGGCAGATGTGGGGCATACTGGCGGCAGAGCCAAGAACGAAGTCTCGCCTTTTCAGTGCGTTGGCGCTTGCCGCCGGTCTTGGTCTCGCGGGCTGCTCGGACATCGACAACGCCTTGTTCGGCGAGGACACGGACACGGGCGGCGCACCTGCCGCCACGGCGGACCAGTTTCCACCGGGCAATGTGCCTCCGCCGGGGACTCCAGGAACACTCCCGCCGGCGCCGGTAGCCTCCGCTGCGGGCGGCTCGGCCCCCGTCATCGCGATCACGCCCGTGACGATCGAGCCGGGCAGCAATACCGGCACGGCCGTCAGCGCGACCATCGCGACACTTCGAAGCGAAATTGTCACGATCGAAGATCATGTCGCGGCCAACGCCTCACACCTGACAGAGCTCAGAAATCAGGGCGCCGATGCGGCGCGCACCTACCAGGATGCCAAAGCGAACATCACAACCCGGCTCCAGGTGGGTACGACACGCGGTAATCCCGAGTTGGTGGCCGAATGGAATGTGGCGCAGAGCGCGTTGGATTCCCTTGCCACGAACATCAACAACATGAATGCCCTGGGCGCGACGATCGCCACCGACTCATCGTCCGCGCACTTCGCGCTCAATCAGATCCAGTCAACCTATGCTGTCTCGGGCGCAGTCGACGAAGATCATCGTCAATTGCGTGTGCTCGAAGACGAAACCAACCAGACGATCGTTTTGATCGACCGGCTGCTGAGTTCGGTGTCCGAAGATACGCAGCGCCAGACAGCCTATGCCGCCAACGAACGCGCCAACCTGACGACGTTGGCTGCCGCGATCAAGAACGGCGAACTCTATGGTTCAGATCTTGGTTCGCCGGCCGTCGCGTCCGCCGGTGGACCGATGTCGGCGGCGACGCTCGCTTATGCCGGAACGCCCCTGGTGGTGATCCGCTTCGATCGTCCCGGCGTCGATTACCAGCAGATCCTGTATGCGGCGCTGAGCCAGGCGCTGCAGACGAGACCGAATGCCGGCTTCTCGGTCGTCGCGGTGTCGCCCACACGCGGCTCGGCGGCAGCAGTGCAGTTGGCGCAGACGTCGGCGAAAAATCACGCGCAGGAGGTGCTGCGCTCGATGACGGATATGGGCGTGCCTGCGACGCGTCTTGCGGTCGCCTCCGCAACCGATCCCAACGCCACCTCGAGCGAAGTGCGAGTCTTCATCCGCTGACGCGGAAGCTCGCCGTCACCCCACGCCGTTCGCCTTGAACCACGTCAGCATGCGGGTCCAGCCCTCCTTCGCGTCCTTCTCGTTGTAAGACGGACGATAGTCCGCATTGAAGCCGTGCTGCGCGTCGGCAAAGACTTCGATGGTCGACTTTTTGTTTCCGGCATCGGCCAAGGCCTTCTTCATGCTTTCTCGATCCGCCGCGGTGATGTTCTGGTCGAGGCCGGCATAGAGACCCAGCACAGGCGCTTTGATCTGCGAGGCCAGTTCGATGGCCGTATGCGGCCTGAGTTCATTGTCGGTTCCGGCGAGCGGGCCGTACCACGCGACGCCTGCTTTCAAGGCAGGATTGTGCGCCGCATAAAGCCACACGATGCGGCCGCCCCAGCAGAAACCCGTGATGCCGAGGTTTGCGGTTTGTGCGCCTTCGCCCTTGGCAAAAGCGACCGTCGCATCCAGATCGCTCATCACTTCCTTATCGGGAACCTTGGCCACCACATCCTTCATCAGATCCATGATATGCGGCATGTCATACTTTCCCGGATCGCCGTAACGCGCATAGAGAGATGGCGCAATGGCGTAGTAACCGGTGTGCGCAAGGCGACGGCAGAGATCCTTGATGTGCTCGTGCACGCCAAATATTTCCTGCACGACAAGGATCACCGGCGCGCCTGACTTGCCCGCGGGCCTCGCGCGATAGGCGGGAATCTTCCCATCCGAAACCGCGACGTCGACCGCGCCCGCGTCAAGGCCGGTCGTGTCCGTGACGATCGCGTCGGCGCGCACGGGTCCTGCGGCAAGCGTGAACCCGGCGACCAACGTGGTCACGAAGGTGCGCCGCGCGATCGGCGGCAGGTTGTGTTCGGCAGGCCTATCCATATTTTTTCTCCTGGTTGGCGAAATACGCTTTACGGGAAGAACTCACGATAGCTCGCCATCGTCCCGACCGATCGAGCTTCGTATACGCCGCGTGCAATGGCGCGAGATAAACAGTCGGACGCGATGCTGCCGAGCCGCATGAGTGCGCGCGAACGCGGCTCGCCGAGCGGTCGGCGTCCCGTCGTTACCGCAAACACGATGTCGCCATCAAAGGGCGTGTGCACCGGGCGTAGCGCGCGCGCAAATCCGTCGGCCGCCATAACGGCGATGCGCTTAAGCTCGACCGCAGTGACCTCGGCATCGACCGCGACGATGGCGATCGTGGTATTCGCTCCGGGGTCGGCGACTTTCATGTCGGAGGGAAGATCGAGTTCACCACTTGGTTGGTCTTTGAAAGGGCGACCGCCGAACTCGCCATTTTGTTCGAACGGAAAAGCCCAAAACACATTCGTATTCGGGATCAGGGGAGAGCCGACGGAATTGACCGCCGCCAGCGCTCCGACCATGAAATCGTCATCCGTCATCGCCGAAGCACTTCCAAGGCCGCCCTTATAGATGCCGGCGCGTGCGCCAAGACCGGCGCCCGTATTGCCGAGCACAAAGCTCTCGCTTGCGGCGGCGAATGCGGCATGGCCAAGGGCGCGATAGGGCGACTCCTCGCCCCATTCCTTGTCGCCGCCATTGGCGAGGTCGAAAAGTACGGCAGCGGGCACGATGGGTGCGGACGGCGCGAGCGTCGACATGCGATAGCCGCGATCCTTGGCGCGCAATGCGGCAACGACAGCCGAAGCAGCGTCCAATCCATGCACCGAACCACCCGAGAGTACGATCGCGTCTGCGTGACCAACCAGATTGATAGGATCGAGCACGTCGATTTCGCGCGAACCGGGCGCACCGCCGCGCAAATCGGCGACCGCGAGAAAGGGCGTGTCGGCAACGAGCACCGTCGTGCCGCTGAGCACTTTGTGGTCCTCGGCATGACCCACGCGCAACCCTGCTACGTCGGTGATGAGATTTCGTGGGCCAGGCCGTACCATATGTGTCACGTTAGCGTCTGCAGCCGGAAAGAGAAGGTCTCATGAACATCGCGCGCCGTGTGCTTTATGTTGTCATCTTGGCACTGGCGTCAGCCCCGCCCGTCGACGCAGCCGAGACCGTCGCCAAGCATCATTTGATCGCGGCCGCCAATCCTTACGCCGCCGAAGCGGGACGCGAGATGATGCGCGCCGGCGGCTCCGCGGTTGATGCGGCGATCGCTGCGCAGCTCGTCTTGACCCTGGTCGAGCCGGAGTCGTCAGGCATCGGCGGCGGCGACTTCATGATGGTCTATGACCCTAAAACGGGAAAAGTCACAAGTTTCGACGGCCGTGAAACCGCGCCGGCGTCGGCGACTCCCGGAATGTTTCTGGATTCGACCGGCAAGCCGCGCGGACATTTCGATGCGATCCCCGGCGGGCTCTCGACCGGTGTGCCGGGCGTCATTGCGATGTTCGACATGGCGCATCGGGAATATGGCCGCTTGCCCTGGGCGAAGTTGTTCCGCCCTGCCATCAAGCTGGCGCAGGATGGATTTCCCGTCGGACGCAAACTCGCGGCCACTCTGCGCGCGTATCCGCAACTTGCCGCAATGCCCGACATCAAGCGCTACTTCTACAAGGCCGACGGCACGCCGTTGGCGCAGGGCGACATACTGAAAAATCCCGAACTGGCGAATACGCTGCGTCTCATCGCGAAAAATGGTCCGAAGGTGTTCTACAGCGGACCCATTGCGGAGCACATCGTTGCCGCCGTCCAGCACGCGCCTGTCAATCCGGGCGGCATGACGCTCGCCGATCTTGAATCGTACCACGCCGTCGAACGACCGGCGGTCTGCGGCGCGTATCGACACTATCGACTGTGCTCAATGGGCCCGCCCAGTTCCGGCGGCGTCGCAGTGCTGCAGATTCTCGGCATGCTCGAGCGGTTTCCTCAAGCGGACCTGCAGCCCGGCACGCTCAACCAAGTTCACCTCTTCACCCAGGCAAGTCGTCTCGCATTCGCGGATCGCGCCATGTATCTCGCCGACCCGGACGTTATTCATGTTCCCGTCGCGGGGCTTCTCGACCCCGTCTATCTCGCCCAACGCTCGGCCCTGATTGACCCGGCGAAAGACATGGGCGTGGCGGTCGCAGGCACGCCGCCACAGAAGCATGCGCAGTTCGCGCCGCAGCGCACTCCCCAACTTCCCGGCACAAGCCATCTTTCCGTGGTCGATGATCGCGGTCAGGTGGTCGCAATGACCATGACCGTGGAATCCGTGTTCGGTTCGGAAGTGATGGCCAACGGTTTTTTCCTGAACAACGAACTGACCGACTTCTCATTCGAACCTGTACGCGACGGAAAACCCGTCGCCAACGCACCCGCCCCCGGAAAACGACCCATGAGTGCGATGTCGCCGACGATCGTCTTCGCTCCGGACGGCAAGTTCGCCATCGCGACCGGGTCGCCCGGAGGACCGGCAATCATCGATTTCGTCGCCCAATCACTGATCGACATGCTCGATGGCGGAATGGGTGCTCAGGCAGCCGCGTCGGCGCCCCATTCTCTCAATCTCAACGGCCGAACCGTACTCGAAAGAGGCACCGCTCTCGATGCGTTGACGCCGCAGCTGACCGCCATGGGTCACGCCGTGGTCGACGCCGATCTTGAAAGCGGATTGCACATCGTCAAACGCGTTGCCGGAGGGTATGTCGGAGGCGCTGACCCCAGGCGCGATGGCGTCGCGCTCGGCGACTAGAACTGCGCGACTGCGAAGAGACGCTTGAACGGGAACAAGGTCTTGCCGTCATTTCGTCGGGGATAGGCTCGGTTCAGTCTTCGCTTATAGTCGGCGATGAAGGCGTCGCGTTCGTCGCCCTCGAGCGCCTGAACGAACGGGCGAAGACCCGTTGCGCTCACCCATTTGTAGACCGCGTCCTCGCCGTCGAGCACGTGAAGATATTCGCTCTCCCAAATGTCGCACTCGGCCCCCAACGCGTGAAGAATGTTGAAATAGTCGTCCACCGACAACACGGCAACCTCGCGCACGTCTCTCAGCTTTGACGCCCAAGGGCCGTCTGCTGCCGCCTCGCGCATCAGAACATGCGAGGGCGCAGTCATATTGTGCGGCACCTGGAACGCGAATGTGCCACCTGGTTCGACAAAGCTCAGCAGGCGCGGAATCAGCACCTGATGGCTCTCGAGCCATTGCAACGTCGCGTTGGAGAAGATCACCGAATATTTCTCTTTCGCCGACCAGGAGGCGAGATCGGCTTGGATCCACTCGGCTCGCACGCCGGATTGGTGCGCCTTGGTCAGCATGTCGGGTGAAGAGTCCAGACCTTCGAGCTTGGCTTCAGGCCAGCGCGCCGCGAGGACGGCGGTTGAGTTTCCAGGGCCGCAACCGAGATCGATGACGCGCGACGGATTTTCGGCGCGAATGCGCGCGACAAGCTCGACTGCCGGACGCGTACGTTCACCACCGAAGGCCATATAAATCGATGGATTCCACGCCATCAGGCCATCTCGCTGTCGGGGATTTCGATACGCAGCAGCGTGCCGTCCGCCCCCGTCGACACCAGGACGATATCGCCGCCATGCGCGCGCGCGAGATCGCGCGCGATCGCAAGGCCGAGGCCGGACCCGCCGCTGCGCGCCGCGGTGGCGAAGGGTTGGAACAACTTGGCATGCACGCTGGGCGGAATTCCCGGACCATTGTCGCAGACATCGATACGGACACGCTGACCCTGACGGATCGCGGTCACCCGGATCCAGCCTTGCGTACCGCGCTCGACCAGCGCTTCGACGGAATTTCGGATCAAGTTGAGCACGATGCGGTAGATCTGTTCGGGGTCGGCATCGACTTCCAGATCCACCGCGACTTGATTGTCGAAATTGATGTCGACCGGCGCGATCCGCGCATCGACTGCGGCATCGCCCGCTTCCCCGACGAGGGGAGCCAGCGGCAGGCGTTTTCGCTTGGGCGGCTGCTCCTCCGCGCGGCCATAACGCAGAGTGCTCGTCGCCAGCGACACGGCGCGGTCGATCGAGGCGACCAGGCGCGGCGCCAGGCGTTTAACGACCGGATCTTCTACCGAAGAGAGATGATCGGAGGCGAGCTGGGCTGTCGACAGGATATTCCGGAGATCGTGCTGGATGCGCGCCACGGCGGCGCCGAGAGCGGCCAACCGCGTCTTCTGCTGCAGAAAGCCGTAGAGATCGCGCTGCATCGCGGCGAGCTCGCGCTCGGCGATGCCGATCTCGTCCTTGCGCGCGCCGGCACTGACGATGCGCGCAGGATCCTCAGGGTTGTCGCGAAACGAAACCATGGCGCCCGTGATCCGCCGCATCGGACGGACCATGACGAAATAGAGGCTCGCAAAAACCAGAATGCCGCTCACCAGCGAAACCAGGAAACCGGTGATGATCACGCGCCAGGCAAAATCGACCAGCGCGACGCGAATCGGAGCCTCGCCCAGAACGATGCCGATCGACTCGGCGCCCTTTATGTGAGTCGGCGCGATGACGTGCAGCGTGCGATTGCCGCCGTTCAAGAGACAATCAAGTCCATCGCTCATGCGGCCGGCCATCATCATGCGCGTGAGATCGATCGTCTTGTCGATGGAATGCGGCATGCCTTCGACCAGATACAGTTCGCGCTGTTCGGCGCGCTTGAGCAGCACCGCCGCCGCGCCGGCGCGTTTGAGCAGCTGTTCGCGCAGTGCGGCCGACAACCGTTCGCCGCCAGGCTCCGTGAAGGGCAAGATCGCCAGTTCCGCCGACTGGATGTGATTTTCGAGCAGTTCGCGGTGATAGCGGGCGATCGACGGAACGAAGATGAGCACTTCGCCGACCATCACATAGAGGATGGTCAAGAGCAGGAGACGCCCTGAAAGACTATGAGCGACAAGCCCATAGGCTTCGACAAGTCGGGCGCGTGTGCGGCCAGGCATGGACGTCATAAAGCCTCAATTGAACGGCAAAAAACAGGGCTGCCCGGCCTGGAACGGCCCTGCCCGCAATGGTTGACAGTCAACTAGCCAAACCCTAGAAACCGCGCTCTTTTCGAACATATTCGAGAGCCGCCATGAAGCGCCCCTATCAGCCGAGCAAGATCGTCCGCAAGCGGCGCCATGGCTTTCGCTCCCGCATGGCGACCAAGGGCGGCCGCAAGGTTTTGGCACGCCGCCGCGCGCATGGTCGCGCGAAGCTTTCTGCCTGAAGACGGAGCGTTCCAGCCCGGACCAGGGGCTCTTGCTTGAGCACCTGAGGGTTCGCGCCGATTTCCTGCGCGCGCAGAAGGGTGTGCGCAGAGTTACCCCCGGGCTCACGCTGGAAGTATGCGCCAGCCCTGAGATCAAGCGAACCGCGAATTCGCTGCGCGTCGGCTATACGGCCAGCAAAAAAGTCGGCGGCGCCGTGATACGCAATCGGGCCAAGCGCCGGCTCCGCGCGGCAGCCGCGGCAGTGCTTCCCCTTTCAGGGCTGCCCGGCACCGACTATGTATTGGTCGCGCGCCGCGATACGGCCACAAGGCCCTTCGATAGCCTCGTTCAAGACCTTGCAGAGGCGTTGCGTGCGGCCCATGTGAGGCTTGGCCGAGCAGGAGAAGCCCGTTGAGCGAGAGCAAGATGAGACAGCGCGGCTGGGCCGCGACGGTGCTGATCGCGCCGGTCCGCTTCTATCGCCTTTTCATCTCGCCGCTGTTTCCACCTGCTTGCCGATTCCAACCGAGCTGCTCGCAATATGCCATCGAGGCGATTCAGACCCATGGCGCGCGTAGAGGCGCTCTGCTCGCTGTGCGCCGATTGGCGCGCTGCCATCCCATCACCTGGCTTGGCGGCTCGTCCGGCTTCGATCCCGTTCCGCCCCAATAGGTTTGTTGATGAACGACACCGGCACCAATCGCAATCTGATGCTCGCCATCGCACTGTCGGCGGCCGTCCTGTTCGGCTGGCAATATTTCGTTGCGATGCCGGCGATGAAAGCCGATCAGGCGAAGCAGGCGCTTCTCGCCAAGGAACACAAACAGGGCTCGCCCGCCGCGACGCCGGTGCCAGGCGCGCCCGCGCAACTGCCGCGCGAGAGGGCGCTCGCTCTGGGCGGCACGCGCATCAAGATCGACACGCCGTCGGTCGACGGTACGCTGATGTTACGCGGCGCACGCTTCGACGATCTGCGACTGAAGCATTATCACGAGACCTCCGATCCCAAGAGTCCGGAAATTGTCCTCCTCGCGCCCAAGGGTATGAACTATCCTTACTTCGTCGACTTCGGCTGGACCAATGCAGAAGGCGTGAAAGCGCCAGTGCCCGACGACAAAAGTGTATGGACATTGGTCAAAGGCGAGAAGCTTTCGGTGGGAAGCCCCGTCACACTCCAATGGGACAACGGCCACGGTCTCGTCTTCACGCGCCAGATTGCGGTCGACGACCAATTCATGTTCACGATCACCGACAGCGTCGAGAACAAGGGCGCCAACGCTGCAACACTCTATCCCTATGCGCTGGTGGTGCGTGACGGCGTTCCACCCGGCCAGCACTATTGGGTTTTGCACGAAGGTTTCGTCGGCGTCGCCGACGGCACCTTGAAGGACGCGAGTTACGACGACTTCAAAGACGAAGGCACGCCGCCCAAGACATTCTCCTCAACCGGAGGCTGGGTCGGGATCACCGACAAATATTGGATGGCCGCGGTGGTTCCGCCGCAGAATACGAATTTCGACGGCTCCTATCTCGCGACACCCTATGGCAGCACCAAAGCCTACGAAGCCAACTATCGGCTTGGCGCGCGTACGGCGGCCCCCGGAGGCGGAACGGTGCAGGTGGTCCACCACCTTTTCGCCGGCGCCAAGGTCGTCGATACGTTGCGCCATTATGAACGCACGCTCGGCATTGCACGCTTCGATCTTGCCATCGACTGGGGCTGGTTTCTCATCATTACCCAGCCGCTGTTCTGGGTGCTTGACCAGTTCTACAAACTGCTCGGCAATTTCGGCCTTGCCATTCTTCTCCTCACTGTCGCGGTAAAGTTCGTCACCTTCCCCATCGCCAATGCATCGGCCAAGACGATGGCGAAGATGAAGAAGGTTCAGCCCGAACAGGAAAAGATCAAGGAACGCTTCAAGGACGATCCGGTCAAACAGCAACAAGCGATCATGGAGCTGTACAAGCGCGAGAAGGTGAACCCCTTGACCGGCTGCGTGCCGCAATTGCTCGTCATTCCGGTGTTCTTCTCGCTCTATAAGGTTTTCTTCGTCACCATCGAGATGCGGCAAGCGCCATTTTATGGCTGGATCCACGATCTGGCGGCGCCCGATCCGACATCGATCATCAATCTCTTCGGTCTTCTGCCGTTCCACCCGCCATCTTTCATCCCGGCCTTCCTATCGATCGGCATCTGGCCGATTTTGATGGGGATCACTCAGTGGGTGCAGACCAAACTGAATCCGGCGCCGGCCGATCCCATTCAGGCGCGCATGTTCGGACTGATGCCGATCATGTTCACCTTCATGTTCGCGACGTTCCCGGCCGGCCTCGTCATCTATTACACCTGGAACAATCTGCTCGGCATCGCGCAACAGTGGTACATCATGAGCCGTCAAGGCGTGGAAGTTCACCTGTTCAAGAACCTCCGCCTCGACCGGCTGATTGGGCGACTCAAGGGCAGCGCCAAACCGGCCGCTGGCGAGTGACTCGCGAGAAAGACGACGCGACCGAAAAGCTGGCGGTTGCGCGCAAGCTTTTCGCGGGCCCTTGCGACTTCGTTTGGGGCACGGGCGACATTGAAAGCCTGCCTCCGCAAAGCCTGCCCGAGATCGCCTTTGTCGGGCGCTCCAACGTCGGCAAGTCGAGCCTCATCAACGCGCTCACCAACCGCAAGACGCTGGCACGCGTCAGTCACACCCCCGGACGCACGCGCGAGATCAATTTCTTCAAACTCGGCGAGCGTCTGATGCTCGCAGACCTGCCGGGATACGGCTACGCCAAGGCGTCCAAGGCGATGGCAGCCGAATGGCAGAGGCTGATCTTCGCCTATCTGCGCGGACGCGCGAGCCTGCGTCGCGTCTTGCTCTTGATCGACGCGAGGCGCGGCGTGTTGGACCTCGATCGCGACGTCATGCGTCTCCTCGACGAAGCCGCGGTCTCGTTCGGGCTCGTGCTGACGAAGAGCGACAAGCTTGCCCCCGAGAATCTTGCCGCGACGCTCGCAGTCGTCGGAGATGAAGCGCGCAGGCACACGGCTGCTTTTCCCGAGATCTCAGCGACATCCGCGCTGCGCGGTGTGGGGCTCGATCCCTTGAAGGAGCAGCTCGCTGCGCTGGCTGAGCACTGACGATTGGTCTATAAGGCCCGCGACTTCGCAAAGGTTTTCGGCATGGCGCTTCAGGACGAGTTCGGACACGAACGCAATCTGCGCGTGATGGCGCGTTGGCGTTCGACCGCGCGCGTTCTGGTCGAAGCACTACCCTACATTCTCAAATACGACCAGAAGACGATCGTCGTGAAGTTCGGCGGCAATGCCATGGCGGGTGGCGGAACGGCCGCGGATTTCGCCCAGGACATCGTCCTGATGAAGCAGACCGGCATCGATCCCGTCGTAGTCCATGGCGGCGGTCCGCAGATCGGCGCCATGCTGACCAAGCTCGAAATTCCCTCCACCTTCGTCGACGGCCTGCGCGTCACCGACCAAGCCGCGATCGACGTCGTCGAGATGGTTCTGACCGGCTCGATCAACAAGCAGATCGTGAGCTGCATCAATGCCGCCGGCGGACGCGCGGTCGGGCTCTCCGGCAAGGACAGTACGCTGATCCTGGCGCGCAAGTTGACCAGAAACGGCATCGATCTCGGCTTCGTCGGCGAGCCGGAGAAGGTCAATCCCGCGGTGCTTCACACCGTGATGCGCTCCGAGATCATCCCGGTCATCGCGCCCATCGGCGTCGGCGCGCATGGCGAGACCTTCAACATCAACGCGGACACCGTGGCGGGCGCCGTTGCCGGTGCCATGAAGGCCGAACGTCTGATCCTGCTCACGGACGTCGAAGGCGTGCTCGACGGCGACAAGAAGCTGATTCCGCGCCTCACCGTCGCCGAAGCGCGCGCCCTGATCGCCAACGGCACCATCGGCGGCGGCATGATCCCCAAGATCCAGACCGCGATCGATGCCGTGGAAGCCGGCGTGAACGCCGCCGTCATCCTGGACGGCCGCATCCCGCACGTACTGCTGCTGGAACTCTTCACCGAGCATGGCGCGGGAACATTGATCACGGCGGAATGATACGATGGCGCGCACTTTTGCGCTCGCCGTCGTCCTGCTGTGTCTTGGCACCAGCTCGGCATCGGCCGCGCTGACACTCTGCAATCGCACCTCCTACATCCTCTATGCCGCAACGGCGACCGAGACGACGAGCGATGTTGCCAGCCGTGGCTGGTCACGTCTCGTGCCCGGCACGTGTCAGAACGTTTTGGGCGGCGATCTCAGCGCGCTTGCCCTCGACGTCTATGCCAAAACATCGCAGGCACACTCCGGCCCGGCGCGGGCCTGGGGCGGCGATCGCCAAGTGTGCGTACAAGACCTCGATTTCGCCATTCACACGCCGAGCGCCGTTCATGACTGCGCCTCCGACAATTACTATCTCGTCTCCTTCGCGCGGATCGACACGCACCGCCTGGCGTCATGGACATCGACATTGAGCGAATCACCGTCGCTTGCCAGCCTGACCGACGCGCGCATAGCCGGATTGAAGCGGCTCCTGCACGATCTCGGCTACCCCATCGCGGCGATCGACGGCCAACCCGACAAGGAGGCCGAGAGGGCTTTGGCCGATTTCCGCAAGCGCCAGCACGTCAAGCCCGAGGCGAGCGCGGCGGATCTGTTCGACGCGCTCGAGACCAATGCCTCCAAAGTCGCGACACCGGCCGGTTATTCGATCTGCAACGACACGACGAAACCGATCGCTGCGGCGCTTGGCGAAAGAGCCGCCGACCGATGGCTCTCCCATGGCTGGTGGAAGATCGCGCCGGGAAGCTGCGCCAGGGCGATCACGGCGCCCTTGGCAACAGACGCGCTCTATCTTTTTGTCCAACGCGTGGGTGGACCTGCATTGGTCAGCGGCAAGGACAAATTCTGCGTGGCCGACATCGAGTTCGACATCCAGGACCGTGCGCATTGCAGGGATCGCGGCCTCGGCGAACTGGGCTTCGCGGCGACGCCCGTGAAAGGACTGTCCGGTTTCGCCGCCCACGTCGGTGAAACAGGACTGCTGCGCGCGGCGCGACGCTAGCGGCGCTTGCCCCCGGCGCGGTGATCGACCATCTTCGTGCGCCATGCAAGAAGCGGCTGATCACGTTGTCTTGGGCCCTGATTTGCGCCACGTCGATGCGTGGATCTTCGACCTCGACCATACGCTTTACCTCATGGACGAAGTTCGACACCGCTTCGTCGAAGAGCGAATCTGCACGTTCGTGCAGGATTTTTTTGGCATCGCGCGCGATCCCGCCTGGGTGATCCAGAAACGCTATTTGCGTGAGTTCGGCAGCACGCTCGGCGGGCTTGTGGCCCACCACGGCGCGGACCCCGATGCCTATCACGCATTCGTCAACGATATCGATTCGCTCGCGCTTTCAACCGACCTGGAGCTCAGATCCGGTCTTTGCCGCCTGCCCGGACGCCGCTTCGTGTTCACCAACAATTGCGGCCGCTTCGCCACGCAAGTGCTTGAGCGGCTCGGCGTCGGCGATCTGTTCCACGACATTGTCGATGCGCGAGCGATGAACTTCATTCCGAAACCGCGGCCAGGGGCCTATGACGCCCTGATCGAACGCTGCGACGTAACGGCGAGCCGCGCGGCGCTGTTCGACGACAGCGTGCGCAATCTCGTGCCTGCGCGCGCTCTCGGTATGACGACGATCTGGTTCAACAACGGCGCGGGTCAATCCTATTGGACGATCGACGATGTCCAGAACCATGTCGATTACCAAACCTGCGATCTCGCCCACTTCCTCAAATCCATCAGGGTCTGACTCATGAATCTCGCAACGATCATCGACGAAGCCTGGGAAACGCGCGAGGCGCTTGGCCCGAACACCAAAGGCGAGGTGCGCGACGCCGTCGAAACCGTCCTTGCCGACCTCGACAGCGGCAAGCGGCGTGTTGCCGAGAAATCGGGCGACGAATGGCTCGTCCATCAATGGCTCAAAAAAGCAGTGCTCCTTTCCTTCCGGCTGAACGCCATGAAGCGCATCAGCGGCGCGCCTGGCGATGCCTACTGGTGGGACAAAGTCGATTCCAAATTCGCCGGCTGGGGCGAGAAAGAGTTCCAGACCGCCGGCTTCCGCGCCGTGCCCGGCGCGGTGGTGCGCCGTTCGGCATACATCGCCAAGGGCGTCGTCTTGATGCCGAGCTTCGTGAATGTCGGCGCCTATGTCGGCGAGAACACGATGATCGACACCTGGGCGACGGTCGGTTCCTGCGCGCAAATCGGCAAGCACTGCCACATCTCTGGCGGCACCGGCATCGGCGGCGTGCTCGAACCGCTGCAGGCGGCGCCCACCATCGTCGAAGACAATTGCTTCATCGGCGTGCGCTCCGAAGTGGCCGAAGGCGTCATCGTCGGCGAAGGTTCGGTGATTTCGATGGGCGTCTTCATCGGGCAATCGACGAAGATCGTCGATCGTCACTCAGGCGAAATATTCCAGGGCAAGGTCCCTCCTTATTCGGTCGTGGTGCCGGGTTCGCTCGGCGGCGGCCCCGGCAAGCCGGCACTTTATTGCTGCGTGATCATCAAGCGCGTCGATGAGCGCACGCGCGCCAAGACGTCGATAAACGAACTGTTGCGCGACTAGTGTCCCGATTCCGAAATTCGCAAGCTCTCGGCCACTAGGCGCCGATCACCGGCGGGTTTGTCATGCCCGCGGCGCGGCAGCCTGCAAGATAGATGTCCAGCACCGCTGCCGCATCGATCACCGCTTCGACATTTCCCTTGTCGTCGAGATTGAGGTTGGCGCCACGGATGGCGAACCAGATATCGGTGATGCCCGTGTTGGTCTTGGGCATGTGCAAGGTGTGAACCGATCCGGCCGGCTCATAGAGATAGGACCCGGCGGTGTTGATCTCCGGATATTCGAGATACCGCCACGAACCTGCCAACGTGAACGCGAACACCTCGCCGGTGTGCTTGTGCTTCTGGATCGTCACGCCGGGTTGGGCCTTGACGCGCACGACCCAAAGCCCGCCCTCGATGTCGGCCTGGAGCAGCTGGAACTGAACGCCGTCCTGATACGGGACGAAGGGCAATTCCTTTTCACCCCGATGCAAGGCAGCGGGAACCGGCTTCAGAACCGCACTCATACGTCACCTCCGAAAGCGGAGCATCGACTATGGCCGTCGAACGTCCGAGATGCAATCAGCACGCACGCGATGAACTCCTGGTGATTGACGCATCGCAGCATGGCTTCGCGCTTCTCCGCGCCCCGCGCCCGGGCGATACTGCGACGAACCAATGCGGGGCGCGCCATGGGTCTTGGTCACTATCTTTTCAGCTTCAGCGGCCGGATCAATCGCGCCAAGCAATGGGCCTATCTGCTCGTCGTCCTCGCCAACGGCATCGTCGTCTCGTTTCTATTCGCGAGCATGATCGGCTTTGCGGCAATCGTCGCAGCTGGTCAAGGAAAGACCACCTTCGAGGCCGTGTTCACAACCCCTCAGGCGCACCTCTTCTTTTTGATCGCTTGCGCTCTTTATATCCTCGGTCTCTATATCGGTCTCGCCGTCACGGCCAAGCGGTTGCACGACCGCAACAAGAGCGCCTGGTGGCTCCTGGTCTTCATTGCCTTGCCTTTCGTCCTGCAGATCCCGGCGCTGATGTTCATGCCGGCGATGCTCGCGCATTTCTCCGCCGTGATGGAGGCGGTGCGTACGCACGCGCAACCGCCGTTTCCGCCCGTCGAACCGCCTTTCGTCGTGATCACGCGCGGAGTGGCGACGCTGATCGAGCTTTGGGCTTTCGTCGAACTCTATTGCCTGCGCGGCACCACGGGCGACAACCGCTTCGGATCAGATCCGCTGGGGGCCTAAGTCCGTCCGCCCTGCAACGCCGCAGCGAGCGTTTCCAGATCGACGCCCAAGGCCTGCACGATCGGCGCGAACACCGCCATCTGCGCCATGCCGGTGGCACCCAGCGTCAGTCCGCCGTCCACGACCAGCGCATGACCGTTGACGAAGCCCGAACCGTCGCTTGCGAGATAGAGCGCAGCCTCGGCAATGTCGCGCCCGCGCCCGCCGCGCGGGATGGGCTGCGATCCCTTGGTCGATTCCGCGATCGCCTCGATGCGCGTTTCGGCCAGCTGGCTCGGCACGCCGAAGGCCTGCGCAAAAATATTGGTCGCGATCAGTCCGGGGCAGATGCAGTTGACGCGGATCTTCTCCGGTCCGAGCTGCGCCGCCGCGGCATGCGTCATATGGACGATCGCCGCCTTGGCGATCGAATAAAGGATCGGGCCGTAGCCGGTGCGGATGCCGGCGACGGATGCCGTCGAGATGATCGAACCGCCGCCCGCCGCGCGCATCAGAGGCACGGCGTATTTCATCCCGAAGAGCGCGGCGCGGACATGCAGGTGCATGACCGAGTCGAAGCCTTCGGCCGTGACGGCATCGGCCGGATCACTCGCGCCGCCGGTACCGGCATTGTTGAACAACACATCGAGCCGGCCGAAATGCGTCTTGGCCGCGTTGATCGCGTGGGCGATATCCTTTTCCTGCATGACGTCGCAGCGCACATAGCGGACCATGCCTTTCTGGTCCTCTTCCATGCGCGCGCCTTTGTCGTCCTGGATGTCGGCGGCGACGACGCGCGCGCCTTCCGACACGAAGAGATCGACCGTCGCCCGGCCGATGCCGCTGGCGGCTCCCGTGATCACGGCGACCTTGCCTTCGAGGCGACCCGTCATGCATTCCTCCCGCGTTCGTTGATTGACCATAGCGAGGCGTGCCGCTACATCGCAACCGATGAGCCCGCCCGATCCGATCGCGCTTTCGCAAGCCCTGATCCGTTGTCCGTCCGTGACGCCAGCCGATGCGGGCGCTCTCGGGGTGCTTGAGGCGGCGCTGACACCGCTCGGTTTCGCCTGTCATCGCCTCCGGTTCGAGGAAGCGGGTACGGCAGCAATCGAAAATCTCTACGCCAGGATCGGAACGCAGGGACCGAATTTCTGTTTTGCCGGACACACCGACGTCGTGCCGCCCGGCGACGCGAAATTGTGGCGCCACGATCCCTTCGCCGCCGTCATCGACAACGGCACGCTTTATGGCCGCGGCGCAGCCGACATGAAGTCGGCCATCGCCGCCTTCGTCGCGGCGGCATCACGCTATCTCGCGTCGGGCAAGCCCTACGGTTCGATCAGCCTTCTCATCACCGGCGACGAGGAAGGTATCGCGATCAACGGCACAACAAAAGTTCTCGGCTGGCTCGCCGAGAGGGGCGAGCGGCTCGACCATTGCATCGTCGGCGAACCGACGTCGGACGTACGCGCCGGCGACACCATCAAGATCGGCCGGCGCGGCTCTTTGAACACGCGCGTCACCGTGCGCGGCACGCAAGGCCATGTCGCCTACCCGAAGCGCGCGACGAATCCCCTTCCCGCCATGGCGGCTCTGGTTTCGCTGCTGTCATCCGAGGTGCTGGACCAAGGCAACGAACACTTCGATCCCTCCACGCTCGCCTTCACCACCATCGATACGGGCAACACGGCGACGAACGTGATCCCAGCCGAGGCGAAAGCCGGTTTCAACATCCGCTTCACCGATCAGCACACGCCTGACTCCTTGAAAGCGCGCATCGCAAACGCCGTCGATACGATCCGCAGAGAATTCGGCTGCGAGATCGAGACGAATTTTCACGTCGGCGGTGCTTCCTTCCTGACTGCTCCGGGACCTTTCACGGACTTGCTCTCTAGTGCGGTTCAGACCGTCACCGGCAAGGTGCCGCAATATTCGACAACCGGCGGAACTTCGGATGCACGCTTCATCAAGGATTATTGCCCGGTTGCCGAACTCGGTCTTTCAAACGCCACAATGCACAAGGCTAATGAGTGCGCGAAAATCGAGGACATTCGCTTGCTCGCCAATATCTATACGCAAGTCCTGAACGCCTATTTCGCCGCGCCGCCGAGATGAACGCGCCGATCGGCGTTTTCGATTCCGGCATGGGCGGACTCACCGTCATGCGCGCGCTCAGCGACCGGCTCCCGCACGAGAGTTTCATCTATCTCGGCGACACCGCGCGGCTGCCATACGGCACCAAGAGCGCGGACACGGTGCGCCGCTATGCGCTGCAGGCCTCGGCCGCGCTGGTCGCGCGCGGCGTCAAGCTTCTCGTCGTCGCCTGCAACACCGCTTCGGTCTCGCTCCCCGCCTTACGCGAGACCCTCGCGCCACTCCCCGTGATCGGCGTGATCGAACCCGGCGCGTCCGCCGCGCTCGGCGTGGCACCCGACGGTCCGATCGCCGTCATCGCGACCGAAGGCACGGTCAGGGG
The DNA here is from genome assembly GCA_035536115.1 of Rhizomicrobium sp. Classification (GTDB taxonomy): domain Bacteria; phylum Pseudomonadota; class Alphaproteobacteria; order Micropepsales; family Micropepsaceae; genus Rhizomicrobium. The sequence continues at coordinate 35,330 of DATLOU010000042.1, forward strand.
CGGCGCCTATCGCAGCGCGATCCGCGACTTGGGCTCGAACGTGCCCATTGCGCAGCAAGCCTGTCCGCTCTTCGTGCCGATGACGGAAGAGGGACTCGTCGCGGGACCGATCGTCGACGCCGTCGTCCATCGCTATCTCGATCCGCTCCTGTCCACCGTGCCCAAGCCGAAGTGCCTGCTCCTCGGCTGCACCCACTATCCCGTACTCAAAGAAGCGATCGCGCGCATTGCCGGCGACGACGTCGCCCTTGTCGACAGCGCGCTCACCACTGCCGAAGCCGTGGCGCTGTTGCTGCGCACGCGCGATCTCGCGAACAACAGCGGCGTTCATTCGCCGCGCTTCCTCGCGACCGATTCACCGGACCGCTTCGCACGCGTTGGCGAGATCTTCTTCGGCCAGCCGATCGATCCCGGCGCCGTCGAATTGATTGACTTGCAGACTTGACGACTCAGTACTCGACCTTCACGAGATAAAGGCCGTCGGGCGGCGCGACGGGCCCGCAGCGCGCGCGGTCCGTTGCGGCGAGCGCGTCGGCAAGATCGCGCGCGCGCCATTTTCCTTCTCCGACCAGCTTCAGCGAACCGACCATCGAGCGTACCTGATGGTGCAGGAACGAGAGCGCCGACGCTTCGATCTGGACTTCATCGGCGACCTTCTTGACCTCGAGCCGGTCCAGTGTCTTCACCGGCGACTTCGCCTGGCACTCGGCGGCGCGAAACGTGGTGAAGTCGTGCTTGCCGACAAGCGTCTTGGCAGCGTGATCCATGGCCTCCGCATCGAGCGCATGCACGACGTGCCACACTTTGCCCTTCTCCAGTACGGGCGGCGGGCGGCGCACCAAGATACGGTAGAGATAATGCCGTTTGGTGGCGGAAAACCGCGCGTGAAAATCCGGCGCCGCAACGTGCGCCTCGAGAACCGCGATGGCGGCGGGCCGCACAAAATGATTCAACGCATCGCGTATGCGCTCAGGCGTGAACTCCTTCTCGAGATCGAAATGGGCGACCTGTCCCAGTGCATGCACGCCGGCATCGGTGCGCCCGGCCCCGTGCACGGTGACGCGTTCGCCGCAGAGTTGCGCAATCGCGTCTTCCAGCGCGCCCTGAACCGAGCGGCCGTTGTCCTGGCGCTGCCAGCCGACGAAGTCGCCGCCGTCATATTCCAAGGTCAAGCGATAGCGCGGCATTTCAGGTGAACTTCGTGCCGCGCGGCAGCGGAAAGCCGCGCAACACCTCGCGTGCGTCCATCGCGGCCTTGCCGGGCCGCTGCAGCCGCGTGATGCGCAAAGCACCGCCGCCGCAGGCGACGCTGAGCGCCTCGTCGAGCACTTCGCCGGCCGTCCCCTTTCCCTCCACCGGTTCGCAGTTGAGCAGTTTCAGCCGTTCGCCTTTCACCTCGCTCCATGCGCCCGGTGACGGTGAAAGGCCGCGGATCAGGCAATCGATCTCGCGCGCGGATCTGCTCCAGTCGATATGTGTCTCCTCCTTCGCAATTTTCTTCGCATAGGTCGCGCCGGCGGCCGGTTGCGGCTGTTCGACGAGCGAACCACGCTCGAGCGCCGCCAGCGTGCGCACCATCAGCTCGGCGCCCAGCCGCGAGAGTTCGTCCTCCAGTTCTCCCGTGGTCTTGCGCCCGATGGCCGTGCGTTCGGCCATCAACACAGGGCCGGTGTCGAGGCCTTCTTCCATGCGCATGCTCATCACGCCGGTCTCAGCATCGCCCGCCATGATGGCGCGCTGGATCGGCGCGGCGCCGCGCCAGCGCGGCAGAAGAGAGCCGTGCAGATTGAAGCAACCGAGCCGTGGCGCAGCGAGAACCGGCTTCGGCAACAACAGGCCGTAGGCCACGACAACCGACGCGTCGAGCCCGAGCGCCGCGAACTCTTCCTGCTCAGCCTTCTCCTTCAGCGACGCCGGCGTGCGCACGGCGATGGCGTGTTTCAGCGCCAGCGCATGAACCGGCGACGGTTCGGTTTCCAGTCCGCGGCCCTTGGGTCGCGGTGGCTGGCTATAGACGCAGGCGATATCGTGGCCCTGCCCGATCAGTTCGACCAGCGTCGGGACCGCGAACGTGGGCGTTCCCATGAAGGCGAGGCGGACGGTCACCCCGTCTCTTTCAGGCGCTTGGCCTTTTGCAGTTTGCGCAGCGCGATCGAGCGCTTGAGCTTGGAGAGATGGTCGATGAAGAGCACACCTTCGAGATGATCCATCTCATGCTGCAGACAGGTCGCGAGCAGCCCATCGGCCTCGAGAAGCTGTTTCTGGCCGTCGCGATCGAGATATTCCGCCCTGATGCGCGCCGAGCGCTCCACCTCTTCCCAGATTTCAGGCACCGACAGGCAGCCTTCCTCGAACGTGGCCTGCTCCTCCGACGCCCAGGTGATCACCGGGTTGATGAAGACGCGCGGATTTTTCTTGCCTTCTCTCTGGTCGAGATCCATCACGATGATGCGCTCGGGCACGCCAATCTGGACTGCAGCGAGACCGATTCCGTCGGCCTCGTACATGCTCTCGATCATGTCGTCGATCAGCTTGCGGGTCGCCGCATCGACATTGTCGACAACTTTCGACAGTGCTTTGAGGCGCGGATCGGGCGCGGTAAGGATGGGGCGAATGGTCATGTGCGGGAGATAGTCTTGGAGGCCTTTGGGGTCAAGAGAATGCCGGAAAACGCATGCAAACAGCGCTGATCATCCTGGCGGGCGGCATCGTCATCGCCGCCGCCATCGTCTTCCTGGCGCTGCGCCGTCAGCGCCCCGATCCGCGCCTCGACAGCGTCCTTCAGGCGCAGGGCGACATCGCTGGCCAGTTCAAGCAGACCGTAGCCGCCCAGACCGCGATTTCCGATCGCATCGACGCCTTGAACAACCGCGTGAGCCAATCGCTGAGCGACAGCGCGACCAAGACCGCAGCGACGATCTCGAGCATCGGCGAGCGGTTGAGTGCGATCGACGACGCGCAAAAGAACATCACGCAGCTGTCGGGCCAGGTCGTCGGCCTGCAGCAGATCTTGTCGAACAAGCAGGCGCGCGGCGCCTTCGGCCAGGTGCAGATGGAAGAGATCGTGCGCGACGGACTTCCAACCAATCTCTATGAGTTCCAAGGCAAGCTCTCCAACAATAATCGTCCCGACTGCAAGATCATTCTCCCGGGCGCGAAGGCGTGCATCGTGATCGACTCGAAATTTCCACTTGAAGGCTTCACCCTGCTCCGCAATGCCGCCACCGACGACGAGAAGAAACTTGCCTTTTCGCGCGTGCGCACCGACGTCTCCAAGCATGTCAGCGACATCGCCGACAAATATCTCATACCCGGCGAAGTTCAGACGCCGGCCATCATGTTCGTCCCGTCGGAGTCGATCTACGCCGAGTTGCACGACGATTTCTCCGATCTCATCCAGAAGGCGCACCGCGCCCACGTGATCATCGTCTCTCCCAATATCCTCATGCTCGCGATCAACACGGTGCAGACCGTCATGAAGGACGCGCGCATGCGCGAACAGGCGGATCGCATCCAAAACGAGGTCGGAGCCTTGTTGCGCGACGTCAAGCTCCTCGCCGACGCGACCGACAAACTGCAACGCCACTTCAACCAGGCCGAGGCCGACATGAAGGACATTGCCACCCGTTCAACACGCATCGTCACGCGCGCCGAGAAAATCGAGAATGTCGAGCTCTCGTCGGGCGAAGCGCCGCAACTGCCGTTGGACGGTTGAATTCAGCGCGCACGGATGGGGATATAGCGCAATTGGGAATTGGACCGTGACGGTTCAAGGGCCGCCTCGATTTTTACAAGAGAAATTTCAAACTTTCTGCGCGCCGCGCCAACTTATCCAACACTTCGCGCGCAACGATCCGCACTCCGCCTGAAAAAATTTGGAGAAAGTGTTGGATAAGTTTGCGGGCTACAGCGAACGGCGCGCCTTGAACGCCGCCGACAGCGTGCCCTCGTCGAGATAATCGAGCTCGCCGCCGACGGGCACGCCATGCGCCAGCCGCGTCACCTTCACGCCCGAACTCGACAAGGTATCGACCAGATAATGCGCCGTTGTCTGACCTTCGACGGTGGCGTTCATCGCCAGGATCACCTCGTCGACGCCCGCCTTTACGCGCTCGATCAAGGGCGCGACGTTGAGGCGGTCCGGCGTCACGCCGTCGAGTGCCGAAAGCGCGCCGCCCAACACGTGATATTTGCCGCGAAAAACCGCGGCGCGCTCGAGCGCCCAAAGATCGGCGACATCTTCCACGACGCAGAGCACATGCGTGTCGCGGCGCGCGTCACGGCAGACCGAGCACGGCGTGACGGTGTCGAGATTGCCGCACACTTCGCAGGTCTTGATCGCGGTCGCGGCGTCGCGCATGGCGGCCGCCAGCGGTTCGAGCAACACATCGCGCTTCTTGAGCAAGGCCAGTGCGGCGCGGCGTGCCGAACGCGGCCCCAAGCCGGGCAGTTTCGCCAGCAATTGAATCAGACGTTCGATCTGCGGACCGGCCGAAAGCGACGCCATCAGGCTTCTTCATCCGGGGCAGCGATCTCGTCTTCCTGCGCAATGTTGCGCACCGCGATGATTTCGGCGCCAGGGAAGCGATCGAGGATTTCGCGCACCACGGGCTCTTGCGTCGCACTCTCGAACTTCGCGGCTTTGGCGGATTTCTTCTGCTCGGAAAGCGTCGGCGCGCCGCCCTCGCGCGCGATCGAGACCGACCAGCGCACACCCGTCCAGTCCTTGAGCTTCTGGGACAGATCGCCGGCCAGCGTGCGCGGCGCCCGCGCGCTGGGGCGAAACTCGATCTTGCCCGGTTCGAGATGGACGAGATGGATGTCGTTCTCGATGTGGACCTTGAGCACCGGCGCGCCGTTCGTCTGCGCCAAGACCGCGATATCCTCAAGCGAGCGAATGAGGATTTGAGGCAGAGCCGACATGGTCGGTTCTGCCTTGGCCGGTGCGGCCGCAGCTTCGCCGCCACGTTGAACTGGTGCCCGCGTGCTGGCGCCGACGGAAGGCGCAGGCGTGGGACGCGAGGCTTGCGGACGTGGCGCCTGGTCAGCGTCCAGCAGATCGCGCACCAGCTTGTCGGTCGGTGGCAGATCGGCGGCGTGGGAAAGCCGGATCAGCGCCATCTCCAACGCCGCAACCGGACGTGTCGCATCGCGCACTTCGATCAGGCCCTTGAGCAGCATCTGCCAGGCGCGCGTCAAGGACGGCACCGACAGCTTGGCCGCCATATCGGCGGCGCGTTTGGCTTCGCCGGAGCTCCCGTCGAAGAAACCTTCGGCGCCCGGTGCAACCTTGATGCGCGTGAGAAAATGCACGATCTCGAGAAGGTCCTGCATCACCGTCAAGGGATCGGCGCCATGATCGTAGAGCGAGCCCAAGTCTGTGAGTGCCTCGCCGATCTTTCCCGCCATCACCTTTTCGAAGAGGTCGAGCACGCGCCCGCGGTCGGCGAGACCCAGCATGTCGCGCACCAGATCGGCCTCGATTCCACCGCCCTCGCCATGCGCGATCGCCTGGTCTAGCAGCGAGAGCCCATCGCGCGCCGAACCTTCGGCGGCCCGCGCGATCAAGCCGAGCGCCTCGTCGGCGATCGCCACGTTTTCCTTCTCGGCGATCGACGCCAGCAATCCGACGAGTTCAGCCGATTCGATGCGGCGCAGATCGAAACGCTGGCAGCGCGACAGAATCGTCACCGGGACTTTGCGGATTTCGGTGGTTGCGAAGATGAACTTCACATGCGCCGGCGGTTCCTCGAGCGTCTTGAGAATGGCGTTGAAGGCAGGCTTCGAGAGCATGTGCACTTCGTCGAGGATATAGACCTTGTAGCGCGCGGATGCCGGCGCATAGCGCACCGCGTCGATGATCTGGCGCACTTCCTCGACGCCGTTGTTGGACGCGGCATCGAGCTCCTGCACATCGACATGACGCGACTCGGCAATGGCGATGCAGGGTTCGCAGACACCGCAGGGATGGATGGTCGGGTCCTTGCGCTGGCCGTCCGGTCCGATGCAATTGAGCGCCCGGGCTATGATGCGCGCCGTTGTCGTCTTGCCGACGCCGCGCACGCCGGTGAGCATGAAGGCGTGCGCGATGCGGCCGGTGACGAAGGCGTTCGAGAGCGTGCGCACGAGCGCGTCCTGCCCGATCAGCCCGGTGAAATCCGAGGGACGATATTTGCGCGCCAGCACGCGATAGGCCACGTCACGTTTCGCTGGCGCGGGATCAAGTTTCAGGGACGGTTCGTCGCTCATCGTTCCGGTAAATGGGGTGCCTTGCGACTATAGCAAGCGGAGCCGGCCCTCGCGCGGGTATTGTCGCGATCAATTGGGGGTAAGTGAGAGGCTGGCACGACCCGCGGCGGATTCGTTACGGCTGCTTCCTTCCGGACCTGACCGGGTTGGCGAGCACCACGTCCGCACCAACCTCCCGAGGAGGGATATAGAGCGGCGCAGCGGAAATTGCGAATCGAGCACCTTTGCTGGCGCGGCGAAGCAAAATATTGTTCTGTGCTCTCCCGATATTCGTTCGCCGCAGGTGATTGATGATCCCATTTTCCGGCAATCCGCTCGATCGTGCGAGCGTCAAACGCACCGACGCCGATTGGATCGCTGCGCGGCGGAACGCGTCTTCGTCGCTGATCCTGCCGATGTGGCGCTTGCAGCCTTTCATTCTGGGGAGTGAAAAAGCGCAACCGCCGGTGGAGCTCGGACTTTTGCGCCCCGGACTCGCCGAGCCGCTCGCGGCGCCCGACGCGCCGTGCATTTTCTTGGGCCTCGAAGGCGACAATGCGATGTTCGCGCTCGACATCTCGGCTGCAAGCGATCCGGCAAGTGAAGGTCCCATTGCCGGGCTTGGCCATTTCCGCGACGCTCGGGTGGCGGGCGCGACCTTGCCGATGAAAGACGCCGCCATCATGGGCCAGGCCAAGGCGATGATCGACTGGCACAACCGTCACGGCTATTGCGCCAAGTGCGGCCATGTCACGCAACTCGTCGACGGTGGTTGGCGGCGCCTCTGCGAAGCGTGCAAGACGGAGCATTTTCCGCGCACCGATCCCGTCGTGATCATGCTCGCGACGCATAGCGATCCCGTCCTCGGCGATGCGTGCCTCGTCGGCCGCAACAAGCGTTTTCCCGGCACCTTCTATTCCGCGCTCGCAGGTTTCATGGAGCCGGGCGAGACCATCGAAGAGGCGGTGCGGCGCGAATTGCTCGAAGAAGTGAACCTGAAGGTCGGCAAGGTGCACTATCACGCGACGCAGCCCTGGCCGTTCCCCTCCTCGCTGATGATCGGCTGCCTCGCCGAAGCCGAGAACCGCGACTTCAAGCCGGACGGCGAGGAAATTTCCGATGCGCGCTGGCTCAACCGCGACACCGCACAAAGGCTGATCAAAGGCGAGCGCATGCCCGATATCTCGGTGCCACCTGCCGTCGCGATTGCGCACCACCTCATCAAGGCGTTCGCCGAAGGATGAAGGGCATCCCGCAGCAACACCTGTTGCAGATTCAGGTCGATACCCTCTTCGTGACGTCACGGAGCGGGCGCATCATGCGTTGCGCCGGGCCGGACCGTGCGCCTGCGCCCCGTCTTCATCTCGCGCTCGGCGCGAGTGGCGCGATCGTCAGGGTGCGCGACGATATAGACCCCAGAATCGCAGACGAGATCGAAACCCTGGCGGCGCGCGAATTTCCGCTGACGAATCCGTCGGCGAGCCCGCGCTTCAGCGACGAGTATCGCCATTTGCTGGAGGTGGACGAGCCACTGACCGATCACCATTTCGGCGTGATTCACCATCTGCCGCATCGAACCCCGTGGAACGGCGAGGTGACGCTCGTTTGTCACGGTACGCCGGAGGGCGAGGCGCTCGTCGCCAGAATCGCGCGTGACGGCATGCCGGACGATCTGATGGACGCAGGCTTCGTCGATCTCTCGCACTTTTGGGAGCCTTGGTGCGTGGCGCTTGTCGAGGACAAAATCGCCTCGCTCGCCTTCGCGGTCAGGTTGGGCGAGAAAGGTGCCGAGCTCGGCGTGAATACGCTGCCGGCCTATCGCAGTCGCGGCCTGGCAGCCGCGGTTACGGCAGGCTGGAGCGCTATTCCGGCATTGCAAACGCGGCCGCTGTTCTACGCCACCCATCGCGACAATACGTCGTCGCAGCGTGTCATCGCGCGCCTCGGCCTGCCGTTCCTAGGGATAAGACTGCAAATTTGAAGACCCGGCCGACGGCTAGGGCTTGAACAACTTCCAGTGTCCCTCGGAGACGACTTCGACGGAACCGTCGGTCACTTTGATGGCAGTGTCGTCATCGATCGCATACGCGGGACCTGCGATCTTGGCCGCCCATCTCTCCGCATCGGCCATGGTGTTTTCGGGCAAAAGTTCGTGGTCCAAATGTGGGAAGATTGAAAAATCGACGATGCCCAATGCGCTGTCGCCGCCCGTGGGAGGCTTCCAGCCAACGAACTCCTCTCCGATGCGCGGCGCCATCACCATGCTCCCGGCGCTCAGCCCTACCCACACTGTCTCGCGCAGCGACGGCAGGAGATCGACCAGCCCGGACTGCCGCATCCAGTGACACAAGTAGAGGGCGTCGCCTCCATTCACCAACAGGACGTCCGTCTCTCTCACCCAAGGGACCCAACGCTCTTTCCCGACGCTCGGCAGCGCCGTGAGCTCCAGCACGCCCATGGACTTCCAACCCAATTCGCACATGGGGGTCGTGGCACGTCCGGTTATGAAGCGCCATGCTCCGGCAGGACTGCCCTGAGGGTGGCCGTAGCCGGCAGTCGGGATGCAGAGGGCGTTGGACTCGGCAATCGGTTTGCCCAGGAGGCCGACCAGCGCGTCATGGATGCTCGCGTTCTTGATGCCGGCGGAGGTGAGAAGATACTTCATCGTGACTTTCCTGATCGGTACGCTGCAAATTTCATCAGGCACCGCGCAAGTACAACCCACTCCCCGTTACGGGGGAGGAACGTTTTTCACGGCAGCTCGTCGCGCAAGGGCGAGGCCGGATAGATGCCGAGGACCGTCAGCTTCGAGGTGAAGAAGGCCAGTTCCTCGAGCGCAAGCTTGACGCTCCTGTCCTGCGGATGCCCTTCGATGTCGGCGTAGAACTGCGTCGCGTTGAAGGAGCCGCCGAGCTGGTAGGACTCGAGCTTCGTCATGTTGACCCCGTTGGTGGCGAAGCCGCCCATCGCCTTGTAAAGGGCTGCCGGAACATTGCGCACGCGAAAAACGAAGGTGGTGATGATCTTGCCCTCGTTCGGCGCATCGTCCGGCTCGTGCGCCATGATGAGAAAGCGCGTCATGTTGTGCGACTCGTCTTCGACATTGGCCTTGAGCACGTCGAGACCGTAAAGCTCACCCGCCAGGGACGACGCGATGGCCGCAACGGTGGGATCCTTCAACTCGGCAACGTGGTGCGCCGAGCCCGCCGTATCGTGCCAATTCTCCGCCTTGAGCTTCAGCGTGCGGATGACCTTGAGGCATTGGGCCAGCGCCGGCCCCTGGCTGAAGACGCGCTTGACGCCAGCGAGCTTGGCGCCTCTCAGGCCGAGAAGCTGGTGGCGAATGCGCAGGAAATGTTCGCCGACGATGTGCAGGCCCGCCTCAGGCAGGAGATGATGGATATCCGCGATGCGGCCCATCAGCGAGTTTTCCACCGGGATGATGCAGAGGTCGGTCTCGCCGCTGCGCACCGCTTCGGCCGCATCCTCGAAGGTTGGGCACGGTACCGCGACCGCATGTGGCAGGACTTCGCGCGCGGCGAGGTGCGCATAGGCCCCGGGCTCGCCCTGGAAGGCGACGCGCTTGGCGTTGTTGACGGCCGTACCGCTCATGTCGAAGTCTTCTTTCCCAGAATTGCGCGCGCTCTTTCGAGATCGGCTGCAGTATCGACGCTGAGCGGCACACTGTCCACGCGCGCCACCATGATGGTCATGCCCGCTTCGAGCGCACGCAATTGTTCGAGCTTTTCGCGCATCTCGAGCGGCGAAGGCGGAAGGGCGACGAAGCGCGCAAGCGCCGCGCGGCGGAAAGCATAGATCCCGAGATGGTGAAAGTGTGCGCCCGCTCCGGTTGGAACAGTCGCGCGGCTGAAATAAAGCGCGCGGCCGACATTGCCCTGCCAGGCAACGACCGGCTTGACGACCGCGGCGTTGTCGCGATCGGACGCATTGTCGATTTCAGCCGCCAAGGTGGCGATGTCGACACTGGGATCGGACAACATGTCGGCGACGCGTCTGACATAGCGAGGATCGAGATCGGGCAAATCGCCTTGAAGGTTGACGATCACATCGTGTTGGCCTGCTGCATCGATCAACTCGAGCGCAGCGAAGATGCGATCCGAACCGGAAGGAAGATCGGGCTTGGTCAAAACCGCGCGACCGCCTGCCGCTTCGATCGCCTGTGCGATCTCGCGCTCTGCCGCGGCGACGACGACAGGGCCGATCTCGGCTGCGACCGCTTGCCGCCACACGCGCACGATCATCGGAACGCCTGCGATGTCGGCAAGCGGTTTGCCGGGCAAGCGCTGCGACGCCATGCGCGCAGGGATGAGAACAATCGGCTTCATCGAAACCCTTGAATTCCTTGATTTCTGCGACGCTTCGCCACAATGACGACACCGGGTCGATCAGTAATGTCCCCCCGCCCATCGCCAGCGGAGCCTGACCTTATGGATTCCTATGAATGGAACAAGATCGCTGGCGCGGTGCTGGGCACGCTGATCTTTGTGCTCGTCGTCCGCTTCGCCGCCGAAGCCGTCTTTGAAGTGCAAAAGCCCGCGAAGGAAGCGTATCACGTCGTGGGCGTGGTCGCGTCCGCGAGCACAGCAGCGGCGCCGGCCGAGGAAACGCTGCCGGACTTCGGCACAGTGCTCAAAGCGGCCGATGTCACGGCCGGCAAGACCGTCGCCGGCAAGTGCGAGCAGTGTCACGACATCTCCAAGGGTGGTCCGAACAAGATCGGTCCGGAGCTGTGGGACATCGTCGGACGCCCGCGTGCGACCGAGCCCGGCTTCTCCTATTCGAGCGCGATGATGAGCGATCACAGCCCGTGGACGTATGCGGCGTTGTTCAAATATCTGAAGTCGCCACAAGGCGTGGTTCCCGGAACCAAGATGAGCTTCGCCGGTTTGAGCAGCGCCAACGACCGCATCAACCTGCTCGCTTATCTGCGCACCGAAGCGGACTCGCCGGCACCGATTCCGGCACCGGCACCGGTACCGGCAAAGCCGCAAGCTGCGACCAAACCCGCAGCGAAGTAGATTCGCCTTGATCAGCAGCCATAAACGCACGAGCGTGGCGCGATGCGCCCCAATCTTCTCCTGATCCTTCCGCCCGGCTGGGGCCGCTATTGGGACGAGCCGCTTGCGGCAGCCGATGTGCGCACGCTGATCGAGGGACAGGACCAGTACGCAGCCGAAGAGATCGACTATGCGCTCGGCTTTCGCCCGCCGCCCGGTTTTCTCAAGACGCTGCCCAAGCTGAAGGCGATTTTTTCGCTCGGTGCCGGGATCGACGGCTTCCTGAGCGATCCCGATTTTCCGCGCCAGGTGCCGCTCATTCGCTTTGTCGACGACACCTTGTCGCGCGAAATGGCGCAGTACATCGTCATGCATGTTCTGATCCAGCACCGCGCCGAAGCGAAGTTCGCGGCCGCGCAGCGCGAATCCCAATGGCGCCAGGCGATGCTGGCGCGGCGGACGGAAGACACGCGGATCGGAATCTTGGGACTGGGCGAGATCGGCTCTGTCGCCGCGCGGCGTCTGCGCGATTTGGGTTTCGCCGTCTCGGGCTGGAGCCGCACGAAGAAAACGATCGACGGTATCGCGAGCTGCGCCGGTCAAGGCGAACTCGATGCCTTCCTGAAGCAATGCGATTATCTCGTTTGCGTGCTGCCCCTGACACCTCAGACGCGCCATATCCTGGACGCCAGGCTGTTCGCGACCTTGCCCAAGGGCGCTTATGTCATCAACGTGGCTCGCGGCGGACATCTCGTAGAGGCCGATCTGATCGCGGCGCTCGACAGCGGACATCTCTCAGGCGCGACGCTCGATGTGTTTGAGCGCGAGCCTTTGCCCGAGACGAGCCCGATCTGGAAACATCCCAAGATCGTCGTCACGCCGCACATCGCCGCGATCACGTCGCCTGCGGCAGCCGCGCGCTATATCATCGACGGCATCGCGGCGATGGAACGCGGCGAGACGCTCGACAACGTCGTCGACATGACGCGCGGGTATTAGCCTCACCTGGGGACTGCACGGAGTTTACACTCCGAGCGCGCTCCCGCGCGGATCGGGGTGGCGGGCCATGACAATAGAGGTTTGTCAGAGCCGTCTGATCGCCGTCACTTTGTCGCCGATGCGCGCCAGTGCCTCTGCCAACGGTTCGATCTCGACCTGCATGTGGAAAGAGTTGGCATGCAGAAGCCGTTCGGCGTCGAGCATGATGCCGACATGGCCCGGCCAGAACACGATGTCGCCGCGCCGGCGTGGGTTGACCGAGCACTCCCGGCCAAGCGCATTCTCCTGCATGTCGGTGTCGCGCGGTGCGGCGATGCCCGAGCCGGCGAGCGCGGTCTGCACCAGCCCCGAACAATCCATTCCGGCATGGGTCTTGCCGCCCCAGACATAAGGCGTGCCGATAAAGCGTTCCGCCGTTTCCACCCAGTCGGCTGTGGTGCGCTCGATGGGTGCCAAATGTCCGGCAAACACGTAACCGCCATTCTCGATCAAGGCATAGCCGTTCGCGTGCATGAGCACCTTCACGCGCGCATTGAACGGCAGCATATCGCGCGTGGCGCGCTTGATGTCGGGCCCGCTCAGCATCGGGGTCGAGAGTGCGGTGACGTGATGATCGGCGGCCACCGGCTCGCAGAGCGCGATGTCCCGCACATAGCCGACATAGCGGTCGACGCCCGACTGGCACCAGGACCAGCCGTCTTTGCTCTCGAAGACGGTGACGGGTTCGCCGAACAAGAGCTCATCATTCTGTACCGCGTCCTGCGACGGCGCCGCGCGCAACGCCGCGCGGCCGCGCGCGATCGAGTGCATCGACCCGCCAGTCACTTCCCTTCCCTCTTGCAGCGGCGTGGTGCGCGGGTCCGTCATCTGCCGTAGCGGGCCTTGAGCAACGAATAGATGGCGCGCGCGGCGATCGCCTCTGCGCCGGCACGTCTGCCTGGCTTGGGCCTATCGACCCAGGCCGCAATGTCGAAGTGGACCCAGCTTTTCGCGTTGACGACGAAGCGATTGAGGAAGAGTGCCGCCGTGATCGCTCCGGCATAACCGTAATTGGGATTGTTGTTGAGATCGGCGACGTGGGAATTGAGCGCCGATTCGTAACCGCGCCAGAGCGGAAAGCGCCACATCGGATCGTTTGCCATCTCGGCGTGCTTCATCAGCTCGCCGGCAAGCACATCATCGTCGGTAAAGAAGGGCGGCAGTTCGAAACCGGTCGCGGTGCGCGCCGCGCCGGTGAGCGTGGCGATATCGATCAGCAGTTCCGGTTCTTCACTGTCCGCTTCCGTCAGCGCATCTGCGAGGACGAGGCGGCCTTCGGCATCGGTGTTTCCGATTTCGACCGTCAGACCCTTACGTGAGGGGAACACGTCGCTCGGCCGATAAGCTGTTCCGGAGACAGAATTCTCGACCGCCGGAATCAGCACGCGCAGTCTCACATCGAGCTTTGCGCCCATCACCATGCCGGCGATCGCCAAAACGGTGGCGGCGCCGCCCATGTCCTTCTTCATCGCCGCCATGCCGGCAGCGGGCTTCAGATCGTAGCCGCCCGTATCGAACACGACGCCCTTACCCACCAGACTCACTTTCGGCGCAGTCGCGCGTCCCCAGGTGAAGCCTGCCAGGCGCGGCGCGCGGCCAGAGCCTTTGCCGACGGCATGGATCAACGGATAGTTCTGTTTCAGCAGCTGATCGCCGACAACCTGCGAATATTTGGCGCCATGCTTCCTGGCGAGATCGCGGGTCGCGGCGGCGAGTTCTTCCGGACCCATGTCGTTGGGCGGCGTGTTGATGAGATCGCGGGCGAGAAAGACGCTTTCGGCAATGCGCGTGATCTCCTCGGCATCGACGCCTTGCGGCGGAACCAGTCTCGCGCCGCGCACCTTCGCCTTGCGATAGCGCGCGAACTGATAGGTTCCGAGAAGCCAGGCGAGCGCCCCGTTCGCGCCGCCAAGCGCAGCCGGCACATCGGCCAAGCGATAAATTCCGGCAGGAAGCTGTTCGGAAAAATGCGCCAGTGCCAGGCTGTCATCGCCTTTGCCGAGGCCGAGCACGGCGCAGGCGATGTCGCCCGACGTGTTCGGCACCAGCCGAAACTCGCCGTCGCGGCCGGCAAAACCGGTGCTCTTCAAGTAAGTCGCTTCGCGTTTGCTGCGCCGCGCCAGAAAGCGCTTCATGTCCCCGGCGAGGGCGGCGTGAAGCGGAATGGCGTTGCGGGCAACCTTGCTGAAGCTCGCATGCATCGGAAGTGTCCTGACGTTCGATTTTCGACTCCATGGATAGGCCGACGCCGCATGCGGCGCAACGCGGCAGGACGCGGTGCTGCAAGGACAGCAGACCCGGCGTGCGTGCAAGGCCGTGGTCGAAGGACTTTGAAGTCTGCAACACTCGTCGCCGAGATTTGTCGGAGCGCCGATGTCCATCCGCTATACGCTGATTGTGGGAACCAAAGATTGGTCGAGTTGGAGTCTGCGGCCATATGTGGCCTTGCGCGCGATAGGTGCAGCCTTCGAAGAAATTCTGGTGCCGCTGCGCCAGGAACCGCTGACCGGCGATGCGATCCGCAAACACTCGAAGGCGGGCCGCGTTCCAATTCTGAAGATCGACGACAATGGCCGCACCGCGATCGTGTGGGACAGTCTTGCCATCTGCGAAACGCTGGCGGAACGGCACCCTGACGCGAAGCTGTGGCCCGCCGATCCGCTGGTTCGTGCGGAGGCGCGCTCCTACGCGGCAGAGATGCATTCCGGTTTTGCGGACCTGCGCGATCAATTGTCGATGGACTTCGCGCGGCGAAAGCCGCTGCCGGTCTTGCGCGACGACACCAAGGCGCAGGTGGCGCGCATTATCGATGCCTGGTCGTCGGCCTTGTCGCGCTTCGAGAAGGATGGCGGCTTCCTGTTCGGCGGCCTCTCGGTCGCCGATTGCATGTACGCGCCAGTCGTTTCGCGCTTCGTGACCTACGGCGTCGACGTCCCCGAAATCGTCAACGCCTACATGGAGCGCATGATGGCCTTACCTGCGATGCGCGATTGGGGCGCAGCGGCGCAAAAGGAAATCGATGCGGGACTGGGACTGTCGTGACTAGCTTCGTCCGGACCGGATGAAGGGTCGCTGCAGCCGGTTCACCTCGCGGAAATAGCGTTCGGCACCCGGATGCAAAGGCGCGGGCAGATCGCGCGTCGCGTTGCCGATTCGGATCGAGGCGGCCGACCCGCCTTCTCCGTCGAACGCCGCGCGATTCGTCGGATTGAAGAGCGATTTCGTGATGCCGTAGATCAAGTCATTGGGTTCGCTGGCATTGACGATCCAAAGAGCCTGCACGCTGACGGTTTCGATCGCGAGCGTGCCGCGATAGGTGCCTTGCGGAATCGTGTCGGCGGCAAGGTCGGGATCGGCCTTGAGCAATTGCTCGCG
This sequence comes from Rhizomicrobium sp., assembly GCA_035536115.1. Lineage (GTDB taxonomy): Bacteria > Pseudomonadota > Alphaproteobacteria > Micropepsales > Micropepsaceae > Rhizomicrobium. The sequence continues at coordinate 50,989 of DATLOU010000042.1, forward strand.
GCCAGTGCCGCCGATGGGAACCAGACGTGCCACGCCGCGCGCGATCAAATCATCGATCAAGCCGACCGGCCTGCCGCCGACGAAGAAGAAAGCGTCGAGCCGGCCCTGCTGCATCAGTTGCGCATCGACATCCGGGCTGTCGTGGCGCAGTTTCAGACGACGCTCCGAGACACCGAAAGCCGCGAGAATGGCGCGCGCCGTGACGCTTGTTCCCGAACTCTCCGCTCCGATCGAGACGCGCTTGCCTCTCAGATCGGGTACGCCGACGATTTTGGATTTGCGCGCCACCACGAGGTGAACGTCTTCGGGAAACAGATTTGCGATGATGCGAATGCGGCTTTGCTTGCCGAGCTTGCGAAACGGGCCTTCGCCGGCGATCGCCTGCGTGATCACGTCGGTCTGCGCGAAACCCGAGTCGGCGCCACCCTGATTGACCTGCAGCACGTTGGAGATCGCGCCCTCCGACGTACGCGCGCTGATGATGAGGCCGGTGGGACCGCAGACCGGCGCACTTTCGCACCGGTCGACTCCGGGTGGATGACTGATGAGACCGGCGATCAACTGGCCGATCGGAAAATAGGTGCCGGCCGTGGAGCCGGTCACGATTTGAAAGGAAATGCGAGCCGGCAGCGTTTGCGCGGAGGTGAAGCTGACGACCACGAACAAGCCCGCCAGGACCAGGACGCCCAGGCCAGCCCCGACGCAAATCGCGGCGCGGCGAAAACTCATGCCCGAAATCCATCCCATCATTGCGTCAGGAATTGGACCGTCACACACGCATGAACCGAACCCTTTTGAGGCCGTACTTGCTGCCCTCGGTCTTTGCGCGACTTTGTCTCTTTATGGCCGAATATACTTAAGGGTTTATTGACCCGCCTCCGTGCATTCTTAGGCCAGTTCTCTTTGGCTGGGGAAAGGATTTTTCACATGCAACGGACGCTGTTTCGGGTCGCGGCTCTGGCGCTCAGCGCAAGCGCATTGTCGGCATGCAGTATGATGACGGGAGGCGACAAGGTTGCCGCTGCAGCTCCCAGACCCGCCGAGACCAGCCCGATGGCCATCGCGGCCGACGTGACGAGCGTCCTCCACCAGGCGCAGGCCCTGCGCGCCAAAGGCGACCTCGACGGCGAATTGCGCGTCATCAGCCAGTTGATGCTGGCCCAGCCCGACGATTCGCGCGTGGTGGGCGAATACGGCAAGCTTCTCGTTCAGCAGGGCCGCTCGAACGATGCGGTGCAGTTCTTGCGTCGCGCCGTCGAATTGGCGCCCTCCGACTGGACCTTCTATTCCGCGCTTGGCGTGGCCTACGACCAGTTGGCCGATTCCGCCAATGCCAAGCTTGCCTATGAGCGCGCCCTGACGCTCAAGCCCGGCGAAGCCGCAATCCTCAACAACTATGGCATGTCGCGCCTGCTGGCGGGCGACGCGGCCGGCGCCCGCGCCCTCATGCTGCAGGCCAAGGCCAGCGGTTCGACCGACCCCAAAATCGAAAGCAATCTGGCGCTGCTCGAGAGCACGGCAGCCATGAAGCCGACGCCGGCTCCGGTGACCGCTTCGATCGCGCCCGCGACGATGCCTGCCAGCGTCGTGAAACCGATCGTCGTCAGCCACGCGGCAACGCCTGCCGTCAGCCATGTGCCGACGCCGGTCGTCACCAAGCCGATCGCGCCTGTCACGACGGCGGCGGTTGCAGCGCCAAGCACAGCCAACGCAGCGCCGGCGCGCATCACCCACAATGGCGTGCCCGTCGTGATGCAGGCCGTACCTGTCGATCCCAAAGCCGGCCCGGTCGCTGTTTGGAAGCCGGCCAAGCCCGTTAAGGCTGCCGTTCCGACGGTCAACGTGGCGGCCGCCACGCCGGCGAAGCCTGCCAAGACGGACAAGACCGCCAAGCCCGCAGCCCTGGATCACATCCCGGCGCTGCGCATGACGGCCGACGCCGCCAAGCCCTAAGCGTCAGAGCAAAGGCTCGACCGTCGCGCGGGTTTCGGCCGACGTCCGAACCGGCACGATTTCAAACTCCATCAGATCGCTCCACTGCGCCATCCATTGCTGCAGCAGCGCCAGGTCGTCGCACTCCATGACCTGGAAGCAGCGCTCGAAATTCGCCTCGATCCAGCTCGAGACGTAGCGAAGCCCATCGGGCATCTGGCGGCCCTTGTCATGCAGCCGCCGATAGATCGGCAAGGGATCGCGATGGCGGAAGCGCTCGATGATCATGAACTGCATGCGGGTATCCCTGCGGTGTGAACCGCAAGTCTAGCATCGTGCCGATTTGCGCGGACGCAAATCAGTGATGCGACATGTGCATGATCTTCATGATCGCCGGGCCCAGGATGACGACGAACAGGCACGGCAGGAAAAACAGGATCATCGGCACGGTAAGCTTGGCGGGAAGCGAGGCTGCTTTCTTTTCGGCTTCCGCCATGCGGTTCTCACGATTTTCCTGCGCCGCGACGCGCAGCGCCTGGCCCATCGGCGTACCGTAACGCTCGGCCTGGTTCAGCGCAGTCGCGACAGCCTTGACGCCGGCATGGCCGCAACGCTTGGCCAGATTCTCGAAGGCCATGCGCCGGTCGGGCAGATAGGACAGTTCGGCCGTCGTCAGACCGAGCTCTTCGGCCAGTTCGGACGACTGCGAACCGATTTCGGAGGCGACGCGCTGAAACGACGCTTCGATCGACATGCCGGATTCCACACAGATCAGGAGCAGATCGAGCGCGTCTGGAAAAGCCCGCATGATCGACTGTTGGCGCCGCGCGATGGTGTTGTTGAGAAAGAGGTCCGGCAGATAGAAGCCGAGCAACGCCGCGCCGACCGAGGCGTTGATCTTCATGAACGAACCCCAGGCCACGTTGCTGATGCCGAAGAGATAGACCAGCGCCAGCAGAAGCACCACGAACGGCATGACAAAGCGGAAGAACATGAAGGTGACGACGGGACCCTGACCGCGGTAGCCGGCGCGCGCCAACTTGTCGCGCGTGTCTTCCGATTCCAGAAGATTGCCGAGCTTGAAGCGGTCGAGCGTCATCTTCATGTAGCCGATCGGCTCGTTGCGCAGCGAAATGCGCTTGGCGTTCAACGCCGCATGATGCGCGGCACGCAGCTGCTCGCGTCGCTCCGAGACTGCCTTCAGGCGCTGGCCGAGTTGATCGCGCTCTGCCAACGGCAAGCCAAGCGTGATGATCGTAGCGAATGCGAAGATCGCCGCCGCCATCGTGGCAAGGAACGTCGGATCGAACAGGATCTCGAAGATGCCGGTGTTGAGCATGGGCGCCTCAGGTCTTGAAATTGATCATCTTGCGCATGACGCCGATTCCCATGCTCATCCAAATGACGCAACCGGCGAGCATGAGATTGCCCATTCGTTCGGTGAACAGAAGGCTGATGTAGGCCGGTGTCGTCAGATAGACGATGAACATCACGCCCGGCGGCAACGCGCCGATGATGCCGGCCGAGGCCTTGGCTTCCGACGACATCGCCTTGATCTTGCCCTGCAGCCGTTTGCGGTCGCGCAGCACGCCAGCGAGGTTGCCGAGCGCTTCGGACAGATTGCCGCCCGATTTCTGCTGGATGGTCATCACGATGCCGAAGAAGTTGACCTCCGGCGTCGGCATATTCTCCAGCATCTTCTTGACACCTTGGTCGAGTGTGACGCCGACCTTCAAGCCTTCGCACAGCGTGTTGAATTCGCTGCCGACGGGATCGGGCAGCTCGCGGGCCACGATGCGCAGCGCTTCGTTGGTCGGAAGACCCGAGCGGACGCTGCGCACGATGACGTCGATGGCGTTGGCGAATTCGGCGGTGAAGGCCTTTTCGCGACGGCCCTTGAGGAAGCCCAGAACCCAGCGCGGCAGACCGAGGCCGACACTGAAGGCGACCAAAGCGGTGACGAGCAATGTTTGACCCGTGACCAGGCAAAGGAGCCCGATGATTCCCGCCAGGCTACCTGACGCGATCCAGAATTGCCGTGGCGTCGCATTGGGAAAGCCTGCCTGCTGCAGTCTTTGGCGCAACGTCAATTTCTTTTTTGCGTCGGCCGACTTCTTTTCGATTTCCTTGAGCAACGCCTGGACGTTCTTGCGTTTGGCCGCGCCGTCGACCGGAGACTTGACGCTGCGTCCCGTCGCTTGCGGGGCGGCGATCGCGCTGAGTCGTTTGCCCGAGCGGTTGGTCGCCTCGGCGTAATAGAAGTAGCCGGCGCCGCCGGCTAGAACGAGCAAGGTGACGATGATGGCTATGCCCATGGCCGCCTCATGACTGAACGGCGTCGAGCGCCTCGGCGAGTTCGCGCTCCAGATTGTAATAACGGGCGCGTTCCCAGAAATTGGGCCTGACGATGCCGGTACCAATGTGCTTGCCCTTGAGCCGGCCGGTTTCGTCTTCGCCCGAGATCTCGTAGGTCAAGAGGTCCTGGGTGATGACGACATCGCCTTCGGTGCCGACCACTTCGGTGATCTTGGTGATGCGGCGCGAACCGTCGCGCAAGCGCTCGGCCTGCAGGATGACGTCGATCGAGCCGACGATCATCTCGCGGATCGTCTTGGTGGGAAGCTGGAAGCCGCCCATGGTGATCATCGATTCCAGACGCGACATGGCTTCACGCGGCGAGTTGGCGTGCAGCGTGCCCATCGAGCCGTCATGGCCCGTGTTCATGGCTTGCAGGAGGTCGAACGCCTCCGGTCCGCGCACTTCGCCGACGATGATCCGCTCGGGGCGCATACGTAGGCAGTTCCTGACAAGATCACGCATGGTGATCTGGCCCTGACCCTCCAGGTTCGGCGGCCGGGTTTCGAGGCGCACCACATGCGGCTGCTGCAGCTGAAGTTCGGCTGCGTCTTCGCAGGTGATGACGCGCTCTTCCGCGTCGATATAGGCGGTCAGGCAGTTCAAGAGCGTGGTCTTACCCGAACCGGTACCGCCGGAGATCAGGATGTTGCAGCGCGAGCGGCCGATCACGCCCAACACGCGCGCGCCGGCCTGATTGATCGACCCGAACTTGACGAGATCGTCGAGCGTCAGCTTGTCCTTCTTGAACTTACGAATGGTGAGCGTGGGGCCATCGAGCGACAAGGGCGGCGCGATGACGTTGACACGCGAACCGTCCAGCAACCGCGCGTCGCAGATGGGCGAGGATTCGTCGACGCGACGGCCGACCTGGCTGACGATGCGCTGGCAGATGTTCATCAGCTGCGCATTGTCGCGGAAGCGGATGTTGGTGAGCTGCACCTTGCCGCCGACTTCGATGAAGACCCGGCTGGCGCCATTGACCATGATGTCGGCGATGTCGTCGCGCGCGAGGAGCGGTTCGAGCGGCCCATAGCCGAGGACGTCGTTGCAAATGTCCTGGAGCAGATGTTCCTGCTCCGCGATCGACATCACGACGGCCTTGATCGAGATGATCTCGTTGACGATGTCGCGGATTTCCTCGCGGGCCGAGTCGGGATCGAGCTGGGCCAGCTGCGCCAGATCGATCGTGTCGATCAACGCGGAAAAAATCGTCGTCTTGATCTGGTAATAGTCTTCCGACTTGTTGTCGGTGACGACAACGCGCGCCGGCTGCGACGGCTTGAGCGCTTCGGCGCGTGGCGGCGCCTGGTTGGCGGGCGCAGCAGAACGCGGCGCCGGCGGCGGCGTGTCCGCCTTCGGCGGCAACCCCGTTTGAGCCGGCGGAGGCGGCGCCTTCTGCGCCAGCGCCTCGTTGGTCGCGGAACGCTTACCGAACATGCCTTATGCTCTCTTCTTCCCCTTGAGGAACGACAGGATCGGCGAGGCCTTTTCGACGACCTGCGGCGTACGCCCGGTGACGAGTTCGGCGATGCGGCGAACACCTTCCGCCGCCGGAGATTTGGGCGCGATTTCGTTCAGCATCTGGCCGTTGTTCGCGGCCTGTCCGAATACTGCTGCATCGAACGACATGATCAACGCGGGTTCGAGACCGACCGTTTCGGCGAAGTCCTTGGCCGGAATTTCCGGACGCTTGAGCACGCCGACCTGATTGATCACCAGCTTCGGCGGCGCATCGTTCGGACGTGCCTGGCGAATCAGCTCGATGATATTCTTGGTGTTGCGCAGACTTGCGAGATCAGGCGTCGCCACCAGAACGATCTCGTCCGACCCAATCAACGTCGCTTGGATCCAAGGCGTCCAGGCATGCGGCAGATCAACGATCACACAGGGCGTCGACTGACGGACCGCATCGAGGACGGCTTCGAAGGCATCCGGCGGCGCGTCATACGAGCGATCGAGCGAGGCCGGCGTCGCGAAGATCGACAGATGCTCGCCGCGCTTCACCAGCAAACGATCTAGAAGGATGTCGTCGAGGCGTTCCGGTGAAGACAACGCATCGACGATGCCCTGCCCCGGCTCGTCGTTGAAGTCCAGCCCGGTCGTGCCGAACGGCAGATCGAGATCGACGATCGTGGTGTTGATGTTCAACTCTTCCGCCACGCACCAACCGACATTGTGCGCGATGGTCGACGAACCTGAGCCGCCGCGCGCGCCGACAAAAGAGACGATGCGACCGATCGGCTGGGCGTCCGGATCGAGATAAAGACCCGACACCACTTCGATGAGATGAAGCGGATTGAGTGGCGCCACGAGATATTCCGAGGCGCCGCGACGCATCAGCTCGCGATAGAGCTCAACGTCGTTGACCCGCCCGACGACGATCACCTTGGTCGAGGGATCGCAGACTTCCGCCAGGCGATCGAGTTCGTCGAGCGCTTCCTGGCCTTTGAGCCGCGTCTCGACGATCAATAGGTTAGGTGTGACCTGGCCGTGAAAGTGGTCGAGTGCACCCTGGATGCCGCCAAGCTGGACATTGACATGGGCCTTGGCAAGCCGGCGATCCGAGCCCGCACGCTGCAAGGCCGCGCCAGTGTCGGGAAACTCCACGAAGGCGGAGATCGAAATGCGCGGCACCGGCCTCTCGTGAGGCGCTGCGCCGAACGTCTCTTCCTTCTCCTGCGCTTTCGACTTTGACATGACGAACCTCGATTACTTGGCGACGTCAGTGACGGCGCCGGACTGTTCTTCGGTCTTGGTGGCACCGGTCGGCTTGCCGTTCTTGTAGTTGTCGTAGACGACGGCACGGCGCGCGGCATCGCTCGCCGCAAGCGGCTGCGATCCCATCAGGTCGCGCGGATCGGCGACCTGCGCGGCGATGTTGTGCTGCACGGCGCAGCCGAAATTCGGCGTCACGTGGTTGGCGGCGGTGTCGGTCCAGCTGGCGGACCAGTCGCCGCATGGCGCCGTCGATGCGTGATAGCTGATGAAGCCGAGTTCGACGCGCGTGTCTCCGCCGGCCGCCTCGCGGGTGCCGACCAGGATGCGATCACGCGGCACACCGGAAGACGCAATGCGCTCGCCGAAATAGGCGATGGTCGCAGACGAGTCGCGCCCCGCCGGTACCGTGATCGAGATGGAGCCGCTGCCGTGCTGCATGAAGTCGGCGACGAAGTCGTCGAAATGCTGCGAATCGTCGGGCATCAGGCCGGCGTTCGGAGCCGAGAAGGCGAGCTTGAGCGAGCGATAGTTGGGCTCGACCACGATCGGGTGATTGACCGCCGGATCTTCCATGGGGCCGTCATTGCTGTTGTACGGCGTGGCGCAGCTCCCCGCCGCCAGCGCGGCGAGCAGAGACGCGATCCGAAAGAACTCCTTGGTGTTGGACGTCATGTCCGGCTCCCTATTGCACGATGAACCCGACCGAACCCGACGGATTGGGTTTGGCCGGAGCCGATGGCTTGTCGTAGACCGCGTTGACCCGGCCGAGCAGGATCGTTTCGGGATCGGTCGGATTGACGAAACCGTCCGTCGGCGCCGCGAGATTGGACGCGACCGTCGGCGTCACCAGATAGGCGCTGACGATGACGACGAGTTCGGTTTCGTCATTCTCGAAGTCGCGGCTCCTGAAGAGCGCGCCGAGGATGGGCAGGTCCTTTACGCCCGGGAACGCCTCGATCACCTGCTTGGAGGTATGTTGCATCAAGCCGGAGACGGCAAAGCTGCCGCCTGAGGGAAGCTCGACCGTCGTCTGCGTGCGGCGAACCGTCAGTGCCGGGATTGTCAAGCCGTTGGACGGCGTCGAACCCTGAAGCGTGAAGGCGCCGGTGTTGGTGAGTTCGCTCACCTCCGTCGACATCTGCATGGAGATGCGTCCGGCGCTGAGCACGACAGGCGTGAAGGAAAGCCCGACGCCGAATTGCTTGAACTCGATCGTCACGTTGCCGTCGCGGTCGCGGCTGACCGGCACGGGAAATTCGCCGCCGGCGAGAAACTTCGCCGTCTCGCCGGAGACAGCCGTGAGATTGGGCTCAGCCAGGAGGTGGACGAGGCCGATCGTTTCGAGCGCCTTGATCGTGCCCTGCAGATTGTTCGGCCCGATATTGCAGATGCCGCCGCCTTGCAGCGCATCGAGCGGATTGAGCGTCGTGCTCGACGGATTGCACACCTGACCGGCCTGACCGCCGGAGAGATCGTTCAGGGCGCGGCCGACCAGTCCGAAGGCCGGTGTCGACGAGGCGGCGAGCGGCACGCCGGCGATGACGGCGGCGCTCGCCAGGTCGATGCCGAATTGCTTGGCGATGTTGCGCTGCATCTCGGCGATGCGGACGCGGATCATCACTTGTTCGCTGCCGGGCACCTTCAGCATGTTGACGACCTTGGTCGGATCGCCGGCAAAGCGACCGGCCATGTCCTGCGCGCGCGCCGATGCCTCGGCGCTGGCGACCGTGCCCGTAAGCACGACATGATCGTTGACGGCCGCGACCTTGATGTTGGAGCCCGGCAAGGCCGTGCGCATCATGTTCGACAAGTCGGCCGTGTCCTTTTCAACGCGGATCTCGAGCGAGCCGAGCTGGTGGCCGCCGCCGTCGAAGAAAAAGGCGTTGGTTTGTCCGGTCTTGAGCCCGAGCAAAAAGATGCGGCGCGGCGTGCGCACGACGGCGTCGACGATGTCAGGACTGGACACCAGAACGTCGCGTGCATCGCCGTCAAGCTGAACGATCGCCGCCTTGTTCACGCCCAGCGTGACGCGCTGCGCAAAGGCGCCCGCATGCGTCGAGATGGTGATGATGCGCGACTCGTCGGCCGGTGGTTTCTCCGGCGCGGCCCCCGCCGTGCCGACGAAATAGCCAAGCGTCGAAAGCGCAATGGCCAGAATAGTTCTGCGCATGGCCTAATCCTTCTTTCCGTTGACGCTGCCTTCGACACCGAAGCGAATGACTGTGATGCTGTCGCCGGGCTGGTCCTCCTCCGCTGCTTGCGGAGACTGTGCCGGTGCGGCGGCGACTGGATTTTGCACAGCCGCGACCGCGACATTGCTGTCGCTCAAGGAACGCAGCGCCAGCGAGAGCATGCCCGTCGACTGCGCCCGAACGACCGCGCGCGCCTGCGCCGGCGTCAGTTCGAGCGTCGCGGTCTTGGCGAGAACGACTTTCTGATTCTGGTCCTGCTTGATGGTCTGATCGACCGCCAGCACGCGGATGTTGGCGAGGACGATCCGAGCCTGGTAGCGCTTGGGATTGTCCGAAATCTGAACGCTCATCATGAGATCGACGCGATCGTTGGGCAGAATGAACCCGCCCGCTCCTGACTCCGTCGTGATCGGAATCGAAACGGCGCGCATGCCCACGCCAAGAGTCGCGGCCATGAACCCGGCCGAGTCGGAATGCACGATCTTGCTGCCGCTGAGCGGCTCACCCGCCATGATCGGCGTGCGCGCGACGGTGTTGCGGACAGCCAGTTCAATGCTCGGCTGCTGACGATGCGTAATGAAACTGGCATCGATGTTCGACGTCGGCCATCTCTGCCAGCGCACGAGCATCGGATTGAGTTTCTGTCCCGGCTGAATCGCAGAAGCGGCGACGAGCACCTCGCTGGTCGCAATCATCGGCGCAGGCTTTGCGACTGCGGCCGGGGTTCCGCCACCCAGAAGGCTGCGCGCGAGAAGCGCTGCGGCGCCCGCGGCGATAGCGGCCACTGCAAGAATGAGCATACGCGGCATGTTCATGGGAAGCGGCTCCTTTGGCGGCATACCACCACAGAACCCTTTAGAATTTGCTTAACAAAATACTGTGCAAATGAAGCATGCACGCGCTTGTCGGCGGGAGCTCAGAGCGCTGCGGCCATGTGGAAAATTTCAGCCTGCGGCAAAATAAAAAAAGCGCCGGCTGAAAGCGCTACGCCATAGGGAATGGCCCCGCGCGCGTCATGCAATTTCAAGATCCAGGATTGACCGCTGAGCGCTTCAGGCAACGGAAGACGCCGCACCACAAGCAGAACGATTGTCAGTGCGCCGCCGAGGATCGAAGCCATCAAGGCATATTCGGGCAGGCTATGGAATCCGAGCCAGAGCGTGATGCAGGCGAAGAGCTTGGCGTCGCCGCCTCCGATATAGCCCAATGCGAACAACGTGAAACCGACTGCAAAGCCGACGAAGCCCGCGAGCATGTGCGCCCCGATCACAGACGGAGCCATGCCGGTCGCAACGACGAAGGCGACGAACGAAACAAGCAAACTAATCTGGAGGAAATTCGGAATCGTGTAGCTGGCGATGTCCCAGCCGGCAGCCAATACCAGCAACAGCGGAAAGACGAAGAGAACGAGAAATTCGGCTGCCATCTTAAGTCCTGAAATGCGCGAACGGCCGCTTCTTTTGGAAGCGGCCGCGCACAAGCATTCGCTTGAAGCGGATGCTTAGAGAAGCCCGGTCGAAACCGACGTAAAGGTCGTCGACAGTTTGGTACCAACAGCGGTAACCGCACCGATGATGACGACTGCAATCAAAGCGGCGATCAGACCATATTCAATGGCCGTGGCGCCGGATTCGTCGCGTACGAAGCGAGCGAAAAGGTTGTTCATATAAGCCTCCACAATAGTGACACCCTAGGACGTCCGGCCGGCACCATTTGCGAGAGACCAACCTGGACGATGGCGAGACTAGGAGCGCTCGCTTAACGGCTACTTAAATTTACAATTTGATTAGCTTGAGACCTGTTTCGCCGTGACACGGAATCGGCGCGATGCGCGCGATTTGGTGCGCAATCTTTCCCCTTCCTTAACCATGTCGTCCGAAACGGGCGCAAAAAGCTTGAAAACCGTTCGAAGCGATTTCGTCTGCCGGGGGCGTCGTCTTGGATCAATCATTCGCTCACGTCTGCGCGCTAATTTGCGGTCGCATGAGCGATGATGTCCAAACGCGCCCGCTGGCGCCGGGCGCAGACTTGCGCCTCGATCTGAGTGCCGCCATCGCCCTTGTCGCAGCCGCGATCGCATTTTGCGGCACCCTCTTTGCGCCGCAGGTGTTGAACGACGGAGATACCTTTTTCCACATCGCTGCGGGTGCACGCATGCTCGCCGATCATGCGGTTCTCTATCGCGATCCCTTCTCCTACACCTTTGCCGGCGCGTCCTGGGAAGCGCATGAGTGGCTGGCGGAGATCGTGATGGCGGCTTCGTATCAGTGGGGTGGGTGGAGCCTTCTTCTCCTTCTGTTCGCCGCTGTCGCCGCCGGCTCTGCGGGTTTGCTGGCGCACCATCTCGGGCGCTGGCTCGATTGGCGTACGCAAGCGCTGGTCACGATTCTCGCTCTCTCCTGCATGACGCCGGGCCTGTTGGCGCGGCCGCATCTCCTGGCACTGCCGCTGCTGGAGATTTGGACCGCCGGACTTGTCATCGCGCGCTCAGAGAACCGCGCGCCGTCTTTTCTCCTGCTGCCGCTGATGACACTTTGGGTCAATATCCACGGCAGTTTTCTGCTCGGTCTTGGGCTCGTTGCCGGGCTTGGCGTCGAGGCGATCGCGAACGACAAAGACCGTGTCACGGCTCTACGGCAGTGGGGCCTGTTCGCAGCCGGCGCAGTTGCTGCAGCACTGCTCAATCCGCATGGACTGGAGGGCGTACTCTTCCCGCTCCACATGACGGCAACGACCAGCCTCGCGCATGTGTCGGAGTGGCAGCCCACCGACTTTTCGCAAGTTCAGCCCTTCGCACTCGTTCTCCTGGCCGCGATCTACCTTTTCACCACGCGCGGCGTGAAAATTCCGTCCTGGCGCGCGCTCATCGTGCTGGGCTTGCTTTACCTGGCCTTACAGCATCAGCGCCACCAGATCGTTTTCGCAATGATGGCGCCGCTCCTTCTTGCGGAACCGATCGCGTTCCATTTTCCGGCTAGCGGCGACAAGGACGGCACGAGCACGCTGGCTGCTTTCTTATCGTTTGCCGCCATCCTGCTCGTCATTGCGGCGACATGGATGCGCCTCCTCGTACCGGCAGTTCGCGTCGACAGCCCGGTCGCGCCGATCATCGCCTTGGAGCGCGTCCCGCCTGAACTGCGGGCCGAGCACGTGCTGAACGATTACTCCTTCGGCGGCTATCTCGTTTTCTCCGGCGTGCAACCCTTCGTGGATTCGCGCGTCGAACTCTATGGCGACGCATTCCTGGAGCGCTATGCGAAGATCACAGAACCGGATTCCAGCGTCATCCGCTCCACCCTGAAAACCTACGACATTCGCTGGACCATCTTCGACCCGCACTCGCCGGTGGTCGGCGTCATGGATCGCCTTTCCGGTTGGCGCCGGCTTTATGCCGACCGCTTCGCGGTCATTCACATTCAAGACAAACGTCATTCGTGAGTTAAATCTTCTTTTACATCGCCCGGCCTAAATTTTGCGCGCGTATTCATAGGATGATCGCCATGCGCCGCACTGCCGCCCTCGCCTTTGCCGTCGCCGCCGGTTTGACCACCAGCCAGGCGCTTGCAGGCGGTGTCGCCGTTCCGCTCGATGAGGTGCGCACCGTCGCCTTCGCGAAACCCGTGGCGACGGTCTATGTCGGGAACCCGTCCATCGCCGACATCAACATGATCGATGCGCGCCATGCCTTCGTCCTCGGCAAGCGCTTCGGCACGACCAACATCATCGCGCTCGACAATTCCGGACATGAAGTCGCCAACACCTATGTCAGCGTGTCGGGCTCCAACGGCGCGATCGTGACGCTGACCAAAGGTGCCACCCCGACAAAGCCCGCGACGCAAACGACCCTGTCATGCACCGGCGTGCGCTGCGAGGAATCGCCTGTTCCAGGCGATGCACGCTTCGGCGAAGTGATGGGTGAGTCCGCCGTTCACGATCAGATGGGCACCAAGGCCCACTAGTCGGCTCTGGCACTTTATTCAGCTGACCAGCGGATAAAGCACCTGCGCGCCGAAACTCTTCGGCATGGTGTCTTCGATCAGACCGTAATTGCCGGGCCGCTCGCCTTCCGGCATGTAAAATGTGCCGAACAACCAATCATAGAGCGACAGCGTTCCGCCGAAATTCTTGCCAAGAGTCTTCTTGTCATGGTGCCAGCGATGGAAAACCGGGCTGGAGATGACGTATTTCAACGGCCCGAACGTCCAATCGAGATTGGCATGCACCAGACCCGAAGCGACGAGGTTGAGCGGCGCGACAATGAGGAAGACTTCCGGCGAGAAACCCGACATCAGCACGACGACATCGACCAGGATCGAACCCAGCAACAGATTGACCGGATGAAACCTGGACGCCGAAACCCACTCCAGATCTTCGGTGGAATGATGCACGGCGTGGAAGCGCCAAAGGCGCGAGGTATGGAAGCCGCGGTGAATCCAGTAGAGAACGAGATCAGTGCCGACAAGGTAGAGCGCCACCTGAAACCAGTATGGCAGGTGCGAGATGGGGCCGTGGCCGTGATCGTAATAGGCGAGAATGCCTTGCGACGTGTTGATCCCGAACAGATAGATCGTGCCCAGAACCGTAAAGCCGATGCGGCCATAGCGCGTCAGCGCGGGCACCACGAACCAGTAGCAAAGATCGGTGACAAGACCTTTCTTGCGCCACCAGGGCTTTCCCGCGTTGCATGGCGAAAACGCGGAAAGGACCGCGAATACGACGCCCATCCCGACGAGATAAGGCACGAAGCGCAGCAAAGTGTGCGAGTAGCCGGCAACAACTTCGACGAAGAAAGGCATTTGGAACCCCGACGTGCAGGGTCAGTCTAGACGCCATTGCTTACGCGAAAGTTTCCGCCGCAGCCCGTCAGCTCTTGGCCCGGCCGTCGCGCGGACGCATCAGACCCTCCTGCACCACCGACGCCACGAGCTTGCCCTGGCGGGTATAGACCGAACCCCGGTTGAAGCCGCGCGCGCCCGACGAACTCGGCGAATCCTGCGCATAGAGCAGCCAGTCGTCCATCTTGAAGCGGTGGTGGAACCACATGGCGTGATCGAGGCTCGCCATCTGGATGGGTGAATTCCATGAACGGCCATGCGGCAGCAAAGCGGTGTCGAGCAGCGACATGTCCGAGGCATAGGCGAGCACGGACTGTTGCACGATGATGTCGTCGGGAACCGGTCCTGTCGCTCGGATCCAGACATTGTCGAAAGGTTCGCGCGGCTTGCGGTTCGTCCAATCGTCGACGATGACAGGGCGCATCTCGATCGGCCGTGGCCGGCTCATCCAGGCGCGTTGCTCTTCGGGCATCTTGTCCAGGAACTTCTTGCGCAGCTCATGTTCATCCTGGAGCTGGTCCGGATCGGGAACCTTGGGCATTTCGAACTGATGTTCCAGACCTTGTTCCTGAACCTGAAAAGACGCCGCGAGCGTGAAGATCTGTTTGCCATGCTGAATCGCAACGACGCGACGCGACGTGAAACTCGCACCGTCGCGGCTGCGATCGACTTCATAGAGAATCGGAATCTTGGGATCGCCGGCGCGCAGGAAATAGCCGTGGAACGAGTGGCAGATGCGCCCTTCAACCGTCCGGCTTGCCGCCACGAGCGCCTGGCCCAGCACCTGGCCGCCGAATACGCGTTGCATGCGGTCTTCGGGACTTTGACCGCGAAAAATATTTTCCTCGATCTTTTCCAGATCGAGCAGATCGAGAACTTCCGCGATGGGCGCTTTGGTTTTGCTGGTCATGGCGCTCCCATAGAGGGACAAACATTCGTGCGCAAGACATCCCAGCCATGACAAATGCGCTGAATTTCTTTGCCAGTCTTTGCCGTTCCGTCATAAAAAGAGTCCATTCCGTGATCTTCGTGCACTACCAAGGGGTGTCCCAAGGAACCCAATGGCAAATCCGCTTTTAGAGAAGGCCGCCCATCAAAGGCCCGCCACCACGCGCCGCGGTGCCTTGGAGCGGCTCTTTACGCTTATGTTTCAAGGCTTTGTCTATAACCAGATCTGGGAGGACCCGGAGGTCGATCTGGCGGCCCTCGAACTCAAACCGCATCACCGCGTCCTGACGATCGCCTCGGGCGGCTGCAACGTTTTGAACTATCTCGCGGCCGATCCGGCGAAGATCGTCGCAGTCGATCTCAATCCCAACCATGTCGCGTTGACCAAGCTGAAGCTCTCGGCGCTTCGCAATCTTCCCTCGTATGAGGAATTCTTCCGCTTCTTCGGTCAGGCCAACGACCGGGCCAACCGCGCCGCCTATGATGATTTCCTGAGCGAGCGCCTCGACAAAACAACGCGCCGCTATTGGGAGAAGCATGTTCCGCTGCGCGGGCGGCGCATCAACATGTTCGCACGCAATCTCTATCGGTACGGGCTGCTTGGCCGTTTCATCGGCGTGTTGCATGCCGTCGCGCGGCTGCACGGCAAGAAGCTTGAACCGATTCTATCGGCGCGTTCGCCCGCCGAACAACGCCGGTTGTTCGAACGCCATATCGCGCCGCTGTTCGATTACAAGTCGATCCGCCTGCTTTCCAAGAGTCCGGTTTCGCTCTATGCGTTGGGCATCCCGCCGGCGCAATACGATGAGTTGGTCGCTGCCGGCGATCCTGTCGCCGTTCTGCGCGAACGGGTCGAGCGTCTCG
Source organism: Rhizomicrobium sp. (assembly GCA_035536115.1). Taxonomy (GTDB): domain Bacteria; phylum Pseudomonadota; class Alphaproteobacteria; order Micropepsales; family Micropepsaceae; genus Rhizomicrobium. The sequence goes on from DATLOU010000042.1 coordinate 66,836, forward strand.
CATGCGATTTCCCGATTCACGAGAATTACTTCGCCTGGCAGGCGTTCGGCCGCGGTTACGACATTGAACATCGTGCCGCCGTACCGGCCTATCTGCAGCGCGAGACCTATGAATTCATTCGTACACGGACGGAGAAGGTCGACGTGCATCATGCTGCGCTGACCGATTTCCTGGCGAAGCAACCGGCACACGCGATGCACCGATATGTTCTGTTGGATGCGCAGGACTGGATGAACAGCGAGCAGATCTCTGCCCTTTGGCGCGAGATCGACCGCACCGCCGATACGCGCGACGCACGCGTGATCTTCCGCACGGCCGGCGCGGACTCGCCCCTGCCGCGAAAGCTTCCGGCAGACTTGCTGGCGCCCTGGATGTACTTGGAAGCAGAGAGCCGGGCGGGCCACGGGCAGGACCGCTCGTCCATTTATGGCGGGTTTCATGTCTATGTCCGTCGCCCGCTTTCCTGATCGTGCCGGTAGGTGACAGCCACGCCGCGCTGATGGACCGGGTCTACCGGCGCCAGCGCCACATCTACGATTTCACGCGAAAATATTACTTGTTCGGGCGCGACCGGTTGGTCGACGGCCTCGATTTGAAACCTGGAGCGCGCGTTCTGGAAGTGGGCTGCGGTACCGCGCGCAATCTTGTCCGCATCGCCAGGCGTCATCCCGACGCCAGACTCTTTGGACTCGACGCCTCGTCGCAAATGCTGATCACGGCCGAACGGGTACTCTCAGGCGCGGCGGTGAGGGCCAAGCTTGTCCAGGCTTATGCGGAGCATCTCTCGCCTAGCCTGTTCGACGAACCCGACCTCTTTGACGTGATTTTGTTCTCATATTCGCTGTCAATGATTCCGGATTGGCGAGCCGCCTTGCGCGCGGCGATCCGCGCGCTGGCGCCGGACGGCAGCTTGAACATCGTCGATTTCGGGGACCTTAAGGGCTTGGGTCCATTGGGTGAATCTCTCCTGCGCGGCTGGCTGAGCTTGTTTCACGTCGCCCCTCGTGAGGAGTTGTTGAGCGCGCTCGAGGGGCAATTTGGCGCCCGCGAGGGCCTTGTTCTTCTTCCGGGCCGCTATGCCTTTGTGCTGTCCTGCGAGGCGGCAAGGCTGCAAATCAAGTCCTTCTAACCTGTTGCGCTTGAGTCACAGACTCAACCTAACTCCATGATATTACATTGAAAATTAATGCCAGCCATGGACTTGGCGGGCCCCGAACCGGCAAAGTCGCGTTATAGGTTTTTGTCGTTCGCGCGTTGGGCAGGGGACTGTTGTCCATAGCCATCTTTCTCATGAGGAACACTATGAAAGTCCGTTCGATCGCATTGGCCGGAGCAGCGGTTCTTGCCCTTGGCACCCCCGCGTTGGCCGACAACCCCGGTTGGTATCTTGGCTTCGGCGCAGGCTACGACCAGCTTCAAAGGGTTCATGCGCGAACCGTGACTGCTCCCTCGATTGATCTGACCGCGAACTACTCCGGTGACGCGATTTATCTGGCGTCGGCTGGCTACAAGTGGGAATCGGGCATTCGCACCGAGCTTGAACTCGGCTTCGACAGTCATGACGCAACAAAGGCGAGTGCTGGTGGCATATTCGTTACAAAGCCAGATTTGACCGGCGGGACGTCCACCAGTACCGCGCTACTCAACGTCATCTACGATTGGAATATCACCGATCGCTGGGGTGTTTCGCTGGGCGGCGGCATCGGGGTCGGCGACGTCAACCATTATGAGCGTGTCGGTGGCGCGTCGGCGGTCGGTGGCTCGCGAGTCGGATTTGAATGGCAGGGAATTGCCGGCCTGGACTTCTCTCTCGCCGACGACCTGGCATTGTTTGCGGACTATCGTTTTCGTCAGGCGGATGTCGGCAACGACTTTAACGGCCTTGGTGCCGACGATTCGATCCATGTCTCGCAACAAAGCGAGCACGTCGCTCTGCTCGGCATCCGCTGGTTCCTCGGTCATGCCGCGCCACCGCCGCCACCGCCTCCTCCTCCGCCGCCACCTCCACCACCACCGCCTCCGCCGCCTCCTCCGGCGGTGAAGACGTTCATCGTCTTCTTCGACTTCGATAAGTCGAACCTGACGGACAAGGCGCAGGAAGTGGTCCAGGAAGCCGTCAGGACCGCGAAGTCGAACGGCTTCGTCAAAGTTCTTGTGACCGGTCACACCGATACGGTCGGCTCGGATCGTTACAATCAGGCGCTTTCCATTCGCCGTGCCCAATCCGTCAAGGACGAGATGGTCCGCGAAGGGCTCGACGGAAACGGTATCGCGATCGAGGGCAAGAGCTTCCACGATCCCCTGGTTCCGACCGGACCTGGCGTTCGCGAACCGCAGAACCGCCGTGCGGTCATCGATCTGGGCGGCTGAGCGCGGAAATTGTTCCAAGCATGCGAAAGGGCGGGCCAAAAGACCCGCCCTTTTCTGCTCGATCCTCAGAGTCTCACGACGCCGCTACGGCACATGCTTCAGCGAAATGACGCCGACGCCGGCGGCGATATTGAGGCCGGTGTTTCCTGAGACGCTGAGCGGCTGCAGAGCGATGGATTTGTCGAGCCCGCCGATCAGGACATTGGCGCCAAGCCCGATCCCGATCGTCGCATTGGCCGTGGCTCCTGCGTAGTCGCCTTCGAGGGCGCCGCTGCGCACGTCGCTGCTCGGCGCAACCACACCCCATACCAACACGCCCTTGTCGGCATAGCCGATATCGAGCCCATATTTGGAGAAGGTGCCAGTGTAGTGTTCGCCCGTGCCCGAGTTCGGCGAGTAGGTGCAGCGCAATTCCTTCGACGAACCGAACAGCAGACCGAAGCCGCCGCTGACGTTGCAGGTGAGCGAGCCCACTTTCACACCCGCATTGCTGGGAACGGCGGCGACCACCGTTGTTCCAGCCGGAGTTTCGCCGGGTTGCGGCGGGCGCGGCTGGGGAACGACATTCGGCTGGGCCTGTACGCCCTTGAAGCCGAAATTGACCTCGACCGAACAACTGCTGATCGGCGTCTCCGTGTCGGAGATCGGTACGCCCGCGACGAAATCCTTGAGCCTCGGCTTTGCGGGCGCATTGGCGGCGGCAAGAACAAGGTTCGCAGCGCGGCAGAAACTGGTTGAATCGTGAATGCGCCGCAACTCGGCCTTCGAGGCCATGTCCGTCTTGAACAGATTGTAGGCCGCATCGCCCTTGGTGCTGCCATAGACGCGCGTGAACAGGTTGAGGAGCGCGCGGTCGGACAAGCGCAGTTCGGGCCCGAAGGTGGTGCGGTAGGCGTTGAACGCAGCGCGGACGACATCGCCGCAAGTCAACGCCGCGTCCACCAGCTGCTGATCGACGACGGTGGTCTGGATCGCCGCGGCCTCATCGGGCTCGGCACATTTGAGCGCTGGACGGCGGGCGGCTTGCGCATCCGAGATCAGAGCGGCGGCCATGGCGAGCGCGCAAGCGCCTGCCTTCCATGCGTTTTCCATGTTGGTATGGCTCATTGTCTGGCTACTGACAGAACCATAGCATCCACTTTTTAACGCTGCTAATCCCTTAACGCCGCCATGGCCCCAAGGAAAAGTTCCATCGCACCGATGCCATCTCGCAAGAAAGACAAGCCTGAAATTCCGCCCGTCATCGATCTTGCCGGCGAGAATGTTCACTGGGATTTCCGCGATGCCATGTCCTATGCGGACTATCTTGGGTTGAAGACGCTTCTTACGTGCCAGCGTCCGCGCTCCGCTCAGCACGACGAAATGCTGTTCATCACCATTCACCAGGCGAGCGAACTTTGGATCAGGCTTTGCCTGCACGAGCTGACGGCGGCGATCCGGCAAATCCGTCAAGGCGAACTTGGGCCGGCCTTCAAGATGCTGTCGCGCATCGCGCGCGTGCAGATGCAGTTGATTCAGTCGTGGGAAATCCTTTCGACCATGACGCCATTCGATTATTCCGGCTTTCGCGGCAGTCTCGGCCAGTCTTCAGGCTTTCAGTCCTTCCAGTACCGGATGCTGGAGTTCCGGTTAGGCAACAAGAACGCGAAAATGGCGCGCGTGTTCGAGTCCGATCCCGAACTCGCTGTCCAAGTCCAGGCCGCGCTGGCCGAGCCCAGTATCTACGACGAGTCGCTTGCACTGCTGGCGCGCCGCGGCATCGTGATCCCGGATTCGAAGCTCAGCCGCGATTTTGCCGAGCCCTATGTCGAGGATCAGCGTGTGACCGAGGCATGGCGGACCGTTTATCGCGACGTCGAGAAATATTGGGATCTCTATGAGCTTGCGGAAAAACTCGTGGATCTCGAATACCGTTTTCACCTTTGGCGCTTCAGTCATATGAAGACGGTAGAGCGCATCATCGGCGCCAAGCCGGGCACGGGTGGGACGTCGGGCGTGAAATATCTCAAGAAGGCTCTCGATCTGACCTTTTATCCGGAGCTTTGGGCGGTCAGGAGCGAGATCTAGGTGGGGGCGCTGTCACACTTGCGCGTCCTTGATCTCGGTCGGGTGCTGGCGGCGCCATGGGCGACGCAAATCCTCGGCGATCTCGGTGCCGAAGTCATCAAGATCGAAAGGCCCGGCGAAGGCGACGAGACGCGACACTTCGGGCCGCCGTTCCTGACCGCCGCCGACGGAACGAAAGGCGATGCGACCTATTTCCTGACGGCAAATCGCAACAAGAAATCCGTCACCATCGATTTTGCAAAACCCGATGGCGCGGCGCTAGTAAAACGCCTGGCACGGCGTGCGCACATCGTCGTGGAAAATTTCAAAACCGGCGCGTTAGCCAAATACGGGCTCGACTATCAGAGCCTGGCCGCGGAGAACCCCGCGCTGATCTATTGCTCGCTCACCGGCTTCGGCCATGACGGGCCTTACAAAGACAAGGCCGGCTATGACTATGTCATCCAGGGAATGGGCGGATTGATGAGCGTAACGGGCCAAAAGGATGGCGTGCCGGGCGCCGAACCGATGAAGGTCGGCGTCGCCGTCAGCGACCTTGTCACCGGCCTCTACACGGCGGTCGCCATCCTCGCCGCCGTCATCCACCAGTCGCGAACCGGAGAAGGGCAAGCCATCGACATGGCTCTGTTCGATTGTCAGGCGGCCGCGCTCGCCAACCAGGCGACAAACTATCTCGCGGGCGGCATCGTGCCTGGGCGCCTCGGCAATGCGCACCCCAATATCGTGCCCTATCAGGTCTTTGCCACGACGGACGGTCACATCATTCTGGCGGTATCCAACGACAATCAGTTCCGCCGCTTCATCAAGGTCGCAGGCCTCGACGCTTTGGCGACCGATCCACGTTTTTCAACGAATGCCGAACGCGTCGCGCACCGGCAGCTGGTCGTCGATACGCTAAAGCCGGTCTTCGCGCAGCGCACGAGCGCGCAATGGATCGACGATCTTGAGAAGGTCAATGTTCCCTGCGGCCCGATCAATCGCGTCGATCAAGTCTTTTCCGATCCACAGGCCGTCGCGCGCGGGCTGACGATCGCCATGCAGCACACGGCAGTCGGCGAATTGCACCTGCCCGCGAGCCCGCTGCGCCTGTCGCGAACGCCGCCGGAATACCGCAATGCTCCGCCGCTTCTAGGCGAGCACAGCGAGGAGGTTTTGAGCGGTCTGCTCGGCATAGGCCCCGACGAGCTGGCAAGCCTGCGCAAAGCCGGAGTCGTATAGTTAAATAAACCGAAGAATCAGACTCGCGTTGTGCAACCAACGATCCAGGAAGATCGTTTAGGCTGTGTCGCACGAGCCTGACATGCGCACGGTATTATATGTCAGCCTGCTTTTCGGAACTGCCGTTCTCGCAGAAGCTCCCGCCTGCGCCGCAACCCTGAGCATTCCGAACGACTTCAACGCCGCCTACTCGGCCTATGCCTCCCAACCGATCGAGCGGCCTTGGGCGCCGCAGCGCCCGGAACCCCAGCTGGTCGAACATCCGATCGGCGACATCATCGCCATGAAACTCGGTATTGCGCACGGCAGTGCCCAGCTGTTCCGCTTCCGGCTCGAGAACGCGCCATCGAGTGCGACGGAGCTGCGCGGCCAGATCGACGGCGCGGGCATCAAACTCAAGCTGAACTGGTAGAGCGCTTTTCACCCTCGTCGGTTTGGCGTATGTGAGCCGCCGCAATCGGACCCGAGGCAAATTTACGTATGCAGTACAAGGTGGCGGTGGCCGGCGCGACCGGCAACGTTGGACGCGAAATGCTGAGTGTCCTCTCCGAGCGCGCATTTCCTTACAAAGAAGTCGTAGCACTTGCCTCGCCGCGCTCCGTCGGCACGGAGGTTTCCTTCGGCGATGGCGTTTTGAAAGTGAAGGCGCTGGAGCATTACGACTTCAAGGGGACCGACCTCGTGCTGATGAGCGCGGGGAGCGCCGTGTCCAAGACCTGGTCGCCGAAGATCGCGGCCCAAGGCGCCATCGTCATCGATAATTCCAGCGCCTGGCGCATGGACCGCGACGTGCCGCTCGTCGTACCCGAAGTGAATGCCGATGCGCTGAGTGGCATCAAGAAAGGGATCGTCGCCAACCCCAATTGTTCGACGGCGCAACTCGTCGTGGCGTTGAAGCCACTGCACGACGAGGCGAAGATCAAGCGCGTCGTCGTTTCCACCTATCAATCCGTTTCGGGCGCCGGCAAGGAAGCGATGGACGAACTCTTCCGCCAGACCCGCGCAGTGTTCGTCGCCGATCCGATCGAGGTGGAGAGTTTCACCAAACAGATCGCCTATAACGTCATTCCGCATATCGACGATTTTCTCGACTCGGGCCTGACCAAGGAAGAGTGGAAGATGATGGTCGAGACGCAGAAAATTCTCGATCCGGACATTCAACTCACGGCCACCTGCGTGCGCGTGCCCGTGTTTATCGGACACTGCGAAGCCGTGACGATCGAATTCGAGCGCGCGATCACGGCCGAGCGGGCGCGCCAGCTTTTGCGCGCGGCGCCCGGCATTCTCGTCGTCGACAAGCGCGAAGACGGCGGCTATGTCACCCCGGTCGAATGTGCCGGCGAAGATGCGACCTATGTCAGCCGCATCCGCAAGGATCCGACCGTGGAGCACGGGCTCTCGCTGTGGATCGTCTCGGACAATTTGCGCAAGGGCGCCGCGCTGAATGCCGTTCAGATCGCCGAATGCCTGATCAACCGCAAGCTTCTGAGAACTGCGGCATGACCCAGGCGGACTTCGCAGACCTCGTGGCACGTTTCTCATCGGCTGCGACCGCGGGCGACGGCAAAGCGTTGGCTCAATGCTTTACCGTAGATGGCGTCTATCACGACTACATCTATGGGCCGCATGCCGGTCGAGAGGCGATCGCCGACATGCTCGAGAATCTTTTTCATCGCGATGCCTCGGAATATGATTGGCGCTTCTTCGATCCCGTCACGGATGGACGCATCGGCTATGCCTGGTCGCTGTCGCGATTTGTTTCGACGATCCCGCAATTCAAGGACAAGGAAGTGGTGATCGACGGCATAAGCCGGTTCATCCTGAAGGACGGGTTGGTTGCGGCGTATCATGAAAGCGTCAATGGCGGCGTGGCGCAGGCGCAACTGGGCGTCCCGCCGGAGCGCATGGCCAAGGTCATGAGCCGCTGGGCCGCCAATTTCCGCGCCAGGGCCGATGTGGAATCCTATGCCGCAGCGGTTCGCGCCCGCTATGCCAAGCACTGAACTTGGACACCTCGCGCGTCTGTCGTAAGTCTCAATCAGCCTTTTTTGCCGGGAACTGCATGACGACCCTCCGCCCCCGCCGCTCCGTGCTCTACATGCCGGGATCGAACGCCCGTGCCTTGGAAAAGGCGCGCACGCTGCCTGCGGACGCATTGATCCTGGACCTCGAGGATGCGGTCGCGCCCGATGCCAAAGAATTGGCGCGCCAGCAGGTTTGCGCAGCCGTCGAAGCGAGAGGTTTCGGCAAGCGCGAGATCATCATCCGCGTCAATGCCTTGTCGACGCCATGGGGCGAGGCGGATCTTGCGGCCGCAGCCGCGGCAAAACCCGATGCGATATTGGTGCCGAAGATATCCTCGCCCAAGGACCTGCACAGCGTCGAGGAGCACCTGCTTCGAGATCACGCCGACCGTGCGATCACCGTGTGGGCGATGGTGGAGACGCCGATCGCCATTTTGAATGTCGGCGCGATCGCCGCGGCCGGGGGAAGACTGTCTTGCTTCGTGATGGGCACCAACGATCTCATCAAGGAGATTCACGGCAATCACACACCGGACCGCGCCAACCTTTCAGCAGCGCTGGGGCTTAGCGTGCTCGCCGCGCGCGCCAACGCCATCGCGGTCATCGATGGCGTCTATAACGACATCCAGAACGCCGATGGCTTCAAGGCGGCGTGCGAGCAAGCCAGGAGCTTTGGCTTCGACGGCAAGACGCTCATCCACCCAAGCCAGATCGAGCCTTGCAACGCCGTGTTCGCGCCATCCGCGGAGGACGTGGAAGCCGCGCGCAAGCTGATTGCCGCGTTCGCGCTGCCGGAGAACAAGGGCAAGGGTGCGATCAAGCTCGATGGGCGCATGGTCGAGCTGCTCCACGCCGAAATCGCGCGCGCAACCGTGGCCATGGCCGATGCCATCGCCGCGCTGGAGCAGGACGACAGATGATCGCCAAGACAAATTCCGGCAACTTCTTCGAGGATTTCCATGTCGGCCAGAAGATTTCGCATGCCACGCCGCGCACATTGACGAACGGCGATGCCGCGCTGTACGGCGCGCTGTATGGATCGCGTTTTGCGCTGCAGTCCTCCGACGTATTTGCCCAGACGGTCGGCTTGCCGCGCAGTCCGCTCGACGATTTGCTGGTCTTCCACACTGTGTTCGGAAAGACGGTTCCGGACATTTCCCTCAACGCGGTCGCCAATCTCGGCTATGCGGAAGGGCGTTTTCTCAAGCTGGTCTATGCCGGCGAGACGTTGACAGCGCATTCCGAAATCATCGGGCTCAAGGAGAATTCCAACCGTCAGACCGGCGTCGTCTATGTGCGCACGCACGGCATGAACGAAAAGGACGAGCAGGTTCTCTCCTATGTGCGCTGGGTGATGGTGCGAAAGCGCGATGCCGATGCCAAAGTCGCAGAACAACATGTCCCGAAACTTGCCGAAGCGGTCGCCGTGCCGGATCTGCACGTCCCTCCGCATATGAATTTCGACACGCTATTCGATCCGGTGCAGTCGGGCAGCGCGCATATGTGGGGCGACTATGCAGTCGGCGAGAAGATCGACCATGGCGATGGCGTTACCGTCGAGGAAGCCGAGCACATGATGGCGACGCGCCTCTACCAAAACACCGCGCGCGTGCACTTCAACCAGTTCGTCGAAGCGCAGGGCCGCTTCGGGCGCCGACTGATCTACGGCGGCCACGCGATCAGCCTTGCCCGAGCGATCTCGTTCAACGGTCTGGCGAACGCATTCACGATCGCAGCGATCAACGGCGGGCGCCACGTCAATCCGCTTTTCGCGGGCGACACTGTCTTCGCCTGGAGCCAGGTGCTCGACAAGCAAACGTTCGGCCATCGCAAGGACGTCGGCGCGCTCAGACTTCGTCTGGTCGCGACGAAGAATCTTCCCTGCGGCGACTTTCCCGACAAAGACGAGAAGGGCGCTTATCCCGAGAACGTCATCCTCGATTTCGACTATTGGGCGATCCTGCCGCGCGCATGACGTTTTTCGATCGCTATCGCGCCGCCGTTTCCAGAGGCGAGCTGAAGGACGATGACGCGCAGCGGCGCGCGGCGGCGCGCCTTGAGGCGCTGGCCAAAGCCTTGGCGACCTACCGGCCACGGCGGCGTCTGTTTTTTTCTGCCACGCCTGCACCGCGGGGTCTCTACATCTGGGGTGATGTCGGGCGCGGAAAGTCCATGCTGATGGATCTGTTCTTTGCCGAGGCGCCGGTCAAACTCAAACAGCGCGTCCATTTCAATTCCTTTATGACCGACGTGCATGCGCAAATTCACGCGGAGCGTCAGCGCGAAGAGAGCAGCGATCCGATCCCGCCCGTTGCAGAGACCATCGCGAAGCGGGCGCGTCTGCTCTGCTTTGACGAATTCCAGGTCAGTGACGTGGCCGATGCGATGATCCTGGGCCGGTTGTTCGAACAGCTGTTCGATCGGGGCGTGGTCATCGTTGCGACATCCAACACGCCGCCTGACCGTTTGTACGAAGACGGTCTCAACCGCCAACTCTTTCTTCCGTTCATCGACATGATCAAGCAACGTCTGGAGATCGTCGAGTTGAACGGCCCCTTGGATTTTCGCCTTCAGCGCCTCGCCGGTCTCGACGTCTATCTGCAGCCGCTTGGACCAAAATCCGATGCCGCGATGAATGCCGCCTGGCAAAGCCTGACCGATTGCGCGCACGGTCGGCCATCGACATTGACCGTGCTCGGACGCGTGCTGGCGGTGCCGCAAGCGGCAAGAGGCGTCGCGCGGTTCAGTTTCGCCGATCTATGCGTCAGCCCGCTCGCCGCCGCCGACTACCTCGCGATTGCGCATGCGTTCCGTACCGTTCTCATCGATCACATTCCGCGGCTTGGTCCCGAGCAGCGCAATGAAGCACGCCGCTTCGTCATTCTGATCGACACGCTCTATGACGAGAATGTGAAGCTGATCTGTTCCGCCGCTGCGCCCCCCGACGAGTTGTACCCGGACGGCGACTCCTCGGAAGCTTTTCGCCGGACAATTTCACGCCTGCACGAAATGCAGAGCGCCGACTATCTGGAACGCGGACACCGAACCCGTGATAGTCTCTGAATCAATAACAGCCGTCTTCGCGGAACAACGCATTGCTGCGCGACCTTCTGACCACAAGCCTCATCATCGCGGCGTTGCTCGTGATTTTTCGCTATCGCCATGAGATCGCAGCTGCGCTGGCGCGTTTCGACGCGCGCAACGTCAAGCGCATCGAACAAGAACAGCGCGACCGCACCGATCCGATCGCCCATTTTCGCCACACGCTGAAGGTGGCCGAGGAACAAGTCGAAGATGTGAGTGAGATTACAGTGGCCGATGAACGGCTGGGCACGCCTGTGACGCGCTATGTCTTCGAGGGCGAACAGTTCTCATCGCGCTTCGAGGCAGAACGCGTGCGCGCCGAGAAGATCCGCGAGATCGCCCGCGGTTTCTATGTCGAGCTGCCGAGGGCCTTGGCGAATCGCAAACAGGACGGGAAGCTGAACTAAGCCGCTTCGCCCTTCATCAGGCGGGGCAACTTGCCCACGTCGCCGCCGGCATGACGCATGAAGAAGCGCCGCGCCGGCCCGATCGTATCGACGAGGCCGATCCCAACGTCGCGAATTATGCGTAAGGGCGCACTGTCGTTAGAGAAGAGCCTGTTCAGTCCATCCATCGCGAACGACATGACAAGCGAATCGAAACGCCGCCAGCGTTCATATTTTTTCAGCGTGTCGAGGTTGCCGATGTCGAGGCCGAGGCGGGCCGCGTCGAGAATGATCTCGCTGAGCGCCGCCGCGTCCTTGAGGCCGAGATTGAACCCTTGGCCGGCGATGGGATGAATACCGTGCGCCGCGTCGCCGGCGAGCGCGAAGCGCGGCGCAACATAGCCGCGCGCAAGATGAAATCTCAGCGGATAGGACCAGCGTGGTCCCGCGACTTTCGTGGCGCCAAGATGGTCTCCGAAGCGGCGCGCGAGCTCGGCGGCGAAGCTATCGTCGTCGAGCTTCATCATGACCGGCGCAAGCGAGTCTTTTTCCGTCCACACCAACGACGAGCGATTGACGTGATTTCCGTCGCCTCCGGGGCCAGCCGGTGTCATGGGCAAGACCGCAAACGGACCGGCTGGCAGGAAATGCTCGTAGGCCACGCCATTGTGCGGCTTTTCGTGCGCGACCGTCGCAACGATGCCCCATTGTGCATACGACCAGGAAATGATCCGCAAACCCATGAGCTCGCGCATCGGCGAGTCGCGACCATCTGCGGCAATCGCAAGGCTGGCCTTGACCGTCTCGCCGTTGGCAAGCGTGGCGACGATGCCGCCACCCTGATACGCAAGATTGGTCAATGCCGCCGGCGCAACCAGGCGCAAATTCGAAAGCGTCGATGCGGTCGCGAACAGCGCGGTGCGCGTATGACGATTTTCCACGATATGGCCGAGGGCGTTGGTCTGCGCCTCCGCGGCATCGAAATGCAACGAGAAGGGCGAGGGTTCTTTGCCCAACCTGCCGTCCGTCACCAAAATGTCGGTGATGGGCTGAGCGAGTTTCTCCAAACGGTCCCAGACCCCCAGCGCCTGGAACATTCGCACCGATGCATAGGAGAGCGCACAGACTCGCCCGTCGAATTGGACCTCGGTTGCAGCACTCTGCGGCACCGGATCGGCGACGACGACGGCGAGACCGCCTCTGGCGAGCGCGAGCGCTAGGCTGAGCCCCACCATACCACCGCCGCCGATGATCACGTCACAATGCGTCATACTGTCAATCTCGCTCGCGTCTTGCGGCGGATGCCGTCACGTCGTGCCCTCGTCAGCGTTTCTCGACGAATGTTTGATACGCAATCACCGGCCAAAATCCCAAGCAATAGATGGGATATTCGATCCGCGCCGAAGAGTCGGGTGCATCGGGGTGACTGAACGGCGGATTTGGCGGCGGGCAAAAGTACCAGGTGAGCGATGCGGCCGCGATCCAGGCCATGGCCAGGATGACGAGACGGCTGACAATCCGGTTGCCCATTCTTGCTCCGACTGCTTACCCCGTGTGCGGCGGACGATGCCCCAAAGCTCCTGGTTTCGCCACGCGCGCCATCAGGCGCGTGATTCGCCCTCGTCATCTTGGCCATCAGCCCAAAAAACGGGCGACTCGGAAAAAACGCCGACAGATTGAGCATTTTGCGGTGGCCGCAATCGGCTCGATTCGGCCAATAATCTTTTAGAATCAATGACTCACCATTTCGCTGCATCGCGGCACGGTTCTTGATGAAGCGTTAACGCCTGGGCTGGATCCGGGCGCGAACAATCATGGAAGGACGGCCGATGAAATTGATCACGGCGATCATCAAACCCTTCAAGCTCGACGAGGTCCGCGAGGCGCTGTCTGCGCTTGGCGTTCAAGGCATGACAGTCACCGAGGTCAAGGGTTACGGGCGCCAGAAGGGGCACACGGAAATCTATCGCGGCGCCGAATATGCCGTGAGCTTCTTGCCCAAGTTGAAAATCGAAGTCGCCGTCAAACGCGAAATGTCCGACGCGGTGGTCGAGGCCATCGCGTCCAAGGCAAAGACCGGCCAGATCGGAGACGGAAAGATCTTCGTCACGCCGCTCGACCAGGTGGTGCGAATCCGAACCGGCGAAACCGACGGCGATGCGCTGTAGAGCCAGGCGCCGACAACAGAGTGTGAACAATCAGGGGACCATCACGATGAACTTTTCTCGCATTGCAAGAATATCGCTTGGTGTCGGCGCCGCGCTTGGCGCGTCGGCACTGACCGTCGCACCAGCGTTCGCCGCGGCGGCGCCGGACCCGCTTAATTCAGGCGACACCGCCTGGATGATCACGTCCAGTGCACTCGTGCTGCTCATGACGGTTCCGGGTCTGGCGCTTTTCTATGCGGGCATGGTTCGCAAGAAGAACATCCTGGCGACGGCGGCACAGAGTTTTGGCGCCACCTGCATCATCACCGTGCTTTGGATGATCATCGGTTATTCCGTCGCGTTCACGACCAATGCCAACAGCAGCCTCAACCAATATATCGGCAGCTTCAATTCCTTCCTGCTTGGCCCCGTGACGCTGAAATCGATCAATCCTCTGGCGGGTTCGATTCCAGAGTCCGTCTACATGTTCTTTCAGATGACCTTCGCGATCATCACACCGGCGCTGATTGCCGGCGCCATTGCGGACCGCATGAAGTTTTCCGCGTTCATGTGGTTCATGTCGCTCTGGCTGCTCTTCGTCTATTGCCCGATTGCGCACTGGGTGTGGGGCGGCGGCTTCCTCGGCACCTGGGGCGCGCTCGATTATGCGGGTGGAACGGTGGTGCACCTGAACGCGGGAACCGCCGGCCTTGTCGCCTGCCTGATGCTCGGCAAGCGCACCGGCTACGGCACCGAGAACATGGCGCCGCACAATCTGCTCTTCGCATTGATCGGCGCATCGCTGCTCTGGGTCGGCTGGTTCGGCTTCAATGCCGGCTCTGCCGTCACGGCGGGCTACAACGCAGGAATGGCGGCGGCTGCGACGCAAATCGCAACCGCGGCGGCCGCGCTCGGCTGGATGTTCTCCGAGTGGGTCGTCAACCGGAAACCGAGCGTGCTCGGCATGATTTCCGGCGCGGTGGCAGGGTTGGTTGCGATCACACCGGCATCGGGTTTCGTCAATCCTATTGGCGCGCTCATCATCGGTGTGGCGGCCGGCATCGTCTGTTACTTCGCGTCCGTGTGGGTGAAAAAGTGGTTCGGCTATGACGATGCGCTCGACACCTGGGGCGTGCATGGCGTGGGCGGAGCACTCGGCGCCATGATGACGGGCATGTTCGCCTCGAACGCGATCAATTCGGCCTCAAAAGGCTGGCTGATCGACGGCAACGGCCACCAGATGCTGATCCAGTTCTACGACGTCGCCATCGTGTTCGTGTATTGCGGCGCTGTGACCTTCGTCATTCTGAAGCTCATCGACCTCGTCATCGGCCTGCGCGTGTCCAAAGAAGTTGAGGTCGAAGGTCTCGACCTCAATCTTCACGGCGAAACGATCCACGGCTGACGCGCAATATTTGAGTCCCCCAACTGGGGCGTTCCGAAAGGGACGCCCCAATTTTTACTCGATCACGCTTGATGTTGGACGGCACGGGACAAGGCGACTAGATTCCGCGGATGTTCCCCGGCCGTCTCTCGGAGCTTCCGCCCTCTTCGTTCGCCAAACTCGCGACGTTGCTCGATCCGTATCAGCCGGGCATGACACCGATCAGTCTTTCGGTCGGTGATCCCAATGGTGCGGTGCCGTCTTTCGTTCTGGACGCCATTGCCAAACACGCAAAGGATTTCGGCGTCTATCCTCCCATCAACGGCAGCAAGGAGTGGCGCGATGCAGCGAGTGCATGGCTCGTCGGGCGCTTCGGCCTGGCGAACGCATCGATCGATCCGGAAAAGAATTTGTTGCCGCTCAACGGCACGCGCGAAGGACTGTTCCTGGCCTTGTTCACCGTGATGCCCGAAACCAAGGCGGGGCAAAGGCCGGTCGTTCTGCTCCCGAACCCATTCTACCAATGCTACGCCGCCGCGGCGCTGAGCGCCGGTGGCGAGCCCATATTCGTGCCTGCCACAGCCGCAACTGGTTTCTTGCCCGACTACGCGTCACTACCGCGCGCGACTCTTGAGCGAACGGCCGCCGTCTATATTTGTTCGCCGTCCAATCCCGAAGGTGCTTGTGCGAGCGAAGCGTATTGGCGCACCTTGTTCGCGCTCGCTGATCAGTATGACTTCGCCGTCTTCGCGGACGAATGCTATGCCGACATCTATCTGAGCGATCCGCCCAAGAGCGCGCTGCCAGCACGCGGTGCGCCCTATGAGCGATTGCTCACGTTCCACTCCTTGTCGAAGCGTTCGGGACTGCCTGGATTGCGTTCGGGGATCGTTGCCGGCGATGCGGCGATGATCGAGCGCTTCCGTGCCTTTCGAAACTATGCGGGCCCGCAGGTTCCGCTGCCGCTCATTGCCGCTTCGGCCGCAGCCTGGAGCGACGAGACGCATGTTGCGCAAAATCGCGCCCTCTATCAGGAGAAGTTCAGGCTCGCACAACGCATGCTCGGGAACCGTGCGGGATTCCGTCTGCCCGAGGGCGGCTTCTTTCTCTGGCTCGATGTCGGCGACGGCGAGCAGACGGCCCTGAAGCTGTGGCGCGATGCCGGCATCCGTGTGCTGCCAGGCGCCTATATGGGGCGCGAAACAGAGCCCGGGAAAAGGCACACAAACCCAGGGTTTTCCTACATCAGGGTGGCGCTTGTTAACGATCTGTCAACCATTATGGCGGCACTCGAAAGGATGGTCGAAGTGCTGGATACGGAGCGGGCATGAGCCAGGCCTCGCGGCGCATGACGGCGGGCGTTTATCAGCCACGTTCCAAAGGGGCGGCAATGGCCGACGCGCTCGCCGACGCGCGCCGTTCGCTCGCCCGACTGATTCAAATGTTGATCATGCGTGGCGCCGGCATCTTGCTGTTCCTGTGCGCGACCGCGGCACTGCTGGCGCTCGTCAGTTACGATTCGCGCGATGCGAGTCTGAACAATGCGACAGGCGTCGAGCCATCGAACCTTTTGGGCGGATTGGGCGCGACGGCTGCCGATCTGCTGCTGCAAGCCTTCGGCATCGCGGCGATTGCCGCGTTGGCGCCCCCGATGGTGTGGGGCCTGCGTGCGCTGAGGGGACGGCATTTGAGCCACACGATGGGCAGAGCCTTCGCGTGGCCGCTTGGCACGGTGTTGTTCGCGGCTGGCCTTGGAATTTTTCCCGCGCCGCTGAACCTGCCTGCCGGAACGGGGGGATTGATCGGAATTGCCGCAGCAGCCTTATCGGCTCATGTGGGGCAGGTCTATGCCGCGCACTGGGTTGCCACGGCCCTGCCGCTGCTCCTGCTTGCGGCTGGATTGCCGCTGGCGTTTGTCGCGACGGGTTTGCGTTTTCGGCCGATTCTGCTCGGTTTCGCCAATGTTGCCGCCCTCTTCTACTGGCTCGGGTCAAGACTCAGAATTCCGCGATTCTCGGTGCGCAGCACCCCCGTCTATGACGAAGAAGAGAGCGAGTTCGAGCACGACGAAGAATCGGACGCGGAAGGCTATTCGCTCAGCATGGCGCCGGAACCGATCGCGGCAACCCGCCTCGCGGAGCGGCGCGAGAGCCGCGTCAAGCGCGAGGAAGCGCGAAAGGCCCAAGCGCCGGCGCGGTTGCGCAAACAGCCTGCGCTTGATCTCGTCTCCAGCGACTATCAGCTTCCGGCGCTCAGCCTTCTGAACGAGCCCGTCCATATTCACGACACAACCGGACTTTCGGACGATGCGCTGGAAGAGAACGCCCGCATGCTGGAAGCGGTGCTGGCGGATTTCGGCGTCAAGGGCCGCATCATGGCGGTGCGTCCCGGCCCCGTCGTCACGCTCTACGAGTTCGAGCCGGCAGCTGGCGTCAAATCCAGTCGCGTTATCTCGCTCTCCGACGATGTGGCGCGTTCGATGAGCGCCGTCGCCGCGCGCATCGCCGTCATTCCAGGACGAAACGTCATCGGCATCGAGCTTCCCAATCAGGTACGCGAGACGGTTTATCTGCGCGAGATGCTGTCCAGCGGCGAATATGACAAGGCGCGCGCGCCACTGACGCTTGCGCTCGGCAAGACCATCGGCGGCGAACCGGTGATGGCCGATCTTGCCAAGATGCCTCACCTTTTGGTCGCAGGCACGACCGGATCGGGAAAATCCGTCGGACTGAACACAATGATCTTGTCGCTGTTGTATCGGATGCCGCCAGACCAGTGCCGCCTGATCATGATCGATCCCAAGATGCTGGAATTGTCGGTCTATGACGGTATTCCGCATCTGCTTTCGCCCGTCGTTACCGATCCGCGCAAGGCGGTCGTGGCGCTCAAATGGGCGGTGCGCGAGATGGAAGAGCGTTACCGCAAGATGTCGAAGCTCGGCGTACGCGGCGTCGAAGCCTTCAACGACCGCATTCGGCGCGCCAAAGAAAAGGGCGAGCAACTCAAACGCACGGTCCAGACGGGTTTTGATCGCGAAACCGGTAAGCCAATCTACGAAGACGAACTGCTCGAGCTCGACTTCATGCCGTTCATCGTGGTCGTCGTCGACGAGGTTGCCGATCTGATGATGATCAGCGGCAAGGAAATCGAAGGTGCGGTGCAGCGTCTGGCGCAGATGGCGCGCGCGGCCGGCATCCATCTCATCGCGGCGACGCAGCGTCCTTCCGTCGACGTCATCACCGGCACGATCAAAGCGAACTTCCCGACGCGCATCTCCTTCCAGGTGACGAGCAAGATCGACAGCCGGACCATTTTGGGAGAACAGGGCGCCGAGCAGCTGCTCGGCCAGGGCGACATGCTCTACATGATGGCCGGCGGGCGCATTCGCCGAATCCATGGCCCCTTCGTGACCGACCGCGAAGTCGAAGAGGTCGTACGCTTTCTCAAGACCCAGGGCACGCCGGAATATCTCGACGCGGTCACCGAGGAGCCCGACGAGGACGACGATGATCCTTACGCGCTCATGGGCGCCGGCAACGGAACTTCGGGCGATGATCTCTACGACAAGGCTCTTGCCATCGTGGCGCGCGAACGCAAAGCCACGACAAGCTACATCCAGCGCCGCCTGCAGATCGGCTATAATCGCGCCGCCAGTCTGATCGAGCGAATGGAGCAGGACGGCGTCGTCTCTAAGCCCAATCACAAGGGGTTGCGCGAAGTCCTTCTGCCCGATCACGACGAGGGTTGAGCCAGATTGCGACACGTTGCGCCTGGGCGGACGATCGGCGGAGGGGTGCATGTCCTACATTGAACAGTCGCTCGGGGCCGGTGAAACGCTGATCGCCCGCGCGCGATTTCACTGGTGGTACAGCTTCAAGGCGTGGGCAGCGTTGATCCTTCTCGGCTGGCTCATCATCGGCATCGTGATCTTCGCGCGCATGATGATTCGCCGATGGACCACCGAGATCGGCGTCACCACGCATCGCTTCGTCGAGAAAGAAGGCTGGCTGACGCTGAAGACGTTCGAAGTGGCCTTGCCCAACATCGAAGGCGTCAGTGTGACGCAAACCTTCTGGGGCCAGCGTTTGGGTTATGGGCATCTTCGCATCGAGGGCACTGGCGTCGACCATGTCGACCTGCCCGATATCGCAGATCCCATTGCCTTTCGCGCCGCGATCGAGACGGCCAAGTCACGCACCTATACGCGCTGAACCCGAGTATTGGGGCGTACCGGCGCTTGCAAAGATAAGATTTTGCGCGAGATTCGCGCCGCCAGTCAGGAGATGTTCATGCGCCTTTTCATGATTTGTGCTGTCTCGTTCGCGCTGCTGGCGACTTCGGCCGACGCCGGCGACGCATCGAGCGGCAAGACCGTGTTTTC
>DATLOU010000043.1:0-62884 GCA_035536115.1 Rhizomicrobium sp.
TGGACGCTCCTCGCTGCGGGCGGCGGCGTGTGGCTCCTCTTGACGAAGGGAGCATGGCCGCTGACCAACGGATGGTTCGCGCTGTTCTCGGGCGTTGCGCTCTGTCCGCTTGTTGCGTCAGCCGTGAAGGTGAATTTTGGAAGAGCGTTGTCGTGGCAGGTGCGCGTCGGTGCCGCCGCGCTCATCTTCGTCGCCGGGCATGTCGCGCTCTTCGTCAAGGGATGGACCTGAAGTCATAAAGCAAGCGCCTCTTTGCACTAGGTATTTTTCCAGACGCTCAACCCGTGCGTGTGCGATTTGACTTCGAAAAGTCGCTGACTATAGTGCGCCGCCTTCTTGGGCCCCTCTGACGAATCCGGATCGCTGATGAGCAAACGCACGAACACGAAATACAAGATCGACCGCCGCATGGGCGAGAGCATCTGGGGCCGCCCGAAAAGCCCGGTCAACAAGCGCTCCTATGGTCCGGGACAGCACGGCCAACGCCGCGCCAAGAAACTTTCCGACTATGGCACGCAGCTGCAGGCCAAGCAGAAGCTCAAAGGCTATTACGGCAACATCACCGAGCGTCAGTTCCGCAAATACTATCAAGAAGCTTCGCGCCGCCAGGGCGACACGGGCGAAAACATGATCGGCTTGCTCGAACGCCGCCTCGACGCCGTCGTCTATCGTTCGAAATTCGTGCCGACGCCGTTCGCCGCGCGTCAGCTCGTCAGTCATGGTCACGTCCGCGTCAATGGCCGCCGCCTCACCGTCGCCTCGTTCCAGGTCAAGGAAGGCGACGCGATCGAGTTGTCGCCGAAGGCAAAGGCGATGGCGCTGGTGCTCGAAGCGGCCAAGAGTGCGGAGCGCGATACGCCGGACTATATCGCCGTTGATCACGACAAGATGACGGCGAAATTGTTGCGCACGCCGAAGCTTTCCGATGTGCCCTATGCGTCGCAGATGCAGCCGCATCTGATCGTCGAGTTCTATTCACGTTAGCGTCCATGGCCGGGCATTGACCCGGCCACCCATCACCCATGCAAAAGCCGCGAGCATGCTCGCGGCTTTTTCCATTAAGGTACGACCATGAGCTACACGATTTTCGGCGACAAAGGTTCGGGCGCATTTTCCGCGGAAGCGGTCCTGGCGGAAGCCGGCGCGCCTTATGAGTTCCATCACATCTCGCTGGAAAAGAATGAGCAGCGCAAACCGGAATTTCTCGCCATCAACCCGAGCGGAAAGATTCCCGCGCTGCGCCTTCCGGAAGGCGAGGTGATCACGGAATCCTCGGCGATCCTCTTGACCATTGCCGATCA
Source organism: Rhizomicrobium sp. (assembly GCA_035536115.1). Taxonomy (GTDB): domain Bacteria; phylum Pseudomonadota; class Alphaproteobacteria; order Micropepsales; family Micropepsaceae; genus Rhizomicrobium. Next base: position 1,302 of record DATLOU010000043.1, read on the forward strand.
TTTCCCAAACGCGCGTCTTCTGCCGCCGCAGGCTAGCGCCTTGCGCGCGCAGGCCTATCGCTGGCTCGCCTTCATGGCGGCGGAGATCTATCCGATGGTCGAAGTCTCCGATTATCCCGAACGCTTCGCGCCAGAGGGTGCCCAAGCCGACGCTTTGCGCCAGAAAGCGAAGGAACGGATCCGCGAGCGGCTTCTGATCGTCGAACGCTTCGTGGCGGGCCCGTGGTTTCTCTCCTCCGGCTTCTCGATCCTCGACATCTACGCCTCGATGTTCACGCGCTGGCGCGGCAGCATCGGCAAGGAGTGGCTCGCCGAACGCCACCTGCCGAAGCTCGAAGCGATCTCCAAGGAAGTCTCGCAGCGCAGCACCATCGCGCCGGTCTGGGCCCGTCACTTCGCGCGCTGAGCCAAGCGAAAAAACTCGGCACAATTATATTGCCGAAGGAAGTTATCCCTGCCGATCGCGCTGCAACGGCAAGGTCTTAGGTGAGAAACAGACGAATTGAATGTCGAAATGGGCCGCCCGCATGAAGCGGGCGATGACGGTTTGGCAACGGAATTTACGTCAAACGTTCTCGAGCGCGATGCCGTGCTCGGAGAAATAGGTCCCGAGTTCCTCGCTCTCGAACATCTCGCGAATGATGTCGGCGCCGCCCACGAATTCGCCCTTAACGTAGAGCTGGGGAATCGTCGGCCAGTTGGAGAACTCCTTGATGCCCTGGCGGATCTCCGGGTCCTTGAGCACGTCGATGGCTTTGAACTTCACACCCAGATGCGAGAGGATCTGCACCACCGCGGCCGAGAATCCGCATTGCGGGAAAACCGGCGTTCCCTTCATGAAGAGAACCACGGGGTTGTTCTTCACCTCGTCACCAATGCGTGTCTGGACGTCGGTCATTTTGTGTCGCGCCGCTCGGCGCCCTCGTAATGTTCGATCACATTGATCTAGGCTCGATGTTGCGGCGCGTCAAGGTTTTGCCGTTGCGCGAAAGGGCCGCGCCATCGACAAAAGGCAAATGAATCCGTCACTTCCTGCCGCGCTCAAAGCGCGCATCGCTGCATTGCTGGACGGCGTATCGCGCAACGACCTCGCCTCGCGCGCGGCCGCCATCTCCGCAGCATATCGCGTCGGAGACGCTTCCGCCGCGACCATTACCGATGAAGGATCGGTCATTGCCTATGTCGTGTCGCGCATGCCGGCGACCTTTGCTGCGACGATGGCGGTGTTCGAAGCCGTGCGCGAGGCGTGGCCGGAGTTCGCGCCGACCAGTCTGCTCGATGCCGGCTGCGGGCCGGGCACGGCAAGCTGGGCGGCGACCCAATCCTGGCGCGACATCTCTCAGGTGACGTTGGTGGATTCCAACGGGGCCTTTCTGGACGTCGCAAAGGCGTTGGCGCTGGACGCGTCTTCGGACGTCTCGTGGCTCACTTCGAGACTCGACATGGCGACGCTGCCTCACGCGGACCTGGTGGTGAGCTCTTATGTGCTCGCCGAGGTGGAAGACGCGAACCTGTCCAAGCTCGTCGCGCAGCTCTGGTCGTCGGCCAGCGAAGTTCTTGTGTTGATCGAACCGGGCACGCCCGCCGGCTTTCGCCGCATCCGTGCCGCGCGCGAGCAACTGATCGCTTCGCGTGCGCATATTCTGGCGCCCTGCACCCATGATGCGGCGTGTCCGATCGCCGGTTCGGACTGGTGCCATTTCTCGCAGCGGTTGCCGCGCAGCCGCGACCATCTGAAGGTCAAGAACGGGTCCGTGCCGTTCGAGGACGAGCGCTACTCCTATGTCGCCGTGACGCGCCGTCCGCTCGAACGAAGCAGCCAGGCGCGCATCATCGCGCCGCCACAGGAGTCGAAGGCCGGACTGACGCTGCCGCTCTGTACCGAGCGCGGACTGCACCAGGCCGTCGTCTCGCGCCGGCACCGCGAAATGTTTGCCACGCTGCGCAAGGCGAAATGGGGCGATACGATTTTGTCTGAGGAGTGAAAAGTAGTTTGGTGCGCTAACTCTTGACCTGCGTCTGCAACTGCAGCGCATGCAGGACGCCGCCCATGTTGCCCTTGAGCGCTGCATAAACCATCTGGTGTTGCTGCACGCGCGTCTTGCCCTTGAAGGCGGACGAGGCAACGACGGCCGCCCAATGATTGTCGTCGCCGGCAAGGTCGGTGATGGTCACGTCGGCGTCGGGAAATGCATCCTTGATGAACTTCTCGATCTCTTCGGCCTTCATGCCCATGACGGAACCTCAATTGCTCGCGGGGATCGCTTCGCCGGCCATGTAACGTGGAAACCAGCCTTCGTGCGCGGTACGCAATGTGCTGAGCGCAACAGCGCCCTCGCGTTCGATGTGCAGCACTTTCTCCTTGGTCGTCCTGCCGATGATGGCATGCACCACGCCGATCTCTCTGAGTTCGCTTTCTATTCTGTCGATGACGTCGGGCGATGCGGCCAGGACATAGCGGCCCTGGTCCTCGCCGAAGAAGAAAGGAATCGTCTCGGCCGTGCCGGCGACGCCGATCTCGACGCCGACATCGCCGGCCAACGCCATTTCGGCGACCGCCACGAGTACGCCGCCGTCGGACACGTCATGCACCGTGTCGACGCGAGCGTCCTCAATAAGCCGACGCACGAAGTCGCCGGTGCGTTTCTCCATCGCGAGGTCGACGGGCGGACATGCGCCTTCCTCGCGGCCTTCGATCTCGCGCAGATAGATGGATTGTCCGAGATGACCCTTGGTGTCGCCGACGAGCATGATCGCGTCGCCCTCGCGCTTGATCGCGATCGTCGCCATGCGACGCACATCCTTGATGAGGCCCACGCCACCGATTGCTGGCGTCGGCAGGATGGCCTCGCCATTGGTCTCGTTGTAGAGCGAGCAATTGCCGCCGATGACGGGAAAGTCGAGCGCGCGACAGGCTTCGGCAACGCCTTCGATGCCGGCGACGATTTCGCCCATGATCTCGGGTTTTTGCGGATTGCCGAAATTGAGATTGTCGGTGACCGCAAGCGGAGTGGCGCCGACGGCGGTGATGTTGCGCCAGGCTTCGACTACCGCCTGCTTGGCGCCTAGTGAAGGATCGGCCTTGCAGTAACGCGGCGAGACGTCGGTCGAGATCGCAAGTCCCTTGTTCGAGTTGTGCACGCGCACGACTGCCGCATCGCCGCCTGGACTCTGCACGGTGTCGGCCATCACGGAGTAGTCATATTGTTCCCACACCCAGCGTCGCGAGCACATGTCGGGCGCGGCGAGAATCGTCTTGAGCGACGTCAACACCAGCTTGGTCGCATCGAAAGAGGGTATGCCGTCGGCGGGCGCGCGCTTCGAGAACGGGCGCTCATAGAGCGGTGCTTCGTCGGAAAGCGCCGTCACCGGCATGTCGGCGACGATCGCACCTTTATGCTTGACGACGAGGCGGCGCGTATCGGTGGTGATCCCGATGACGGCGAAGTCGAGTTCCCATTTGCGGAAGATCGCCTCGGCTTGTGCTTCGCGGCCGGGCTTCAGGACGGCCAGCATGCGCTCCTGGCTTTCGGACAGCATCATCTCATAGGCCGTCATGTTCGTTTCGCGCTGCGGCACACGATCGAGATCGAGTTCGATGCCGCTGCCGCCTTTGTCCGCCATTTCCGACGAGGACGAGGTGAGACCGGCCGCGCCCATGTCCTGAATTGCGATGATCGCGTCGGTCGCCATCAATTCGAGACAGGCTTCGAGCAACAGCTTTTCGGTGAACGGATCGCCGACCTGAACCGTCGGGCGTTTCTCCTCGGAGTCTTCGCTGAACTCCGCACTCGCCATCGTCGCGCCGTGAATGCCGTCGCGCCCGGTCTTGGAGCCGATATAAACGACGGGATTACCGGCGCCCTTGGCGGCGGAAAGGAAGATCTTGTCTTGGCGGGCAAGGCCCACGCACATGGCATTGACGAGGATGTTGCCGTTGTAGCTCTTGTGGAAGTTGACTTCGCCGCCGACCGTCGGCACCCCCATGCAATTGCCGTAACCTCCGATGCCTGAGACGACGCCGCTGACGAGATGGCGCGTCTTGGGGTGCGAAGGTTCGCCGAAGCGCAGCGCATTCATCATCGCCACGGGGCGCGCGCCCATGGTGAACACATCGCGCATGATACCGCCGACGCCGGTGGCGGCGCCCTGATACGGCTCGATGAAGCTCGGATGGTTGTGGCTTTCCATCTTGAAGATGCAGGCGTCGCCGTCGCCGATGTCGATCACGCCGGCATTTTCGCCTGGACCTTGCAGCACCCAGGGCGCCTTGGTCGGCAGCTTGCGCAGATGGATGCGGGTGGATTTGTAGGAGCAATGCTCGCTCCACATCACGCTGAAAATGCCGAGCTCGACCAGGCTCGGTTCGCGGTTCAAGAGTCGTTTGATGCGGCCATATTCGTCGTCGCTCAGCCCGTGTTCGGCGACCAGTTCCGGCGTGATCTCGGTCATGACAAGGTTTCGATCAGGCTTTCGAAGAGCGCACGACCATCGGTGCCGCCACCCAAAAGCGGATCGACGACGCGCTCGGGATGCGGCATCAGGCCCAGAACGTTACGCTTCTCGCTCAGGATGCCGGCTATGTTGCGCGCCGAGCCGTTGGGATTGTGGCCCGGGGCATAGCGGAAGACGACACGACCTTCGCCTTCGAGGCGATCAAGCGTCTCTTCGTCGGCGACATAGTTGCCGTCGCCATGCGCAACGGGAAACGTCACGTTCTGGCCGTTCGAATATTTTCGCGTGAAGACGTTCTGAGTCTCTTCCACCGTCATCGTGACGGGGCGGCAGACGAATTTGAGCTCGGCGTTGCGCATCAAGGCGCCCGGCAGCAAGTGGGATTCGGTCAGCACCTGAAAGCCGTTGCAAATGCCAAGCACGGCGCCGCCCTTCTCGGCGTGCGCCTTGACGGCGCGCATCACCGCCGACTGGCTCGCCATCGCACCCGAGCGCAGATAGTCGCCATAGGAAAAGCCGCCGGGAAGAACGATCAAATCGACATCGGGCAGGTCCTTGTCCTGATGCCAGACCATGTGCGGCGCGTTGCCGGTCATCTGCTTCAGCGCCACCGCCGCGTCGCGATCGCAATTGGAAGCGGGAAAGACGATGACGGCCGATTTCAAGCGTGGTCTCCTTTGTTGCGATAGCGCGCGATCACGCGCTCCAACGCGGCGCGGCCGGCCTGTTCGCCCCAGGCTTTGCCGAGGGGAAGGCTCTCCTTGATGAGCGCGGGGCTCTCTGTGATCAACTTTTGGCCCAGCGGTGATTTGTAGAACGCGACGAGCGCCGAAAGATCGTCGCGGCTGAAGTGTTTCACATAAAGACAGGCCTCGGCGGACAGAAGTATAGGAAGCGATTTCATCATTTCGTCGCGCACTGAGACCTGCAATTCCGCGAACTGGGCGTCTGAGATGTCCGGCAGCGCCTTGTGCGCCAGGGGCATAATCGCCGGGATCATTGCGTCCAGCAGCAGGGTGATGCGATCGGTCGCCTTGGATGCGGTCATCACCTCATCGGCAAGCTGAAGATAGTCGTCCGGCACCTGCGTGCCGTCTTTCATGCACGCCGGCGATGCCGGAACGTCGGCGTTGCCGGTCGCGTGCGCCGCCGAACCGGATACGAACAGCGACACCAAGGCCAACGCCATCAGCTTCATGCTTTCAACTCGATCTCGTATTTCTCGATCACCGTGTTGGCGAGGAGCTTCTCGCACATCTCCTTGAGCGAAGCGCGGGCTTTGGCTTCGTCGCGCTCTGAGAGTTCGAGATCGATGACCTTGCCCTGGCGGACCTCGCCCACCTGGGAAAATCCCAGACCGTTCAGGGCATGGCCGATGGCTTTTCCTTGAGGATCCAGCACGCCGTTCTTCAGGGTCACGAATACGCGTGCTTTCATCCGAAGGATTCCGAAATGTTCTCATCGTTCGACAAGCTCAGGATGAGGTCTGAGCAATATTCCTCATGCTGAGCCGGTCGAAGCATCATCGGACGAGCTGCGGTCCCTTGCTCTCGCCCTGGATCGACTCTGGCATGATGCCGAGCCGGCGGGCGACTTCGCTATAGGCTTCGACGACGCCGCCGAGGTCGCGGCGGAAGCGGTCCTTGTCCATCTTGTCGTTGGTCGTGGCGTCCCAGAGCCGGCACGAATCCGGGCTGATCTCGTCGGCGAGAACGATGCGCATATACTCGTTCTCCCACAGCCTGCCGAACTCGATCTTGAAATCGACCAGCTTGATGCCCACGCCGAGGAAGAGGCCGGAAAGAAAGTCGTTGATGCGGATGGTGAGATTGACGATGTCGTCGAGGTCCTGAGGGCTCGCCCAGCCGAAAGCGGTGATGTGTTCCTCGCTGACGAGGGGATCGTGCAGCTGATCGTTCTTGTAGCAATATTCGATGATCGAGCGCGGCAGGATAGTGCCTTCCTCGATGCCGAGCCTTTTGGAAAGCGAGCCGGCAGCGACGTTGCGCACGATGACTTCGAGCGGGATGATCTCCACTTCCTTGACCAACTGCTCGCGCATGTTGATGCGCTTGACGAAATGCGTCGGAACGCCGATCGCGTTCAGCTGCGTCATCAGATATTCGCTGATGCGGTTGTTGAGCACGCCCTTGCCGTCGAGCACGGCCTTCTTGGTGGCGTCGAAGGCGGTGGTGTCGTCCTTGAAATACTGGATCAGCGTGCCGGGCTCCGGCCCCTCGTAGAGGATTTTGGCCTTGCCCTCATAGATCATGCGCCGGCGCTTCATCGTAATTTCCTCTGCCGCCTAAAACGCGAAACGGGGGCTCGACTAGCGGCCCCCGTCGAAGCGGCAAAATAGCGATGCGCCGCCCTTGCGGCAACGTTGCGAAAGCGCACAGCCGCGCCTATCTGTGCGCTGTCCACAAGCTTGCGCTACAGTGTAGAAGTCAGGCGCCTATACGGCTAGTTTAGTCATTAAATGCAAGGGGTTATATATGAGCGGGTCGTTTGATGATCGACGCAAGAGCTTCGAATCGAAGTGGGCGCATGACGCCGAAATCCAGTTCAAGATCATGGCGCGCCGCAACAAGCTTCTGGGACTGTGGGCGGCAAGTGAAATGGGGCTCGCCGCCGACAAGGCCGACGCGTATGCCAAGTCGGTGGTGGCGGCCGACTTCGAGGAACCGGGCGAGGAAGACGTCTTTCGCAAGGTGCGCGGCGATCTCGATAAGGCGAAATACTCGGATCACGCCATTCGCAGCAAGATGGCCGGCCTGCTTGAAACCGCGGCCGAGCAGATTCAAAGCGAAACCAAGAAATAAACTAGGTCGATTTCAGGCTTGCGAGCGCCTCGGGAAAGCGCCGCGACAGCGGAACAGTCAGTTCACCGATTTCGACCGTGTAGTCGCCGGAGCCGTCCGGTCTCAAACCCGTCAGCGCGGCGCGGTTCACCAGCCATGAGCGGTGCACACGCACGAAACCGCGTGGCGTGAATTCGGTTTCGATTTGCGATAGCGCACTTCGCATCAACGGCCTGCGCCCGTCGCGCAGCACGAACTCGACATAATTCCCGGCCGAACTCACGGCCAGGATCTCACGCACCGGTACGCGTAGGATTCGCGCGCCATCCTTGATGGCGAACATCGCCTCGCCTTGTGCCTGCGCTCCAGTCGCCGGCCGCATCAGCCGCGCGAACAGCGCGAAGCCGCAGACGAGCATCGCGTATCCCATCCAGTCCTTGCTGAATTCGTAGAGGAAGTTCGGCACCACCGCTCCGAAGTCGTAGTTCCCGCCGGCTGCCCAATAGACCAACTTCCGCAACAGCACGAAGGTCGTGACATGGCAGATCCCGAACAAAAGCGCGCCCACGGGATGCACCACCAGCATCCGCCAGCGCGGCCGCGCGAACGGCGGCGCGAGCCGGTATCCAATCCAGGGGATCCAGACAAAGGCCATCAGGGCGACCCAACTGGTCGCTTCCCAGACGATGGGCCCGGCCAGTCCCCACTGCGGCTCGTCATGCTGCCGGGTTATGACGTTCAGCACGTCGATGACGGCCACAATGGCCGCGGTCAGCGCGGTCGTATAGCCGAACACCGGCCAGCCCCCGCCGCTCGTCCCGGCTGCGGTGCCGCTTGTCCCAACCGGTTGCCGCACATAACCAATTGGGCGCGGGTCGGCCCAACCACCTTTCGGCGGCACTGCGACAGGCACAGCTTTGAGAGGCTCGGCGCCGGACAATTCGATGTCTCCGGTTATCCGGGCAATATAGGGCTCGGAACGAGGAGGTTGAAGATGCGTCTCGATCGGCGATCGCTACTGGGCAGCGCTGCGGCACTCGCGACACTCGGCGCAGTACCCTCTCTTCGTGCATCGCCGCCGCTGTTTCGCCGTGCCCGGCCCGGCGATCCCGGCTGGCCAGATGCGCGGGCGTGGCAGGCGTTGAACGATGCGGTCGGCGGAAATCTCATCCGACCGGAGCCCCTGTTCGCTCCGTGCGCGCGCAACCCTACCGGCACAGAGTGTCAGTCGCTGACGATGAACAGTCACAATCCATTCTTCATCGGCGACCAAGCCTCAGGCACGCAAGTCTCAGGCTGGTACGATGCCTGGACGTCGGCGCCAAGCGCATACGTCGTTAAGGCACGCCATGCCGCCGACGTCGCGGCAGCCGTGTCCTTTGCACGCGAGCGCAATTTGCGCATCGTCGTGAAGGGCGGCGGGCACAGTTATCTCGGAACATCTTGTGCTGCGGATTCGCTGATGGTGTGGACGCGGGCGATGAACCGCGTCGAACTGCACGACGCGTTCGTACCGCAGAATTGCGAGGGCATGGCCGGTGTGCCTGCTGTTAGTACGGGCTCGGGTGCAGTTTGGGCGGATCTCTACAACGCGGTGACCACCGAAGCTGGACGTTACGTCCAGGGCGGTGGATGCACCGATGTCGGCGTCGCTGGTCTCGTCCAATCGGGCGGCTTCGGAAGTTTCTCCAAAGGTTTTGGCACGGCAGCGGCCAATCTGCTGGAAGCCGAGATCGTCACAGCCGACGGCAAGGAGCGCGTGTGCAACGCCCGAACGGAGCCGGAGTTGTTCTGGGCCTTGAAAGGCGGCGGCGGCGGTTCTTGGGGCGTGGTGACGCGACTGACGCTGCGTACCCATCAGTTGCCGGAAAATCTCGGCGGGGCCGGGGGCGTGATCAACGCGACGTCAGATGAGGCGTTCGGGCGACTGATCGCGCGTTTCATCGCGCATTACCGCAGCAATCTCTTCAATTCGCATTGGGGCGAGCAAGCCTCATTCCTGCCAAGCAACTCGCTCAAACTGTCATTCTCCTGCCAAGGACTGACGCGAGAGGAAGCGAAGGCGGCCTGGCAGCCGTTCTTCGACGATGTTCTCGCTGCGCCGAACGATTTCAAAGTGACGGATCCACTGGGCGCCGGCGCCAAGAGTTCGCGCGACTATTGGGCAGTCCCAAACAATCACTCGATGACAGCGGATACGCGGCCAGGCGCGCCCTCCTATCACGGCTGGTGGAAAGGTGATCAGGGCCAAGTCGGAGCCTTCTTGCACGGTTATGATTCGCTTTGGCTTCCGGCTGCACTGCTCGAGCCTGGCGATGCACTCGCAGCAGCTCTGTTCCAGGCCAGTCGCTTCAAAGAGGTTGAACTGCACTTCAACAAAGGACTCGCCGGAGCGTCCGCTACGGCAATCGCGGCGACCCGCGACACAGCAACCAATCCCGCGGTCGCGGATGCTTTCGCACTGGCGATCATCGCTGACGGAGAGGCGCCGGCTTATCCCGGCCAGCGCGCGCCCGACCTGGACGCTGCCCGCAAGGATGCAGACGCGATCGCCAAATCAGCGGCGGCGTTGCGGCGCGTCGCTCCCGACGCGGGCTCCTATGTCTCGGAAAGCAATTTCTTCAACAAGCGCTGGCAAAGGGATTATTGGGGACCAAACTATGCGCGCCTTCTGGCGGTGAAGGCGAAGTACGATCCCGACGGGCTCTTCTTTGTCCATCATGGCGTCGGTAGCGAAACATGGAGCGCTGACGGATTCACGAGGTTGTCATGACTGATCGTTTCCCGAGTTCGATGAGGAACACCATTCGCGCTCTCGCAGGTCTCCTGCTCGTCAGTTCACCGTCATGGGCCGCCGATCCGGGTTGGCCGGAGTATGGCGGCGATGCGGGCGGCCAGCGCTTTTCTCAGGCGCATCAGATCACGCACACCAATGTCGGGCGTCTCGCGGTCGCCTGGACTTACTCGACCGGCGACATGACGACCCATAGCGATGTGATGAAGCGTGCTTCGTTCGAGAATACGCCTATCCTAGCGGAAGGCAGGCTCTACATCTGCTCGCCCTTCAATGAAGTCAGCGCACTTGATCCGGGTACGGGGCGGCAGTTGTGGCGCTTCGATCCTAAGCTCGACACGCGCATCCACTATCCCAACGACTATATCTGCCGAGGCGTGGCGTTCGCTCGCCACGCGCCAAGCGGTGCGTGTGCGGCGCGCATCTATCTGAACACCGCCGACCGGCGCCTGATCGCGCTCGATGCGGCAAACGGCAAACCATGCGCAGATTTCGGCAACCATGGGACCGTGGTGCTCGTCCCCGACGGCATCCCCAAACGGCGCGGCGAAATCCACACCACGTCGGCGCCTGTCGTCACGCACGGTCTCGTCATCGTCGGATCATCCATCGACGACAACCAGAAGGTCGACGAGCTGCGGGGCACGGTGCACGCGTTCGATGCGATTTCTGGCGCACCGCGCTGGAGCTTCGATCCCCTGGGCGGCGAGCATGCGCCCTTTCGCGGCGGCGCCGCCAATGTGTGGGCACCGATGAGCGTCGACGAGGCGCGCGGCCTGGTTTTCCTGCCGGTGTCGAGCACAAGCCCCGATTTTTTCGGCGGTTTGCGTGTCGGCAACGGCGCCTACGCCAATTCCATTGTCGCGCTGCACGTCGAGACGGGCGAAGTCGCCTGGTCGTTCCAGACCACGCATCACGATGTCTGGGACTATGACCTGCCGGCGCAACCGACCCTCGGCATGGTGACCTACAACGGCAAAACGGTTCCCGCGGTATTGCAGCCGACGAAACAAGGGCTCCTCTTCACGGTCAATCGCGAAACGGGGGTGCCGGTCATCCCGGTCGTCGAACGAAAGGCGCCCCAAGGCGGAGCGCCCGGAGAAAAACTCTCGCCAACGCAGCCCATTCCGATTGCGCCCGCGCCGCTCTCGCCAAGCCGCATCAAGCCCGAAAATGCGATCGGGCTGACCTTCTGGGATCGCGGCAAGTGTCGCGACGCGATTGCCGCTGCGCGCCATGACGGTCTCTACACGCCACCGAGCCTGCAAGGCACGCTCATCTATCCCTTCACCGGCGGCGGCTCGAATTGGGGCGGTCTCGCGTTCGATGCCGCGCACGACATCGTTTATGTCAACACGTCGAACATCATTCATCTCGTCACGCTCATCCGGCGCGGGGAATATGCCGCGGTCGAGGAGCGTTTCTTCGACAAGGAAGTCTCGCCGAACGAAGGCGCGCCGTTCGGCATGAAGCGGGAGGTTCTGCTTTCGCCGATCGGGCTGCCCTGCAATCCGCCGCCGTGGGGACAGCTCCATGCCATCGACATGCACAGCGGCAAGATCCTCTGGTCGGTGCCGCTGGGTACGACGGAAGACCTGGTTCCGTTCAGCGAATATTTTCTCGGCGCGAGCGGCACACCCAATCTGGGCGGACCCATCGTGACCGCGGGAGGGCTCGTCTTCATTGGTGCGGCGGCGGACGACTATCTGCGCGCGTTCGACGCCAAGACCGGCGCCGCACTCTGGAAGGGCCGCCTTCCGGCCGGCGGCCAGGCGACGCCGATGACCTATGTCTGGAAGGGCAAGCAGTATGTCGTCATCGCCGCGGGCGGACACTCGAAACTCGGCACCAGGCGCGGTGATTCCGTCGTGGCGTTCGCCCTGGCGAATTGACTTCCGTCGCGGCACTCAGGCGATAAAATCGCCGCCGGCCACAATGGAAAGTTGCCATGGCGTCTGCACGCGACAACGCGCTCGTCTCCAATGTCACCTATGGCGACGATGCGGAAATCCACGCGCTCCTCAGCGATTTGCGCCGGAACGATCCGGTGCATTGGACCGAGCCGGACGGCTTTCGCCCGTTCTGGGCGATCACGAAGTATGCCGACATCCTCGAAATCGAAAGACTCAATGATCGATTCCTGAACGAGCCGCGTTCTGTCCTGATGAGCAAGGAGGCCGAGCACAATCTGGCGGCGATGTGGGGCGGGCCTGATCCAAAGACCGGGCGTGTTTCGCCGCTCAGAACGCTGATCGACATGGACGGTACGGACCATCGCGCCTATCGCGGCCTGACGCAGTCCTGGTTCATGCCGGCGAATCTGAAGAAGCTCGAGCCTCGCATGGCGGAACTCGCCAAGCGCTATGTCGACAAGATGATGGAGATGGGGCCGGAGTGCGATTTCACCAAGGACATCGCGGTCTACTATCCGCTGCACGTCATCATGTCGATCATGGGTGTGCCGGAGAGCGATGAGCCGCGCATGCTCAAACTGACGCAGGAATTGTTTGGCGGCGGCGATCCCGATATGCGCAGGAGCGAGCGCGAGGGCGATTCCAATGTGATCGCCGACTTCTTCGCCTATTTCAACAAGATGACGGAGGAGCGCCGCGCGCACCCGGGCGAAGATCTGGCCACCGTGATCGCCAACGGCAAAGTCCAGGGTTGCCCGCTCGGACCAGTCGAGACCGCGTCCTATTACATCATCGTGGCCACTGCAGGACACGACACGACAAGCTCGTCCATTGCCGGTGGATTGCGCGCGCTGATCGAAAATCCCGAACAGCTGAGAATGCTGCAACGAAATCCGGAGCTCCTCGGCACAGCGGTCGACGAGATCATCCGCTGGGTCACGCCTGTGCAGCACTTCATGCGCACGGCGACGGAGGATTATGTGCTGCGGGGCCGCAAAATCGACAAGGGCCAGTCCGTGATGCTGATCTATCTGTCGGGCAACCGCGACGAGGAGATTTGGCCCGATCCGTTCAAGTTCGACATTACGCGCGAGAACAACCGGCACGCGGCCTTCGGCTATGGCGCGCATGTCTGTCTCGGCCAACATCTGGCGAAGATGGAAATCCGCGCGTTCTTCAAGGAACTGCTGGGACGGCTGGATGCGATCGAGATGACCGGGCCGGCAAAACGCGTGCAGTCGTCCTTTGTGAGCGGCCTGAAGACGCTGCCCGTACGCTACAAGCTCAGGGCGGCGTAACGGCGCATGCCCAGCACGCTCATCGGCCTGACAGCTGCGTTTTGCACCACGATCGCGTTCCTGCCGCAGGTGATCAAGACGTGGCGCACGCGCTCCACCAAGGACATCTCGCTTGCGATGTTTCTCGTTTTCACAACCGGCATATTCCTTTGGCTGGTCTATGGCGTGATGCTGCGCGACATCCCGCTGATCGCCGCGAATGGAACGACGTTCGTGCTGTCGGCCACGATTCTGTATTTCAAGTTACGCCACGGCTGAGCGCCTGCGACGCTAGTGCTTACGCTCGCGCGCGATGGAGGGATCGTGGCGCAAGACCGTGTCGGAGTCGCGCCATTGGCCGTGGCGGCATTGGATGCGAACTTCGCCGCCGCCGTAGTTCTGCACGATTTCCCTGGCGCGCAGCTCAGCTTCGCGTTGCGTGGTGAAGATGGCGCTGGCGCGATCGGCATAGGATTTTTTCACGGCCCATCCGTCCGGATGGTTCACCACGTAGCGGTCATTCTTGTTCATGAGCGCCCCCAGGCACGCACAAGTTGCACGCCGAAGATCGTGTAAAACACAATATCTGTCAAGAACAAACGTTGAACCACCCAAGATATAGGGCGGATTTATTGGCCAAAGACCCGGTTGAAGATCGTGTCCACTTCCTTGGTGTGATAGCCGAGGTCGAACATCGCCTCGAGCGCCTTTGCCGGAACGGCGCGCGAAACGTCCGGATCGGCCTTGAGCAACTCAAGCAGCGTGCCTTCGCCGTTCCACGCCCGCATCGCGTTTTTCTGCACGAGCTTGTAGGCGGTCTCACGCTCCATTCCGGCTTGCGTCAGCGCCAGCAGCGCGCGTTGCGAATGAATGATGCCTTGGGTTGAATCCAGGTTCTTCCGCATGCGGTCGGCGCGCACGATCAGCTTGTCGATCACGCCCGTCATGCGGTTCAGAGCGAAGTCCAGCGTGATGGTCGCGTCCGGCGCGATGAAGCGCTCGACAGAGGAATGCGACATGTCGCGCTCGTGCCACAGCGCCACATTCTCGAACGCCGGCATCGCGTAAGAGCGCACGACCCGAGCGAGGCCGACGATGTTCTCGCTCAGGATGGGATTGCGCTTGTGCGGCATCGCAGAGGAGCCCTTCTGCCCTTCGGCGAAAAACTCCTGGGCCTCGAGCACTTCGGTGCGTTGCAGGTGACGCACTTCGGTCGCCAATCGCTCCAGCGAGCTTGCCACCACCGCCAATGCCGCGAAATACGCAGCGTGCCTGTCGCGCGGAATCACTTGCGTCGAAACAGGCTCGACGCTGAGCCCGAGCTTTGCGGCGACATGCGCCTCGACGCGCGGATCGACGTTGGCGAATGTGCCCATCGCGCCGGAGATGGCACAGGTCGCGATTTCGGCGCGAGCAGTCTTCAGCCGATCCTTGTTGCGCGTGAACTCGGCATAAAAACCCGCGAGCTTCACGCCGAAGGTCGTCGGTTCGCCGTGAATGCCGTGGCTGCGGCCGATCGTGAGTGTGTATTTGTGCTCGAGTGCGCGTTTCTTCAGCGCTGCCAGAAGCGCGTCCACATCGGCGATCAAGATGTCGCTCGCGCGGGCGAGTTGCACTGCGGTCGTGGTGTCGAGCACGTCCGAGGACGTCAAACCTTGATGAACGAAGCGGGCTGCGGGTCCGATCAGTTCCGCCAAATGCGTCGTGAACGCAAGAGTTTCGTGCCGCGTCTCCTTCTCGATCTCGACGATACGGTCGGGGTCTATCTTTGCGGCATTACCCTTCGCCCAGATCTCGACCGCGGCCTCTTTCGGAATGACGCCAAGTTCGGCCAGCGCATCGGCGGCGTGCGCTTCGATCTCGAAATGGATGCGATATTTGGTTTCGTCCGACCAGATCGAAACCATCTGCTCTCGGGCGTAGCGCGGAATCATGAAACCGAACCGGTTCGTTACCGGGTCTTATAAGTCGGGGAGACGGCAAAAGCCATGATCCCGCACATTCTGTCACAGCCTATTTCTACCGAGGCGTGGCCAAAGGCGCCCGCCGGGACGCGAACTCAAATGAGACCGAGTGACTTGAAGCTGGCATGACCGCTGCGGCCGACGACGAGATGATCGTGAACCGAAATGTTCAGGGCTTTCGCCGCGTTGGCGACGTCGCGCGTCATGTCGATGTCGGCGCGGCTGGGCGTCGGGTCGCCGCTCGGATGATTGTGCACCAGAATTATCGCCGAAGCGCCGAGCTCGAGCGCGCGCTTGACGATCTCGCGCGGATAGACGGGCGTATGATCGATCGTGCCGCGCGCCAGCACTTCGTCGGCGATGAGTATGTTCTTGCGATCGAGGAAGAGGATTCGAAACTCCTCCCGGGGACTGCGGGCCATCGCGGCCGTGCAATAGTCGACCAGCGCGCCCCAGGAACTAAGCGCGGGCTTGTTGAGCAGTTCGGTCTTGGCGAGGCGAAGGGCGGCCGCTTCGACGATTTTCAGCTGTGTTGCCACGGACTCGCCGATGCCGGGTACTTCGCGAAGGCGCGCATGCGGTGCGGCGATGACTTCTGCGAAACTGCCGAATTGGGCGATGAGCTGTTTGGCGAGAGGTTTGACGTCACGTCGCGGAATAGCCGCGAACAAGACGAGCTCCATCAGTTCGTAGTCGGGCATCGCGTCCGCGCGCCCTTCGAGAAAACGCTCGCGCAATCGCTCGCGATGGCCGGCACGCAAGGTATCTGAATCGAATTCCGACGCGGTCTCTGTCGACTGAGCGGGCGCGGGCAAATTCGCGCCAGTCGTCGGATCCGCTGGTAAAGATTTCGAAACCACTCTCGTCGTGCCCAGGAAGATTTCGCAGCCGGCTATTCATCATAGTGCACGAGGGGCGAAGGCATGGGAAAGGCCCATTGCATGTACTTAGTCACGCAGATGGGTGACCTATTCCATGCACCAGCCATGGCTGACGATCAGAGATTGACCGGTCAACGCATTCGTCTTTGCGGCAGCGAAGAACAGTGTCGCGGCCGCGACGTCATCCACCGTCGTGAACTCGCCGTCCACGGTCTCGCGCAGCATGACGTTGCGGATCACCTCCGTTTCGCTGATGCCGAGTTCTCGGGCTTGTTCGGGAATTTGTTTTTCCACCAGCGGCGTGCGCACGAAACCGGGGCAGACGACATTGGCGCGAACGCCATGCTTGGCACCTTCCTTTGCCACCACTTTGCACAGACCGATGAGACCATGCTTTGCCGTGACATAGGGCGCTTTCAAAGCAGAGGCTTCTTTCGAATGCACAGATCCAATGTAAATGATGGCTCCCGAGCCGGCGGCATACATGGGCTTCAAGCAAGCTTTGGTGGTCAGAAAGGCGCCATCGAGATGGATCGCGAGCATCTTCTTCCAGTCCGCAAAGGCGAATTCCTCCAGAGGTTTCACAATCTGGATTCCGGCGTTGCTGACGAGGATATCGATCTTGCCGAAGGCGGCGACCGTCTTTTCGATACCGGCATTGACGGCAGCCTCATCGCTCACATCCATGGCGACGGCAAGTGCGCGCAATCCCAAACCCGTGAATTCCGCGACGGTGGCTTCGGCCGCACTGAGGGCAAGATCCGCGATCACAACTTTGGCGCCCTCCTGCGCAAAGCGGCGCGCGATTTCCTTGCCGATGCCGCTGGCGGCGCCGGTCACAATCGCGACTTTGTCTCGAAGCTGAGTCATTTTTTGGTTCCGATTGTCAGCGAGGGGCCAGGTAGTCGTACACGACCTCGCCAAGATCGAGCGTAAGATCGGCGACGAGGTGAACGCCCGAGAGAACTTCAAGAACGGGTAGATCGGCGACCGGTGCGAGCGCGTGGGGATTAAGCGAAAGCGCAGCCGGTCCCGTCCATGCACCTTTGAGATGTATATCGCGCAGATAGTAGCGGACGAGTTCGCAAATCCGCGGCCGACCATCGACGTGAGGGATGATCTTCAGAAGAAATCCAGGTTCCTCCAACGCCGGCATGACGGCTTCGGGCGGCAGCAATCTGTGCTTGTATCCCATCGTCCCGGTGGCAATCCTGGTGGGACCGAAATTCAGCGTTCCGACGAGCGTGTCGCGTTCCACCTTGAGGGTCGGCGCCGCGAGCTTCTTCGGAAAGCCCCACAATTCGCGTCCGCCCGCGATCGGAGGATCATCGTCCAGGAACATGGCATGGACATAGAGACCAGCCTGACCCTTCAGCCGAACCGGAATCACCTGGCCGGATTCGGTGTAGTCGCCGAAGCCCGTGCTGTCGGGCATGCGGATGAATTCGTACTTGACGACCGGCTCGGTCACTTCCAAAGGCGCCGGAACGACGCGCTCCAACGCCTCTCGGTCGGTGCGATAGGTGATGATCAGGTATTCGCGATCGATGAATTTGTACGGGCCGACCGGATAGGACGGGCTCGTAAGCGGCATCGCGAAAGCGGATTTTCGCACATCTTCGGCGTTCATCGCGTTGCACGCTCGCGCGCGACATCACGGGTCGGTTGAGCTCGCCATGCCTTGGTCACGTCGAACGTGCGTGCGCCGACGCCGTTGGGCATTGGATCCAGCCATGGCGACTGTGCCAGCGCCGCTTGCGCATCGTTTTTTCCCTGGGCCCAGCGCGCGAGCATCGTCGAACGGCTGAACTCATAGTCCTTCGACGGACCTTGCGGCTCGGCCGGTCGGTAAATCAGTTCGACGATATCCATCGTCGTGACGCAGCCGAAATTGTAGAGAAATTTCGCTTCCGGCGTGCCGCGGATATCCTCGGGAAGTTGGTCCCACAGCCGATTGATGTTGTGTCGGACGTCATGCATCTTGCAAAAGGTGTTGGTCACCGCGCGGGTCTTGCTTGAATAGCGGATGTCTTTTTCGCGCTCGTTGACTTCTTCGAGATCTTTCGGCCGACGTCCACGGGCGTGGAAGAGATCGACTTGGAAAGTCAGCCGGCTCCGACGCGGCACATACTCCAGCACGTACTGCAGCGGCGTGTTCGAGACCAATCCGCCGTCCCAATAATGCTCGCCGTCGATCTCCACACCAGGAAAGCCGGGCGGCAACGCTCCGCTCGCCATCACATGTTCCGGTCGGATGGCCATGGTCTCGTTGTCGAAATAGGCGAAGTTGCCGGTTCGGATGTTTACGGCACCGACGCTGAAGCGAACTTCGCGCGCATTGATGCGATCGAAATCGACCAGACGTTCAAGCGTGGTCTTCAACGCACTGGTATCGTAGTAGCTGGTCGGCGTCGCTCCGAGCATCCAGTGCGTGGCGGGGCGCGGCAAGAAGAAGCCGGGTTGTCCGAACATCAGCGCATTGAGGGAGGAGCTGCGCCGGCCGCCCGAGAGCATCGCGCCCGAAACCGCCGGCCAAAGCGAGGATGGCGCGGTCACGCCTTCCCAGAACTTCCGCAAGCGTTCGCAGCGATTTTCCGGCGCGTTCCCGGCGATGATCGCAGCGTTGATCGCGCCGATGGAGATTCCGGCTACCCAATCGGGCAAATATTGCGAGTCGGCGAGCGCTTCATAGACCCCCGCCTGGTAGCTTCCCAGCGCTCCGCCTCCCTGCAAGACGAGGGCGACGCGCTTGTCGTAGCTTGCCGGTCGAATCGGAATCGTTCGACTCACATCGGTACGGTCGTTCACTGTCAGAAATCCAGGGCGTTAGGCGCTTGTTGCTTCGCGCTGTTGCAGCGCTTCGCTGAAACTCTCATCGAGGCGCTCGTTGATGATCTGCATCGGGACGTTCGACGCTTTTGTCGAGAGCTCGAGAAGGGCGCGGGCATTGAGCAGATTTTCCTCGAAATCTTTCTTCAAGAATTCCACACACACGGACAATTGGTCGCCCGGCGAGCCGCGTTTCTGATCAAGATCGACGAGGAGACTTGAATGACGCCTGACCGAACTTTCGGCAAAATCGAGTTGGCGACGCCACACGGCAACCGCGCCGTCAAGCGCGGCTTGGCTTGCGCGCATGATGCCTTCGATGTTCTTGCGCTGACTCGCCATAATCAGTTCGGCGACCGAATTTGACGTCGTCGAATCGCCATTTGCACGGTCGCGAGGCAGTGCCCCGCGCTTTCTTGCGCCAGGATCATTCATGCTTACCCCACGCGCCATCGTTCTTGACGGCGAAGCAGTTCAATTGCCTGGAGGAGATCAATTCGGGGCGGGCTTTATTCCGTAGCCGGAACTTTTTTTGGCACAGGGGCGAACCCCGCGCCGATCAAAGATAGGGGGGCTTGTCCCAGCCTTTTGGGGAGCGGGTGAAGATTTCGAAACCCGTATCGGTGACGCCCACCGAGTGCTCGAATTGCGCGGACAGGGAACGGTCCCGCGTGACGGCCGTCCAGCCGTCGTTCAAGATTTTTACACCATACGCGCCGAGATTGATCATCGGTTCGACCGTGAAGAACATCCCTGGTTTCAACCCAATTCCATGACCCGGCTTGCCGTAGTGAACGACATTGGGGAGGGCATGGAAGATGCGGCCCAAACCGTGACCGCAGAAATCGCGTACGACGGCGCAACGCTCCTCGCCTTCGGCATAGGACTGGATGGCATGACCGATATCGCCGGTGGTGGCGCCGGGTTTCACGGCGGCGATGCCGCGCATCATCGACTCATAGGTGATGTCGACGAGGCGTTTGGCTTTGAGCTTGACGTCGCCGACCAGAAACATCCTGCTGGTGTCGCCGTGCCAGCCGTCGACGATCACGGTGACGTCGATGTTGATGATGTCCCCATCGCGTAACGGTTTGTCATTCGGGATCCCGTGGCAAACGACGTGATTGATCGAGGTGCACACGGTGTGGCGATAACCGCGATAACCGAGACAGGCCGGAATGCCGCCATGGGCGGTGGTGTAATCGAAGGCCAGCTTGTCGAGATATTCGGTCGTGACGCCCGGCTTCACTTCGGGGACGAGCAAGTCCAGCACTTCGGCAGCCAGGCGCCCGGCCCGGCGCATGCCTTCGAAATCGGCCGCGTCGTGCAAAGTCACCGCAAAGTGGGCGCGACGGGTGGCTTCAAACATATTCGCATCGGGCATGACGGTCATGGCGTCTGGCTCATCGGCGGGGATCGCTTGCTGTGGGGGCCATCCCCGTGTTTTCTAGGCCCCTCGGACTAAACGATTTCTTACACCGGCCGGAAGCAATGAGCCAGACCGAGCGCGTGACAGCCGCCGTTCTTGTCATCGGGGATGAAATTCTCTCCGGTCGAACGCAGGATACCAACACGGCCTATATCGCAAAGTTTCTCGGCGCGCTGGGCATCGATCTGTGCGAGGCCCGGGTGGTAGCGGATGTGCAGGACGAAATCGTCAATGCGCTGAATGCGCTGCGCGCACGCTACACCTACGTCTTTACAACCGGCGGGATCGGACCGACCCATGACGACATCACATTCGATGCCGTCGCCGTCGCCTTTGGCGTGGGCATCGACTACCACCCGGAAGCGATGGCAATGATGGCGGCGCGCTACAAGCCGGGTGAATTCAACGACGCACGCAAACGCATGGCGCGCATCCCCTTGACGGGCGAGCTGGTGCGCAATTCCGTTTCCACGGCGCCCGGCGTTCATATCGGAAATGTCTTCGTCATGGCGGGCGTGCCGATGGTCATGCGCGCCATGCTCGATGCGATCGAACCCCGCTTGAAACGAGGGGCCGTCGTCCATTCGGCGACCGTACAAGCCCGGTTGCCCGAAGGCCGCATCGCAGAAGGACTCGAAAGGGTCCAGCGCCAGCATCAGGCGTTGGCGATCGGGAGCTATCCCTACTATCGCGAAGATGGTCCGGGTGTGCAGCTTGTGGCGCGCGGTCGCGACCAGGCCGAAGTCGAAACAGCGGCGGCGGAAATCGAGGCTCTCGTGCGTGGGCTGGGTGCAGAACCTTTGCGCGTGAGGGGCTGAGGGGGCTCAACTTGGGGCTGACAATGCCCTCGTCCTTGTGTAGGTTTTGTCCTGAACCGAGACAGATGCCGCCACGAACGGCACGCCAGGTTGGGGCGGAAATCAGTAGAACGTAGGGCTTGGGCCCTTTTTGAAAGGAATCGGATCCGCGCGAGGGTCCTTCACCGTCGATTTTGCGGCAGCTGGGAGTTCGGAAAAATGACGATCAAACGGGTCCTGGCGGCGGCAGTCGGAGGGGTATTGGTGGCGGTGGCCGGTGTGGCCGTGGCAGCGAACATCACCTCAGCCAAGCAAGCTGATTTCTTTGCGCCCGGACGGCATCAATTCTACGTCTGGTGCGCCGGCGGGTCTGACTACATGACGGCTGAGAATGGCAATTCGGCAGAAGACGCCCAGCTTCGGCTGTACAACGAGACGAAACGGGCCGGTAAGACCAATTGCTGGCCTGTCTGGCAGGGGCGGATATCAGGCTGATCTCGATCTTGAACTCGCTCGCGGCGGCTTTCGGGCCGCCGTTTTGTTTGGCCACGCGCCCCGCTTGACTTGGCGCGCGTCGCGGTAAGTATGCGTTTACGACCGAAGTGGAGGCTGCGACGTGAAGTTTAAATACGGAATCGATTACCGATATTTACCCAAGGGCGCCGCTACGCCGGTCGACAACACCGTCCCGGTAGACGTGGAGGTCGACTATGAGCAGTTCGCCCTCATTCCCAATGTCGGGGACTATGTCGATATACCCGGCGATGATCCCGGCATGCGCAACGTGCCGCTCAAGGGCAGGGTACGCTCGCGCCTGTTCAAGTATGTGATGAACTATTGCTACATCACAATCGTGGTCGAAGATTCCACCGATGACTGGTCCAAGATCCGCGCCAAGGCGGCTGACACTTAGAGTCCAAGCGATTTCTGCTCGGCATCGAGCGCTGCAATCTGTTCGGGTTGCGCAGCCATGGCCTTGCGCGCATCGGCGATGGCCCGGCGGGCTTTGTCTTTCTCGCCAAGCACGGCATAGGCCCGGATCAGCCTCTGCCAACCTGGGCCGTCATTTGGACTTGTCTTCAGACGCGCCGCAAGGGACGCGACCATCGCGGAAATGTCGGGAGCAGCCCCACCTTTGCGTGCGGTCAGCATAGCAATCCGATCGACCAGGTCTTGATGCGCTGCAGAGTTGGGCGGGACGTCGGCAAGGAGGCTTTGCCAGAGTTCGAGCGCCTTCTCGCCATTGCCGCGTGCCGCGGCGGCCAGGCCGAGATAGTAGCGCGCGGCCTTGTCTCTCGGATCGCCGGCAAGCGCCTCAGTGAAGGCGGCTTCGGCTTCAGGTGTCACAGCACCGGCTGCATCCTGCGTCAGCGCTTCGCCATAGGCGGAATAGAGAAACGGCTGGATCGGGCCGCTCGCTCGTTGCGCGGTGATGGCGCGCGCAAAGGACTTGGCAGCGTCGCTCGCGTCTCCGGCGGTCAGATATGCTCGCCCCAGAATGGCCCAGCCGCGGGGGTCGGTTGACCGGTTTCGCACCACGACGGCGAGACGACCGATCAAGGCATTCAGGTCGCGCGCTTCGTCGCCCTGCAACGTGCGCGCCGCAAGCTCGGGATGACCGTACAAGAGATACAGCGCCCCGCCCGTTCCCAGCACAAAGAGCATGGCCGCAGCCGCCAGTACGACGCGTCCGCGATTCGCCTTGCTGCGCAGAACGGGCCACGCGACGAAAGCGCCGGCGCTCGCGGCGATGAGAGCGAGAATGACGTAGGTCAGAACCGTCATGCGCCCTCCGGCGGCTTCTTGCGATACTTGCCCTTGGCAAGGGAGACGATGACGCCGCGCAAGGTGCGCACTTCCTGGTCGGTCATGTCCGCGCGGTTGAGGAGCGCGCGCAGATTGCGGATCATCGGCGTTTCCTTGGAAGGCGGATAGAGAAATCCGTTTTTCAGCAGCTCGTCTTCGAGATGCGCGAAGAGCTGGAACATTTCCTCGCGCGTCGCCTTCTTTGCCACCGGACCATGGTCGATCCGCACCGCGGGCGTTTTGTCGCCAGCGCGAAACCACTCATAGCAAAGAAGCATCACCGACTGGCCAAGATTGAGCGACGAAAAGTCGGTCGTCGGAATGGTCACGACCGAAGTCGCGAGCGAGACTTCGTCATTGTCGAGTCCCGCGCGCTCGCTGCCGAAAAGGATGCCTGAGCGCGTACCGCGCGTCGCCGCCTCGCGCAACTGACGCACGGCTTCGATCGGGGTCAGCACCGGCTTGGTGACGCCGCGTTCGCGCGCCGTCGTGGCGACGACGAAATGCAGATCGGCGAGCGCGGAAGAGGCATCGCTGAACAGCTTCGCCTGTTTCACGATATCGACGGCGCCGACCGCCATGTGGTTCGCTTTTTCGTTCGGCCAGCCTGAGCGCGGCGCGACAAGGCGCAGTTCTGAAAGGCCGAAATTCTTCATCGCCCGCGCGGCCGCGCCGATATTCTCGCCCAGTTGGGGCCGAGACAGGATGATGACGGGTGTGCTCATGGCGCGGCCCACCCGGCTCCGGTCAATTCCGCAAGTGCACCAACCGCAAGATACATCAGGAATAACGTGCTGCTTTGACCTGTCTGGGTTGCGCCGGTATACCCCGCGCCAGCAGAAATACCGAGGGCTTCATGGACAAGATCAAGGTTGCCAATTCCGTCGTCGAACTCGATGGCGACGAGATGACCCGCATCATCTGGGCGCTCATTCGCAACAAGCTGATCCTGCCCTATCTCGACATCAAGCTGGAATATTACGATCTCGGGATCGAGCATCGCGATGCGACCTCGGACCAGGTGACCGTCGATGCCGCCGAAGCGATCAAGCGCGTCGGCGTCGGCGTCAAATGCGCCACCATCACGCCCGACGAGGCCCGCGTCGCGGAATTCAAGCTCAAGAAGATGTGGAAGTCGCCCAACGGAACGATCCGCAACATCCTGGGCGGCGTCATCTTCCGCGAGCCCATCATCTGCAAGAACGTGCCGCGCCTTGTCCCAGGCTGGACGAAACCGATCGTCGTCGGGCGTCATGCGTATGGCGATCAGTATCGCGCCACCGATTTCCTCTTTCCCGGAAAAGGCAAGCTGACGATCAAGTTCGTCGGAGACGACGGCAAGGTGATCGAGCATGACGTCTTCCAGTCTCCCGGACCAGGCGTCGCGTTGGCGATGTACAATCTCGATGAATCCATTCGCGAGTTCGCGCGCGCCTCGATGAACTATGGGGTCATGCGCAAATGGCCGGTCTATCTCTCGACCAAGAACACGATTCTCAAGGCCTATGACGGCCGCTTCAAGGACATCTTCCAGGAGGTGTTCGAGTCCGAATTCGCCGCCAAGTTCAAAGAGCTCGGCATCACCTATGAACACCGGTTGATCGACGACATGGTGGCGAGCGCGCTCAAATGGAGTGGCGGCTATGTCTGGGCGTGCAAGAACTACGATGGCGATGTGCAGTCCGACACCGTCGCTCAGGGTTTCGGCTCGCTCGGCTTGATGACAAGCGTCTTGCTGTCGCCGGATGGAAGGACCGTGGAAGCCGAGGCCGCGCACGGAACGGTCACCCGACACTACCGGGAGTATCAAAAGGGCAAGTCGACCTCGACCAATTCCATCGCGTCGATTTTTGCCTGGACGCGCGGGCTCGCCCATCGCGCCAAGTTGGACAACAACACAGCGCTCGACACGTTCGCGCACACGCTCGAGAAGGTCTGCGTCGATACGGTCGAGGCGGGCTACATGACGAAGGATTTGGCCCTTCTCGTCGGTCCGGAGCAAAAATGGCTGACGACCGAGGGCTTCCTCGACAAGGTCGACGAGAATTTGAAGAAGGCGATGGCCTGAATCCGGTCGATCACGAACATTTGTTCTTGATTCGTTCCAAACGGACCTATAGCCTGTCCGGCCAACCTGGGGAGCAAGAAACATGATTGGCTATGTGACGATCGGCGCAAAGGATAGCGAGGCGTCGGGCAAGTTCTATGACGCCGTGTTCAATGCCTTCGGTCATGAGCGCAAATTCGCCGATGGCGGGTGGATCGGTTATGGGCCCAAGGGCAAAGACGAAAACAGCGTCTTCGTCTGTCCACCGTTCAACAAGGAAGCGGCGACGTTCGGCAATGGCTCCATGGTCGCGTTCAAGGCGAAGAATGCGGACGAAGTGAAGGCCGCACATTCCGCAGGTCTCAGGTCCGGCGGCTCCGATGAGGGCGCCCCGGGCTATCGCCCGCCTGAAAAGCAAAGCTGGTATGGCGCCTACCTGCGCGATCCAACCGGCAATAAGATTTGCGTGTATTTCACGCCCTGAAGATTTCAGTCGGCCGGTGCGAGGGCCGACAGTCGTTTCTCGATCGCGGCGATGGCCTCTGCTGCCTTTGCGCCGTCCGGGCCTCCGGCTTGCGCCATGTCGGGGCGCCCGCCGCCGCCCTTGCCACCCAGCGCTTCGGAGCCGACGCGTACCAGATCGACGGCATTGATCCTGGGCGTCAGATCGTCGGTCACGCCCACGACGAGGGAGGCTCTGCCGTCCGCCACGGCGACGAACGCGACGACGCCGGATTTGATACGAGCCTTGGCGTCATCGGCCAGGCTCTTGAGATCTTTGGCGGCGACGCCTTCCACGATGCGCATGTCCGTCCGGACGCCGCCCACAAGCTTGGTATCGGCGTGAGACGCCGGGGCCGCAGCACGCGCGCTCCCCGCACCGCCGCCGAGAGCCAAGGCCTTTTTGGCATCTGCCAGTTCGCGTTCGAGACGACGGCGCTCGTCCGACAGCTGTGCGACGCGGCCGGATAGTTCGGATGCACTCGTCTTGAGGACTGCAGCCGCTTCGCGCGCGATTTCCGCCTGACGCGAGAGATATCTGCGTGCGCCTTCGCTGGTCAATGCTTCGAGGCGTCTGACGCCCGCGGCGACGGCGCTTTCCGACAGAATGGTAAAGAGACCGATGTCGCCCAAACGGCGCACGTGTGTACCGCCGCAAAGTTCGACGGAATAAGGCTTCGCTTCCTTCAAGTCTTCGCCCATCGTCAGAACGCGGACCTCATCGCCGTATTTCTCGCCGAAGAGCGCCTCGGCGCCCGCCGCCACGGCCTGATCCGTCGGCATGATGCGGGTCAGCGCGTCGGAGTTCTGGCGGATGACGGCGTTGACCATTTCTTCGAGCCGTTGAAGCTCGTCCGGCGTGACCGGCTTGGGATGACTGAAGTCGAAGCGCAGCCGATCGGGCGCGACGAGCGAGCCTTTTTGCGACACATGCGCTCCTAAGACCCGCTTGAGCGCCGCGTGCAACAAATGCGTCGCCGAGTGGTTGGCGCGGGTCGCGCGCCGCTTTTCGGAATCGACGACAAAATCCACGGCGTCGCCGAGCTTGAACTCGCCTTTCGTCACCTTCACGACGTGCACGTGAAGTGCGCCGAGCTTCTTCTCCGTGTCCTCGACCACGCCCTCGCCGCGCGCGGATTTGATCGTGCCCTGATCGCCCACCTGACCGCCGGACTCGGCATAGAACGGCGTTTGATTTGCAAGCAGCAGTACGGTCTCGCCCGCCTTGGCGCTCTGCACCCGTTCGCCATTGCGAATGAGAGCCAGGATATTACCCTCCGCTTCCTCGGTCTCGTAGCCCAGGAACTCGGTCGACCCGAATTCGTCTCGAACCGCAAACCATTGCGTGTCGCTCGCCGATTCGCCGGAGCCGGCCCAGGCCTTTCGCGCCTCGGCACGCTGCTTGGCCATCGCCGCTTCGAAGCCCTTGGTGTCCACGCCGATGCCCTTGGTCTTGAGCGCGTCCTGCGTCAGATCCAGGGGAAAGCCGTACGTGTCGTAGAGTTTGAAGGCGATGTCGCCTGCGAGCCTGTCGCCTTTCTTCAGCGCACTGCTCGCGTCGTCGAGCAGCCTGATGCCGCGGGCAAGTGTTTCCCTGAAGCGGACCTCCTCGAGCTTCAAGGTCTCGCCGATCAACATCTCGGCCCGCTTGAGCTCGGGATAAGCCTGACCCATCTCGGCAACGAGAGCCGGAACGAGCCGGTACATCAACGGGTCCTTCGCGCCGAGGAGATGCGCATGGCGCATGCCGCGCCGCATGATCCGGCGCAAGACATAGCCGCGGCCCTCGTTGGACGGCAGCACGCCGTCGGCAATGAGAAACGAGGTGGCCCGAAGATGATCGGCGATGATGCGGTGGCTGAACATCGCCTCGCCTTCCGCCTTGGCGCCCGAAATATCGACGGATGCGGCAATGAGGTGGCGGAACAAATCGATATCGTAATTGTTGGTGACGCCTTCCAGGATGGCGGTGATCCGTTCGAGCCCCATGCCCGTGTCGATCGACGGTCGCGGCAAATCGATGCGCGTGTTCTCGTCGACCTGTTCGAATTGCATGAAGACGAGATTCCAAAATTCCAGGTAGCGGTCGCCGTCTTCCTCCGGCGAGCCCGGCGGGCCACCTTCCACCGCATCGCCCTGGTCGTAGAAGATCTCGGAATTGTAGCCGCACGGGCCAAGCGGCCCCATCGCCCAGAGGTTATCGGCGTGATCGACGATGCGCGCATCGGGAAGACCGGCGATCTTGCGCCATAGATCGCGTGCCACATCGTCGGTGGGGTGAACCGTGACCCACAACTTGTCTTTGGGAAGGCCCAGCGTCACCCGCATATGTTCCCAGGCATATTCGATCGCCGCTTCCTTGAAATAGTCGCCGAACGAGAAGTTGCCGAGCATCTCGAAGAAGGTGTGATGGCGCGCGGTGTAGCCCACATTGTCGAGATCATTGTGCTTGCCGCCGGCGCGCACGCACTTCTGCACGCTGGCCGCGCGCGCATAGGGGCGCTTTTCCGCGCCCGTGAAAGCGTTCTTGAACTGCACCATGCCGGCGTTCGTGAAGAGCAATGTCGGATCGTTGCGCGGCACCAGCGGCGACGAGGGGACGACCGCGTGCTGCCGATCGCGGAAGAAGTCCAAAAAGGAAGTGCGGACGTCGGCGAGGCTTGTCATGGGACGTTTATGTAGCCGCAGCGTCGATAGCTGTCATCCCCGGGCGCGGCATAGCGGGTTTTCTGCCGTCAGCCCCGGCGCAGGGACGGAATCGAGAAGAAAAACGAAGGGGCGCCCCATGGCGGGAGCGCCCCTTCGCCGGAGTCGTTCCCTCATGCCACTAAAGGAACGAATGCTGTGACGGACCTATTCGGCGGCGTCCGAATCCTTTTCTTCTCCGCCAATCACCAGGTTCTGGCTGATCAAGCCGGCATTCGCGCGGATCGCGGCTTCGATCTTGGCGGCGACGTCCGGATTGGCGGCAAGGAACGCCTTTGCGGCTTCGCGCCCCTGGCCGATGCGCTCGCCATCGCAGGAGAACCAGGAACCGGATTTCTCCACCACGTTCGCCTTGACGCCGAGATCGAGCAGCTCGCCGGTTTTCGAAATGCCGGCGCCATACATGATGTCGAATTCGACTTGCTTGAAGGGCGGCGCGACCTTGTTCTTGACCACTTTGACGCGGGTCTGGTTGCCGACCACTTCGTCGCGGTCCTTGATCGCACCGATGCGGCGGATGTCGAGCCGCACGGAGGAATAGAATTTCAACGCATTGCCGCCGGTCGTGGTTTCGGGATTGCCGAACATGATGCCGATCTTCATGCGGATCTGATTGATGAAGAGCACGATCGTGTTGGACTTGGAGATCGAGGCGGTGAGTTTGCGCAGCGCCTGGCTCATGAGCCGCGCCTGCAGGCCCGGAAGCGAATCGCCCATTTCGCCTTCCAACTCCGCCTTGGGCGTGAGCGCGGCAACGGAATCGATGACGACGATGTCGACGCCGCCGGAGCGCACCAGCGTGTCGCAGATCTCCAGCGCCTGCTCGCCGGTGTCGGGTTGCGAGATCAGCATCTCGTCGATGTCGACGCCGAGCTTCTTGGCATAGCCGGGGTCCATCGCATGCTCTGCATCGATATAGGCCGCGATGCCGCCCTTCTTCTGGATTTCGGCGACGACATGCAGCGCCAATGTCGTCTTGCCAGACGATTCCGGTCCGTACACCTCGATGACGCGCCCGCGCGGCAGTCCGCCGATGCCGAGCGCGATGTCGAGGCCGAGCGAGCCGGTCGAAACCGCATCCGTCGCAACGCCCAAATCGCGCGCGCCCATCTTCATGACCGAGCCCTTGCCGAAGGCGCGATCGATCTGAGTCAGCGCCGCCTCGAGAGCCCGCTTCTTTTCTGTATTTTCTTCCTTGCCCACTACCCTCAAAGCCGCCTGTGACATGAGAACCCTCTCCTTATTTCAGAGCGGCATGGAAAACCCAAGCCGCCGCCATGGAGGCATCAAAGTACACGCTTTGTTCTCATTGGCAAGACACTGGCCAATGTATTGAAAATACATACTTATACCAAATCTTGTTCTTACCTTGTTCCAATAACGATCGGGACGGATCGGCGGCCGCGAATCCCCGCGTTTTTCGCCGCCGGTTCGAGGCTGCTCGGCTCGGCCGAGCAAGTCCAGGCCCGGCTGGAATATGTAGCGCGTAAAAAAAGTATAGCCAGCGCACGCTGCAAGGCTGGCCATGCGAATTTCCCCACCTGTTCCCCTGCCCGACGGTCGAATCGCGCGCGGGCGCTTTGATGCTGCGACCATCGCGCTCCATTGGACGAGCGTGTCCCTGGTTCTTTTCCAGTTCGCCAGCGGTTGGGCGATGTCGGAGTACGGCGCACTCGCCACGATGCCGGACTTGCTGATTTATCACCGCTCGGCGGGAACGCTGGTCTGGCTGGTCACCCTGGCGCGCCTTTGCTGGCGCCGCTTCTGGGCGACCTTTCCGCCCTTTCCGTCGCATCTTTGGCAGATCGGACGATGGACCGCGCAGGTGACCGAATATGCGCTCTACACGATGCTGGTCGCCCAGCCCACCACCGGCCTTGTCTTCACGCTTCTCCGAGGCCGACCACTTCCGCTTTTTATGGTTTCGATCCCCGCAATCCTGCCGCGCAATCTGGAACTGTCGGAACAGTTCCATCAAATTCACATTCTGGGCGCCATGGTGTTCGCCGGCTTGGTGGTGTTCCATGCTGCCGCGGCGCTGGTGCATCATTTGGTCTGGCGCGACGATGTCCTGGAGTTGATGGCGCCGGTGCTGCGTCGCCGCGCCGAGCCGAGCGATATGGGCGACGAAGTCCTCGAAGGGCAGCCTTAAGCAGAAGCCGCCGCGAATCAGGGGCGCCGGAATTTCAGAGCGTACTGGTCGGTCTTGCCGCGAATGGCGGTGTCGAAAATCGGCTTGGTGTGATCATCGCCGGCGCGGCGCAGGAAGTCGCCTTCGGCCACAAGCTTGAATCCCGCCGCTGTCACCTCACGAATGACTTGCGACTTCTCGATGCGATGAAGCTTGGCGATGTCGTCGGCGCTCAGGCCGGGATTGGCCTGGTGATCGAGGATGAAATAGATGCCGCCGGGCTTCAGAGATTCGAAGACGTGTTTGTTGAACGCCATCATATCGACCGCGCCATACGTCTTGATGTGCAGGTCGTGGTAGTTCTGCGTGATCCAGAACAGGTCGACTTTTTCGGGCAGGCTGAAAGCGCCGAACGGCGCAGCGCTGATTGAGATGTTTTTCCGACCCGGTTCGGCCGCCATCTTCCGGTCGGCAGGCTCGCAGCCCTTCCAACGCGTCGTTTCAAGGCCATAGATCTTGCCGTTCGGCCCGACGACATCGCCCAGCAGCCGCGAAAAATAGCCTCCGCAGGGGTAGAGCTCGCCGATCACCATGCCAGGCTTGATTCCAGCGAACGCGATCGTTGCGACGGGAGCGCGCAACGCGTCCGCGTCGCGATCGCTCTTGGGCCTTGCCGTGTCCGCAACCGCCGCCGCGATCGGATCCTTGTCCGCGAGTGCCGCTGTGCTGAACAGGGTCACGACCAACAAGCTCGCGAGGTGAAGGAGTTTCATGACGGTTTCTCCCAAGTCGGCCGACAGGCTAGGCAGAAGTCATGCCACGCGCCCACACACAAGCCCGTTACGCGAACTAGCCGACACGTTTGGGAGCCGGCGCTCCCGCGAGCACGTCCTTGACCTTTGCCGCGAGCTGCTTGAGGCCAAAGGGCTTCGGCAAAAAGTGCAGGTCTTCCGCTTTCTCGTCGTTGCGGCGGAACGCCTCCTCGGCGTAGCCGGACATGAAAATCACCGCAATTTCGGGCCTGATGCGCTTGACGGCGCGCACCAACGTCGGGCCGTCCATATTCGGCATGACGACATCGGTGATCAGAAGATGGATCGGCGCCTTGGCATTCTGCACGATCTCGAGGGCTTCTTCGCCGCCCGCCGCTTCCAGCACGCTGTAGCCGCGCAGTTTGAGCGCACGCGCCGCAAAACTGCGAACCGCCTCCTCGTCCTCGACCAGAAGGATCGTGTCCTGCCCGGTGACGTCGCGCGGTCCGCCGCGCTCCAATTCCGCCGCGACCGGTGCACTTTCTTCCGCGCGTAGCCGCGGCAGGAAGATGCGGAAGGTCGCGCCTTTTGCGACCTCGCTATCGACCGTGATGAAGCCGCCCGTCTGCTTGACGATGCCATAGACCGTCGCCAGACCGAGTCCCGTGCCCTGTCCCACGGGCTTGGTCGTGTAGAACGGATCGAAGATCTTCCCCAGATTCTCCTTTGGGATGCCGATGCCGGTGTCGGATACCTCGATGCGGACATAGTCGCCGGCCGGCATGATGGCGGTACCAAGCGTTGCAGGTGCTTTGACGATCTCGTTCGCGGTGCGGATCGTCACGGTGCCGCCCTTGGGCATTGCGTCGCGGGCATTGACGACGAGATTGATGATGGCGTTCGAGAGCTGCGCTTCGTCGGCATGCACCGGCCAGACGTCGGCGCCATGTTCGAGCTTGAGGTCGACGCCCTCGCGCAGCAACCGGCGCAGCATCAGTGCGAGTTCGCCCACGACGTCGCGCACCGCCAGGACGCGCGGCTGCATCGTCTGCTTGCGCGAGAACGCCAGAAGCTGACCGACCAGCGTCGCGGCGCGGAGCGCGTTTTGATGGATTTCGTTGATCTCCTTGAACGAGGGATCGCCGGCCTGGTGGCGCATCAAAAGGAATTCGGAATTGCCGATGATGACGGTGAGCAGATTGTTGAAGTCATGCGCCACGCCGCCGGCAAGTTGGCCGACCGCCTGCATCTTCTGCGACTGGGCAAACTTGGTCTCAAGCGCCTTTTGTTCGGAAACATCGACCAGATAGAGGATGACGCGTCCGCCGCTGACGGGGCTTGCGAAGAGTTCCGCCGAGCGTTGTTCGTGGCCGGCGGCGCGCAATTCCGCCGACGCGACGTTGTTCTTGCCGCGCGCCGCCTGCGCGATGAGTTCGGCGATCCGCGCCCGATCCGCTCCCTCCACCAATTCCCCGAAGTTACGTCCGCCAAGCGCACCGGTTACTCCGAAAAATCTCGCGAAGGCCGGGTTGGCATCGACCAGCTTGCCGGCGCCGTCGGCGAAGGCGACGCCGACCGGCGCGTCGCGGAAAATGTCCCCGAGGTGCGGCGGCGCGTTCGCCGCGTGTGTCTGCTCCGCTGCCGCCGCCATGGCCGCTTTTGAAGCCGCCAATCGCGGCGCGAACCACCACGCCGACTGCGCATCCTTGAGCGGGCGGACCGCCGCGACGACCTCGATGCCCGGACTGACGGCAAACGATTCCTCGCGTGCCTTGCCCTCGGCCGCCGCGCGGGTAAGACGGTAGAGCACCGCGGCCGAAGGCTCGCCCGCGAGCGCCAGTTCGGGCGGCGGAGCGGCCTGTCCCGCTTCGGCTCCGGACATCTTGCGATAGACGTCGTTGCATTCGAGCACCGCGCCGTCTTTGCCCGTGATCGCCCAGGCGATGTTCGCACGTGCCGCGGCTTCGGCGACGCGGCGGGCGTCGGCCGTGCTCAGGCTTTCCTTGGGCCAGACGGCGAAGAGAAAGAGGCTCGCGACCGCGCCGATGGCGGCCAGGAACATGACGCCCATCCAGCCGACATAGCTCGCGGATACCACTGCAAGCACGGCCGCACCCAATGCCAGGCAGAGAAAAAAGAGCGCCGCCCAGCGCCAGGCGCCGGCCGGAACACCCATGCTCAGGCTCGAAAGCCCGCGAGTCGCCATCATGATTCGAGTCTAGCGGCCTTCCCCGGCAAGGACGAGCACCCTCGCGCGGATTCCGCCTTTGCCGCAGGACCGATGCTTCAAAGTCCTTGGCAAGACCCGCTCCAGGGTGATTTCGTGTTTCTGAGACCGGAGATACTCGATGTCCAGCGTTGTCCGTTCCGATCTGGCCCGTCCGGCTGCCCCTATGGATGAAGCCAGGCAAAAGCTCGACACCGAGGGTTATTGCATCATCGAGAATGTGCTCTCGCGCGCCGAGGTCGCGGCCCTTAGGTCGCGACTGGAGGAGCAGGCCGAGGGCGAACGAGCGCGCGGCGTGGCCTTTCATGACGGCGGACCTTCGCGGCCCAACCAAAGGGTCTGGATGCTGGTCAACAAAGGCCAAGTCTTCCGCGACTTGATGCTTCATCCCATCGTGGATGCGTTGATGGGGCATCTGCTGGGTGCGGACTATCTGCTTTCGAGCCTGACCGCGAACATTGCGAGCCCCGGCGGCGAGCCGATGGTCCTTCACACCGATCAGGGCTATGTCGGATTTTGGACGCCGAAGCCGGTGGTGGCGAACATCGCCTGGATGCTCGACGACTTCACCGCTGCGAACGGCGGCACCCGCCTCGTGCCGAGAAGCCACCTCGATCGGAATGCAACGCCGCGTTCCTCGTCATTCGTGCCTGACAATCTCGCGAATGTTCCAAAGCCTGAAGACACGATTGGAGCCGAGGGCAAGGCGGGCAGCATCTTGTGCTTTGACGGCCGGGTCTGGCACGGAACGGGAGCCAACAAGACCGATCGCTCGCGACACGCGTTGCTCAGCTACCATTGCCGGCCCTTCGTGCGCCAACAGGAGAATTTCGTGCTCGGACTTCTGCCAGAGATCAAAGATCGCGAACGGCCCGCGTTGCTCAATCGCCTGGGCTTTGCGGTATGGGCCGGTCTTGGCCGGGTGGAGAGTCCGCGTCCTTCGACTCCGCTCTTCAAAGAGCCTGGCGCCGTCGGCGCACTCGCCAAGGATGGAACAGCCATTGACGATTGAACGCATGCGCAAACTCGGCAACACGGGCCTCTCGATCGGACCTCTCGGGCTCGGCTCGGTCAATTTCTCCTGGCTGACGGAAGAGGCCGAGAGCTTCGCGATCATGGACGCAGCGCGCGATCTCGGCGTGAACTTCCTCGACACCTCCGACAACTACAATGCGGGCAAGACCGAGTCGCTGATCGGGCGTTGGTTCGGCCAGGGCGGCGGCCGGCGCGAACAGACCGTGCTTGCGACCAAGGTCTTTTCGGCTCCGATGGAGTGGGGTTCGAGCGATCCGGTCAAGCGCAGCGGGAGTTGGGTCGGGCCAAACCAGAAGGGCCTTTCCGCCAAGCACATCCGCGAGGCCTGCGATGCCAGCCTCAAGCGCCTCAACACCGACTATATCGACCTCTACCAGATGCATCATGTGGACCGGAACACGCGCTGGGAAGAAATCTGGCAGGCGATGGAGTTGCTCGTCCAGCAAGGCAAGGTCCTCTATGTCGGCAGTTCGAATTTCGCCGGTTGGCACATCGCGCAGGCGCAGGAGCTGGCGAAGCAGCGCCACTTCCTGGGTCTTGCCTCGGAACAAAGCGTCTACAATCTGATGAAGCGCACCGTCGAACTCGAAGTCATTCCGGCATGCCGCGCCTATGGCATGGCGTTCTTTCCATACAGCCCGCTCGCGGCCGGTATGTTGGGCGGCAAACCAACGGAAAACGAGCGCGGGCGTCGCGCGTTTCTGCGTCAGTCCGACCGCATCGATTCCTTTGAAGAGCTCTGCCGGACGATCGGCCAAAAGCCCGCCGACGTGGCGCTCGCCTGGTTGGCGCGACAGCCCGGCGTGACGGCACCGATCGTGGGCCCGCGGACGATGGCGCAATTCAAAGCCAACCTTGCGGCGCTCGAAATCGAGCTCAGCGTCGATGTGCTGAAAAAACTCGATGAACTGTTTCCCGGTCCTGGCGGGCCCGCGCCGGAAGCGTATGCCTGGTAGGTCGTCACCCGACCATTAAGGAGCGTGTCATGAACAGGCCTGAGCGGATCACGAGCGATGAAGTCCTCTACAGCGTGAAGGATCATATCGCGACGATCACGCTGAACGCCCCTCAGCGCATGAACACGATCTCGGGCGAAATGCTGGGCGCGCTGACGCAAAGCCTGGTCGATGCCGATGCCGATCGCGAGGTGCGTTGTGTCATCCTCACCGGCGCCGGCCGCGCTTTTTGCGCCGGGCTCGATCTTGTCGCCCAGACGCAAGGCAAGGGCCTTGCCATCGGCGGCGCGGGCGCCGTGTCGACCGACATCGACCTGCGCAACACTCCGCCGACTGTCCTTCACGCGATGAACAAGCCGGTGATCTGCGCGATCAATGGCGGCGTCGCCGGTTATGGTGCGGACACCGCACTCGGCTGCGACATTCGCCTGATGGCGAAGTCCGCCAAGTTCGCGCTCTCCTTTGTCAAACGCGGCATCCTGCCTGAATCCGGCGGCACATGGCTTTTGCCGCGCATGCTGGGCTGGTCAAAGGCCGCCGAAATCTTCTTCACGGGCCGCACGCTGACGGCGGATCAGTGTCTCGAATACGAACTCGTCTCCGAAGTGGTTCCTGACGCGGAGTTGATGCCGCGCGCCTTGGCTTTGGCTTCGGAAATCGCCGCCAATGCGCCGCTCGCCGTGCAGGCGGCGAAGCGCATGATGCGGATGGGACTGAACGAGCCATTTGTCGAGCATGTGCATCATGTCTATCTGCAGCTTCTACCCATGATGCGGACCGAAGACGCGAAGGAAGGCATGCTCGCCTTCGTGGAAAAGCGTGCGCCCGTCTTCAAGGGCCGCTGATACAGGACTTATTCCGCGGCGATCTTGGCGTTTGCAGGCTTGCGCGAGCGGTGGAATGGCCGATCGCCGAGGATCGTCGCGCGATTCATGATGCGGCGGTGGGGCAGGTAGTCGTTCACGGCATAGTGCTGCGTGATGCGGTTGTCCCAGAACGCGATGGAATTCGCCGTCCACTTCCAGCGCACCTGAAACTCCGGCTTCTGGATATGAACGAAGAGCATTTTCAACAGAGCATCGCTTTCCTCGCGACGCAGGCCCTTGATCCGATCGGTAAAGCCGTAATTGACGAACAGCGAATCGGCGCCGGTTTCCGGATGGGTCCTGACGACGGGATGTATGACGGGCGGATGCTCCGCAACGGCGCGGGCATGCTTGTCCGCACCTGACTCCTTGGCGACCTGGCCGCGTGCCGGAAAGCCGCGCGCAAAATCATGGATCGCATCGAGCTCGGCCAGAAATTTCTGCAGCGGCTTGGAGAGTCCCTCATAGGCCGCCTGCATGCTGGCGAAGCAGGTGTCGCCGCCCTCGGGTGGGAGAAGCTTGGCGTAGAGGACTGCGCCCAGCGGTGGCGTCTCGATGAACGTCACATCCGTATGCCAGGCATCATTGTCGGTGGGATTCCCCGAATGATTGTCGAGAACGAACATCTCCGGCGCTTCCGGAACGCCTGGATAGAGGGGATGGGTGTGAAGCTCGCCGAACCGTGCCGCGAAATCGCGTTGCTGCAGCGGCGTGATGTGTTGATCCTCGAAGAAGATGACCTTGTGCGCGAGCAGCGCGGCGCGGATCTGCGCGATCTCCTCATCGTCGAGGCGTCTGGACAAATCCGCGCCTTCCACGACAGCGCCAATGGCCGGCGTCAACACTCGGGTCGTGAACTTGGCCATCATGTCCTCTCCGCAAGGCTCATCAGTATGATCGTTTTGGGGTGCCGCGAAAGCCGGGCGGGCTAACGCCAACTTTCTGCCGAAGTCCCGGTCGCAGCGTATTGCATTGCCCGGCTTGACAAAATATTTATTTCTACTATTTTGGAAATATGGAATCTAATCACGCGCTCATGGGACTTGCGGCGCTGGCACAAGAGACGCGGCTGGCAATCGTCCGCCGCCTGGTGCGTGCCGGGACGGGCGGAGAACGGGCAGGCGCGATCGGAGAGGCTTTGCGCATACCGGCCCCCACGCTCTCGTTCCACCTGAAGGAGCTTGAGCATGCCGGGCTTGTAGCGCAGCGACGCGAGAGTCGAAGTCTCATCTATTCGCTTCGTTTCGACGCGATGCGCGATCTGCTCGTCTATCTCATGGAGGACTGCTGTGCCGGCAATCCTCAAATCTGCAATCTCAACGCGAAGGAGAGTTCCGATGAAGCGACTTCATGTTCACCTGCATGTGAATGATCTTGGGCAGTCCGTGCGCTTCTACAACGCATTGTTCGACAGCAAACCGGCGAAACTCGAGCGCGATTACGCAAAATGGATGCTTGACGATCCGCGCGTAAACTTCGCCATCTCGACCGGCGCTGAAGCCGGGCTCGGCCATCTCGGGATCCAGGTCGATGACGCCGCCGAGCTTGCTGTTGCGACTGAGCGCGCAGCGAATGCCGCAGGAAGCGCGCGCGAAGAGAAACAGGCGAACTGCTGCTACGCTATTGGCGACAAGGCCTGGGCGACCGACCCGCAAGGCGTGCGCTGGGAGATGTTCCACACCACAGACGACCTCACGGTCTTAGCGGAGTCTGCGCCAATGACGGCTGCACCCACCGCCTGTTGCACTATCGCGCCGGAATGACGGCGGGCGTCGCGTTCGCCAAGACCCGTCGCCCGGCCGCGACGAAGCCCGCGCCGAACGCCACGCCGGCGGCGATGGTCATGAGCGAAACGAGCACGCCGAATGCGCCGGCGATTGCGAAGAGAAGCGCCGCGAGCCAGAAAATCGGCGCCGGATGGAGGGCGCGGTCGCGAGGCAACTCTTCAACCGAAAGAAGGCCGAGACCGATCAGGGATATGGCCGCGCCAAGCTGATATCCGTTCGCGCCCGGCATGACGGAGGCCGAGATTCGAATCCAGATGATGCCAAGCGCAAATGTTGCGGCTCCGAGTGTGCCGGCGATGCCGAGCCTCGGCCTTCGGCTCCAATAGATTCCCGCGATCCCAAGCAGCAGAAGTGCGTCCGTGACGACATAGAGCAGAGACAGCGTCGACGGCGAAAAGATTTCCGCCGTGAAGCTGTCGACGATTCGCAGAACGCCACCTGCGACTGCCGCGATCCCCAGCACGCGCACGAGCATAGAGCTCAACCTTCCTTCGCGATGAAATCCCGCGCCTGGGTGGCAAGGCGCAGACCGTGATGCCGCTTCTGGGGCGAATGCAGGTAACGGTTCATCGCCGCGCACATCATTGCTGCCCATGGCGCGTCCGGCTCGGCCGCCAACTCGTCCTCAAGAGCGAAGAGCATCTTGATGCGATGGCAGGCGATGATCGGTTCGACGATTCCGTGATCGAAGAGCTGGCTCATTTCATCGGCGATGAACCTTTTGCTGTCGGTTACCCGAAATGCATCCAGATCCTGCTGGGCGTTGACGTAGGATTTGTTGCGCCCAACGAAGAGCGCAAGCTGCAGCAGACTTTCCGGCCAAAGGTCAGGTTGCGCTTCGCAAATGTGTCTCGAGGCATTTGCAAACGTGAGGGCGTGGGTGAAGTCGAGCCAGCTGACATTGTCGGCAATCTGATTGTCCGTCGCGCGGTCGAAGGCGGTGTCGAAGTGGAGAAGGTTCCAGCCGGCCGCACCGAGAAGCGCATCGTAAAGCCTGCGCGGCGCTTGACCTGCCGATTGCAGCACGCGGTCAAGGGCGGCATCGATCGAGAGTCCCACAAAGTCCTGCGCGCTGACGGCCGCGGTCTTCGTTGCGTCCCATTGGGCGCGCGCCTTGCCATACGTGCGAAACTCCGGCAGGCGCTCCTCGCGCGTGGCGTTCGTCAGAGACCGCACGAGCGCAAGCAGAACAGGCTCTGTGGAGTTGGGACCAAGCCTCTCGATCAGTTGCCTGGTCTTGAAGGTGTAGATGGCGCTGTGGCCGAAATCGGCATAGTGGGCCAGCGCCGCACGGCCAAGGGCGCGACTGATGTCGCTGAGCGAGACGCCCTCCTGCAGCGCGCCGCGGAGGTGTGCGATGGCGTCGCTCTCATTCTCCGATTCGATCGCGGCGACGAACGCATCTGCATCCCATGCTCTCACGGCGGCGGCATAGGGAAAGAAGTCGGCGCCCACCGTATCCCAGGCGAGATGAGCGATCGGTTCGATCATCGCCGTCAGTCGCGCGGCATCGGAGGGCGCGCGCTCGGCGAGTGCCAGCCAGTCCGCGGCTGCGGCATGGGCATGGGTCGTGCCGAATTCCAGCCGCTCGTTTTGTCTCAAAATCGCGTGCGAAACGGCGGCATGCGCGTCAAATCCCGCGCGCTCCAGCCGCGCCACTTCGCGTGCGATCCGCGCCTGATCGTTGTCGGCGATGGCTGCAGAGAGACCGTCGAGCGCGCGTTTTCTCTGCTGCTCGGGCGGCGGGTCGCGCAAGTCGACAAAGATCTCGCCACCACGAAGTTCGACCGGATAGGTGCGGACGGGATCACGCCCGACCAATGCTTCGCCCGTGGCAAGGTCGAATTTCCAGTTGTGCCAATTGCAGGTCAGCACGCAACCTGGCCCTTGCGTGCCTTCGCTCAAGGGATAGCCTTCGTGCGGGCAGCGATTGGCAATGGCAAACTGTCTGCCGCCGACCGCAAGCAACAGAACCTGCTTGCCGGCGCGCCGGATGACTTTGCGACCGCTGCTGCGAAGTTCGCTTTCGCTGATGCCCGTTGCGGTGAACATGGCGGCCTCTTTTTCAAAGTCGGGGCTTTAGAATACCTTCGGCCTTGATTTAATCAAGCAACACCTTTAGAAAATGACGCATGCCTGACCAGCACAAATCGCACGCTACGACCGGACGCGCCGCCGTGCGCGAACTTTTGAAGCGCGAAGGGCCCATTTCCGCCGATTCGGCGGCCGAAAGACTGGCGATCACGGCCATGGCGGTGCGTCAGCATCTGTATGCGATGGAGGCCGACGGCGAGGCGACATATGCCGCCGAGGCCCGACCCCGCGGGCGACCGGTCAAACTGTGGCGCGCGACCCGAGCGGCGGATTCCCACTTCGCCGATTCCCATTCCAGTTTGGCGACTGATCTGATCGTCCAGATGAAAAAGGCTTTCGGCGAGGAAGGCGTGGACCGATTGCTCAAGCTGCGCAATGCCGAGCTTGAGAAAACCTACCGTGCCAAAATGGACCGCGCCCCGTCGTTGCGGGCGAAGCTTGATGCGCTCGCCAGGATCCGCAGCGCCGAGGGTTATATGGCGGACGTGCGGCGCGATCCTGAAACAGGTCAATGGTTGTTCGTGGAGAACCATTGTCCGATCTGCTCGGCGGCACGCTTATGCACCGGTCTCTGCCGTGAAGAACTCGCGCTGTTCAACCGCGTTCTGGGCAAAAACATTCGCGTCGAACGCGTGTCGCATATCCTGGCCGGCGCCGGCCGTTGCGCCTATCGCGTCACGGAGACCTGATTTAGGATCGCCGCGCCCCGCGCCGGACTCTCCGTGACCGAACCTGTTCTAGAACTCCACGACGTCACCAAGCGCTTTGGCGATTTCACGGCCGTCGACAGGCTGAGTTTCACCCTGACCCGGGGACGCATTCTGGGCTTTCTCGGCCCCAATGGCGCGGGCAAGACCACGACTTTGCGCATGCTGCTGGGCATCTTGCAGCCCGACAGCGGGACGATTGCGATTCTGGGCAGCAGCATTGCGGATGTGCGCTCGCGCATCGGCTATCTTCCTGAAGAACGCGGCTTCTACAGGCGCATGCGCGCCGATGCCGCCATCGCTTATGTCGCAACGCTCAAAGGCATGAAGCGCCCGGCGGCGCTGACGAGCGCGCGCAGATTGCTCAAGGAATTCGGGCTTGAGGCCTTTGCGCGCGTGCGCATCGAGGGCCTCTCGAAAGGCATGGCGCAGAAAGTGCAACTCCTCGCCGCCGTTGCACACGATCCGGAGTTCGTCATTCTCGACGAACCTTTTTCGGGTCTCGATCCGGTCAATCAGGCCGAGCTCGAGATTTTCATCCGCAAGCTTGCGGCGGCGGGCAAGACGATACTTTTTTCAACGCATACGATGCAGCACGCGGAGAGGCTCTGCGACGGGCTCGTGGTTCTGACGAATGGGCGCAAGCTGTTCGACGGCACGCTCGACGCGGCGCGCGCGCTCTTTCCGCGAAGAGCCCGCGTCGGTGCGGATGCGGATCTGAGCTTTTTGCGTCAGGTGCCCGGCGTGCAGCAACTCACCACGCCCTCGGCAGATCAACCATTCTGGACGTTGGACATGGCGGAAGGCGTCGACGGCCGCGCCGTGCTGGCCGCCTGCTTTGAAAGGGGCGTACCTCTGACGCATTTCGACATCTCGCCGCCAACCCTGCACGACATCTTCGTCTCCCTGGTCGAGGAGGCGGCATGAGAAACGCCTTCCTCATCGCGCGCCAGGAATTCATCAAGTATGTCACGCGCCGCGGCTTCTTCATTTCGATCCTGATGTTCCCGATCTGGGTCGTGATCGTGCTCCTGGTGCCGCGGTGGACGTCGGGCGCGCCGCAACGTGCGTTCACGATCATCGATCGTGCCGGGGAATATCGCGCGGCCATTCTGGACTCGCTCTCGCGCGAGGATGCCGAGCGCGATCTGAATGCGTTGGCGCGCTATGCCGCCGCAAATGTCAATCTTTCCAGGCTTGAGCGTGCGAAGCCGCGCCTTTCCGGCCTGCTCGAAAATCCGACCACGCCGCGCGCCGTCACGGCCTTTCAAGGGTCAGGGGGTCGCGAAGGGGCGCTTTCCGCAATGCGGCCGTTTCTGAAGCCGACAGCCAAACCGTTTCGGGCTCCGGCACCGCGATTTGTCTATCTCGAACCGCCGCCCGAACTCTTGTTCAGCCCAAGCGAACGTTTCGCCAGCGCCGCCCGCAACGTCCTCGACTCGGGCCGCTATTTTGCCGTGATCCTCATTCCGCAAAATTTCGGCAAGGACAGTCATGCGACCGTGCAATATTACGCACGCGATCTGTCGGACTCCGACCTGCTCGATTTTGCCACCGGAGCGCTCGACAACGCGCTGCACAAAAATGTTCTCAGACGCTACGCGCCGCAATTGGTCGACAGCGATGCGCTCGAAGAGACGACAGCGGTCGAGACCCACAACCCCACAAAGGCCAATTCTCAGTCGAGCCGGGACGATTCGCTTACCAAGATCGTACCCATCGCCCTGGCCGTCATACTCTTCATCGTCTCGGTGATGAATGCGAGCGTCTTGCTGCAGGGTGTGGTCGAAGAAAAGTCCACGCGGATGATCGAGGTTCTGCTGTCCTGCGCCACACCGCGCCAGATCACGAGCGGAAAAATGGTCGGAGTGATCGCGGTCGCTCTGCTCACCATTATCATCTGGTCGCTGGCTTTGTTTGGCTTGATGGCGCTGGCCGATGCGCGCACCGTCACGCTGGTCTTCGATGCGCTGGGATCGGTCGCGACATTCGACACGCTGCCGCTGCTTCTGCTCTACTTTTTCTGCGGGCTTCTGATCTACGGCTCGGTGTTTCTCGCAATCGGCAGCATGGCGAACTCGCTCGCCGATGCGCAGTCTCTCTTGGGACCATCGATGCTCATTCTGATGCTGCCCAATCTCCTGATTTCCGGGATCATGCGCGATCCCAATGGTCAGCTGGCATCGCTCGTTTCCTGGGTGCCGTTCTACACGCCCTTCTTCATGATGTTGCGCATCGCCTCGCATCCGCCTGCATTGCAAGTCTGGGGCACGACGGCGCTCGCGCTTGCGACGACGGCTTTCCTGATCTGGTGGACGGGTCGCGTATTCGCCAACCATGTCCTCACGACGGAACGGCCGCCATCGCTCGGCGGGCTCATCCGCCGCGGTGCTCTCGCCGTCCGAGGTCGGAGAGTCTGAGTCTGGCGTATCGGACAAAACAAAAGGCCGTCCGATTGGACGGCCCCTTCGAAATGATATGAGCCCGTCTCAGCGCGGGATCAGACCCTCGCGCTGCAGGCGCTTGCGCTGGAGCTTGCGGTAGCGGCGGATGGCTTCTGCGCGTTCACGCGCGCGCTTTTCGCTCGGTTTCTCGTAATGTCCCCTGAGTTTCATCTCGCGGAAGATGCCTTCACGTTGCATCTTCTTCTTCAGCGCTTTGAGCGCCTGGTCGATGTTGTTGTCGCGAACGATGATCTGCAAAATGCACTCCTTCGGGGCCCAAATTTGGGAGGCGCGGGTGATAACAGAAGGGTTTCCGTGTGTCCATCGCACTTGCCGGATGCTGACTTCATTCCTATATAGTGGGGGCCAAGGTCGCCGATGGAGGATTTGTCCGATGTAAATGAGTGTTTAGAGGGAGGGGGAGGGGGTGCACGAAAACTCCTAAAAGCCCGGTTCGAATGTACGCGGATGTAATAGAATCAAACACATGGCAATTCTGAAAATAGCCCGCATGGGCCATCCCGTGCTGGCGCAAGTGGCTGACCCAGTCGCCAATCCCGCCGCGCCGGAGATACGGCGTCTGGTCTCCGACATGATCGAGACGATGATCGACGCGAACGGCGCTGGTCTCGCTGCGCCGCAGGTCCATGTCCCGCTGCGCGTCGTCGTTTTTCAGGCGCCCGAGGGGCGCAGCGATCCCGAACTGTCTGAGCGCTTCGATCACACCGCGCCACTGACGGTGCTGATCAATCCCGAGATCGAGGTCATGAGCAGCGAGATCGAAGGTGGCTGGGAAGGATGCCTGTCGGTACCCGGCCTTCGCGGTTTCGTCGAACGGCCGTTTCACATTCGCTATCGCGGTTTCGATGTGGACGGCCGCGAAGTCGCGCGCATGGCAAAGGGATTCCATGCCCGCGTCGTCCAGCATGAATGCGATCATCTTGACGGCATCTTGTACCCCAGCCGCATGGACGATCTCGGAAAACTGATCTTCGAAAGCGAAGCGCGTCATTGGGCAAAAGA
This sequence comes from Rhizomicrobium sp., assembly GCA_035536115.1. Lineage (GTDB taxonomy): Bacteria > Pseudomonadota > Alphaproteobacteria > Micropepsales > Micropepsaceae > Rhizomicrobium. The sequence goes on from DATLOU010000043.1 coordinate 45,524, forward strand.
ATTATGACCGCTCGCAAGAAGAAGATCAGCGACGCCGAACTCAGGAAGGCCGTGCTGGCCGCGGCATTGCCCCATGTGGTGTTCGAGGGCTTCACCGACAAGCTCCTCGGCGCTGCCGCAAAAGAGGCGGGCGTCGACAAGGCCGCGATGGTCCGGCTGTTTCCCGACGGACCGATAAGCCTGGTCGAGGCGTTTTCGCAAAGCGCCGATGCCGACATGGAAAGAGCGGTCGCTGCGCTTGACCTCAAGACCATGAAGATACGCGCACGCATCGCGGCTGCCGTGAAGGCGCGCCTTGCGGCGCTGCGTCCCCACAAGGAAGCCGCACGAAGGGCCGCCGCATTCCTCAGTCTGCCGCCGAATGCTGCGATCGGCGCAAAGCTCGTCTATCGCACGGTGGATGCGATGTGGCGGGCGATCGGCGACACCTCGACGGACTTCAATTTCTACACAAAACGCGGAATTCTCGCCGCCGTCTATTCGGCGACGTTGCTGCGCTGGTTTTCCGACACGAGCGCGGACGAATCCGCGACCGAGCAATTTCTCGCAGACCGCATCGAAAACGTGATGCAATTCGAGAAGATCAAGGCGAAAGCGAAAGAGGCGTTCGACCAGCTGCCGCCGCTCTCCGAGATCATCGGCGCCGTCAACGTGCGTCGCGGTTGACGAGATACTCCGCAATCTGGACCGCGTTCAGCGCCGCCCCCTTCAGCAATTGATCGGCGGCCACGAACATCGCGATCGAGTGTCCCGACGGATCGCTCAGATCCTTGCGGATGCGGCCGACCAGGACGTCGTCCTGTCCCGATGCGTCGATCGGCATGGGAAAGTGGTTCTTCGCACGGTCGTCGACGATCTTTACGCCGGGCGCATCCGACAGGATCGCCCTCACGTCGTCTTCGGAGATGGGATCTTCGCACTCGAAGGTGATCGACTGGCTGTGGGCCCTCAGCACGGGAACGCGGATGCAGGTGACGCCGATCGCGATTTTGTCGTCCTCCAAGATCTTCCGGGACTCGCGCATGACCTTCGTCTCTTCGTCATTGTACCCCGTTGCCGGATCGATCGCCGTATTGTGGCTGAAGACGTTGAAGGCGTAGCGATGCGGCAGAACCTTCGGTTCAAACGGTTTGTCTTCGAGGTAGGCGCGGGTGGAGTCTTCGAGCTCGCGCATCGCCGCCGCGCCGGCTCCGCTCGCCGCCTGATAGGTCGAAATGATCACGCGCCTGATGCGATTCTTCTTGTTGATCGGCCACAAGGGAACGAGCGCCGTGATCGCCGAGCAATTGGGATTGGCGATGATGCCTTTGTGCTCTCCAATTCGGCGCGCATTGATTTCGGGAATGACGAGCGGCACGTCGCCGGCCATGCGAAAGGCCGACGAATTGTCGACAACGACCGCGCCGGCCTTCGCGGCGCTCGGCGCAAACGTGCGCGCTGCACTCGCACCCGCCGAGAACAAGGCGATGTCGACGCCGGCAAACGACTTCTCCGTCAACTCTTCGACAACGATCCTATCGCCGCGAAAATCGAGCGTCTTGCCCGCAGAGCGCGCGCTCGCCAGCGCCTTCAGCCTTTCGACGGGGAAATTGCGCTTTGTCAGGCAGCCGACGAATTCGGCGCCGACGGCACCGGTGGCGCCGACAATGGCAACGACGGGCTTCTTCATGTTCCACTCCTAACAACAACAAAAAAGCCCCGAACCTTTCGGCGGGGCTTCGGATCAGGCGATGCGACCAAGTTCAGGCGCGCGTGCCCTCCGAAACCCCAACGGGCTCCGTCGTCTTGGTCATGCGCTTGGTCGTCGGTTTCATAGCGGCGGACCCTATGGGCGCGAAGGGGACTTCGTCAACGGGGCAAGCGTGGTGAAATGACCCATCTTCCGTCCGGGACGAATTTCCGATTTGCCATAGAGATGGAGTGCGCCATGCCGCTCGGCATAGCGACGCCAATCGGCCGCCTCCTCGCCCAGAATATTCTCCATCACAGCATCGGCATGGCGCACCGGATCGCCAAGCGGCCAGCCGGCGACGGCGCGGATGTGTTGTTCGAACTGACTGACGGCGCAGGCCTCCAGCGTCCAGTGACCGGAATTGTGCACGCGCGGCGCGATCTCGTTGACCAGAAGCGTTCCATCGCGCCGAACAAAGAGTTCGACTGCGAGCACGCCGACATAGTCGAGCGCTTTCGCGATCGTACCGGCGATCTCCTTTGCCTCCTGCGCTTGTCGCTCCGAGAGCCGGCTCGGCACGACGGAACGGCGCAGAATGTGATTCTCATGCGAATTTTCCGGCGGATCATAGGCCGCAAACGAACCGTCCGGGCCGCGCGCCGCGATGATGGAGGCTTCGAACGCGAAATCGACGAACGCCTCCAACACTGACGGCGCATGCCGGAACGACGCAATCGCCGCGGCGGCTTCGCTGGCGTTCTTGACCTTGATCTGGCCTTTGCCGTCATAGCCGAGGCGTCTCGTCTTCAGCACGCCTTCGCCGCCACCCAATGCTGCGAATGCCCGGCGCGCATCCGCGTCGCCGGCGACGGCATGGAACGGCGCCGTATTCAGACCCAGCGATTGGATGAACGTCTTCTCTTCCAAGCGGTCCTGCGTGAAGCGCAGGGCCTTGGCGCCTGGATTCACCGGCTTCAGATGGGCAATCAACTCGATCGTCGTTGCCGGCACATTTTCGAATTCGAACGTCACCGCGTCGCAGCTTTCGGCGAAGGCTTGCACGGCTTTGCGATCGTCGAACTCGCCGCAAGTGTGGCGGTCGGCCACTTGAAAAGCCGGCGCTCCATTATCGTGACAGTAGATGTGTGTTTTGAGTCCCAGACGCGACGCCGCAAGACTCAGCATGCGGCCAAGCTGGCCACCGCCGAGAATCCCGATTGTCCCGCCCGGCGGCACGGGCGCTGTCAGCCGTTTGATGTCGCTCATTTGTCGGACGGCGCTTCGGCGACGGCTTTGGTCTGCTCGGCGCGCCACTTGGTCAGCCGCTTTGCCAGCGCCGTATCGGACAGGGCCAGGATCGCCGCGGCATGCAAGGCGGCGTTCTTGGCGCCGCTCTGTCCGATGGCAAACGTCGCCACCGGAATGCCGCCCGGCATCTGGACGATGGAGAGGAGACTGTCCATTCCTTTCAGCACTTTGGATTCCACCGGCACGCCCAACACCGGAAGCGTCGTCAGCGATGCCGTCATTCCGGGGAGGTGCGCGGCGCCGCCCGCACCCGCGATGATCACTTTGAGTCCTCGGCCCGCCGCACTCTTGGCATAGGACGTCATGCGCTCGGGGGTGCGATGCGCGGAGACGATTTTGCTCTCATGCGCAATGCCGAGCGCGCGCAAAATTTCCGATGCAGGCTTGAGGGTCGGCCAATCAGACTGGCTCCCCATGATGAGACCGACGAGTGGCTTTTGGCTGGGCATGCTTCCTTGGTGGTTGGGCGGGCAAATCACCCGCGAGGAAGCGGCGCATTATAGGGGCACAAAGCCAATGGAAAAGCCCCGGCCGCGGCCAAATTAACCAGTTGGTCGTATTCGTAAATGAAACGTTAAAGCTGGCGGTGTATTGTTTTCCAGGGGCAGATGGCCAACAAGGCGGCGATGAAGCTCGAACGAACAGGCACCTCTGCGCAGACCGAGCGGCGCGCGACCGACGCTGCGGCGCACCTGGCGAGCGCGGCTGCCGATATTCTCGGCATTCCCGAGAAGGAGTTCACGCCCAAGGTGCGCGAGGCGCTGACCGCCTTGATGGGCGAGATGGAAGATCTGCGCAGCGAATTGCGCGCGATGCGCGAGAGGCTCGACCAGGCCGAGAAGAACGCCGATCGCGACCAGCTGCTGCCGCTGCTCAACCGGCGCGGCTTCATGCGGCAGGTGACGCGCTACATCTCCTTCGCAGACCGCTATGGCACGGCGTCGAGCCTGATCTATTTCGACCTCAACCAGTTCAAGCTGATCAACGACGCCCATGGCCATGCCGGCGGCGATGCTGCGTTGCTCAAATTCGCCCAGGTTCTCCTCGCCAATGTCCGCGACACCGACATCGTCGGCCGCGTCGGCGGCGACGAATTCGCGATCCTTCTGAGCCACGCCGACCAGGCGCAAGCGCATAGCAAGGCCGATCAACTCGCGGAGCAGGTTCGCACCTCGCCGGCCATCTGGAACGGCCAACCCATACCGCTCAGCTTTGCCTATGGCGCATTCGAACTTCGCGCCGACGACGATCCGGAAGCCGCCATGGCACGGGCGGACGAAGCGATGTATGCGCACAAGCGCGGCGCACGCTGATCCGGCAGTCATGCGATGATGTCCGGCAAGAGCCTGTCGTTGACGCGGCTGATCTCGTCCTTCAATTGCAGCTTGCGTTTCTTGAGCCGCGTGATCTGCAACTGATCGCGCGCCCCGGCTTCGGTCAACGCGGCGATGGCGTTGTCGAGATCGCGATGCTCCTGAGTCAGCTCCGCCAGCTTGGCCCTGAGAGCGACTTCATCGGGCTTGGTGACTTCGCTGGACATGGAAACTCAAGTCCTGGTGCGAGGCTTGCGGGCGCCCTTCGCCGGGCTCTCGCCCCACCGTTTTTGCGACGGCCAATTATACCCCAAGAGATCGAGCGCACGGCCCACGATTTGCTCGACGAAATCCGAGAGCGTATGCGGCTCGGCATAAAAGGCCGGCACCGGCGGCAGGATGATCGCGCCCATCTCGCCAAGCTGCGCCAGCGTGCGCAGATGCCCGACATGCAAGGGCGTTTCGCGGATCATCAGCACCAACGGGCGGCGCTCCTTCAACGTCACGTCGGCGGCGCGAGTGAGGAGATTGGTCGTGACGCCGGTTGCAATCTCCGACCAGCTCCTGACCGAACAAGGTGCCACGATCATGCCCTTGGTGCGGAAGGTTCCCGACGCAGGCGCGGCCGCGATGTCGCTCGGCGCATAGGAATAATCCGCCTTGGCCGCGACCTGTTTCGGCTTCAAAGATGTCTCGAGGCCGATGGTCATCTCGGCGGCCTTTGTCATCACCAGATGTGATTCGATCTCAAGTTCGCGCAAGGCTTCGAGCAGCCGGATTCCATACACCACGCCGGAGGCGCCGCTGATGCCGACGACAAGCCGTTCTTTCTCGTGTGTTTCCAGGGGTCTGCTCATGGGTCCGTTTATAAGCTGTAAGGCACGCTCGGAAGAGGGGCGTGACAGGACCCCCCGGCAGTGATCTAATTCCCTTGCCTAAGATAGCGAGGTGCAAGCATGGCACTGCAAGGGCATATCCAGGAACTGTCCGAAAAACACAAGAAACTCGAAGAACGCATTCACGACGAAATGGCCCGCCCCGACTGGGATGAAATAAGGGTCGCCGCCCTCAAAAAAGAAAAGCTCCGGATCAAGGACGAGTTGGAACGACTGCGAAACAGCGTCCACTGACTTAAGTCTCCACGTCTGACTTCCCTCACTCCGCCGGTGCCAACGCGGCATGCGGTTTGGTGCGCGCGAAAAGCCCGAGTGCGCCGAGCTCGCACAGTGCTGCCGCGAGAAACGATGCGCCCGCGAAATAAATCGGCGCCGCCGAACTCGTGAAATAGCTGAAGAGGCCCGTCATCACCACGGGCGCGATGATGGAGGTGATGCTGTCCATGCTGGCGCGGGCGCCCATGAGTTCACCTTGTTCGTCGGCCGGCACTTGCGCCGACATGATCGAGTTCAGCGCCGGTCCGCCGATTCCGCCAAGCGACCACACCACCATCCAGGTGTAGAGCATCCAGGGCGCCGCCGAGAACGCATAGCCCGCATAGCCAAGGGTGGAAAAGGCCAGTCCGAGATAGACCGCATTGGTCTCTCCGATGCGCGGCACCACCAGGCGCGGCAGGACGCCGAACGAAACCGCCGTCAGCGCGCCGACCGCCATCAGCGAATAGCCGACATCCGCGCTTGTCCAGTGAAACTTGAGCATCGTGTAGTAGGTCCAGGTTGCCGGGAGCGCATCGTGGGCGAGTTGCAGCAGGACGCCCACGCCGATGAGGCCGAACATCATGGGAAAACGGCGAAGTGCAATGAGGCTCCCGATCGGATTGGCGCGCCAGACTTCGAAGCGCCGCCGGCGCTCGGGCGGCAGCGACTCCTTGAGCACGAAGAAACCGAACAGCGCGTTGGCGACCGCGACGGCGGCGGCGACGAAGAACGGTGTGCGCGCGCCATAGGCGTTGCCGATGATGCCGCCAAGTGCGGGGCCAATGATGAAGCCGATGCCGAAGGCGGCACCCGTGAGGCCGAAATTCGCGGCGCGCTTCTCCGGCGGCGAAACGTCGGCGATATAGGCATTGACCGTCGGATAGGTCGCGCCCGCTATGCCGGAGAGAATCCGGCCCACGAACAGCCAGACGATCGTGGGAGCAAGGCCGGTGATCAGATAATCGATGCCGAGCGCGATGAGCGAAATGATCAGCACGGGACGGCGGCCGAAACGGTCGCTCAGATTGCCGAAGATGGGCGCACAGAAAAACTGCATCAGTGCGAAGACGAACATCAGCCAGCCGCCCCAGCGCGCCGCGCTCGACAGGCCTTCGCCGGTCAGTTCGGTGATGATCTTGGGAGTCACCGGAATGATGATGCCAAGACCGATCGTGTCGACCAGCATGGTGATGAAGATGAAGGCCAGCGCGAAGCGGCTGGCCGGCCTCGCAACGGGCTCGCTCATCCTTCCCCCAAATCCGACGGGCTGCATCGTAGTGGGCGTCTTTTGAGGCGTCTTGCGATATTTTCCTTGAGCCTCCTGCTATGACGCGCTGATGAACGCATCATCGAACGTTTCCATCCGTCGTGCCGTACCCGCGGACGCAGATTTCTTGGCCGCCATTGAACAATCGGGGGGCGAACTGTTCCGCACCTTGCCCGAGCTCGCCTGGATCGCCGACGAGCCGATTGGAACGGCGGATGAGTTTCTGCCTCTGATCCTGGCCGGCACCGTCTGGGTGGCCGAGGCCGGTGTCTCGGGCATCGTGGGAGAACTTCGCGCCACGATCGCCGACGACGCCTTGCACATCGTGGAACTCGCTGTGTCGCGGCAATTTCAGCAACACGGCATCGGCCGCGCCCTGATCGATGCCGCCGCCAAGTGGTCGCGCGTTCGCGGCTTGCGCGCCTTGACGCTCACGACCTTCCGCCATGTCGCGTCGAACGCGCCCTTCTATGCCCGTTATGGCTTTGTCGAACGTTCTGGCGACGCCCGCCTCGATCGAATCGTCCGCGGTGAAGAGAGCCGCGGACTTCCCAACCGCTGCGCCATGCGGTTCGACCTGAGATAAGGCGTTCAGTTCGTGCGCGATCCGTTTGGTACGGGCTACGAGTTCGCGTGAGCGGATGAGGAGGTCGCGCAATTTGGCGCGCAGCGCCATGGCGTCGCGCGTATGAAAACCGTGCCGCAGGCGATTGCGGTTGCCGGTCTGGCCGCCGCGGGTTCGCTTTGGCAGGCCGAGCGCTTTGCGCAGATGCGCCTCGGCGCGGCGCGATATTTTGCAACCCTTTGATTGCGTTGGATCGGCGTGCATTCGAACCGCCCGAAAAGCGTTTTTATGCCCCTCCCTCCCCCTCGGGATGAATCGGCTTCCGATTCCTGGTTGCGCCACCAATTTGATCTTCCTCTGGACGACTATGTTCACTATATGTTCTTGTTAGGAAAATAGTCAAGACCAGGGATAGACAAAGAATATTGACTCTGTGTCCAATATATTTTACACAGTGTCTATGAAAGTAGACTTCGGAGGACAAGGCCATGCCATTCCGCGAAAAGACCGCATGGATCGCCGTCGTGTCGATGACGCTGATCTACGCGAACTACTTCTGGGGCATCCTCTCGATGCCGCATGGCGGCTCGAACTTCTCGGGGTTGCTTGGCACGGTCATCGCGCTGGTGGTCGTCCAGGTCACGTTGACGATCGTGGCGGCAATCTTTTCGCCCACCGACGCCAAGGCGCCGCGCGACGAGCGCGAGCAGCTGATCGGACTGCGGGCCTCGCGTGTGGCTTATTCCGGACTCGCCACCGGCGTGGCCTGCGCCTGCTTCTTCGGAGCCATGACTCCGCCCGTCGTGTTCAACGCCAATTCGCTGCTGTTCATTCTGGTGACGACCGAGATCATGCGTTGCTCGTTCCTCATCATCCAATACCGGCGCGGTGCGTGAGATGGCCAGGATCAGGAACGAGATCAGGCGGCTCAGATTCGAGCATGGCGAGATGACCCAGCAGGAACTCGCCGAGAAGATTCGCGTTACCCGTCAGACGGTGAATGCGATCGAGCAGGGGAAATATTCGCCGTCGCTGGAGGCGGCGTTTCGCATCGCCGAGGTCTTCGCGCTGCCGCTGGAAAGCGTCTTCCACTACGACAAGGACGCGTGAGGAGCCAGGCGAGAAGGAAGAACCATGATCCGCAAACTATCGACGGGCGAATACCGTCTCTACTCGCGCAAGAAGAATCCCAGAACCGGCAAACGGCGCAATCTCGGAACGTTCCGCACGCGCGCCGCGGCGATGAAGCACGAACGCGCAGTGCAATACTTCAAGCATGGCGGGCCATGACATGGGGGTGGTAGCGACCATGACATTGCAGCGCGCCAGTACATTCTTCGACACGCTCAGGATGAGGCGTATTAGCACTTGGGCTACGCCACGTCCCTGGTCATTTCGCGCAGTTTGAATTTCTGGATCTTGCCGGTCGAGGTCTTCGGCAGTTCGGTGAAGACGACATAGCGCGGGCATTTGAAGCGCGCGAGATTGGCGCGGCAATACTCGATCAGCTCGTTCGGCGTGACCTGCTCGAAGCCCTTCTTCCGCTCGACGAAGGCGCACGGCGTCTCGCCCCATTTCTCGTCTTCCTTGGCGACGACGGCGACGAACATCACCGCCGGATGCTTGTTCAGCGTGTCCTCGACCTCGATCGAGGAGATGTTCTCGCCGCCCGAGATGATGATGTCCTTGGAGCGGTCCTTGATCTGGATATAGCCGTCGGGATGCATGACGCCGAGATCGCCGGAATGAAACCAGCCGCCTTCGAACGCCTCCTTGGTGGCGGGGGCGTTCTTGAGATAGCCCTTCATCACGATGTTGCCGCGGAACATGACCTCGCCGAGCGTCGAAGCGTCGGCCGGCACCGGCTCCATCGTCTCGGGGTCCATCACCGACAGACTGTCGAGCGCATGATAGCGCACGCCCTGGCGCGCCTTCTTGGCGGCGCGCGCTGTCTTGTCGAGATGTTCCCAATCGCTGGTCCATTCATTGACGACGGAGGGACCATAGGTCTCGGTCAGGCCATAGACATGGGTCACGTTGAAGCCGGCATCGCTCATCTGGGCCAAGACCGATTCCGGCGGCGGTGCGGCGGCGGTGATGAACTCGACCGTCTGCGGCAGCGCACGGCGCTCGGCATCGCTGGCGTTGATCAGCGTCGACATCACGATCGGTGCGCCGCAGAGATGCGTCACCTTGTGATCGGCAAGCGCATCGAAGATCGCCTTGGCGCGCACCCAGCGCAAGCAGACATGCGTGCCGGCGACGACCGAGAGCGACCAGGGAAAGCACCAGCCGTTGCAGTGAAACATCGGCAGTGTCCAAAGATAGATCGGATGGCGCGGCATCTGGGCCGCCAGCACATTGCCGTAGCCCATGAGCGCTGCGCCGCGATGATGAAAGACGACGCCCTTGGGATTGCCGGTCGTGCCCGAAGTGTAGTTGAGCGAGATCGCATCCCATTCGTCGGCCGGCAGCGACCAGGCGAAATCCGCATCGCCGCTCGCGATGAAGGCCTCGTAGTCGATATTGCCGAGCCTGGCACCGGTCTGCGGAAACTCCGGATCATCATAGTCGATGACGATGGGCTTCGCCCTGGCGAGCTTCAGCGTCTCCTGCATCACCGTCGAGAATTCGCGGTCGGTGATGAGATATTTCGCCTCGCCGTGATCGAGGATGAAGGCGAGTGCCGGAGCATCGAGCCGGGTGTTGAGGCAATTGAGCACGCCGCCCGCCATCGCCACGCCGTAATGCGCCTCGAGCATCGGCGGCGTGTTCGCCAGCATCACGGCAACCGTGTCGCCTTTCTTGATGCCGCTCTTGGCGAGTGCCGAGGCGAGGCGTCGCGCGCGCGCATAATAGTCGGCATAGGAAAAGCGCTGCTTGCCGTGGATGATCGCGGTGCGTGTGGGGAACACGCTCGCCGCGCGTTCGAGGAAGGAGAGCGGTGTCAGCGGCTGATAGTTGGCCGGATTGCGCTCGAGATCGACGTCGTACTTGTCGCCGCCAAGACGCATGAGCCGCGCCATGGGCCTGAGCGCACTTTCGCCGGCGCGACGGATGAGCGACTTGCCGCGGCGTCTCCTGGCATCGGGTTTCGCGGCGGGGACGAGGCGAACGGGCTTGGCGCTGCTTTTCTTCTTCGCCGGCTTTGCGGCGGCGCGCCGCTTCTTCGCGCTGCGCTTCTTGGCGGGTCTCGACGGCTTCTTTTTCTTTGCCATGACTACTCTTTTGGCTTCGGCTTGGAGCGAAACGCTAAAGAAAGCCGCCGTGAGCGGCAAGCTTGCTCCATGGACGCGGGTGCCACGTCGTTGCTAGGAAGATCATTCTTCGAGGGACCTTCATGCCGGAACCGAGCGAGGCTGCGCCGCGGGGACTGCGCCGTCTCTACGCCTGGATGATGCGCAATGCGCAAGGCCGACATGCCTGGGCCGGACTGGCCGCGTTCGCCTTCGCGGAATCGTCATTCTTCCCGATTCCGGCCGACGTGATGCTGGTGCCGATGGTCCTGGCGAACCGCCGTCGCGCCTATCTCCTCGCGCTTTGGTGCACGCTCTTCTCCGTCCTTGGCGGCGCGCTCGGCTACATGATCGGCGCCTTCTTCTTCGACACGGTCGGAGCCTGGCTGATCAAGAACTACGGCCTCGAGGCCGCCTTCGAGGGCTTTCGCGCGGCCTACGCGAAATACGGCTACTGGATCATGGTGCAGGGTCTGACGCCCATTCCCTACAAGCTCGTCACCATCGCCAGCGGCTTCGCCGGCTTCAATTTCGCGCTCTTCATGGCGCTGTCGACGGTGACGCGGGGGCTGCGCTACACGCTGGTCAGCTCGCTGCTTTATTTCTTCGGCGCGCCGGTCCAGGCGGTGATCGAGAAATACATGGAAATCGCGCTGATCGGATTCCTGGTGCTGGTCGTGCTCGGATTCGTCGCCGTGCGCTACATTTTTTGAACGGAAGGGTCTATTTTAGAGGCCGGTCGCCTCGGGGAGAGATGAGATGGTGTGGGCAATCGCAGCTGTCGGGCTTCTTCTGCTGGGCGGTGGCGCCTATCGCGAGTACTTCGCCGAGAATGAAGACGAACAAGGCGAAGGCTCGCTCCTGACCAACGGGTTGTTCGTCGCCGGCGTCCTGCTGCTGGTGTGTGTCGGGCTGTACGGCGGCTACCGCATGCTCGGCGGTTGAGGTCTCATTGTCATGGCCTGCCGGAGTGCGGGCCATCCGGATGATGCAGAACTGGGTTTGCGAAAGATTGGGCGCAGACAACCTCCTTGACGGAGCGTTTCCCCAACCGGGTGGCCCGCACTCCGGCGGGCCATGACATCGAGGGGAAGGTTTAGTTCAAAGTAATGCGCAAACAGCTTCTGGCGATCGGCGCCATCCTCTTTTCGACCTCGCTTTACATCATGGGCAATGGCCTCGTCGGCGTGCTCATCCCGGTGCGCGGACACATGGCCGGGTTCTCGAACCTGACGCTCGGCTTCATCGGTTCGTTCTATTTCGCAGGCTTCGTGATCGGCTGTTTCGCAGGTCCAAGGCTCGTCGCCCGCGCCGGCCATAGCCGGACATTCGCGGTGGGCGCCGGCATCTCGGCCGCGACGGTTCTGCTGCAATCGATGTTCGTGTCGGAAATCTTCTGGATTCTGCTCCGCGGCGCCTTCGGCGTCGCCGCCGCCTGCATCTACATGGTGATCGAAAGCTGGCTCAACGATCGCGCGACCAACGACAATCGCGGCCGCATCTTCTCCGTCTATCTGACGGTCAATTTCATCAGCATCATCCTTGGCCAGATGTGGTTCGCGACCGCGAACCCCTCCGGCTTCGTGCTCTTCAGCCTGTCGGCGGTGTTCTATGCGCTCTGTCTCGTCCCCTTGGGACTGACGCAGTTGCCGCCGCCGCACGCCGCGCATGTGCCGAAGCTTAGACCCTTGCGGCTCTACCGCATTTCGCCGGTTGGCGTGATCGGCTGCATCGCCGTCGGCTTCGCCAACAGCGCGGTCTGGACGCTGGCGCCCGTCTTTGCCCAGGCGCACGGCTTGAACAAGGGCTGGATCGCGATCTTCATGAGCGTCTTCACGCTCGGCGGCGCGCTGGTGCAACTGCCGCTCGGCCGCTGGTCGGACCGCGTCGACCGGCGCGTCATCATCGCGACCGTCTGCGGCTTGTCGTGCGCGCTCGGCCTCGCGCTCGCGACCTTCGGCGGCAGCGAGCGCTGGGCGATCCTGCCGCTCATCTTCTTCTTCGGCATGGTGGCGCTGCCGCTCTATGGCTTGTCCGTCGCCCACACCAACGATCGCATCCAGCGCGCCGACTTCGTCGAGACTTCGGCGACGCTCTTGCTGATCAACTCGCTCGCCTCGGTGGTAGGACCGACCCTTGCCGCGCTGGTGATGGGTTGGGCGGGAACGGGGGCGCTGTTCTTCTACTCGGCCGCCATCCATGCCGCGATGACGGTGTTCACGCTCGCGCGGATTTCGCTCCGTGACGAACCGCCCGCCGCGCACCGCGATCCGTACGAGCCGCAACCCGAGCAGGCGACGCTGGCGACTGTCGAATTCGACCCGCGCAGCGCCGATGAGCGCACGATCCACTGACGGAATGCGGCCTTCCGGCCCGTTCGAGGCGCAATCCCGTTCAGGCGGCGTTCATGTCAAGCCCGCGATAGTGCCCAAAACCGGAGCGCCGCTTCGCGCAATCAGGAGTATCGCATGACGATGAAACGCGTACTTGCCGCCACCTTGGCGTTGAGCCTTCTCGGCACGACGGCGGCACAGGCGGACAGCTGGCATGGCGGCTGGGGCCATCACGGACATTTCTTCGGCCATGGCGGCGGCGGTCTCGCGCTCGGCATCGGCCTTGGCATTCTCGGTCTCGGCCTTCTCGCCTCCTCAAGTCACCACCACTACTATGACGACGGCTATTATGGCGGACCCCCATATGGCGGCCCCTATGGCGGCTATCCTGGAGACTATGGTTATGGCTCCGGCTATGCGCCCGGCAACGGCTACGGATCTGGGCCCGGCTACGATCCCGACCGGCGCTATGGCACGGACGACAGCTATCCTCCTGGCGACAACTATGCCGGCCCCGGCGATCCGAACGGCTATGGCGACAACTATACCGGCCCCGGCGATCAGAACGGTTATGGCGGCGACGACCGCTATGGCGGTGACGACCGTTATGTCGATCCGAACCGCGACCGCAATGGCACGCCGGCTCCCGACGATCGCGGCGGCGACGACGGCGAGTAGTTAGCGAAATTCAGCCGGGACTGTCGTCTTCCTGCGGGAATTCGAGCGGGTCCGGCGGCGGCGCCGGCTTGGACTCGGACAGCGGCTCCGGCGGCGCTGCGGGCGGTGTCTCGGCAGGCGGCTCGGGGTCCGCGAACTTGGGCTCGGCGGCGACAGTCTCCGAAATCGGCTTCAGCGTCGCGCCCGCCTTCTCCGCGCGCTTCAGCGCCCGTTCGCGCTTGGCGGCGGCGCGCGTCACCGCCAGATCGAGTTCGAGCTGCGAGCAGAGGCCCAGCGTCACCGGATCGACCGCCTTGATGTTGGTCGCGTTCCAGTGCGAGCGCTCGCGGATCTTCTGGATCGTCGCCTTGGTCGTGCCGATCAGCTTGATGATGTCGGCGTCGGCGAATTCGGGATGGTTGCGCAGGATCCAATAGACCGCGTCGGGCTTGTCCTGCCGCTTGGAGACCGGCGTATAGCGCGGCGCCTTCTTCTGCTTGACCGACGGCATCTTGTGCTTGGGCGGCGCCATCTTGAGACGCGCCTTGGGATTCTTTTCGGCTTCCTCGATCTGTTCGCGCGTCAGCTGGCCGCTCGACACCGGATCCTGGCCCTTGATGCCCTTGGCGACGTCCTCGTCTGCGATGCCCTTCACCTCGAGCGGATGCAGGCCGCAGAAATCGGCGATCTGCTCGAAGGTGAGCGAGGTGTTGTCGACCAGCCAGACGGCGGTCGCCTTGGGCATGAGCGGTCTGTTTTCGACGGCCATAAATCTTCTCCCTTGCCGGGGGCCCGTTCACCGGACCCACCGACCTCTAAAGGATCGACCTTTTCGAGGAATAGCAGCGTTTTACCGGGTCCGCGGGCAAAGGCAACGAATTTTGCGTCTCACCAAAGGGCGGGCTTGTTCACCATGAGCCAGAAAATACCCAAAACGGCTGAAAATGCGGGCCAGCCGAACCAGAACCACCAGCGCATGAGGCGAAAATAGCGCGGCGGCAGAGCCGTGCCGGCGGCCGCCGCCTGCGCTGCGAGATTGCGTGCCTCCAGTTGAATCCACACCACCGGCAGCCAACAGGCGCCGACGAGAACGTAGAGAACATACGCCGCGACCAGCCAAGGTTCCCAAAGGCTGTAGCCGTCGATCCGGATCAGGGCGAGGCCGGTCGCGGGCTGAACGATCACTGCAGGCAGGGTGAAGAAAAAATCCGCGCGCACGACGTTGCGCGATACCTCCGCGATCGCACGCACATCGCCGCTGCGATGCGTCATCCACATCTGGAACGCGGTGCCGAGCCCGGTGCCAAACAACAGAGTCGCGCTCAGAATGTGAATGACGATGATGAGGTCATGCAGCGTCGTCATCGGTCGGCCTCGATCGCGGCCAGTACGAGAATCGCCACGACAAACGGGATATTCTTGAGCAGAGGGCCAAAGGGGTCGAGCCAGAGCGCCGGTTGCGCCATGCTCAGCGCGACTGTGTAGAGCGCGACGATCACGATCTGTGCGACAGTGGCCCAAGGTTTTCGTGCGAGCACGGCGAAACCCAACACGAGATCGACGAGACAGCTCAGCCATACCGCCCGCATGTCGAACGTGACGCCGAAAGCTGAATAACGCCCTGCCAGTTCTGCGCGTTGAAGCAATCCCAGAATGCCGGATGCGATCCAGGTCGCGCCGACGGCCCATCGCAGCGCCGGCCGCAAGAAATAGAGTCGCGCATGCCAACGGTCTTGAGGCTGCGCCGGCATGGCAAGAAGTCCGTCGCGCCATGCCCGCGGGCGAATGCCTGTCGCCGCAACCCCATCCTCGAACGAACCGGCATTGCCGTATTCCAGTTGTCGCAACGCCGTTGAATTGATGGTGCCGCCGACGATATCGCCGATGCGCGCGACGAGCGCGACCAGCGCCGGGGGGATCGACAGCAGCGGAACCGCGCGCAGGCCGAGCCAACGCCTGAGATCGAGCAGGAGATCTTTGAGCGTAATCCGGTCCGGCCCGACCGGTGCGATCACGCGTGCACGAAGCTCGGGAGTCGAAAGAATCGCAAGGATGATGGACGCAAGGTCATCGACATGGATCGGCTGGAAGAGCTGATCGCCCTTTCCGATCACGGGAATGAAAAACGGTAGCGCCGCCAGCGCACGGAACAGAGCCGTTCCGCCATAGGCGCCGCTGGCATAGACGACGGAAGGCCGCAGGATGATCCAGTCCAGCCCGCTTGCGGCGAGCGCGGCGTCGGCGGCGAGTTTGCTCCTGGCATAATCCGTGTCCGCGCCGACGCTGATCGCGGAAATCTGAATGACACGTCTCACGCCGGAACGTTCGCACGCTGCGAACAACGCCTTCGGTGCCGCGTTGTGGATCGCGTCGATCGACTGACCACGACTGCCCTGAAGGATTCCGGCGCAGTTGATGACCGCGTCGATGCCGGCAAGGCGCGGAGTCCAAACTTCGGGCGTGACATCGCGGTTGAAGTTGACCGCGAGCGACAACGGTTTGCCTAAGATGGCATCCGTTTGTGCAGGATTGCGAACGGCAGGGATCACCTCATATCCCGCGCCAACCAGCTTCGACAGCACGTAACGTCCGATGAAGCCATTGGCACCAGTGAGGAGAATTCTCATGCGCGAGCGCTATAACGTGAGCAGGATTTTTCCGATGTGTTCGCTCTTGGCCATGCGCGCATGCGCCGCGCCCGCCTCGGCAAGGGGGAAAGTCGTGTCGACCACGGGCTTGATCTTGCCGGCTTCGAGCAACGGCCAGACTTCGCGCTGGACCGCGTCGCGGATTGCGCCTTTCTCCTCGTTCGTGCGCGCCCGCAAGGTCGTGGCGAGAAGCGAGAGTCGTTTCATCAGCAGCGGCGCAAAATTCACCGTCGCCTGCATGCCGGACTGATAGGCGATGTTGACGATCCTGCCCCAGAGCGCGGCTGCGCTCATGTTGCGCTGGATATAATCGCCGCCGACCATGTCGAGGATGACGTCGACGCCCTTGCCGCCGGTTTCTTTTTTCACGACGTCGACAAAATCCTCGTCGCGATAGTTGATGGCGCGATGAGCGCCGAGTTTTTGGATCGCGGCGCACTTCTCCGCGCTTCCCGCCGTGGTGAAGACCTGGTGGCCGCGCGCCGCGCAGAGTTGAATCGCGGCGGTGCCGATGCCGCTCGAACCGCCATGGATCAGGACGCTCTCGCCCGGCTTCAGGCGTGCGGTGTCGATGAGGTTCGTCCAGACCGTGAAATGCACTTCCGGGAGCGCGGCCGCTTCAACCAGCCTGACGCCCTTGGGCAGCGGCAGGACGCATTTCTCGGAGACCGCCGCGAATTCGGCGTAGCCGCCGCCACCGAGGAGCGCACAGACCTTGTCGCCGAGCGAAAAAGCGCTGACGCCGGGCCCGAGCGCAACAATCTCGCCCGCCACTTCGAGGCCCAGCGTTAACGGAGCACCCGGCGGCGGCGGATAGCCGCCCATCGCTTGCACCAGGTCTGCACGGTTAATGCCGGCGGCCGCCACCTGGATCAGAACTTCGCCGGGCGCGGGGGACGGTTTTTCGATCTCCGCCAGCTTGAGCGCGTAACCTTGTCCGGGATTTTTGACGGCGATGGCGCGCATGGCGGGCTCTCTTTGGCTTGCGCGCTGCAGCAATTCGCGCTGACACTAGTTTAGTGGTTTTGAATCGGACCGTTAGCAAAGCATATTTCGACAAGGGACACGACTATGGCGATCGACCCGGAAGACCTGTTGCCCAAGAAGAAACGTGCCGGAATCGTGCTCGGCGAGGACCTGTCGGAAATGTCGGCGCCCGAGTTGGAATTGCGGATCGCCGAACTCGAGACCGAGATCGCGCGCTGCCG
>DATLOU010000044.1:0-34014 GCA_035536115.1 Rhizomicrobium sp.
AGGTTCGGAGGTTGAGCGTCGTACTTGTAAGCTTAACCAATCATCGAGGTCATTCCGACGGTAGCGGACTAGCCTGCCGATTCGGACGAAGCAGGGTCCGGATCCTTCCATCCGCCACCTCTGCAAGGTTCGGGGCGATACCGGCGATGCTTTCCCGCCCAAATATCGTCCCGCTTGAATTTCATTGAATAGGACTTCGCCAGCGGTGGATTCAAATTCGGCTAGATCGTTCATGCTGTGCCCTCTAAGTACAAGCGCGCGTTTTCGCACGCTCAAGAGCATCCGATAGCCGCGGGACGTGTTGATGTCTGGTGAAAATCGAAGGTCGTTGGTGATAATTTGGACTCTAAGGGCCCGCGCCGAATTTTAACCTTCTGAACAAAACACTCATTTTTGGCTTGAGAACCTCGTCTGATGGCTCGCGGCCATGTTTGTCAGCGTGCCACAGTTGAATCCGTCGCGTTAGTTCCGCACGCGTTTTCGGCGGACCCTCTTCATGAATGATTCGGATTACCTCGACCCAGATTTCGTCCCAATCAAACAAGGGAGGCCGACCCGGACGTACGCGTAGATTGGCACCGCGCGCTCGAT
Organism: Rhizomicrobium sp.; assembly: GCA_035536115.1. GTDB lineage: Bacteria > Pseudomonadota > Alphaproteobacteria > Micropepsales > Micropepsaceae > Rhizomicrobium. Next base: position 592 of record DATLOU010000044.1, read on the forward strand.
CGGTCGACTTGGCGGCCCGCTTGAAATACCTCGCTAGATCGGCGAGCCGTATCAGCACCGGCCCCTCCGTGACCCGACCGTTGTCGCCACGTTTCACCGTAAAAAGTAAGCGCCCGCTTTTCGTGACGCCGTTGTAGGCTTTGCCACCCCAAACTTGCCTTCTTACCGGCTCAAGTTCGCCGGCTGACGACAACACCCAGGATTTGATTGCACCTGAGTAAAGCTTCTGTCGCAGTGTTCGCCGTGACTGCGCAATTTGCTTTGTCCTTACCCGCCCGCGTTTGATCAGAAGCGCAATTCGCTCAGGCGCTAGTCCAGAGTCTCCTGGATTGGTGTCTCGCGGATATTTGCGCATATGGAATTGCGCGTAATTGGCCAATTCCGAAGCTTCAGACGCAGAAAGCTCAGCGGCAAGATCTGGTCCGTGGACTAACCGCGCAGCTTCGTCGCAAGCTTCGTCGAACCTCAAATATCCGTCTGGCGTGAAATGATCAGCCATTTTCGCTCAGTGCCACTGTCTTCGCGCTGTCGCGAACATTCGCGGCTGGCGCCACAGGAGAGCAAGACCTGAATTGCACCGGCAGAACAGGCAGCCGACAGAGGGCTTCCCTCGGCCTGCGACCTTTGCGCACGGTCTCAACCGATTCCCGTTGTAGCTATTTGGTAGCTGGCCTTGCTCGGCGCTGTTTTCTGTCGGCGCTAGGTCATTGATTTCAATGGTCGGAGCGGCGGGATTTGAACCCACGACCCCCAGTCCCCCAGACTGGTGCGCTAACCAGGCTGCGCCACGCTCCGTATCCAACTCGCGTCGTGTTGCGGCCAAGAACGGCCGTGCTCCGCGAAGGGCCGCGGACTATAGGCGGCAAGGTCCGTCCGGGCAAATGCGACGTGCGGACGTTTCCTTTACGCGCGTGGGCGCGATCGTGCTGCGTTCAGACGGACCCGGAGCGCGAGCAATTCTTCCAAAAGACCTGAAAGCTTTTCGCGCTCTTGGTCTGCGACCTCGCTCTCGGCGGACGCATCGCTCGCACTTTCGTCCGACGAGCGCCCGAGAACGGAAAGCGCGGCGCGCGCGAATTGCGGTTCTTGCGGCACCGCGATGAATTCGGCGAGCTTGCGCGGCGCCTGGCGTTCGAATCCCGTCTCGCCGCGACCGAGTTCGGCGACATAGCGCAGCCCGCGATCGCGCAAAATCTTTTGCGCGCCCTTGATCGTGAAGCCTTCGAGATAGAGCAGCGCGCGAATGCCGCGCAGCAGATCGACGTCTTCCGGACGATAGTAGCGCCGTCCGCCTGCCCGCTTAACCGGCTTGATCTGCGCGAAGCGGCCTTCCCAGAAGCGCAGCACATGCTGCGGCACATCGAGTTCGGTCGAAACCTCGCTGATGGTGCGGAATGCTTCCGGCGACTTCGCGCTGACGTTTGCGGACGTGGATGCCAGCATCGAACCGTCAATCCTTGGCGTTGGGGTCGGGCGTCTGACCGTTGATGACCGCTTTCAGGACGTGACTGGGACGGAACACCAAGACGCGCCGCGGCGCGATCGGCACCTCGTCGCCGGTCTTCGGATTTCGCCCCATGCGCTGGCTCTTCTGGCGCACGGCAAACGTGCCGAACGACGAGAGCTTGACCGTCTCGCCCCGCGCCAGCGCCGAACAGACTTCCTCGAGCATGTCCTCGACCATCTGCGCCGATTCGTTGCGCGACAGCCCGACGGCCTGGAAAACGGCCTCCGTCAGGTCGGCGCGTGTCAATGTATTCGTTGTCATCACCCGACTCCCCCTTTACGGCATCAACGTTAGGCGTGTGCCATTTTTGCGTCAACATCAAAGGGATAGAAGCGGCAGTTGAGGTGGCAGCTCACCAGCGGATCAAAGCGGCGCCCCAGGTGAAGCCTCCGCCCATCGCCTCGAGCAAAACGAGTTGACCCTTGCGGACGCGGCCATCCGCGACAGCGGTCGCCAGCGCCAGCGGGACCGAAGCAGCCGAGGTGTTGCCGTGCTGCGCGACGGTCGAGACAACCTTTGCCGCCGGGATACCCAATTTGCGCGCGGTCCCGTCGAGGATGCGCTGATTGGCCTGATGCGGCACGAACCAGTCGATGTCGGAAATCTTGAAGCCCGCCTCCTCGACCGACGCCGTGATCGCGGCCGAGATGTTGGTCACGGCATGGCGGAACACTTCCTTGCCCTGCATGCGCAGATGACCGGTCGTCTGGGTCGATGAGGGGCCGCCATCGACATAAAGAAGATCGTGCAGCCTGCCGTCCGAATAAAGCTTGGTATTGAGCACGCCGCGGTCCGAATGGTTGCCCTGGCCGCGATGAGCCTGAAGCACGACCGCCCCGGCGCCGTCGCCGAACAAGACGCACGTCGTGCGATCCTTCCAGTCGAGCAGCCGACTCATGGATTCGGCGCCGACCAGCAACACGGTCTTCGCCTGGCCCGCCTTGATGAAATTGTCCGCAACCGCCGTTCCATAGATGAAGCCGGAACAGACGGCCTGAACGTCGAACGCCGCACCGTGTTTCATGCCGAGGCGCGCCTGCAACCGCGTGGCCGTCGCCGGAAAGGTTTCGTCGGGCGTGGTCGTGGCCACGATGATCAGATCGAGATCGTTTGCCTCGATCTTGGCGTCGTGCAGCGCATGACGCGCGGCCTGAAGCGCAAGGTCGGACGTCATCTCGCCCTTGGCGACAATGTGACGTTGCTGAATTCCGGTGCGTTCGCGGATCCATTCGTCGCTGGTGTCGACGCGCTTGGCGAGTTCGGCGTTGGTGAGGATGGTTCGCGGCAGGAATGAACCGCAACCCATGACGTGCGAGCGAATCACGAAGCTTGAGCCTCCGGCTCGACCGGGTGAACGCCACGCCGGTCGTCGATGATTTTGGCGACGACGCCGGCGCGCGCCATGGCGATTGCCATGTCGAGGGCGCTGGCAAAGCCGAGTTCGTCGGTGCCGCCATGGCTCTTGACCACGACGCCATCGAGACCGAGGAAGATGCCGCCGTTGGACGCGCGCGGATCAAGCTTGCGCCTGAGTGTGTTCAGGGCTCCAGCGGCGAGAAATCCGCCGACACGGCTCAGGAACGAGCGTGTCAGCGCGCTGCGCAGGAAATGCGTCACCAGCTTCGCCGTACCCTCCGCAGTTTTCAGCGCGACGTTTCCGGTGAAACCGTCGGTGACGATGACGTCGACAGTGCCCTCGGCGATGTCGTCGCCTTCGACGAAGCCTGCGAACTCGATCGGCAGCGAGGAGTTGTTGCGCAAGATGTGCGCGGCAGCCTTGACGGAATCGTTGCCCTTCACATCCTCGGATCCGACGTTCAAGATTCCGACGCTCGGCCGCTCGACCCCCAGGATCGCGCGCGCGAAGGCTTCGCCCATGACCGCGAAATCGACGAGTTGTTCGGCGGTGACGACGATGTTCGCACCGACGTCCAGCACGACGCTCTGCCCGCGCTTTGTCGGCCAAAGCGCCGCGATCGCAGGCCGCGAGATATCGTCGAGCGTACCGAGTTGGAACATCGACATCGCCATCAGCGCGCCGGTATTGCCGGCCGAGACGACGACCGCGGCTTCCTTGTTCTTCACTGACTCGATGGCCCGCCACATGCTGGTGTTCCGGCCGCGCCGAAGCGCAAGGCTGGGCTTTTCCTCCATGCGCACGCGCTCGGAGGTGTGGCGAAGCGCGACCCGCCCGGCCAACTTGGCGCGCTTGGCGAGCAATGGCTTCAATTCGCTCTCATCGCCATGCAGGAGGAAATCGACGTTGGGGTGCCGCAGGATTGAGCGCGCCAGTGCAGCCACGACGATGCCCGGGCCGGCATCGCCGCCCATCGCATCAACCGAAACCGTCAAGTCGCGAGCCACGAGCGCCTCGCTGCAAGCATACGATCGTCAGCCGGTCCCAATCAGGCTTGGGTCTTGGTGACTTCGCGGCCATCATAATGGCCACACGAGCCGCAGACATGGTGCGGGCGTTTCTGTTCCCCACAGTTCGGGCATTCATTGTGGCTGGCGGCCGGAAGCCGATGGTGCGCCCGGCGCATGTTACGCCGCGAAGGCGAGGTTTTTCTCTTTGGCACCGCCATTGCGGCTACTCCTCTCAGCGCGGCCGGCGCTCGTTCGGAGCCGCAGGTGCGCAACAATCATTCTGGTGCGCCGCGGACCGAATCGTCAGGCGTTGGCGCACTGTCATGCGCGAACCATTTGACCGAGCGGGCAAAACAAGGGGCGGACGTAGCAGGAAACCCTTGCGGAATTCAAGCCGGATCGCGGGGCCGCCAGCCTAGCTTGTCAGGGCTTTTTGAGGTTCTTGAGTACGGCAAAGGGGCTTTCCGGCGGCCCATCCTGCTCGGATGGTGGACTAAAGGTCACGCCCGGCGCCCGGGGATAAGGATCGATGGCCAGGGCCAGTTCTTCGAGCAGAGGTGCCGCCAGGTCGTAGTGCAGGTCGGAGATCTCCTCGATCACGTCGTCGTCCGCGGCGAGATCGGCATCGACGGACACGCTGCCCGCGTGCGGACCTGACTCGGCGTAATGGATCTCACGATGGATCGTGCGCTGCACCACCGAGCGCACCGGCTCAAGCGTCACAACACAGTCCTGCGTCAATTCCGCCCGCAAGTCGGCGTCGTAATTGTATCTGACGGCCGAGAGCCTTTGCAGGCTGATCCGCGCGGTCAACGCATCCAGAGAGCGAACCTCGGCCCACTGCGCGATGCGCTCAAGCTCGTCGGGGTTCGTCGTGATGGTAATCTCGTCGCCTGCCCGAGCGAGGCGAGCAAGGTTATAGATGCGCTCGAGAGGCGGCGACGCTGGTTTCATGACTGGGTGAGCCCTTCCGGGAGAGCTGCGAATTGAAGTTCACCGGTTCTGGGATCACAGCCCGCCAGCCGAAGGCGCGAGGAAAGCGCGTAGCGCGCAATGCTCATGGCCTCGGCCCCTTTCTGCTCGTTGCCGCGGAAGACATTGCGGACAATTGCCTCCGCGAACTCTCTTTCCCCCTCGGCCGAGTCATAGGCCCGCACGCGGCCGTTGAAGGCTTCCCGCATCGTCTTGATCTTGCGACCCATGCCCATGTCGCCGGCACCAAGATCGCGCAGGGCCTCGTCGAAGCCGATGAAAATGGTGTCGGTGAGACGGTCCGCCAGTGGTTTGAGGCCCGCTGCGTGAAGGCGGTCGAGCACAAGCCAGGCGTGCAACGTGACCATATCGAAGCGGCCGTCGATCGAATCCGGGACGCCGAAGTCCGCGAAAAACACCGGCTGGCGCGCCTGGACGATCAGCGCATCATACAGGGAGCGGACCGCTTTGGCCCTGGCCGATGCCCGGCGCAAGACGTTCAGCATAAGAAAATTCTCCGAAATACATTCAACTTGCCAGCGCGCCGCTCTGAGGTTAGCACATCGCGGCGGGCGGGACTGATCCGGTCAAGGACGACGTTTATGCGAAAACTTGTTCTAGCCCTCGCTGCCTTTGCCGTCATGGGCTGCACCCCTGTGACCAACGCGCGCGGCTACCTGCCCGATCCAGAGGCCGAATCTGCCATCGGGATCGGCAAGGACACCAAGACGAGCGTCCAGCAGCGCCTGGGATTTCCCTCCACCGAGGCTACGTTCAACGGCGACGCCTGGTATTACATTTCCAGCGTTGAAAAGGAGATCGCGTTCTTCCATCCGACCATCCAGTCGCGTGCGATTCTCGCCGTCTATTTCGACAAGGATGGAAAAGTCACCGATCTCAAGCACTACACTTTGCGCGACGGCCACGTCGTCGCATTCGAATCCCGCGTGACGCCGACCAAGGGTCGCGAGCTCACCTTCCTGCAGCAACTGTTCAACGCGACACCTGGCGTTCCGATCGGCGGCAGCACCCCGGGCGGCAACTCGCCCAACCCGGGCGGTGGCGGCGGTGGACCACCTGGTGGCGGCGGCGGCTACCCCTAACCCAAGAGAAAGCGCGCGGAACCTTCGTCCCGCGCGCTTTTGTATTATCTCGCGGCGATCAGAATGCGTGCGCCAAGGTCGCGAGCAGCAAGAGCGCCACGATGTTCGTGATCTTGATCATCGGATTGACGGCCGGGCCCGCCGTGTCCTTGTAGGGATCGCCGACCGTATCGCCGGTGACCGCCGCCTTGTGGGCTTCCGAACCCTTGCCGCCGTGATGACCGTCCTCGATGAACTTCTTGGCATTGTCCCAGGCGCCGCCGCCAGACGTCATCGAGATCGCGACGAATAGACCGGTGACGATCACGCCCATGAGCATCGCGCCAAGCGCGTTGAACGCCTGCGTCTTGCCGGCGATGAGATTGACGACGAGGAACAACACGATGGGTGAAAAGACCGGCAGCATCGACGGCACAATCATCTCCCTGATCGCCGCCTTGGTGAGAAGATCGACAGCGCGCGCATAGTTGGGCTTCTGCGTTCCCGCCATGATGCCCGGCATTTCGCGAAACTGCTTGCGCACTTCCTCGACCACCGCGCCTGCTGCGCGCCCCACCGCCGTCATCGCCATGCCGCCAAACAAATACGGTAGCAGACCGCCGATGAAGAGGCCGACGACGACCCAAGGATCGGCAAGGCTGAATGTCGGCAATTCGAGACCGGCAAAGTAGGCGTAGACATCGGAATGTTCTGAAAAATACTTGAGGTCGGCCGTGTAGGCGGCAAAGAGCACCAATGCGCCGAGACCGGCAGAACCGATGGCATAGCCCTTCGTCACGGCCTTTGTGGTGTTGCCGACGGCGTCGAGCGCATCGGTCGTCTTGCGCACGTCGCCTTCCAGTCCAGCCATCTCGGCGATGCCACCGGCATTGTCCGTGACCGGGCCGAAGGCATCGAGTGCGACGATCATGCCCGCCAGCGAGAGCATCGTGGACACTGCGATTGCGATGCCGAAAAGGCCTGCCATCAGGTAGGTCACGACGATACCGGCACAGATGACGAGCGCCGGAAGCGCGGTCGCTTCCATCGAGATCGCCAGACCCTGGATGACGTTGGTGCCGTGGCCGGTCACCGAAGCCTGCGCGATCACGCGGACCGGTCGAAAATTGGTGCCGGTGTAGTATTCCGTGATCCAGATCAGCGCGCCGGTCACCGCCAGACCGACTATGCCGCAATAGTAAAGCGTCTGGCCGGTATAGGACGCATCGCCGCTCGTCAGCGCCGTGTGCATGCCGATCAGATAATTCGTGAGCGGCCAGAGTCCGACGAGCGACAGCAGCACCGTCGCGATGACACCTTTGTAGAGCGCGCCCATGATGTGGCGCGACGGACCGAGGCGAACGAAGAAGGTTCCGATGATCGAGGTGACGATGCTCATTCCCGCAATCGCGAGCGGGAACAGCATGAGCTTGGCCTTGAGATCACCTGTGAAATAGATCGAAGCCAGCACCATCGTGGCGACAGTTGTCACCGCGAAGGTTTCAAAGAGGTCGGCGGCCATGCCGGCACAGTCACCCACATTGTCGCCGACATTGTCGGCAATCACGCCGGCGTTGCGCGGATCATCCTCGGGGATTCCTGCTTCGACCTTGCCGACCATGTCGGTGCCGACATCGGCGCCCTTGGTGAAGATGCCGCCGCCGAGACGTGCGAAGATCGAAATCAGCGAGGCACCAAATCCGAGGGCCACAAGCGAGTCGATGATGATGCGGCTTTGCGCGGCATCCTGGATGTCGAGTTTCATGCCGAGCGTCAGGAAGGCGTAATAGCCGGCAACGCCGATCAGGCCGAGGCCGACGACCAGCATGCCGGTGACCGCGCCCGAGCGGAACGCAACGGAGAGCCCCTGCGCCAACCCCTGACGGGCCGCCTCGGCGGTTCGCACGTTGGCGCGGACCGAGACATACATGCCGACATAACCGGCGGCGCCCGAAAGTGCTGCACCGATCAGGTAGCCGACACCGACCTCCCAGCCGAGAAAGATGATCGCCAGAATGAAGACGACAGCGCCGACGCCGGCGATGGTCGTGTACTGGCGGTTCAGATAGGCGCCCGCGCCTTCCTGGATGGCGGCGGCGATCTCCTGCATGCGCGCGTTGCCGGCGCTGAGCGCCAGAACGGAGCGAATCGTCCACAGTCCATAGGCGAGCGCCAAGACGCCGCATAGCAGAACCAGTTCCAAGCCCATGGCTTTTCCCCTTCAGATCTTAGAGTCCCGAAGCAACCGGTGGTGTTCACCACCAGTCCCCATGGCCGGCCGGAGTGGACCTACCGCTTCAAGGGCGGCGCACATATGCCAAAAGCTGGCCCTCCACGCAACAATCCAGCGGTGTCGCAGGGCGGCGTAACGGCGTACCCCATGCACGCTCAGAAATGTTGCCAACCGCGTTTTTTCACCCGGATGGGACGGCCGTCCGAGTTGATCAACGCCACGCCCCCGCCCGTCTTCACCAAGCCGATCTCGCTGACGCGCGTTCCTGAGCGCTTGGCGGCGGCAAGTACGCGGGCGCGATCCTTAGGCCGTGCGGTGAACGCAATCTCATAGTCGTCCCCGGCCGTCGCGGCGCGCACCAAGGCCGGCTCGCCGGGCCCCCACAGATCGCGCAGCGCCCGAGACCTTGGAATGCGTGCGGCGTCAATGTCGATGCGCATGTTGGAAACGTCTGCGAGATGACCGAGGTCGGCGAGCAGGCCGTCCGAAACATCGATCGCGGCGCTGGCAATTCCGAGAAGCGCTCGCCCGAACGCGACGCGCGGCTGCGGCAGGCGATAGCGCGCGATGAGCGCCGCCACGCGCTTTTTCGTCTTGAGTGCGGCGAGCCCACCTCCCGCGTCGCCAATGGTGCCGGTGACGAAAACCAGGTCGCCGGGCTTGGCGCCCGACCGCAAGATGACTTTTTCCTTTGGTACAGAACCAAGCGCGGTGATCGAAACGCTGAGTGGCCCGCGCGTCGTAGATAAGTCGCCGCCCAGGAGCGTGATGCCAAACCGCCTTTGATCCGCACGCAGTCCTTTGGCGAAGCTTCGAAGCCAGCGCACATCGATGCGGCCAGGCAACATCAGCGTCAGCAGATACCCGATCGGCTTCGCACCCTTGGCGGCGAGATCGGAGAGGTTGATCCTCAGAGCCTTCTTCGCAACCGTATCGGCCGGATCGCGCGCAAAGAAATCGATCCCCTCCACGATCGCGTCCGTCGTCAGGACAAGATCGTCGGCCGCGCTGGCGTGCAACAGCGCGACGTCATCTTTCAGCCCCAGCGCCGCTTTCGACGTCGCCAGAGGCGCGAACAACTTGGCGATCAGTTCGAATTCGCGAATCCTGCGCTCCGTGACCAAGTTGAAAATGGCAGACGATTAAAACTGCAGCTCATCGGCCGGCGGCTTCTCGCCGAATTCGGGCGCGCGCTTCCTATGAGCAAGTTTGTCGAGCACCGCGTTGACGAAGGCAGGCTCATCCTTGTTGAAGAAGGCGTGGCTGATTTCGAGATATTCGTCGATGACGACCTTGGCCGGCACATCGCGGCGCACGATCAGCTCGAACGCGCCGGCGCGCAGGATCGCGCGCAGAATCGAATCCACGCGTTCGAACCGCCAATCGGCGGCCAGGCACTTCGCGATCGAACGGTCGATTTCGACCTGGTGCTGCGGCACGCCGCGAACGATGGCGCCGAAGAAATCCTCGTCCCCCGGGCCTGCCGCCTTCATTTCGGGTTCGTGTTCGAAACGATGCTCGATGAATTCGCTGGCGACCGCTTCGGCGTCGACACCTGTGAGCTCCATCTGGTAGATGGCTTGCACCGCAGCCAGACGAGACGCCCGCCGCAACGCGTGCGCGCCGCTAGAGGCGTGATCCTGCGGCGTGCTCATTTGTCCATGCCAAATCGGTGTCGCGCGTGAATGAGCGAGAGGCAGGCACGCGCCGCGTCGCCGCCTTTGTCGCCGTCATCGACCGCCGCACGCACCAGCGCCTGGTGCTCGCTCTCGACGGTGAGAATCCCGTTTCCGATGCAAAGCCCGTTGTTGATGCCCAGCGCCAGCAGGCCCCGTGCCGATTCACTCGCGACGATTTCGAAATGATAGGTCTCGCCGCGGATCACGCAGCCCAAGGCCACGAAACCGTCATACGCCTTGCCACCGTGTTCGCCGGCCCTCGCGGCAAGCGCAATCGCAGTGGGAATTTCGAGCGCGCCCGGCACCGCGAGGCGCTCGAAATGCGCGCCGGCCTTCTCGATCGCAGAGGTTGCACCATCCAGCAGCATGTCGGAAATGTGGGCGTAGAACCGGGCCTCCACGATCAGGATGTTGCTGTTCATGACCCGCCGCCCTTCGCCTTGCCGCGGATGGCATGCGTGCCGACGATGTTCAGATCATAGCCTTCGAGTGCGACGATCTTCTTTTCCGGTGTGTCGGTCAGAAGGATCATGTCCTTGATCCCCAGATCGAGCAGAATCTGCGCGCCGACGCCATATTCCTTGACGCGCCTGCGGTCGATATCGTCGACGACTCTTCGCGTCACGACATCGGAGACAAACGTGGGCCGTGTGGTGCGCAGGAGAACGACGACGCCGCGCCCTTCCTTGGCGATGATACGCATCGACTCGCCGAGCACGTCGCGTTCGTAAGGTTTCCATTCGAGCATGTCGCTGAAGATGTTGACGGCATGCATGCGTACCATTACGGGCTCGGGAGTCGAGATATCGCCCTTCACCAGCGCAATGTGCTCGGCATATTCGAGCGTGTTGACATAGATGCACATGTTCCAGGCGCCGCCATTGTGGCTCTCGAACGGCGCCTCGACCGTGCGTTTGACGAAGTGGTCGTATTTGCGGCGATAGGCGATCAAGTCGGCGATCGTGCCGATCTTGAGGCCATGAAGCTGCGCAAACGGCACCAGATCCGGCATCCGGGCCATGGTGCCGTCGTCGTTCATGATCTCGCAGATCACGCCGGCCGGATTGAGCCCGGCGAGGCGCGCAATGTCGACGGCCGCTTCGGTGTGCCCCGCTCTGACCAGCGTACCGCCATGACGCGCGACGAGCGGAAAGACGTGTCCGGGCGAGACGATGTCGGCGGAGCCCTTCGTCGCATCAATCGCGACCGCGATCGTGTGCGCGCGGTCGTGGGCGGAGATGCCTGTGGAGATGCCCTCCTTCGCTTCGATGGAGACGGTGAATGCTGTCTGGTTCGGCGTCCCGTTCGCCTGCGTCATCATGGGAATGTTGAGCTCGGTCGCCCGCTCTTGCGTCAGAGCAAGGCAGATGAGCCCGCGGCCGTTCTTGGCCATGAAGTTCACCGACTGAGGCGTGCACATCTGGGCCGGGATAATGAGGTCGCCCTCGTTCTCGCGGTCGTCGGCGTCCATCAAGATGAACATGCGGCCGTTGCGCGCGTCTTCGATCACGTCTTCGATCTTGGAGATGTAGTCGTGATAGACCGAGACGTTCATTTGCCGACAAGCCTCGCCACGTAGCGCGCCATCAGGTCGATCTCGAGATTGACTTTCGAGCCCGGCTTCAGCTTCCCAAATGTCGTGACCTTGGCCGTGTGCGGGATGATGTTGACCCCGAAGCGCGTACCGTCGACTTCATTGACCGTCAGCGAGATACCGTCCAAGGCGATGGAACCTTTTTGCGCGATGAATTTCGACAGCGCCACGGGCGCCTCGAACGTGACGCGCGTCGATTCCCCCTCAGGTGCAACGTGCCTGACTTCGGCAGCACCATCGACGTGGCCGCTGACGATATGCCCGCCGAATTCGTCGCCGACGCGCATGGGCCGTTCCAGATTGACAGGGTCGCCGGTTTTCCAGTTTCCGATGGTCGTCTTGGAGAGCGTTTCCCCGGATGCGGTCACGGCGAACCAGCTGTCCTTGCCGGTTCCCTTGTCGACGACGGTCATGCACACGCCGGAGCAGGCGATCGACGCGCCGATATCGACGGACGACAAATCGTAGTTCGTCGAGATCACGATGTGCGTATCGCCGCGCTTCTCGATATGGCGGACACGACCAACGTCGGTGACGATTCCGGTGAACATGACTTCCTTTTATGCCTTGGCCAGGTAGCTTTCCAGAAGATCGATCCCAACTTGCCGCTGCGAGATGCGGCGAAAGCGAGGCGCTTCTTCGAGGGTTAGTGCCGCCAGTGCGTCGATAGAGCCGTGTCCCGCAGCGCCAAAAATGATCGGGGCGGTGAAAATCTCCAACCGATCCGCGAGGCCGCGGTCCAAAAAGGCGGCGTGAACCGTCGCGCCGCCCTCCACCAACAGCCGCGTAACCTTCCGTTTCGCCAGTTCGGTCAGCATTGCCGAGAGTTCGGGCCTGCCGCGCGCGTCACGCGCGACTTGCACAACTTCGACGCCGACGTTGCGCAACCTTTCCGAGCCCTCCGTTGCCGTCGTGAACACCAATGTTGGCGACCCTCTTGCCGCAAGTTGGGACGTTTCGCTCAGGCGCAATTGTGTGTCGAGCACGACGCGTAGCGGCGAGAGATGTTCCAATCCAGGAAGACGGCAGGTCAAAGCCGGATCGTCCGCCAACACCGTATTGATGCCGACAAGGATGGCATCGTTTTGCGCACGCAGCAGGTGTCCATATTGGCGCGCCTCATCGCCGGTGATCCACTTGCTTGCGCCGGACGCGCTCGCCGTCATGCCATCCAGGCTTTGGGCGATCTTCAGCGTCACGTATGGACGTTTGGAATGCGTGCGCTTGAAGAACCCTGCGTGGCCCTGGCGCGCCTCATCCGCCAGAACGTCCGTCATGACGTCGATGCCCGCATTTCGCAGCTTGGCAATGCCGGCGCCGTTGGTGCGTGGATCGGGATCCTGAACCGCAACGACGACACGGCGAACGCCCGCGGCGATCAGGGCATCGGCACAGGACGGCGTTTCTGTCACCGCCGCGCAAGGTTCAAGCGTGACATAGGCCGTCGCGCCGCGCGTCAGATGTCGTGCGGCGGCAAGGGCGTTCACCTCGGCATGGGGTCGTCCGCCGTCGGAGGTGCGCCCGCGTCCCACAATGTGCCCATCGTCGGAGGTGATGACGCACCCGACCGAAGGATTGGCGCCGGTACGCCCGATCCCGCGCCGTCCGAGCGCGAGAGCGTGCCGCATGTGAGAGAACTCGTCCACTTTGGGCGCGGCTAATCCTTTTCGCCGCCCTCCAGCTCTCCGATCAAGGCTTCGAAATCCTTGGTCTCGCGGAAATTCTTATAGACCGAGGCAAATCGCACATAAGCGACTTTGTCGAGACTCGAGAGCGCCTGCATCACCAGTTCGCCGATCACGGGCGAGGGAATCTCATTCTCGCCCATGCTCTCCAGCCGCCGGACGATGCCGGTGATCATGCGATCGATGCGCTCGCGCTCGACCGGCCGCTTGCGCAACGCGTGGGTGATGGAACGCTCCAGCTTCTCGCGCTCGAACGGCTCGCGGCGATTGTTCTTCTTGACGACGATCAGTTCGCGCAACTGAACGCGCTCGAACGTCGTGAAGCGCCCGCCGCACTCCGGACAATGGCGTCGGCGCCGGATCGCCGAATTGTCCTCGCTCGGCCGGCTGTCCTTCACCTGGGTATCGTCATGTCCGCAAAATGGGCAACGCATGGCCGCTCTCGTCTATTGGTAGATGGGAAATCGCTTGCACAAGATACTGACGCGTTCGGCGACACTTTTCTCGATCGCCAAATCGCCCGCGTCGCCGTTTTTCGCGACCGCGTCGACGATTTCGACGATCAACTTTCCGATCTCCCTGAATTCCGGCGGCCCGAATCCGCGCGTCGTTCCGGCCGGCGTCCCGAGCCGTATCCCCGACGTGATCGCAGGTTTTTCCGTGTCGAACGGCACCGCATTCTTGTTCGTGGTGATCAAGGCGCGATCCAGCGCCTTCTCCGTCGGACGGCCGGTGGCCTTCTTTGGACGCAGATCCACCAGCATCAGATGCGTATCCGTTCCGCCCGAGACGATGTCGAGGCCTTCCGACTTCAAGGTCTCGGCAAGCACCTTCGCGTTGTCGACGACTGCCTTGGCGTAGAGTTTGAAATCCGGCCGCAGTGCTTCGCCGAAGGCGACGGCTTTTGCCGCGATGACATGCATGAGAGGTCCGCCTTGCAAGCCCGGAAACACGGCGGAGTTGATCTTCTTTCCGAGATCCGCATCGCGGCACAGGATCATGCCGCCGCGCGGGCCGCGCAATGTCTTGTGCGTCGTCGTGGTTACGACGTGCGCATGTTCGAGGGGGCTCGGATGCACGCCACCGGCGACGAGTCCGGCGAAGTGCGCCATGTCGACCATCAGGTAAGCACCGACGGAATCGGCGATCGCGCGAAAGCGGGCGAAATCGATGAAGCGCGAGTAGGCCGAGCCGCCCGCGATGATGATCTTGGGCCGGTGTTCCTTGGCAAGCCGTTCGACCTCGTCCATGTCGATGCGCTGATCCTCGCGTCGCACCGTGTAGGAAACGGGCTTGAACCACTTGCCCGACTGGTTCGCGGGAGAACCATGCGTCAGATGCCCACCCGCCGCGAGATCGAGACCCATGAAGGTGTCGCCAGGCTGCATCAAGGCGAAGAAGACCGCCTGATTGGCCTGCGCGCCGGAGTGCGGCTGGACATTGGCGAAGGAACAATTGAAGAGCCGACAGGCGCGCTCGATCGCCAGTTCTTCGGCGACGTCGACATATTCACAGCCGCCGTAATAGCGCCGGCCGGGATAGCCTTCGGCATACTTGTTGGTCAGAACCGAACCCTGCGCTTCGAGTACGGCGCGGCTCACGATGTTTTCGGACGCGATCAACTCGATCTTGTCGCGCTGCCTGCCAAGTTCGTTGGAGATGGCGCGCGCAACATCGGGGTCGCCGGCCGCCAGGCTCTGCGTGAAAAAATCCGAATCCTTCGCTTGAGCCGCGTTTGCCAACGCCACCATCCCACTCCCCGTCATGAAAGCGCGGCCGGATTGCCCTGCCTGTCGAGCCGATACCCCTACCCCTTTACCAAATCTAGCGCCAGACCGGCTTTCTAATCCCACCTGTGCGTGCGCGCCCTAAGGGCGGGCAATGGCCCGAACTCTTGTGGAAAAAACTTGACCTAGAGGCAGGGCAGTATTCGTCCAGCAGCGAAAAAAGTGATCCGCAGGAGAAAAAGGAAGGGCTGCGAACGCCGCGTGGGAAGTCAGAAGTCGCCCTGGCTTCTTTTGTTGCGGGTATTCCGCTCCCCTTGCTTTTTTTCTAACGTACATCTCTTGCATTCCCACCGACCTCAAGTAATACCCAATCAAGCTTGTATTTCCGATTTAACCCATGAGTAGAGGGTGTGTTCGATGAGTAATCATGGTGCCGCGGCCGAAGGGTCGGGTGAACTTCTCAAGTTGGTCAGCGAAATCGTCGCCTCCTACGTCAGCAACAATCCGGTTCCCGTCAGCGAATTGCCTGCCATGATCCGCAGCGTGCATGCCACGCTGGGTGGATTGTCGGGTTCGCTCGCAATCGATGCCGTCACGTCGCAGAAACCGGCCGTGACGATCAAGAAGTCGATCACGCCGGAATATCTGATCTGTCTGGAAGACGGCAAGAAGCTGAAGATGCTGAAGCGCTATCTGCGCTCACGTTACGGCTTGTCGCCCGACCAGTATCGCACGAAGTGGGGTCTTCCGGCCGACTATCCGATGGTGGCGTCGAACTATGCGGCGCAGCGCTCGGAATTCGCCAAGAAGATCGGGCTCGGGCGCACGGCACCCGCCAAGGGACGTCGTCGCGGCTGACGCTATGCGGCGCGCCCGAGTTTGTGCGCCGTCCAGACTTTATCGATGGCGCGGACGAGTTCGCGCACCATGTCTTCGCTATGCACCGGCGATGGCGTGAAGCGCAGCCTCTCGCGGCCGCGCGGCACGGTCGGGTAGTTCACCGGCTGCACATAGACACCATGATCATAGAGCAGCGAGTCCGAGACGGACTTGCACAGCGCAGCGTCGCCCACGAACACCGGTACGATGTGACTTGGCGATTCCATCAAGGGTAGTCCCGCCTCGACCAGAAGCCGTTTGAGCAAAGCGGCGCGGGCATGCAGCGTCTGCCGCTCGGCCTCGCTCTCCTTCAGGTGGCGCACGCTCGCCAGAACGCCGGCGGCGAGCGCAGGCGCGAGCGATGTGGTGAAGATGAAACCTGGCGCAAACGAACGGATGCAATCGATCAATTCCGGCGAGGCCGCGATATAACCGCCCATGACGCCAAAGGCCTTGGCGAGCGTGCCCTCGATGATGTCAACCCGATGCATCGCGCCGTCGCGTGCGGCGACGCCGGCGCCGCGTGGCCCATAAAGTCCGACGCCGTGCACTTCATCGAGATAGGTCAGTGCGCCATATCTCTCCGCCAGATCGCAGATCTCCGCGATGGGACCGAAATCGCCGTCCATCGAATAGACGGATTCGAATGCGATCAGCTTCGGCGCCTCGGGGTCGGCGCTCTTCAACAACTCTTCAAGATGGGCAAGGTCATTGTGCCGGAAGAGACGCTTCTCCGTGCCGCCATGCCTGATGCCCTCGATCATCGACGCGTGGTTGAGCGCGTCGGAAAAAACAATCAAACCCGGAAGCAGTTTGGCGAGCGTTGCGAGCGTTGCATCGTTGGAGACAAATCCCGAGGTGAAGAGAAGCGCCGCGCCCTTGCCATGGAGGTCGGCAAGCTCGGCTTCGAGTTCGACGTGATAATGGGTCGTCCCGGAGATGTTGCGGGTGCCGCCCGACCCCGCGCCCGTCGTCTCGATCGCCTCATGCATTGCGGCGAGGACCTTGGGGTGCTGGCCCATGCCGAGATAGTCATTGCTGCACCAAACGACGACCGGCCGCGGAACGCCTTGGGTAAAGAACGAGGCATGCGGGTAATCGCCACGTTCGCGCACAATGTCCGTGAACACGCGATACCTGCCCTCGCGCCTCAGACCGGAAAGGGCGTCGCGAAATCGGTTCAGGTACGGAAACGACATGATTACAATCTCTTGCGGCGGGTTCCTCACCCGACTGCCCAAGCTTCGCACCGCCACGGACAATACTCCAACCGCGGCGCGACCGCCTATGCCATTTGTCACACGGCATGGGGGCTGAGCGAATAGTTCAGCACGGGCAAGAATTTACAAGCTGGCCGTCACCGCGCACCTCAGGAGGCGATGGCAACGGCGGCATTGACGGCCATCGCGATCAGGACCGTATTGAAGAAGAACGAAACGATCGAATGGCCAAGGACCGTCTTGCGCATCTGCGTGGTCTGTACGAGCGCGTCGGACACCTGCGCGGTCATGCCGACGACCAGGGCGAAATACATGAAATCCCACGGCCCCGGCTCGAGGCATTCGGGAAACTTCAAGGGCGGCACATAACCCTCCTCTTCGTCGTCGTTGTAGTAGAGGTGGGCATAGCGCAGGGCCGAAACGGTATGGAGCATGAACCAGCCGAGGGGCGCGCCCGCCAGCGCCAGCAAGACCGTCAGCGGGCTGTTCAGACTCTTGCCATGCAGCGTCTCGAACACCGCCAAAGACGCATATCCGATCGCTCCGATCGTGATCAGAGAGACGACGATACCGCCTTCGTCTTCGATATCGGCGCGCCGGCGCAGATCGCTGGCCTTCAGGCGGAACACCAGCCACCAGCTCATAAGGAGGAACGAGAGGAAGAAGGCGTCCCCGCCAATCGCTTCGGGCAATGGCGAAGTCAGGTGGCGCGACGCAAAGAGCGAGGCGGCACCGATCAACAACGCCAGATAGAAGCGGCTATGGTGGTGAAGCTGGTTGGAAATGAAGGACGGCAGCGCAACCCCCTTTAAGGCGTTGCCGCTATTCGTACCTGAGTCGGTGCTGGATTAGAGGCGGAAACGAACCTGGTCGATCCAGAAGCGTTCCATGCGCTTCAGCGTCACATTCAATGAGTCGAGATCTTCCGACGTCACATTGCCGACGGCATGCAGCGAGCCCAGGTGCCGGTGAAACAATTCGCGCAACATGTCGCGAACGTCTTCGCCCTTCTTGGTCAGACGCACGAGAACCGAGCGACGATCCGCCTCGGAGCGCGCGTGGTGGATGTAACCGGACTCGACAAGCTTTTTGAGGTTGTAGGAAACGTTCGACCCGAGATAGTGGCCGCGTGTGCGCAACTCGCCGGCGGTCAGTTCCTGATCGCCGACATTGAACAGCAGCAGCGCCTGGACGCTGTTGATCTCGCGTTCGTCGCGCCGATCAAGTTCGTCCTTGATGACATCGAGAAGCTGGCGATGCAGCCGTTCGACGAGGTTGAGTGTTTCAAGATAGAATTTCGCTTCGACGCGTGCGCCTTCGAGTGCAGCCGTCTGCGGTTTGGCAAGTGCTGTCATCGTGTTACTCCCCACGCGTGGCCCAACGATCGTTATCAGGCTGAGCCTAGGGAGGATTTGTTAAAAGCCGGTAAAAATAGTCTTTAAGTGCGCGTTTACTGGCGCGCCAGCTCGCGCGCCACGATTACCCGCATGATTTCATTGGTTCCCTCCAAAATCTGGTGAACGCGGAGATCGCGCACGTGTCGCTCGGCGGGAAAATCCTTCAGATAACCGTAACCGCCGTGGAGCTGCAGTGCATCGTTGGCGATCTTAAATCCGGTGTCGGTCGCAAAACGTTTGGCCATCGCGCAGAGCATGGTGGCGCGGCCATCACGACGATCGAGCGCGGCGGCGGCATTGCGGATCATCAAGCGTGCCGCTTCCAACTCAGTCGCCATGTCGGCGAGCTTGAATTGCGTCGCCTGAAAGTCGGCGATGGCGCGACCAAACTGTTTTCGCTCCTTGGAATAAGCTATGGCCTCTTCGAGCGCGGCGCGCGCGGTCCCGATCGAGCACGCCCCGATGTTGATGCGACCGCCGTCCAGACCGCTCATCGCAATGCGGAAGCCCTCGCCTTCTGCGCCGATGCGGTTGGCGGTCGGCACGCGACAATTGTCGAAGATCACCTGCGCCGTCGGCTGGCTGTTCCAGCCGAGCTTGCGCTCCTTTTTGCCGAATGACAGGCCCGGAGTGCCTTTTTCAACGACGAGACACGAGATGCCCTTGGGCCCCTCATTACCGGTCCGCACCATGCAGACATAAACATCAGAAACGCCGGCGCCCGAGATGAATGCCTTGCTCCCGTTCAGGATGTAATCCTCGCCGTCCTGCACGGCGCGTGTCTTGAGCGCCGCTGCGTCCGAACCTGACCCCGGCTCGGTGAGGCAATAGCTGGCGATCTTCTCCATCGTCGTCAATTTCGGAACGAAGCGCTTGCGTTGCGCGGCGTTCCCAAAGCGATCGATCATCCAGGACGCCATGTTGTGAATGGAGATGAAGGCCGCGGTCGAGGTGCAGCCCGCGGAAAGTTCTTCCATGATGATGGCGGCGTCGAGCCGCGACATGTCCGAACCGCCGACATCGCTCTTCACATAGATGCCTGCGAACCCCAGCGCGGCAGCTTCACGCAACGTTTCTACCGGGAAGAATTCCCGTTCGTCCCATTCGGCCGCGAACGGCGCGAGCCGCTCGCGCGCGAAACGCCGCGCTGCGTCTTCGATGGCGCGCTGGTCTTCGTTGAGTTCGAAATCCATGGCAGGTGCCTCTATCCGGCCCGAGAATTGCGCGGTTCACCCGACACAGGCAATGGCCCGGCTTGCAAGCCGAACGCAGACTTGGCATGACAAATTGCCATGACGGACGCCAAGTTCCCTGCTCTGCGCATGCGCCGCCTGCGGCGCCACGATTGGACGCGGCGCCTGGTCGCCGAAGCGACACTCTCGCCCGCCGACTTCATCTGGCCGCTGTTCATTATCGATGGTCAGAACAAGCGTGAGCCCGTGCCGTCGATGCCCGGCGTCTCGCGGCTGTCGGTGGATATTGCGGTGGGCGCCGCAGAAGAAGCGGCAAAGCTCGAAATACCCGTCGTCGCCCTCTTTCCCTACACCGATCCGTCCCTGCGCACCGAGGATGGACGTGAGGCGACAAACGCCTCCAATCTGATTTGCCGCGCCGTTCGGGCGATCAAGAAAGCGGTGCCGCAAATCGGCATCCTCTGCGATGTCGCGCTCGATCCCTACACCAGCCACGGCCATGACGGACTTCTGATCGACGACGATGTCGCCAACGATGAAACGCTCGCGGTGCTGGTTCGCCAGGCGCTCGTTCAGGCGGAAGCCGGCTGCGATATCATTGCCCCGTCGGATATGATGGACGGTCGCGTCGGCGCGATCCGCACTGCGCTGGAAGAAGGCGGCTTCAAGAACACGTTGATCATGTCGTATGCGGCAAAGTATGCCTCGGCGTTCTACGGCCCGTTCCGCGACGCGGTTGGTTCGTCCAAGACGTTGAAGGGCGACAAGCGCACCTATCAGATGGACTCCGCCAATGGCGACGAGGCACTGCGCGAAGTCGCGCTCGACCTGGCCGAAGGCGCGGACATGGTGATGGTCAAGCCCGGCATGCCGTACCTGGATCTCGTGCATCGGGTGAGGACGAAATTCGGCGTCCCGACCTTCGCCTATCAGGTCTCGGGCGAGTATTCGATGCTCCAAGCTGCCTCTGAGCGCGGCTGGCTGGAACGAGACCGCGTCATGCTGGAAAGCCTGATCGCCTTCAAGCGCGCGGGCGCGAGCGGGATTCTCACTTATTTCGCACGCGATGCGGCCAAATTGCTGCGGCAGGCTTAAGGCGCTTCAATCTCTTCGCGTCGAGAAAAGACTGCGCAGGATGATCTCAGCCCGCGACGGCAAGACGTCCAGGCCCGACTTGCGCTGTCCGAGATCGACGACATTGCGCAAGATCAACATGGCCAAGCCATGGACCGCCGCCCAAACAGCGAGACCCAGCGCAGAGTCGTGCAGAGCGGTTCCGATTTCGCTGCCGACGGCATCGGCCATCTCGCCGAGCTTTGGGAAGGAATCGCGGTTCGGCAACTGTGGACCGAACATCAGGCTGGCGAGCGCCGGCCGGCGCGCCACAAATCGCATATAGGCGGCACCGATCTTCGCAATCCTGTCCGACTCGACATCGGGCGAGTTGACGACGGAACCGATCTCCTCGCGCAGTTCGGCAAATCCCTCCGTGGCGAGTTCGGCGAGCAGGGCCTCGTGGTTGGGAAAGTGCCTGTACGGGGCGGCGTGACTGACGCCCGCCTTGCGCGCAACGGCGCGAAGGCTCAACTCGGCCAGCGATTCTTCTTCCAAGATGGTGCGCGCGGCATCCAGCAACGCATTGCGCAGATCGCCATGATGATAGGAGCGCGCGCGCCCAGCCTCAGTCGTACCGTCCGATCGGTCCATTACTTGCCCTTCTTGAAGGCTTCCTGCCGCGCAAACAAACTCGACGTATCCCAGCGCTTGCCGCCCATCTTTTCGACTTCGGCGTAGAACTGGTCAACTAACGATGTCACAGGCAACGAGGTTCCATTGCGTGCGGCTTCCTGCAGGCAGATGGCCAAATCCTTTCGCATCCATTCGACGGCAAAGCCGTGCTGGAACGCGCCGGCGAGCATCGTCTTGTGCCGGTTTTCCATCTGCCAGGACTGAGCGGCGCCCTTCGAAATCACTTCAACGACCGCGAGGGGATCAAGTCCTGCCGCGCGTGCAAAGCTCAGCCCTTCGCTCAGTGCCTGTACAAGACCGGCAATGCAAATCTGATTGACCATCTTGGTGAGCTGACCCGCGCCGGCTTCGCCCATCAGGCGGCATTGCCGCGCATAGGTCGAGATCACAGGCTCCGCCTTCGCGTATGCCATCGCCGTTCCGCCGCACATGATCGTAAGCTGGCCGTTCTTGGCGCCCTGCTCGCCGCCCGAGACGGGTGCGTCGACGAAATGCATGCCGCGCTGGTGCGCAGCTTCCGCCAGTTCGCGGGCAAGCCCTGCGGAGGCGGTCGTATGGTCGATGAAAACCGCGTCCCGCTTCATGGTGATAAAGGCGCCATGACGGCCGAGGGCGATTTCGCGCACATCGTCATCGCGACCAACGCAACTCAGGACGACATCGGCGTTTGCCGCGGCCTCGGCGGGCGACGGCGCCGAACTGCCGCCATACTCCTTGACCCAGGCTTCCGCTTTCTGCCGCGTTCGATTGAAAACCGTGACGTCAAATCCGGCACGTCTGAGATGGCCCGCCATCGGATAACCCATGACGCCCAGACCAAGGAAACTGACGCGCATTACTCCATGGCCTCCACCTGGGCGGGTTGTTGCGCGGAAAAGTTCGGTTTTCGCATGAGCCAGATGATCAGGAACGCCGGCAAACTGACATAGGTCATGAACAAAAAGTCATTCGAGTAGGCAACGACCTGCGCGCGCAACTCCATCAAGCCATTGAGGTTGGCCAGACCGAACGGAATTTGCGGATTCATCATCATGGCCGGCGCGTTGACGCCGAGCGCACGATTGAATCCGGACGCGTAGCCCGAAAGTTGTGAGTGCATGATCTGAACACTGTTGGCAAGCACCGTTGTTGTGACCGAGACGCCGATGGCGCTGCCGATATTGCGCGTCAAGTTCATCAAGGCCGAACCGTCCGTTCGGAAATAAGGCGCAAGGGTCGCGAACGCCGTCAGATTCAACGGCACGAAGACGAAGCCCATGCCGATCCCCTGCAGGAACGTCACGACGATCAATGTCGTGCTGTTGATCTGCGGCGTCCAGCCCGACATGTCCCACATCGACCACAGCAGAAGCGTTATCCCGCACGTCATCAGGATGCGCGGGTCGATCTTCATGGCAAGCCTACCGGCGAACATCATCGCGAACATGGTGCCGAAACCGCGAGGTGCCATCAGCATGCCGGTGTCGAACACCGAATAGCCCGCGAGATTTTGTAGATAAGGCGGAAGCAATGCGGAACTGGCCAGGAGAATCGCGCCGACCACGAACATGAGGAAGAGCGCTGAAAGAAAATTCCGATCCCTGAAGATCTTGGGCGGGATGAACGGCGTCTTGGCCGTTATCATATGCACGATGAAGAGATAGGTCCCGACGCACGCGATCAGGCATTCGAGGATGATTTCCGTCGAGCCGAACCAGCCCTTGTCGGTGCCGCGGTCCAGCATCAGTTGCAACGCCCCCAGGCCGACGGCGAGCGCGCCGAAACCGAACCAGTCGAAGCGCAGCGAGGAATCCCTCGGACTGTCCTTGAAGAACAGCCAGATGCCCGCGACCGATGCGATGCCGAACGGAACGTTGACATAGAAGACCCAGCGCCAATTGTACGCATCGGTGAGATAGCCGCCGAGGGTCGGACCAAGGATCGGGCCGAGCATCACGCCCATGCCCCAGATCGCCATGATGTTGCCGCGCTTCTGCGGCGGGTATAGGTCGAGCATCACGGCCTGAGACAGCGGCGACAGCGCCGCTCCGAAACAGCCTTGCAGCAGGCGGAACAGGATCATCTGATCCAGCGACTGGGCAGCCCCGCACATCATCGAAGTGATGGTGAAGCCGCTCAGCGAAATGAGGAAGAAATTGCGCTTTCCGAAACGCGAGGCGATCCAGCCGACAGGGGCGGTGAAGATCGCCGCCGCCACGATGTAGGACGTCAGAACCCAGGTGATTTGATCGCGCGATGCCGAAAGACTGCCCTGCATATAAGGCAACGCCACGTTCGCAATCGTCGAATCGAGTGCCTGCATGAGCACGCCGGCCATGGAGGAGACCAGCACGATCCACAGCTCGACTTTGCTTTCATAGGACTCTGCGGAGTGGCCGGCGGCTTGCACCCTCATGTTCAGTGTCTTTCGAACGGTTAAAGGCCGTGCAGCATCCTGTACCAGCGCCGGTGACCGGTATCGATCGAGATCACCGTGCTCATGCCTGCGCGCAGCGGAACATTGCAGCTGCTGTCGCCGATCTTGATGCGGACCGGAATGCGTTGCACGACCTTGACCCAGTTGCCGCTGGAGTTTTCGGACGGCAATGCCGAGAATGTCGAATCGCTGCCCGCGCTGATGGCGTCGACGTGACCGCTCCAGGTGCATCCCGGATAGGTGTCGACCGTGATCTCGACCGGATTGCCGTTGCGGACATAAGTCAGTTCCGTCTCTTTCAAATTGGCATCGATCCAGATGTTCTTGGTGGCGACAAGACCGACGGCGCTGGTCGTGCTGAAGGCCGACATGGCCGAGATGACGAGCGTTCCCGGCTGCAGCGAATCGACCGCTGTGACGATGCCGTCGAAGGGCGCGCGAACGACCGCATGGTCGAGTTGGCGCTGCGCCTCATCGACGGTCGCGCGGGCCTTTTGGTACGCAGGTGCCTGCGTGTCGGGCAAATCGGGATTGCCATTCAACTGTGCCAGTGTCTGGCGCGCTTGTTGTTGCAGCGAAACCAGTGTGGCTTGCGCACTCTGCAACGTGCCGCGCGCCTGATCGAGCTGCGATGGCGCAATCGCATTCTGGCGGACCAACGTGTCGTAGCGGCGATAGGTTATGGCGGCCAGATTGACTTGCGCCTGCTGCGCGCCGATCTGGCCGAGAATGGCGCGGTATTGCGCTTTCGTCCCCTCGACGTCGAGCGCGCTTTGCGCAAGCGCCGCCTTCGCGTTCGCCAGTGCGATCGCAAAAGGTTCAGGATCCAGTCGGAAGAGAATGTCTCCAGCCCGCACGCTCTGGCCTTCGTGCACGTCGACCTCCTGCACGAGACCCGAAACGTCCGTCGAGACCATGAGCTTCGCGGCATGGACATAGGCGTCGTCCGACGAGACATAGCGCCCGCCCGTAAGCCAGAAGAGCAGCGCCAACGAGCCGATGAGCGCAAGTCCCCAGACCATTCCAATGCGCCGCAGCCGTGCTTTATCGGCCCAAACGCTGCCGGCCCACTCACGCGCACGCGCGCCGAGCCCTGGCGAGACATAAGCGACTGTGTCGGATCTCACGGACATGAATGAATTACTCCCCGGCGGCGGCCAGCTTGACGCCGGTCAGCGCTTCGTTTGCGAGATTTTCCTTGAGCACCAGCAGGGCATCGATGAGCGTGTTGCGGGTTTTCTCGTCCAGTCCTGCGGTGATGCGTGCATTCATGGACTCGCGCGCATCAGTGATGGTTTCGAGAATGGGCTTGGCCGCCGGCAAGAGGTGAAGACGTCTGATGCGGCGGTCGGCCGGGTCGGCGCGTCGTTCAACCAACCCACGTGCCTCAAGCCTGTCTATCAGGCGAGCGACGGTGATGGGCTCGACTTCGCAAACAGCCGCCATCTCGTTCTGCGACATGCCAGGCTGGCGATCGAGGCGCGAAAGGATGACCCATTGCGCACGCGTCATCGCGTGCGTCGCACGCGCTTTTTGGTCGAACTTCGTACGCAGCGTGCGCGCCACGTCGTGCAGGATGATCAGAAGATCGCGGTCAAAGGACTGCATAAGCCGTCTCCTTAAGCCCTGATAATATAAGGCGGCTTATTATATGCCACAAGATGTTAAGCAGCGTTTAATACTGCATGGCAGATGCGACTGATTCGCAGGATTACGCCCGAATTCGGCGACGCAGACCAGGTTTTCCGCGCGTGGCGGACCTCAGCCGGCTACTCAGGGCCTCGGCGGCAGGGCCTCCAGCACGACGCGCGGCGCCTTCCATGGCGCGATAGCGAGCCACGACAAAGCGTCCCAGACGCGTAAGTCGCGCGCCACCCCCGGATTTGCCGCCGGTCGCGGTTTCCACCAACGGCTCGCCGAATGCCTCCTTGAGCGCTTTGAGAAGAAGCCACGCCTTGCGATAGCTCATCTTCATGCCGGCAGCTGCACGGCGGATCGAGCCGGTCTCGGCGACCAGCTCGAGCAGCCTCACCTTGCCGGGTCCCAGAGCAGAACCGTCGTCGAAATCGATTCGAATCGTCAGGCGCGGCATCGCTCAACGCTGTCGCGTCTCGCCCGAAAATGAAACGGGGGCGAAGCAGATTTCGCCCCCGTTTTTGATGTCGCTTCGGGAAGCCTACATTCCAGAACCCTGTATTTGTTTCCAGCTTGCCTGGATCGCTTGCACTGCATTGGCTGGCATCGGGACGTAGACCAAACTCTTGGCCATGTCGCCGCCATTGGCATAAGCCCATTTGAAGAATTTCAGCGTCGCGGCCGAAGCGGCAGGATCGCTCGGCTGCTTGTACATGATGATATAGGTCGTAGCGGTGATGGGCCACGAATCCGCGCCTGGCTCGTCGACCAGGATGACATAGAAATTGTTCTGCGCTGCTGTGCTCCAGTCGGCGTGCGCAGCGGCCGCGCCAAACGACGCCAGCGTCGGCTCGACCGTCTTGCCATCCTTGTTGACCATTTTGGCGTATTTCAGATGGTTCTGCAGGGCGTAGGCGTATTCGACATAACCGATGGCACCGGACGTCTGTGCCACGTTGCCGGCAACGCCTTCATTGCCCTTGGCGCCGATCCCCGTCGGCCAATCGACCGAAGTCGCAGCGCCGACGTTGCTCTTCCAGTCACTGCTCACGCGCGAGAGGAATGTCGCGAACACGAAGGTCGTGCCCGATCCGTCCGAGCGATGTACGACGGCGATCGCCTGGTCGGGAAGATTGAGGCTCGGGTTGAGCTTCTTGATGGCCGGATCGTTCCAGCGCGAAATGTGACCGAGATAAATGTTGGCCAGCGTCGGTCCATCCAACACGAGCTGACCGGCCCCAACGCCGGCGACATTGTAGACAGCGACTTCGCCGCCGATCACGGTCGGAAACTGCACCATGCCGCTGGCATTGAGCTGCCCCGCAACCAGAGGCATGTCGGACGCGCCGAACGTCACGGTCTTCGCCTTGATTTGCGCGATCCCGCCGCCCGAGCCGATCGACTGATAATTGAGGCCCACACCGCTGACGCCCTTATAAGCCGCCGCCCATTTGGCGTAGATCGGATAGGGAAACGTCGCGCCCGCGCCGGATATATCCGCCGCAAGAGCGCTCGTGACAACCGCTGCCGACGCCAGGCCGGCAACCGCGGCGGTCACATTTCTCAAGAACTTTTTCATCTTCAATCCTCTGTCTTGGGTCGCGCCCTAGAGGCAAGCGACGAATGGCTCACATGCTCACATCTGGAATTGGACGCGCGCGCCGAGCACGTTGAAATCCTGACCGATCTGGTTAGCAGGAACAGTCGGATCCGCGCCAGGCGCGGACAATTTCTTCACGTTGACGATGTTGTCGTCGATCATGATGCGGACGTTCTGATTCAGATACCAGTTCAGCGCTATCGCAACAATTCGTTCCTCGCCGCCGGCAATGCCTGCCTGCGCGATCGCGGTGCCGGCAAAATTGTCGTGCCAGTTGAGATTGGTGTCGCTGTAGCGAACCGCGATTTCCCACGCGCCCCACGAATTACCGCTGAAGGAGAACGGACTGGCCACACGTGGCGCATTGAACGCACCATATTCGTTGTTGGTGGCGCTCGGCGAATACTGATGCGGCTCGCCGGTCAAGACCCAACTCCCTTCGACGTACCAGCCGAAGAAATTGGGATGATCTGCGGCCTTAAGGCCAGACGCCATGCGATCGGCGGTGAAGTTCATGTATTCCGCGCCGAGATAGAAGTTCTCGATGTTTCCAGCCGCATCGAAGCCGTAATAGTCGCCGGTGCGCGCATTGATCGTGCCGGTGTCGATGAGACGCGTGCCGTCGACCCGGATTT
This sequence comes from Rhizomicrobium sp., assembly GCA_035536115.1. GTDB lineage: Bacteria > Pseudomonadota > Alphaproteobacteria > Micropepsales > Micropepsaceae > Rhizomicrobium. Next base: position 28,162 of record DATLOU010000044.1, read on the forward strand.
CCGGACGCTCGCGGAAGCGCAGTCCCAGCACGCCGTTTGGATTGGCCGTGTTGTTTCCGCCGGAGTCCAGCACTCCACCGCCGCTGCCGCCGATCTGGATGTTGGAGACGCCATCGGACCATACGCGATACGCGATGCGGCCGAATGCCTGCGTGGCCTCGTCGCCGAAGTTGCCGTGGCCGGCCGTCGACCCGGTCTTGCCGCCAGTGTAGGCGCCGCTGATCACCAGATTGTCGCCGGGCAGGAAAACGTCCAACTTCTGAAACGTCGCTTCGATCCCGCGCCGCGAGTCGCCGCCGCCAAAACTGTCGGCCGCGATATTCTCGATCTCGGAACGCTCGAGGAAGATCAGCTGGCCTGACGACGTCGAACCATCGAGAGTCTGGATCGGCTCGATGATGCCGACATTGATACGGAAGTTCGGAATGCCGTTGTATTGCACGCGGGCGATATTGACCAACGGATCGCCTTCGCCGCCTGCGGGCACGCCCGCCGCGCCGGCGCTGCCGCCGTCGGAGCCGCCGCCGTTCAAGCGGAATTCATACCAGAAGTCATTGAACGCCTTGCCCTCGATACCGAAATAGGCGCGGCGAACGACCGTGCCCGAACTCAGATCCTTGAACTGGGCGAAGTTCGTCGGACTGATCGGAGAATCCTGCATGAACACCGCAGAGTCGAACTGGAACCGCGCGCGGAACGATAGTGTGAAGCGGCCATCGCCGCTCCTGACTGTCGGACGACTGTTATCGAAGGTCCAACTCGTGTCGTTGAAGTTCTGCTCCAGCGCAGACAGCCGATTGTGATCCGCGCCGCGGGCATCGTGTTCGGCGGCCAGTTCGGCCTCGAGTGCGGAAAGTCGATCGGCGAGCTCCTGATTGGTCGGACCCGGCTGTGCGGCAGGCGCCGGCGCCGTCTGGGCCGCGGCAGGCGCGGGTGCAGCGGCGCGATGCTTTGTCTTGGCAAGGCCGGCATCGCTCGATGCGACCAAAGCGACGGCCGCAACACCGGCCATCAATATTGTTTTCCCCTGCATTGAACCCCTCTCTCAAATGTCCAGGGCAATGGCCTGCGGCATGCGCCGCGCCCTTCCGCCCGCTGCATCGTTTGCAGTGACGAGAGACAGGGAGATGACGGTTGGGTGAAGCTAATGTGACAGCGCGTTTGGCGAACAGATTCAGGAGGCTTGCGCCAGCGATCCGTATCTGCCGCGGAAGTAGACGAGCGGTTCGCCTTCGCCCTGACGGGAAAAGCGAAGCACGCGCCCGATCAGAATCGCATGGTCGCCGGCATCGTGCACCGCGTCGGCTTCACATTCGAAGACTGCCAGCGCATCGGCGAGCGACGGTGGACCAAGAGTGGTCTTGCAGAGGCCGATGCCGTCCAGGTTGTGGCTGCCTTGTTTCGCCAGGCGGGAGGAAACGTCCTGATGCTCGGTTCCCAGGATGCTCACGGTGTAGCTGCGAGCCTTGGTGAAGGCATGGTAGCGATCCGACTTCTTGTCGAGACACCACAACACCAAGGGCGGGTCGAGCGATACCGAGGTGAAGGAATTGACCGTGATGCCCATGTGATGTTCGGCGCTCGCCGATGTCGTGATGACGGCGACGCCGGTTGGAAAGGAGCCGAGCGCCTGGCGGAAAGCGCGAACATCGAAGGTCATATCGTTTCCCACCCGGTTAACTTGGGACAGTACAAGTTAGGCGAGCACCTGAGCGACGGAAAGTCCAACCGAGTCGCCTTTTTCCGTCCGCAGGGGTCGCGGAAGCCGACGGGCGAGCTCAGCGACAAGGCGGAGCGGCCGGACGACCCGCCGCGCTCCGGTCATAAACTGTAATCCATGATTTTCGGTCTTCGGGCTGGCGCCAACGACCCCTCCTTTGACATAGTAACGACGAAGGGTCGTCGGACAGAGCCGTGACAGAGCAGAACACGACGCGCATACCCCAGTTCTTTCTCACGCCCGGTGGGCCCTGCCCTTACCTGCCGGGGAAAACCGAGCGGAAGGTCTTTGCGCGGCTGACGGGAAACTACGCCCAGCCCCTGAGCGAAGCGCTGACACACTCCGGATTTCGCCGCAGCCAGTCCATCGCCTATCGCCCGGCCTGCGAAGGCTGCACGGCGTGCGTCTCCGTCCGCATCCTGGCCTGCGAATTTTCGATGTCGCGCAATCAGAAGCGACTGATGCGGCGCAATGCCGATCTCGTGCGAAGCGAGGTCGTGGCGGAGGCGACACGCGAACAATTTGCGCTGCTTCGAACCTACCTCGACTCGCGGCATGCGGGCGGGGGGATGTCGGATATGGGATTGTTCGACTATGTCGCGATGGTCGAGGAAACGCCGGTCGATACCCAGATCATCGAATATCGCCGCCCGGGTCAGAAGGGAAAACCCGGCGACTTGATCGGATGTGCGCTCACCGACCTGCTGCGGGACGGATTGTCGATGGTCTACAGCTTCTTCCATCCCGGTGAAGACGAACGCAGCCTCGGCACGTACATGATCCTCGATCACATCCGCGAGGCACGCAGCCGCGAATTGCCGCACGTCTATCTCGGTTACTGGGTCGATGGCAGCGAGAAGATGGCCTACAAGACGCGCTTTCGTCCTATGCAGGCGCTCGGCCGCGAAGGTTGGCAGCGAATCTAGTCGACTCGCGACAGAGCGCGGTACATCTCCAACTCGTCATAGTATTTGCCGTCAACCAGCAGGTTGCGCGGAAACCGCCCGATCAGTCGAAAGCCGTGTCGCTCGTAGAGTCGAATGGCACGCGTGTTCGAAGCTTCCACGGACAGCGTTGCCTGCTCGCAGCTTTTTGCCGCTTCGGCCAGGACGGCCTCCAGCAACGCGCCAGCCATGCCACTGCCGCGCGCGCTCTCGCGCACATACATCGAGCCGACCCGCGCCGTATGCCTGATCTTGCGTGACTGTTCGAACCAGAAGGACGCCATTCCGACGAGCGAGCCCTCGATCTTGCCGCCGAACCACCGACCGCTGCGCAAACGTTCGCGCCACGTTTCGATCGTCAGTTTGGCTTCGATATCGGGGTCGGCCGAAAACGCCGTCGGGTGCGCGAGCAGTGCTTCGCGCCTGAGTGCGCGAAGCTCCTCGGCATCCTCGACGTTGAGGCGCGCGACGCTCAAGCGCCGCCCGATCCGCCGAAACGCAACTGCCACTCCGCAATCTGTTCGTCGGTGATCTTGGCGAAGAGAACGTCCGGCGGGTTGATGCTCTGGCCGGCTTCGAGTTGCGCGAGGAACTCCGCTGCCGGCTCGTCCGGCCAGGGAATGATTTCGGGCGCCTCTTGGATGGCGTGATGAATGGCGCGCGCGGCTGTCGGCATCACAGGCCAGGCGAGATGTCCGAACAGATGGACGAGGTTCAAGCCCATGCGGATGCCGACGGCGGCCTTCGCACGGTCGGTCTTGAAGTGCGTCCAGGGTGCGGCGCGTGTGATGTATTCGTTCGCGGCGACCCAGATGGCGCGCAGTTCTGCGAGCGCCTTGCGAAACTCCACCGCTTCGAGATGCTCCGTGTACTGCGCAATGCGCCGGTCGAGTTCTTGGGCGAGTGCCGTCTCGTCGTCGCCATATGTCCCTTCCGCCGGCACCTTGCCGTCGAAGCGGGCAACGCAGAATTTCGTCACGCGATTGACGAAGTTGCCCAACACATCGGCCAGATCCTTGTTGATGACGCCGGCGAACTGTTCCCAGGTGAAGTTGCTGTCGGAACTCTCCGGCGAATGGGCCATGAGGTAGTAGCGCCAATAGTCGGCCGGAAGGATTTCGAGTGCCGAATCCATGAAGATCCCGCGCTTGCCGGAGGTCGAAAATTTTCCGCCGTCATAGAGGATGTAGTTCGAGCCCTTGAGCTTGTCGACGAGCTTCCACGGTTCGCGGGTACCCATGATCATGGCCGGGAAGATGATCGTGTGAAACGGGACGTTGTCCTTGCCCATGAACTCGAAATAGGTGACGTCCTTCGCCGCATCGCCATACCACCAGTCGCGCCAGGCGCTGTCGCCGAGATTGTTCTTGTCGGCCCACTCCTTCGTCGCGGAGATGTATTCGATCGGCGCATCGAACCAGACGTAGAAGACTTTTCCCTTGAGTTGCCCGCCGGCGATGTCCTCGGGAACGGGAAAGCCCCACTCCAGATCGCGCGTGATGCCGCGATCCTGGAGCCCCTCGTCCAGCCACTTGTTGGCGATCGAGGTGACGATCAGCGGCCAATCATCCTTGTGGCTTGCGATCCAGGCGCGAAGTTCGCCGACGAAGGTCGACTGTTTGAGGAACAGGTGCTGGCTGTCCCGGATCTCGATGTCTTTCGCGCCTGAAACGGCGGAACGCGGATCGATCAGATCGATCGGATCGAGCACGCGCGTGCAGTTCTCGCATTGATCGCCCCGGGCCCGGTCGTAGCCGCAGTGCGGACATGTCCCGATGACGTAGCGATCGGGCAGGAAGCGCCGATCCGTCGCGGAATAGGCCTGCTTCGTTGTGCGCACATCCAAAAGACCGTTCTTCCACAGCGACCGTGCGAAGTGTTCCGTCAGCATCCGGTTTTGCGGCGACGACGAACGCCCGAAATGATCCCAGGAGAGTCCGAAGCGGTCGCCGAGGTCTTTCTGCACCGCGTGCCATTGGTCGCAATATTGCCTGACGGGGACGCCGTCTTCGGCAGCGGCCAACTCGATCGGCGCGCCATGCTCGTCGGTCGCGCAAATCGCCATCGTCTCGTAGCCGCGCGCCCGGCAGAAGCGCGCAAAGACGTCGGCGGGCAACATCGAGCCGACCAGATTGCCCAGATGTTTGACGCCGTTGACGCTTTGCGTGGCACTTGTGATCAGGACGCGTTTCATACCGTTTTGACTGCTCTTTGCGGATCCTCGGAGATTAACTTCCCACGCGAATCCGTCCACCCTTAAGCATCTTGGGGCAGCATTGCAAAAGGCCCTGCAGGCGGAACGGACATGACAGACGCGCCAAGGCGTCAGCGCCATTTCGAGGCCAACTTTCAAAGCAATTTGATCGCCGGCCTTCTGACAGTCACGCCTCTCATTGTCGTCTGGCTGGTGTTCGACTTTTTCCTGACGACTTTGTCGAATTGGGGCCATCCGCTGGCGGTGGAGTTGACGCTCTTTCTCGATTCGCATTTTCCGGCGCTGCGACCCTTCCTCGACAACGACGCCGTGCGCTATGCGATCGGCATCGTCGTCGCGCTCTTGGCGCTCTATTCGATCGGCGCGATCGCGAGCCGCGTCATAGGCCAGCAGTTGATCTTGCTGCTCGAGAGTCTGATCGCGCGGGTGCCGGGCGTGCAGCTCGTCTATTCCGCGGCGAAAAAACTGGTCGATGTCCTGCGCCAGAAGCCGGGCCAACAGACCCAGCGCGTCGTGTTGCTCGATTTTCCGAGCGAGGGATTGAAAGCGATCGGCTTCGTGATGCGGACATTTCCCGATGCGACGACGGGCGAAGACCTCGCGGCGGTGTATGTGCCGACCGCGCCAAATCCGACATCGGGCTATCTTCAGATCGTGCCGCTCTCCCGGCTCACGCCGACCGACATCCAGGGCGACCAGGCGATGACGATGATCTTGTCGGGCGGCGCCGTGACGCCCGATCACATCTCCCTTTCGCGCAAGGTGTAGCCGGTTGCGCGCCCGCGCCCGGCGGCGTATTTCACGCCCTGCGCCGGCTTAGCTCAGTTGGTAGAGCACCTGATTTGTAATCAGGGGGTCACAGGTTCGAGTCCTGTAGCCGGCACCAGTGAAGGCGCGAGTTAGGAAGTCATGATCAGAGAAGAAGATGTTCTGGCCGCGCTCGACAAACCCCGCGCGGTCTACGCGCTGCAGCA
>DATLOU010000045.1:0-12563 GCA_035536115.1 Rhizomicrobium sp.
TTGCGTGGCCCGATCTTGTATTCATACGTGTCGATGATCGCATCGAGCGCGGCCGGATCGACGATTCCCTTTTCCACCAGAAGCGACTCCAGCGCCTTTACGCGCAGCGTCATGTCCGAAGGCGGATCCTGCCCCTCGCCGCCATGGTGATGATGATGGTCGTGGCCCGACATCGCGCCTCAGACGACGGAGCCGCCGCCGTCGACATGCAAGACCTGCCCGGTCGTGTAGCCGGCGCGCATCAAATACAGATATGCCTCCGCCGCTTCGTTCGGTTCGCCGACGCGCGGCAACGGCTGGCGTTTCGTCATGCGTTCGAATTGCTCGTTGCGGCGGTCTTCGGGAATGCTGTCCCAGACGCCCGTGCGGATCAACCCGGGACACACCGCATTCACGCGGATCGGCGCCAGCTCGACGGCGAGACCGCGCGTCAGATGCTCGACTGCGCCTGCCATCGCCGTGCTCAAAGCCGAACCCTTGCTCGGGCGGTGCGCGATCATGCCGTCCGTCAGGGTAATCGAGCCGCCCGGCGCAATGGAACTGTGCCCGCGTTTGACGACTGCGAGCGCGCCCCAGAAGCGCACGGTGAAATTGGCCCTGGCGCTCTCGAGATCCATATCGACGACGGGCCCGCGACGCGCTTTCCAATCGCCGGCCGTGAACACCAGATGATCGATGTGACCGAGCTGCTCGAATGCGGCGGCGATGGAGTCTTCGCTCGTCACATCCATCGTCACGCCGGAGGCGCCCTCCGCCAGCCGCTTGACTGCACCTTCGACGTTCGCCGGATTGCTTGAAGCAACTGTTACCTTGGCGTGTTCGTTCAGTGCCAACTCGGCGACCGCAAAACCGATCCCCGACGTTCCACCGATCACGACGACGCGCTTGGTTCGCAGGCTCACATGCACCTCCGTCTATTCGGCCGCCTTCAGCAAAGTGCCGGCGCCGGATGCCTTCGCTGGATTGTCGAAGATCAGCGCGCCGTCTTCCAGCGCGCCGTGGCGGATCATCTGCTTGTCGCGGGTATAGTTCTGCGGATTGATCCAGGGCTCGTGGTCGCCCTGCCGCGGGAAGCGATGCATCACGCGCGCCATGTAGCCTGACGAAAAATCGTCGATCCATGGCCGCGATGTCATGTGCAGATCCTGATCGCGCAATCGCGGCGTCACCTGGCGTGCGCCTTTCTCATCCATGTGGTTGATCAGCCGACAGACATACTCACACGTGAGATCGGCCCTGAGCGTCCAGGACGCATTGATGTACCCGAAGGTCGAGACCAGGTTCGGCACCCCGGAATACATCATGCCCTTGTACGACCAGGTCTTGCTGAAATCGATCGGCGCACCATCAGCTGCGAATTCCATCTCGCCCAACACCACAAGATTGAGCCCCGTCGCCGTGACGATGATGTCGGCATCGAGGTGTTTGCCCGATTGCAGCTTGATGCCGGTCTCGGTGAACGTATCGATTTGATCGGTGACGACGGATGCCTTGCCGGAGCGGATCGCCTGGAACAGGTCGCTGTTCGGCACCAGGCACAGGCGCTGGTCCCACGGATTGTATTTCGGCGTGAAGTGGGTCTCGACGTCATAGTCGGGCCCGAGCTCCTTCTTCACCATGTCGATAAGCTTCTTCTTCACCTTTGCCGGCTTGGTGCGGGTCTGTCGGTACATGAACTGGCCAAAGGCAACGTTCTTCCAGCGCGTCAGCGCATACGCCCAGCTGGCCGGCAACACCTTGCGCAGCGCGTTGGCAATCGCATCTTTGTCCGGCGCAGAGACGACGTAGGTTGGCGAGCGCTGCAGCATGACGATGTGAGCGACGTCCTTCGCCATCGCGGGGACGAGCGTCATCGCGGTCGCGCCCGAGCCGATCACCACGACGTTCTTGTTCTTGAAGTCCAGATCCTCCGGCCACTTTTGCGGGTGAACGATCTGACCGCGGAAATTCCCAATGCCTTTGAATTCGGGCGTGTAGCCCTCGCGATAGCTGTAGTAGCCCGCGTTCATGAAAAGGAAGTTGCAGGTGAAGCGGACGCGTTCGCCCGTATCTTTGCGTAGGGCTTCGAGCGTCCACAACGCGTCCTCTGTCGACCACGACGCTTTCGTCGCCAGATGGTTGTATCGGATATGGCCATCGACCCCATACTCCGCCGCTGTCTCATGCACATAGTCCAAGATCGCCGGACCGTCAGCGATGGCCTTCGCGGCGCGCCACGGCTTGAAGCGATAACCAAGCGTGTGCATGTCGCTGTCGGAACGAATGCCCGGATAGCGGAAGAGATCCCACGTGCCGCCCATCGCCGGCCGGCCTTCGAGGATCAAATACGACTTCGAGGGGCAATTCTTGTGCAGGTGGACGCCCGCGCCGATGCCGGAAAGTCCCGCGCCGACGATTACCACGTCGAAATGTTCAACAGCCATGTCCACTCCCAGTGCGGCTGGGCGCAGTGTAATATGACATTGCGGATCGATGCACCCATGCGGATCGCCGCATTCCCCGACGTTCCCGGCGATTCAGGCGTTTTTCCCGCCACGTCGAACGGCTTCAGTGGTTGTGCCGCGGCGTCTTCTTTGCGACTTGGCGGTATTTGAGAGCAGGCTCCATCACCGCGCCCTTGTCCATCTGTCCGACGGTCGCGCGGAAGATTTCCTGCCAGACAGTCGCAGTCTCGGGGACCGGCGGCAAACCATCCTTCCTGCGCCGCGCGATTTCCTCTTCCGGCACGAGCATGTCGCAACGGCCTTTGTTCAAGTCGACTCGGATGACATCGCCGGTCCTCAGCCAGGCGAGGCCGCCGCCGACCGCGCTTTCCGGCGCGGCGTTGAGGATGGAGGGACTGTCCGCGGTGCCCGACTGCCGACCGTCGCCAATCGTCGGGAGGCTCGTGATTCCCTGTTTCAGAAGCGCATCGGGCGGCTGCATGTTCACGACTTCGGCCGAGCCCGGCCAGCCCACAGGCCCCGAACCGCGAATGACCAGGATCGAGTTCGCATCGACGGCAAGTGCCGGATCGTTGATGCGATTGTGGTAGTCGTCCGAACCGTCGAACACCACAGCACGGCCTTCGAAAGCATTTTCGTGACCCGGTCGGGACAGGTAGCGCTTGCGAAACTCCTCGGAGATTACGCTCGTCTTCATGATGGCGAAGTCGAACAGGTTTCCCTTGAGCACGAGGAAGCCGGCACGTTCGCTGAGCGGCTTGTCGTAGCTGGCGATCATTTCGCGATCTTGCGTGTCGCGGCCCTGGATATTCGCCGCAAGCGTGCGACCGGTCACGGTCATTGCCTTGCCGTCAACGCGTCCCGCTGCCAGCAATTCGCACAAGACAGCCGGCACGCCGCCGGCGCGATGGAAACGCTCTCCGAGATACTTTCCTGCCGGTTGCATATTCACGAGCAGAGGAATGTCGTGGGCGGCGCTCCAGTCAGCACCCGTCAAGGAGACATTCGCATGTCGGGCCATGGCATCGATGTGCGGCTGCGCATTGGTCGATCCGCCGATCGCCACGACTGTCGCAATCGCATTGAGAAAGGAAGCGCGGGTGAGAATCTTCGACGGCGTGAGATCCTCATAAGCCATGTCGACTATGCGCCGTCCGGTTTCGTAGGCGATCTGCGCGCGCTCGCGATAAGGCGCCGGAATCGCCGAACAGCCAGGGAGCGACATGCCGAGCGCCTCCGCGACTGCGTTCATCGTCGAAGCCGTGCCCATGGTGTTGCAGTGCCCGGCCGATGGCGCCGAGGCGCAGGCCAATTCCATGAATTCGTCCTTTGTGATCTCGCCGGCGGCGAGCTTCCGCCGCGCGCGCCAGATCACGGTGCCCGATCCGGCTAACGCGCCATCGTGCCAGCCATCGAGCATGGGACCGCTGGAAAGCACGATCGCAGGAATGTCGACGGCCGACGCCGCCATCAGCGCGGCAGGAGTCGTCTTGTCGCAGCCCGTCGTCAGCACGACCGCGTCGATGGGATAGCCGTGCAAAATCTCGACCAATGTCATGAACGAGAGATTGCGATCGATCGCCGCCGTAGGGCGACGGCAGGTTTCCTGGATCGGATGAGTCGGGAATTCCAGCGCGACGCCGCCTGCATCGCGAATACCTTCGCGCACGCGTTGCGCCAATTCGAGATGAATGCGATTGCAGGGTGAGAGGTCGCTGCCCGATTGGGCGATGCCGATAATCGGCCGCCCGGAGCGCAGTTCGTCCGGCGTCATGCCGTAGTTCATCAACCGCTCGAGATAGAGCGCGGCCATGTCTTCACGGCCTGGTGCGTCGAACCAGTCGCGTGAGCGAAACCGCCGTGCAGGTTTTCGATCAGACATTCAGGACTCCAGGTGCGAGGCCGGGAACATCGAGCTCGAAGCGGAACAAGCCGCCGGCAAGCGGTTGCTCGGCGAGTTGCTCCTCGCTCAGATGATGGCGAGCCGACGTCGCGAACGCCGTGCGAAAGTCGCTGCCGCCAAATGCGAGCTTGGTGATGTTGGAACAAGGAAAGCGCACGGTCGATATCAGTTCCCCCGCGGGCGAGTAGCGTCGCGCCGCGGCGCCATGAAACAGGCAGACCCACACGCAGCCTTCGGAGTCGGTTACCGACCCGTCAGGATGGCCAGCGCCATCCTCGATCTGGATAAAGACGCGTTTGTTGGCCGCGCTCCCGTCGCTTGCAAGATCGAATGCGTAGATCGTGCCGGCGCGCGTATCGGTGTGATAGAGGATGCGCCCGTCGGGACTGAAGCAGGGACCATTGGTGATCGCATAGCCGCTGTCGACGCGGACCGGACCGTTGGCATCGAGACGGTAGAGCGAGCCGGTCTTTTCCTTCTCGTCGTCGTCCATCGTGCCGAACCACAGTCGGCCGCTCGGATCCAGCGCACCGTCATTCAACCGATTGCCAGGCAACTCGGGTTCGACTTCGAACAGCAAGGCAAAGTCGCCCGTGCGCGGGTCGAATCGGTGCAGACCCGATTTCAGCCCGACGACAAACTCACCGCCCTGGGCCGCGACGATGAAACTCGGGCTGGGCGGTGTCTCGTAACTGCGCTTGCGCCGTGTCAGAGGTTCGAAGCGGTGAATACGGTCTTTTTTGATGTCGACGAACCAGACGGCGTCCTCGGCGGCCGACCAGATCGGCCCCTCTCCAAGTTGAGCCCCAAGGGCCCACGCGCATTGCGGAGTGATGGGATCAGTCATGATCCTCCTGCGGCCTCGTTCCACCTCTTATACTGACGATGACGCAGAATTCGAACAGGCGGGAGTCGGTCGCACCGTCTCAGGCGCCGAACGCGACGCCGATGACCGCCGCCAATGCAAGCGGCACAAGAAAGATCAGACCGATTTCGAACATGATCCGATGTGCTGAATTGCTGCTGCGACGCGCAGGCAGGACCCGTGGCGCAACCTGGGGATCGCCACCGGCAAACCATTCCCAGCGTTCCGGTTGGGCCCAACTGGCTAACATTGCTTGGTCCAGATGCATTCGAGCGGTCTTCGGAATCGTCACTGCGTCGCGGCGCGCCGATTATAAGTATCTGTGACGGGCCAGTCGATATGAACACGTGCGGCAAAAATCATCGGGATACAGTCGCTAGATTTGCCTCTCTTTTTTGACACCCGCCTGTGCCGCCACGATTGCGGCGTGCGTTTCGTCGATAACGCGCTTGGCGATGGGATCCCTTTTGATCGCCGACCAATAGGCGGAGAGCTTGGGAAGTTCACCTTGCGGACTCGGACGGTCGAAGAGCTTCGGCGCCCATTCGAATGCCAGCATGAGCTGCGGCGCGAGAGCGCCGTCTGCCTGCGTGAGCGATGTGCCGACTGCGTAGCCATCGCTGCCGATATAGTGCTCGATGTATTCGAGTGATTTTTTCACTTCGGCGAGCGCCGCTTCGATCTTCGCGATGTTCCAAGTCTTGCGCGGCATGCCGGACGCCGTGAAAAGCGGAACCATGGCCATGACCAAATAGAAGTCGCACAAGCGCGAGATCAGACGCACTTGCGCGCGGGCCCATGGATCGGCGGGACGCAACGTCGGTGAGGGATAAGCATCTTCCAGATATTCACAGATCACCTCGGATTCCGGCAGCGTGCGGCCATCGTCGAGTTCGAGCGTCGGCACGCGGCCGAGCGGGTTGATCTTCAGGTAATCGCCCTTGCCGCTTCCGTCATGGATGCCGGGCGGCTCCTCGAACGGAATGTCGAGGCCCTTGGCGTAGAGCAAGAGCCGGACGCGGGTGGGAAAGGGAGACAGATACGTTTGATAGAGCCTCATGGTACCCTCATCTCGATGCACGCTATTGGCCAGAAGTCGGGCGCGCAAAGGCGCGGCGAATGGCCTGAATTTCATTTTCCAATGCGCCCAAAAAGCGCGAACGATCTTTGGCCGTGAAATTCGCGTGATGGGTTTCGCCGCCCGTGACTTCGCGCAAATGACGCTGAAGCTCGCGCAAGCCGAGCGCCATGCCGATTCCTTCTTCGGTGAAAACCCTGCCTGACGGACCCAGCACCCGCGCACCCGTTTTCAGACAGCGCGAAGCCAGCGGAATGTCCGCGGTGACGACAATGTCACCCGCCCCTGTCCGGTCGGCGATCCAGTCGTCTGCAGCATCGGCGCCCTCGCCCACCGTAACGTGTTTCATCAATGGATTGCGGCTTGGTCTGAGCCCGCCGTTACTGACGATATGCACAGTAAGGCCGTGGCGGCCGGCGACGCGTTCAACCTCGTTCTTCACCGGACAGGCATCGCCATCGACAAAAATCTCAAGCACGAATTTTCCTCAACGCGATCATTCGCTTGATGTAATGTGAAACCACGCGGGAGGGAATTGTGGCGCTCAATCCGGAAGATCTGGACTTCATTTCCAACTTCAACACGTTCTGGGCCGTATTCCTAGGCGCGATTCTCGCGACCATCGGAGGATTCGGCGCGACGCAGGCGGAGTGGATCCTCGAGCGAAAGCGGCGGGAGCGTAACGCGGCGATTTTCTTCGGCGAATTGCTCACGACGATGAATATCATCCTGACAATCGCAGGTGAATCGCGCGAAGTCGGCGATCCGTATGGTCCGATTACGCTGCGCTTGCTGCGCTCCGCGGTCAAGGAAGTGGATATCTACAACCGCAACCGCGAGACGCTGTTCGACCTGCGCGATGCAGAACTCAGGGCCAAGATCCACACGCTCGTTCTTCGGATCGTCATGCCTGCGGATGGCGTTTTCGACATGACGAACGAAATCACGCAAGCTCAAAGTCTTTTGAGGTCGCCAGGCATGACTCTCGACGACCGCGCCGAACTGGAAGAGCGGCTCGAGCGTTTACGAACCAATCGCGTCGGCGCGTTCGACACGATTCTGGAAAGTTCCGAGCAGTTGAAGAATGTCGTTCGCTTGCTCGAACCGATCGCAAAATACTCCTACGAAAACCTCGACAAGGTCGTGCGCAACACCTGAGGCTCAGGCTGCGCGACGATTGCTGCGCGGGCGCCAGCGACGTTTGGGGTTTTTGTAGTTACGCTCCTGCGGCCTGCGTCGTTCCTCGCCCACATTGGCTGGCGCCAGTCCGGAGGCTGGAAGATCGTGGGTCACCACCGCGATCTGCCGTTTCACCAAACGCTCGATATCGCGCAGACAAGACCGCTCGGACGGATCGCAGAACGAAATCGCGATACCCGCCGAACCGGCCCGCGCCGTGCGGCCAATGCGGTGGATGTAGCTTTCCGGCTCGTTCGGCAGCTCGAAATTGACCACGTGGGTGATGTCGTCGACATCGACTCCGCGCGCGGCAATGTCGGTGGCGACCAGCACGCGCACCGCGCCTGATTTGAAGCCGGCAAGCGCACGCTGGCGGGCATTCTGAGACTTGTTGCCGTGAATCGCATCGGCGGCATAGCCCGCTCTGGACAAATGATCCGACACCCGATTTGCGACATGTTTCGTGCGCGTGAAAACAATGACGCGCTTCATGTCGTCCGCACGGAGCAAATGCGACAGGAGCGCTCTCTTGTCTTTCTGCTCAATGTGTATCACGCGTTGATCGATCTTGTCGGCCGTTTTGGTCGGCGGCGAGACTTCCACGCGCTCGGGATGGTGAAGCATATCGCCGGCAAGCTTGGCGACATCGTCCGGCATCGTCGCGGAGAACAGCATCGATTGCCGCTTCTTCGGCAGCATAGAAACGATGCGGCGCACATCCTTGATGAAGCCCATGTCGAGCATGCGGTCGGCTTCGTCGACGACGAGCGTTGTCACGCCGTCGAGCCGCACGTGGCGCTGCTGGACGAGGTCGAGCAGGCGACCAGGCGTGGCGACAAGAACATCGACGCCCGGCTTCATCGCGGCGATCTGCGGGTTCTGGTTGACGCCGCCCAGGATGACGGCATGCCTTAGGCCGAGATGGCGGCCATAAGTCTTCAGGCTGACGTCGATTTGGAGCGCCAGTTCGCGCGTGGGCGCGAGAATCAGGGCGCGTGCGCTGCGATGATCGGCGCGCGTCTTCTCCTCGGCCAAACGCTGAAGCGACGGCAGGCCGAAGGCGGCTGTTTTGCCCGTTCCGGTCTGAGCGATGCCCAAAAGATCTTTACCGGCGAGCAACGTCGGAATGGCGCGCGCCTGGATGGGCGTCGGCGTCGTGTACTTCTCGGAGGCGAGCGCACGTAATAGCGGCTCGCAGAGTCCGAGAGATGCGAAGGTTGTATTCGTCACAAAAATAATCCTTAGCCAGCGCGTGCTTTCGGCACGCGCGTAACGGCTTGTTGCCGTTTTCCACGCACATCTGGAGCTAACGGGAGTTTCGATGAGACCTGCGGTGGGAACGTCCGAATGACCGGCGCGCCGCGTGCGACCGCGAGGTGATGGCCGAGCCTATAGGCGGGAGCTTAACAAGAAGTCAAGTCGGCGCCCTCGACTCGAGGCCTGGAAAGTTTGCAAAGTCAGGCAGTCAGACATCGTATGTCGCTGAAATGAACAAGCATCCCGACATTCGTTTCACGTCGCGCCTGTGCAACGGCGTGACGCTGCATGTCGCCGAAGCAGGTCCAGAGACAGGACCGCTCGTCATATTGCTGCACGGCTTTCCCGAGTTCTGGTTCGGCTGGCGCCATCAGATTGCGCCGCTGGTGGCCGCCGGCTTTCACGTCGTGATGCCCGACCAGCGCGGCTATAATCTGAGCGAAAAGCCGCTCGGCATCAGAAACTACGACGTCGACAAACTCTCGGCCGATGTTGTGGCCCTCGCGGCTCACTATACGAAGCTGCCATTCCGCCTGGTCGGACATGATTGGGGCGCGGTGGCTGCCTGGTGGACGGCGACGCGTCACCCCGAAAAGCTTCGCACGCTTTGCGTTCTGAATTGTCCGCATCCTGCGGTCTGGCGCGACGCCATGACGAATGATCCCGAACAGCGCAGAGCCAGCTGGTATGTGCGCGTCTTCGCCCTGCCCTGGCTGCCGGAGTGGATGATGCGCCGGCGGAACTTCCACGCGCTGGTCGGCGCCATCCGCGGCTCCAAAAGGCACGTGTCCGACGCGGACGTGGAAGAGTATCGAAAGGCCTGGGCACAGCCTGGCGCCTTGACCGCCATGATCAACTGGTATCGGGCGATCCTGCGGCGAAGATTTTCGCCTATCGCGCACGGAAGCATCCGGATTCCCGTGCACATCATCTGGGGCGCCGAAGATATCTACGCGCGTCCCGCACTGGCCGAGGCGAGCAAGGCCTTGTGCTCCAGAGCGACACTCACCTTCCTGCCAAAAGCGACGCATTGGGTTGCGCATGACGAACCCGAACACGTCAACACCATCCTGCTTGATGCGCTGAAGCCCTGAGATCTTTCGTCCGTATAAAGAGATTTGCGCAGCATGCAGAGGCTTCAAGCCTCTCAACATGCAGCGGAATTTGATCGTGGCGCAATAAAGTTAGTTCCGCAAATCTATGAGTACAGACGCATTGGAGCTTTGCTTGCAAAGCAATCCGCTTGCGACGGCGCCTCAAAATCCATCGATCTTCTCGCATCCTCCCCGTTGCGGATTCGCGCCAGTTTTGCGCATGATATTGGGGGCGTACCGGACCATGCCGGAGGTTTGGGCGCGTGTCTGGGCGAATCCGGCTGGGTAACGGCATTCGGCGCACATGGCAAACTTCGATAATGGTGGCTCGCGTTCAATTTCGCAGGCATCGGTAAAGGGCACGGTCAAGTGGTTCAACTCGACCAAGGGATATGGCTTCATCACGCTCGAAAGCGGCAGCGACGCATTCTGTCATGCATCTGCACTGCAGGCGGCGGGACACACGGATCTGCCGCAGGGCGCGACGATCGTTTGTGATCTGCAGGATTCGCCGCGCGGCCTGCAGGTGGTCGCGGTTCACAGCGTCGACACAAGCACGGCCGACATGAGCGCACCGCGCGGACCGCGCCGCGACTTCGGCGAGGGTGGACGGCGGGGCGGCGGACGCTTCGGCGGTGGCGACCGTTTCGGCGGCGGCGATCGCTTCGGCGGCGGCGACCGTTTCGGCGGCGACAGATTTGGAGGCGGCGACCGTTTTTCCAGCGCCCGCGATGCCGGCCCGAGCGGCCCGATGGTCGAGGGCAAGGTCAAGTTCTTCAACGACCAGAAGGGCTTTGGATTCGTCATGCCCGACAGCGGCACCGGCGACGTTTACATCCATGCGAGTGCCTTACGCCGTTCCGGAATCCAGGCGCTCGAGCCCGAACAACGTATCCGCTATTCGACCCGTCAGGGCCAAAAGGGCGTCGAAGTGGACCGGGTCGAGATCATTTAACGCATTGTAGCAATTTAGTTTTCTGCTAGTGCGGACGATTGTTTCGTCTGCAACCCCGTGCCGCATGTTTTCTTCATTTTGGTAACTTGAAGTTTGCACCTGCGAACATATATAGCGTCGATCTATATCGAACCTATATAGATAGCAGGACAGGGGCATGGACGTTCGCACAATTTGCCTGGGGATTCTCACCCGCGGCGACGCCACCGGGTATGAGATCAAAAAGCTGTTTGACGACGACGGCTATCAGCACTTCGTCGAGGCCAGCTTTGGCTCGATCTATCCCGCGCTCAATCGGCTGACCGATGAAGGCTATGTCTCGGTCCGCGAGGAGAGCCAGGAAAAACGCCCGGACCGGAAGGTCTATTCGATCACACCGGCCGGTCGCACTGCCTTCATTGCCTCGCTGCTGAAACCCCTTCCCGAAGACCGCCACCGCTCGCCGTTCGTTTTCGCGATGCTTTTTGCGGATTTGTTACCGCCCAGCCGTGTCAGCGCCATGCTCGATACCTATATCAGCCAGGTTGAAGAGAAATTCGCGCATCTGAATCACCAGCACGCTGCATCTCAGTCCAGCGGGGAAAAGTTCGTTACGGGGTTCGGTCAAGCCGTCTATGTGGCAATCCTCGATTTTCTGCGCACCCACCGCGCGGAGATTGAACAGGAACAAGCGGCAGAGGCCGCGGAATAACGGAGTTCGTGTTTGATGTTCAGGCAGTTCACATCGATGCTCAGCCGCCTGTACGACCGGTACATGCCGGGATTCTGGCTGCGCCTGAAGCCACGCTATCAGTGGGCGGGCGGCATCGCCATTTTGGTCGGTCTCTGGGTTGCGACTGGCATGTTCAACAGCCAGGCTGCCCAGGCTCCCGCCTCCGACATCGTCGACAAGCCCACCACTCCGCGGGTGCGCGTGAGCCAGTCGGTGGCATCCGAGCGCGACGCGACAGTCATTATTCGCGGGCGCACACAGGCCAAGAATGAAGTGGATGTCCGTGCCGAGGTCGAAGGCGTGGTGCAGGCCATCCACTTTGACAAGGGCGACCGCGTCAAGAAGGGCGACACCCTCTGCGAGATTCGACTGAACGACCGCGGCGCCAAAGTCGCCCAGGCTGCAGCTCTTGTTGCGCAGACCCAGAAAGAACTTCAAGTCGCGCAGGATCTCTACAAGCAGGGCTTCCGCTCCAAGACACAATTGGCGCAATCGGAAGCAGCGTACGCCCAGGCACAAGCCGGTCTTGCCACTATGAACGTTGCCCTCGCCAACACGCGCATCAAGGCGCCGTTCGACGGCATTGTTGACGACCGCTATGTCAACGCCGGCGACTACATGCGCCCAGGCGACAAGTGCGAAATGGTCATCGCGCCCGAGCCCTTCCTGGCCACGGGCACTGTGTCGGAGCAGGACGTCGGAGGCATCAGCCTCGGCGATCTGGCAACCGTCAAGTTGGTGACAGGTGAAAATGTGACCGGCAAGGTCAGCTTCGTCGCCGACCGCGCCGATCAGATGACCCGCGCGTTCCGCATCGAAGTCGAACTCCCCAATCCGGACGCCAAGCTGCGTGACGGGGTCAGCGCCGAAATCAACATCGCGGTCAGGAAGGTCAAGGCGCACCACATCTCGCCCGGCATCATGGTGCTGAGCGACAAGGGCGCCGTGGGCGTTCGCGTGGTTCAGAACGGCATAGTCGCGTTCATGCCCGTGCGCGTGTTGAGCGAGGACCCCACAGGCGCCTGGATCACGGGCCTTCCCGACACCGTCACCTTCATCACTGTCGGCCAGGAGTT
>DATLOU010000046.1:0-8564 GCA_035536115.1 Rhizomicrobium sp.
GGGGTGGGTAGTGGCCGAAATACGCGCTCAGTGGCCGAATTTGATCATCACTGTTTTTTCAGCACGGAGCGGTTCGGTTTGATGTCGTCCCACAGTCTGGCAATCTGCCGACAGGCGCTTCGGATCGTCCGAATGCGCGCCGTATGTACTACAATCTATGCCGCGTCCACGAAGCGTTGCGCGTCACGCCAGCGATGCAGCTTGGCGTCACGGATCACGTCTGGACGATCAGCGAGCTAGTTGAAGCAGCTTTGAATGGCGTCGTGACCAGCGAGCCGCAAGGGCGTAAAGTAGGTCGGTTCACGGTAATTGATGGCGGTCAAATCTGATGTCT
This sequence comes from Rhizomicrobium sp., assembly GCA_035536115.1. Classification (GTDB taxonomy): domain Bacteria; phylum Pseudomonadota; class Alphaproteobacteria; order Micropepsales; family Micropepsaceae; genus Rhizomicrobium. The sequence goes on from DATLOU010000046.1 coordinate 335, forward strand.
GCGAGTGAAAAACGAGCACTGACCAGGTTGGAAGGCATTGTTGTAGGAATCGGTTTCACCGGGTGCGCCATCAGCTTCGCCCTGCTCATGATCTTCAACAGCCGGGCTTTAAAAGGAGCACAATCCCCCGATCCTGCTCACGCGTTGACCGCGCCATACAATAATCACGGCACGATGCTTTACATCTCGAATGATCTGTCGTTGTGGATTTCAATCGCCTTTTGGAGCTTCATGGTGTTTTTACTCTGTACGGTCTTTGTCTTAGGTAGGAGACAGTGGGGTGGTCGTTGAGTGTCCTAAATTAAATTCTCGGTTGTCCCAGTTTGTAGATAATTAGGACAGCACCAAGGGGTGGGCCAATAATTTCTCACACCGAGAAGCTTGTCCCGCAGCCGCAGGATGAACGCGCATTCGGATTGTTGACTTTGAATGCCGCGCCGATCAGATCGTCCGAGAAGTCGATTTCCGCGCCCTTCAGGAAGTCGAGGCTCACCGGGTCGATCAGCACCACCGCGCCGTCGCGTTCGACCACGAGGTCGTCATCCAGGCGCGTTTCGTCAAGCGCGAAGTTGTAGGAAAAGCCTGAGCAGCCGCCGCCGTTCACCGCCAGGCGCAGCATCACCGGCGAAGGTTCCGATTTCAGAATCTCGGCGATCCGGCGCGCCGCGCGGCTCGAGATTGTCACGGGCAAAGCAGTTTCCGTCGTCATGCTGCAATCGTGGCATACTTCATCGAGTCTTATGTAGTGGTTGAAATGGCCAGCGCAAAGGCCGGAAAAGCCCTTTCCCAGGGGGGTAATAGACCGCTCGGGCGTCTTTCCGGGCCATTCTTCCTGCCACCGAGGGAACTCGCCCGCTTCGCGACGGCTGCGTCTGGGAGTCGCGGGCGCTTTTATCCCGAACCCGAGAGTGCGACGCGTACCTGCTTCCAACGCGACCGCGACCGCGTCATTCATTCGACGGCGTTTCGCCGCCTGAAACACAAGACTCAAGTCTTCGTCCAGCACGAAGGCGACTACTATCGAACACGGCTGACCCATTCGCTGGAGGTCGCCCAGATCGCACGCAGCCTCGCGCGCGTGCTGGCGCTGGATGAGGATCTCGCCGAGGTGCTCGCGCTGGCGCACGATCTCGGTCACACGCCGTTCGGCCATGCCGGCGAGGAGGCGCTCAACGCTGCAACAATCGATTTTGGCGGCTTCGACCACAATGCGCACGCGCTCAGGCTCGTGACCAAGCTCGAGCATCGCTATGCCGAATTCGACGGGCTGAACCTGACATGGGAAACGCTCGAGGGACTGGTCAAGCACAATGGCCCGTTGAAGGCGCCGTTGGCCGGACCCATCGCCTCGTTCGACAAGCGCTGGCCGCTCGACGTGCGCCATTGGCCGTCGCTGGAAGCGCAGGTGGCCGCGCTCTCCGACGATGTCGCCTACGTCAATCACGATATCGACGACGGGTTGCGTGCCGAGCTTTTCACCATCGACGACCTCGCAACCGCGCCGCTCGTGGGCGAGATGGTCAAGAGCATCCGCGCCCGCTACGGAGCGCTCGAACTTGGCCGCTTCATCGGCGAACTCGTCCGCACACTGATGAGCGTGCTGGTCGATGATCTGCTCGAGGAGACGCGGCAAAGGCTGAAGGACGCCGGCCTCGCATCGGCGCTCGATGTGCGCCGGCAGAAGCGGGCGCTCGCCGCCTTCTCGCCGCGCGCGTCCGAGGACGTGGCGGCGCTGAAGCGCTTTCTCTTTGCCCACATGTACCGCCATCCCAGGGTGATGGTGCCGATGGGACGGGCCCAGGTGCTGGTCACAGAGTTGTTCGCCGCCTTCAGCGCGGACCCTTCCCTCATGCCGAGAGACTGGTCGGCCCAATGCGGATCGGCCGGCGATACCGTGACGGGCGGGGTCGTGCGCGACTATATTGCCGGAATGACCGACGGTTTCGCCATGCTGGAATATGATCGCGTGTTCCACACCAGCATCGCACTGTAGGACCGACTGCATCATGATTTACGCACGTGCTAGATTGCTCAGGCGAGATTCGGAGTTGCGTAATGCCGACGAATTATGAGCCTTCCGACGACGTCCGCGTCTTCAACGGCGGCGATGACGAAGAGGATGTCGAGGGCTCGCGCCTGCCGCTTCTCATCGTCATCGCGCTTCTGGTTCTGGCGGCATTCGGCGGTGTCGTCTGGTTGGCCTATCAGCGCGGCGTGCAGCAGGGTCATGCCGAAGTTCCGCGCGTGATCGCGGCCGAACCGGGGCCCGCCAAAGTCGCGCCGGCGACACCTGGCGGCACGCCGACGCCCTATACGGGTCTGAAGATCTATCAACAGCCGGCGCCGGCCAGTGAGGATGCTGGCGCCGCGCCAGCGCCAAGCCGCTCCGTAGCGGCGAAACCCGCTGCTGCGGCGCCTGCTCCTGCGATGGCGGCCATCAAGCCGCCCGTCAAAGCGCCCGCAACGGTCGTCGACGCGGCACCGGTGAAGCCAACGCAAGCCAAACCTGCGCCGATGGCAGCCGCCAGCCCGGCGACGGCCAAGCCGACCTCGATCCGTCCCACGGAAGGCGGAACCAAACCGGTCGCAGTCGCCGCTCCCGATATGACACCGCCGGCGACGCTTCCGCCCAGGCAAACCGCGGCGACCGTGGGCGGCGGCGTGCTGCAAATTGGCGCCTATAAGTCTGAAGCCGATGCCGGTGCAGCATGGATCACCTACAAGGCCAAGCATGCAGCGCTGCTAGCCGCGATGACGCCGGACATCAAACAGGTCGATCTCGGTGCCAAGGGGATCTGGTACCGGCTTCGCATCATCGTGTCCGACAAGGGCTCCGCGTCGTCGCTGTGCGAAAAGCTCAAGGCCGAAGGCGGCGCGTGCATTCCGTCGAAATGACTTTTTCGGCAGGATGGTAGAGCGATGCGCGCGCGCGCGATCTTCGGCTGCACCGGCACGGCTCTTGCCTCGGATGAGCGCGCTTTCTTTCGCGAGACGCAGCCCTGGGGCTTCATCCTGTTCGCGCGCAACGTCCACGACCGCGACCAGATCCGCAGTCTTGTCGCCTCCTTGCGCGAGACGGTCGGGGACGACCGCGCGCCGGTCCTGATCGACCAGGAAGGCGGCCGCGTGTCGCGTCTGAAGCCGCCGGGCTGGAAGGAGCGTCCGCCGGCGGCGCGTTTCGGCAAGGTCTACGGGAACCAGCACGAGGCGGGCGTTGAAGCGTGCTATCTGAATGCGCGCTTGATCGCGCACGACCTGGCCGAGGTCGGCATCAATATCGACTGTCTTCCGGTCCTCGATTTGCCAGTGGAGGGTGCCGACGCGGTGATCGGCGATCGCGCCTTTTCGCGCGATCCGGTAGCGGTCATCGATCTCAGCAAGGCCCAGATCGAGGGTCTGATGGACGGCGGCGTTCTTCCGATCATGAAACACATTCCCGGCCACGGCCGCGCCACTGCCGATTCACACCTGGCGTTGCCCAGGGTCGACACCGACGCCGAAGAGTTGAGCGCGACGGACTTCGTCACCTTCCGCAGCCTCGATACGTGCCCGATGGCCATGACAGCGCATGTCGTCTATGAAGCGATCGATGCGCAGCGACCGGCGACCACGAGTCCCAAAGTGATTCGCGACGTGATTCGCGGCGAGATGGGCTTTGACGGGCTGTTGATATCGGACGATCTGTCGATGAAGGCGCTGGACGGGCCTTTGTCCGTGCGTACAAAGGCGGCACTATTCGCCGGTTGCGACATCGTGCTTCACTGCAACGGCAATTTGGACGAGATGAAGGAAGTGGCATCGGAACTCAAACCGCTGGACGGGCAGCACCTGAGGCGTGCCGATCACGCGCTGTCGCATCTCGTCGCGCCCGATGCGTTCGACCCGGCCGCGGCCGAAGCGCGGCTCACCGAACTTCTGAGCATCGGCGCATGAGCGACGCGGGCGAGAATTTCGGTGATTTCGAGGCCACCGCGCTTGCCGCGCCCGAAGAAGCGCTCTTTGTCGAGGTCGATGGCTTCGAAGGGCCGCTCGATCTTCTGTTGACGCTGGCGCGCAACCAGAAAGTCGACATCGCCAAGATCTCGATCCTGAAACTGGCCGACCAGTATCTCGAATTCATCGAATCCGCGAAGAAGATGAATCTCGAACTGGCTGCCGACTATCTGGTGATGGCGGCGTGGCTCGCCTATCTGAAATCGCGTCTCATCCTGCCGCAGCCGCCGACTGCCGATGGCGAGCCGACGGCGGACGAAATGGCGACGCGCTTGCGCTGGCGCCTGCAGCGCCTCGAAGCGATGCGCACGGCCGCCGCGCGGCTGATGGCGGGTGACCGCCTCGACCGCGATGTGTTCGCGCGCGGTGCGCCGGAGCCGGTCAACGTCATCAAGCTCCGCACCTACAAGGATTCTCTCTACGACTTGCTGACCGCCTATGCCGCGCAGCGCGTCAAGAAGATGGGCGGCAAAAGCTACATCCCGGTGCATGCGCCGGTGCTTCCCATCGAAGAGGCGCGCGAACGGCTCGAGCGCATGCTGGGGCGCATTTCGGACTGGAGCGGATTGGAACGGCTCCTGCCGCTCGACTGGTCGGGAGGACCGCGCCGCCGCTCCGCACTGGCAAGTACGCTGCTCGCCTGTCTGGAACTGGCGCGCGACGGCAAGGTCGAGATTCGCCAGATGGCGCCTTTCGAACCAATCTATGTTCGCGATCGCATCCCACCAACTTCAGAGGCCGCGTCATGAGTGGAGTAGCTCGCCTGGTCGCAAAAATCGAAACGGAAATGGGAGTGGAAGTGGAACAGTCCGAGACGCCGGCCCCGGGCGTGAATCCCGAGCATCTGCGCATGGCTGAAGCTCTTCTTTTCGCCGCCTCCGAACCGCTGGATGTGAAGGCGCTGGCCCTGTCCCTGCCGGACGGCGCGGATGCGCTGGCATTGCTCAGGGACCTTCAACGGATTTATCAGCCGCGCGGTGTAAACCTCGTCTGCGTCGCAGGAAAATGGCAGTTCCGCACGGCGTCGGACCTCGCCTTCCTGTTGCGCAAGGAACGGCCGGAGCAGCGCCGCCTGTCACGTGCCGCCATCGAGACATTGGCCATCATCGCCTACCACCAACCGGTTACCCGCGCCGAGATCGAGGACATCCGCGGCGTCATGCTCTCCAAGGGCACGGTCGACGTCTTGATGGAGATTGGTTGGGTCAAGATCCGCGGCCGTAAGCGCACACCTGGAAGGCCGGTGACGTTCGGCACGACGGATCAATTCCTGATCCAGTTCGGGTTGGAGAGCGTGAACCATCTGCCGGGCGTCGACGAACTCAAGGCGGCCGGTTTCCTCGAAGCCATTCCGCCGTCCGGCTTCGACGTGCCGAACCCGACCGACGAACTCGGACCTGACGAAGAGCCGTACGTCGAGGATGAAGAGATCAACGATCTGGCAACTGGCGGCCCCGACCTGGATTAGGAGAACGCTGGCGCTCCTCATCCTTCGGCAAGCTCAGGATGAGGACTTCAATTTCGTCCCTCACCCTGAGCTTGCCGAAGGGCGAGGGACGAAAGGCCCCTAATCCTCCAGTTCGACGACCACCGCTTCGCCGCCTTCGAGCGCGATCGCCAGTTCGCCCTTGCGTAGCGCGACGGCGTCATTGCCGAAGACCTGAGCCCGCCAACCGTGGAGCGCGGCAACGCCTTCGTCCTCGTGCGCCGCAAGGCGCTCGATATCGTCGGCATTGGCGATCAGTCGCGGCGCAACGCCTGCCGCTTCGGCACGAAGGCGCAGAAGCGTCTTGAGAAGATCGATCGTGGCGGGCGAAGGTTCACGACGCCGCCTCGGCCGCTCATGCTCGATCGGCTCAGGGGGGGTGGCGTGTTTTCCTTCGGCGATGGCTTCCATCAGTCCGCGTCCGAAGCGGGAGCTGGCAAAGCCTTTCGGCACAGCGCGAATGCGCTCGAGCCCCTCGGCGCTCTCGGGCGGATGCGCCGCGATCTCGCTCAAGGCCTCATCCTTGAGCACGCGTCCGCGCGGAATGTCGCGCTCCTGCGCCTCGCGTTCGCGCCAGGCGGCGAGCGTGGCCAGCATGGCGAGGAAGCGCTTGTTGGAGGTGCGCGGTTTTAGCCGTTTCCAGGCGATCTCGGGATGAAGGGCATAGAGTGCCGGGTCCTGCAGCGCCGCGATTTCCTCGCGCACCCAATCGGCGCGGCCCGCCTGCTCCAGCTTGCGTTTGAGAAACTCGTAGATCGTGCGCAAATGTGTGACGTCGCCGATCGCATAGTCGAGCTGTTTCTGGCTGAGCGGACGGCGGCTCCAATCGGTAAAGCGCGAGGATTTGTCGATCTCGACATGCGCGATCTTGCGGCACAGCGTCTCATAGGATGCCGCATCGCCGAAGCCGCAAACCATCGCCGCGATCTGACTGTCGAACAGCGGGTCCGGGATCATTCCGCCCTGATGATGAAAGATCTCGATGTCCTGGCGCGCGGCGTGCAGCACCTTCACAACAGCGGGTGACTTCAGAAGCTCGTAGAAGGGGGCCAGATCGATACCGTCCGCCAGGGGATCGATGATCGCCTCGACACCGGAAGATGCCACCTGGATGAGGCAAAGCTTCGGCCAATAGGTCTGGTCGCGCATGAACTCGGTGTCGAGCGCGAGATAGGGCGCCCCCGTGAGCTCGGCGACGAGGCCCTTGAGATCTTGGGTCGTGTTCACGATCCGCATGCAACGGTGATAGCGGATTCGCCGCGGTTGCGCGCGCGGTGAATCCGCGCCCTTCGCGGCCGTTCTGCCATGCAGCGGCGGGCCTTGACCGGTCGCCCGATAAAAGCCACACAGCCCTCGTTTTGAAGGGCTTTTGTCATGCACGCTTATCGCACCCATACCTGCGGCGAATTGCGCCGGGAACATGTCGGACAAACCGTCCGGCTGTCGGGCTGGGTCAACCGCCGGCGCGATCATGGCGGGCTTTTGTTCATCGACCTGCGCGATCATTACGGCATTACGCAATGCGTGATAGAGCCGGAAGTGGCCGCGTTCCAGGAGGCGGACAAGGCGCGTTCGGAGTGGGTCCTGACGCTGACCGGCAAGGTGGTGGCACGCTCGGCGGAGACCATCAACAAGGATCTTCCGACCGGCGAGATCGAAATGCGCATCGAAGAGGTGGCGGTGCAGAGCCAGGCTCAGGACCTGCCGCTGCAAGTGTTTGGCGACAGCGACTATCCCGAAGAGACCCGGCTCAAGTACCGCTTCCTCGATCTGCGCCGCGAGCGGCTGCACAAGAACATCACGTTGCGCTCCAAGGTGATCTCGTCGATCCGCAAACGGATGATCGAGCAGGGCTTCACCGAGTTCCAGACTCCGATCTTGACCGCGTCGTCGCCCGAAGGCGCGCGCGACTTTCTCGTGCCCTCGCGGCTGCACCCGGGAAAGTTCTACGCCTTGCCGCAGGCGCCGCAGCAGTTCAAGCAGCTCGTCATGGTGGCGGGCTTCGACCGCTACTTCCAGATCGCGCCCTGTTTTCGTGACGAGGCGGCGCGTGCCGACCGCTCGCCGGGCGAGTTCTATCAACTCGACGTCGAAATGAGCTTCGTCACCCAGGACGATGTCTTCGCCGCGATCGAACCGGTCCTCTATGGCGTGTTCAGCGAATTTGCCGGCGGCCGCAGCGTTTCGCCGGCGCCGTTCCCGCGCATTCCTTACGATGAATCGATGCTGAAGTACGGTAACGACAAGCCGGATTTGCGAAACCCAATCCTGATTTCGGACGTCAGCGACGTCTTCGCGCGTGCCGATGTCGCATTCAAGGCCTTCAAGGACAAGACCGTGCGTGCGATTCCGGCGCCCGGAGCGGCCACACAACCGCGTTCGTTCTACGACAAGCTCAACGACTGGGCACGGAGCGAGGGCGCGGCGGGGCTCGGCTACATCGTTTTCGAGGACGACAAGGGCAAGCCGTCGGGCAAAGGGCCAATCGCCAAGTTCGTGCCAGATGCGGCACAAGCGGAACTGATTGCGAAGTCCGGCGTGAAGCCTGGCGACGCCTTGTTCTTTTCGGCGGACGCGAAAAAAGAGCGCGCGGCGACACTCGCCGGGCTGGCGCGCACGCGCATCGGCCGCGAACTCGGCGTCATCAGGGAAGACGAATTCCGCTTCTGCTGGATCGTCGATTTTCCGATGTATGAGTGGAACGAGGACGAGAAGAAGATCGATTTCTCGCACAACCCCTTTTCCATGCCG
>DATLOU010000047.1:0-14529 GCA_035536115.1 Rhizomicrobium sp.
TCGCATCCCGCTTCGCCGGGGTGCGGCGTTTTTCTTTTACAGAACAAGTTTTTTGATTGGCACTTGATCGGCTGGAATTCGTTCCTAACTCATTCAAGGAGCAAAGGGGCCTGCCGATATCGAATGTGCAAACAAAAAAACGCGGCACAATTATATTGCCGAAGGAGATCTATCCACGCCTGTTCTTCTGTGCGTGCAAGGACTTGAATGTTTTTCCGGCGAATTGAATGTCGAAAAAGTGAAAAAAATTGGCATTTCCGAGTGGGATAACCTCGAATGGATCAAGCGACCCGTGATGCGCACGTCGCGCGCGTCAAGCGCGATGGATTTACGATTGTAGAAGACGCCTTCGATCCTTCGCTGGTGGATGCGCTGGATGTCGCGCTGGCGCGGCTCGAGCGCGAGCTTGGCGCCAAGCCTGCGATGAACGGCTTCGAGGGCCACAACACCGTCCGCATCTACAATCTTCTTAGCTACGGCGCTCCGTTCACGCTCGTCCCGGTGCACGAAAATATTCTTCCGGTGGTGGAGGGGGTATTGGACCCCGGCTGTCTCATCTCCTCGCTCTCCTCGATCGCGATCAATCCCGGCGAGACGGCGCAGCCCATTCATTGCGACGACCAGGTGATCCCGCTCGAGAAACCGCACCGCCCGATCGTGTGCAATTCGATGTGGGCGCTGACGGATTTCACCGACGCGAACGGCGCGACGCGCCTTGTGCCGGGTAGTCACACGAAGCCGAGTCCGGACTATGGCGGGACGTACGAGACGATCCCGGCCGAAATGAAGAAGGGCAGCGCGCTCATCTGGGATGGTTCGCTCTGGCATGGCGGCGGCGCCAATCGCACGGCCACGCGACGAACGGGCATCGCCATGAACTATTGCGCCGGCTTCATCCGCCAGCAGGAGAACCAGCAGCTCGGTCTTGCGCCCGAACTGGTCAGATCGTTTCCGCCGAGGCTGCAGGAGCTCGTCGGCTACGGCGTCTATCAAGGCCTGATCGGTCACATCGACAAGAAGAGTCCGGCGCAACTCCTCAATGGCAACGGCGAATTCGAGTCGATCTGGAACAGGACCTAGACGATGAAGAAAAATGCGTTTGGCGCATTGGGTGAGGTGAGCCGGCTGACGCTGGGCGGCGGCGGCATCGGGCAGGGCTGGGGGCCGACGAGCCGCGAGGAAGCCGTCGCCACGATCCGCGCCGCGGTAGACGCGGGCATCGACCTGCTCGATACCGCGCCGCTCTATCGGAATTGCGAAAGCATCGTTGGCGAGACATTCGACGGCCGCCTGCCGGCAGGACTTCGCATCACGACGAAGTGCGGGCTAGGCTCGCCGGAGCCGGAGCAGGTCGAACGCGCGCTGACGCAATCGCTCGACGGCAGCCTTGCCGCGATGAAAATCGAGCGTGTCGACATTTTCTTCCTGCACTCGAACATCTGCGCCGACGACTATGTCTATGCCAACCGGCCGGACCTGCAGAATTCGTACGCCACGCGCTGGACGATCTATGCCGAGCACGTCATCCCTGCGATGGAGAAGCTGAAGGCGGCCGGCAAGATCGCGAGCTGGGGCATCACCGGCTCCGGCGTTCCGGACGCGATCCTCCGTGCGCTCCGCCATTCGCCGGCGCCGGGCTATGTGCAGGCGGTGACGAATTTGTTGGACAGCGCGGGGAGTCTTCGCCGCTACGCCGATCCGGCGCGGCCGCGCGAGATCATTGCGGCGGCGAACGCGCGCGGCGTGAGCGTGCTTGGCATTCGCGCGGTTCAGGCGGGAGCACTCACCGCGGAAGTCGATCGCGAACTCTCGCCGAACAATCCTGACCGCAAGGACTTCGAGCGCGCCGCGCCGTTTCGCGCGTTATGCAAGGAGATCGGAACGGATCCGGCGATCATGGCGCATCGCTATGCGCTGTCGCTGCCGGGCGTCGCAACCGTGATCCTCGGCGTCAAGAACCGCGACGAACTTCGCCAATGCTTAGAGGCCGAAGCATCCGGTCCGCTCGAGCCGGAGCTGATGGCGAAGATCGATGGGCTGGGCTTGCGTGTTTAGAGTGATGGGACCAAGCATCCACCTGCCGTCATGGCCCGCCGGAGTGCATGACAGGGAGCGCGCTACCGCCTGGGCTCGCGATACATCCAGGGCAGCATCAGTCCGATCGGCACGATCCAGAGCGTGCCGGCGATGGCATAGTAGAGGAACGCGCCTACCCAATTGGCATGCGGCAGAATGTGGACGGCTATTCCCATCGCGACGAGGGCATAGATCGGGATCCAGATGAGCGTCACGATCGTGCCGATGAGCTTCTTGATGCGCGGAGTCATGGGGACATAACGCGTTCGAGCCAGCCCTGGAGATTGCGCACCACTTCATCGCGGTTGGTCTCGTTCAGCATCTCATGGCGGCCGTCGTGGTAGAAGTCGGTGGTGATGTCGGAGATGCCGGCGGCACGATAACGCTCGACAAGAGGCGTGAGCCGCGTCAGATCGGCGTTGATGGGATCCTTGTCGCCGGCGAAGATGTAGAGCGGCAAGTCCTTGCGAATTCGCGACAACGCTTTCGGGTCGATAGCGACCGCACCGGTGGCGAACATGGAAGTGCGCGAGGCGTCGTCGACCGTGAAGCCGCAGAGCGGATCGGCGATATAGGCGTCGACTTCCTTCTCGTCGCGGCTGAGCCAATCGAACGGCGTGCGCGTCTTGCCCATGCCTTCGCCGATAGATCGGAGCCCGCCGCTCGGCGCCTGCAGCAAATCGAATGCGGCCGAGCCGGACAGCACGAGACCGTCGATCAGCGCGCTGTGCTCGACGACATAAATCTGCGCCGCGAACGATCCCATGCTGTGGCCGAGAAGGACGAGCTTCTTGCCCGGGTGTTCGCCGCGCACGATCTTCGTGAGGCGCGCCATGTCGTCGACCAGACCGGCGAAGCCGGCAGCGCCGAAGTCGCCGAGTTCGCTCTTGTTCGTCGCGGTCCTGCCATGCCCGCGATGATCGTTGGCGTAGATCGCGATGCCGGCATCAAGCAGCGGCTGGAGCGGCTTTCGATAGCGCAGCGCATGCTCGCCCATGCCATGCGAGATCTGCAGCACGCCTCGAACCGGGCCGGACGGCAGCCAACGGTAGGTGAAGATCTTCCTGCCGTCGGCAGCCTCGAATGTGAAGTTGTCGTCCATTCAGAACCGCGACGACGCGAGTTTCACATCCGCGAGTTGCCACACGCGATCGAACTCCTTGCGCGTGGCGTTCGCCTCGTCGTGATGGCCTTGCGCGTCCTGCGCCTGCGCCAAACCAAAGAGCGCCCAGCCGTCGAGACGATAGGTCATGAGGCTTTTGCGGTAGACGGCCTCGGCTTCCGGCGCGCGGCCGGCCTGAAGCAGCGCCGCGCCCAGAAGCTGACTCACCGGCTGATGCCAGTAAGGCGGCTCGGTGTAAGGCAGCTCATGTTCGAGCGCAGCCGCGTCGGTGAAGTTTTTGATCGCCACGTCGAGTTTTCCCGAGAGCCGCGCCATCTCGCCATCCAACTCGGCGAGCGCAATCTTCGCCATCTGTTGACCGGGCACCATCACGTAAGCGGCCATTACCGGATCGTCGACCAAAGCGGCGATGGCGGTGCGCTCGGTCTGCGCGCCGGTCATGTCGCCCTTGTTGGCAAAGGCGAAGCCGCGCGCGAGATGGGCGACGACGAGCGCGATCTTCAGATCCGGCGCCGGCAGCGGTTCGGCCAGAATCTCGTCCCACCTGCCAAAGCGAAGAAGGGTCGCGGCCGGCGTCAAGAAGTAGAGCTGCGCCTGCGGACCAAGCTTCGCAGCGTCCGGTCCCACCGCCTTGATCAGGCGGCGCGCCGCGTCGATCGCCGCCTGGTAGCGGCCCTGCATCGCCGACGACGTCCACAGGAAGTGGATGTTGTGACCGTAGTAGCCGATCGGATAGAAGCCCTGCGCGCGGCACTGCGCGATATACTGCTCGTCCACCAGCGCCGCGAGCGTGTTGACCTTGGCGGCATCGGCATAGCGCCCCACGCGGTAATAGATGTGGGATGGCATGTGCACGATGTGCCCGGCGCCCGGCATCAGAACCTCCAACCGATCGGCCGGCGCTTCCGCGCGCTCGGGAGTCGTGGTTGCCTCAACCGCGTGGATGTAGAGATGCAGCGCGCCGGGGTGATTGGGCGAGCGCTTGATGATGTCTTCCAGCGTCGCGACGATCTCGACCGCGTGACCCTTGGGCGTGATACCGTCGCTTTGCCAATAGTCCCAGGGCTGGGTGTCCATCATCGCCTCGGCGTAGAACGTGCCGGCATCGAGATCGTCTGGATATTTCTTCCAGAGCGCGCCCATCGCGTCGGCATAGGCCGCGTCCAGCTTGGCGCGGTCGGGTTTGGGATCGGACGAGTAGCGCAGGGCAAGCGCATCGATCCAGTCGCGCTCCTCTTTGCTCGCGTAGCGCTTCAGTGCGATCGCATTCTGCAGCGCCTGCCAGGCCGGCTTGATGGCGTCGTCCTGCATGGGAAGATTGATGTTCGAGCCCAGCGAAAAGGCGACGCCCCACCAGCACATCGCACAATGGGGATCGAGCCGTGCCGCCTCGCGGAAGGAGCGGATCGCCTCGGCGTGATTGAATCCGAAATCCAGCCGGATTCCCTGGTCGAAGAGAAGCTGCGTCCGCTTGTTCTTCGTGGTGATCTTGTGGTGGTGGGTGCCGAGCCCCTTGAACAAAGGCGCACCCGGCTTGTCCGCTTCGCCCATATAGACGGCGGGCATCGGGTCGATCATCTTCATGGCCATGGCGGGCATTGCCATCGGCTTGTCGGCGGCAGCGGCACTGGTCGTCACGAGCGCAATCGCGAGCGATACTATGGGCAGACGATTCATGGTTTCCTCCCCAGGGACGACGGAGAATGCGGGGCTGCGGGCTCCGCGACAAGATGGGGCCAAATCCCTGACCGGCAAAGACAATATTCACGTGCCATGACGACTGCGACCGCACAATTGCACACTCTCTCGGGCCCACGTCGCATCGTGGCGTTCTGGTTGCTCACGGTTGCGGCCGTGATCCTCGCCATGATCACGGTCGGCGGACTGACGCGCATCACCGGTTCAGGCCTCTCCATCACGGAGTGGGATCCGATCATGGGCGCGGTGCCGCCGATCAGCGACGCCGCATGGCAGGACGCGTTCTCGAAGTATCAGCGCATCCCGCAATATCTCCACGAACACGCCGGGATGACGCTCGACGACTTCAAAGGGATTTATTGGTGGGAATGGACGCATCGCCTTCTGGGACGCTTGCTCGGAGTCATATTCTTCGTCCCATTCGTTTTATTCGCCTGGATCGGCGCCATTCGCCGCGCCGAGTGGCCGCGCATGCTCTTGCTCTTTGCCTTGGGCGGACTGCAAGGCTTCGTCGGCTGGTGGATGGTCGAAAGCGGACTTGAGACGCGGGTCAGTGTTTCGCAGTACCGGCTCGCCATTCACCTGGGCGTCGCGCTCGTTCTCCTCGTCGCCATTCTCTGGACAGCGCTGGAGTATTTGCGGCTGCCGTCCAGCGATGAGAGAACTGCGCGACGTGAGGCCCTGCTTGCTTGGCCTGTCGCGATCGCATGTCTGGTCTATTTCCAGATGCTGCTCGGCGCCTTGGTCGCAGGGCTGCATGCCGGCTTTATCTACAATAGCTGGCCGCTGATGGACGGACGCGTCATCCCGGAGGATGCCTTTGTGCAATCGCCATGGTGGATCAATTTCTTTGAAAATCCCGGCATGGCCCAATTCGACCACCGCATCGGCGCCTACGTCGTTGCGCTCACCGTATTTGCGCTTTGGTGGAAAGAACGGAGGTTGACGCTTCCCAAACTGGCCAAACGCAGTGGCGTTGCGCTCGTGCATCTGACGATTTTCCAGATTGCCCTGGGTATCACGACGCTCCTGCTGCAGGCGCCCGAGTTTCTCGCCGCCTTGCATCAGCTGACGGCCGCGCTACTTCTCTGCACGGCTGTGTGGCACACCTTCGAACTGCGTTATGCTGCGAGAGCCTGATCCAGATCCGCGATGATGTCTTCCACGCTCTCGATGCCGATCGAAACGCGCATGACTTCGTTCCCAGCACCGGCAGCCGAGCGCTGCTCGTCGGAAAGCTGTCGATGCGTGGTTGACGCCGGATGGATGATGAGGCTGCGCGTGTCGCCGACATTGGCGAGGTGACTGATCAGTCTCACACTGTTGACGATTTTGACTCCCGCCTCATATCCGCCCTTCACGCCGAACGTGAAAACCGAGCCGGCACCCTTCGGGCAATAGGTGCGGTGGAGGCCGTAACAGGGATCATCCTCGAGGCCTGCATAATTCACCCATGAGATCCTGGGATGCTTCTTGAGCCATTGCGCCACCGCGAGTGCATTGTCGCAATGCCGTTGCATGCGAAGCGGCAGCGTCTCTATTCCGGTCAGAACCAGAAACGCGTTCATGGGCGAGAGCGCCGGTCCCAGATCGCGCAAACCGAGCACGCGGCAGGCGATGGCGAACGCCATGTCTCCGAACGTCTCCCAAAGTCTCATGCCGTGATAGGATGGGCAGGGCTCGCTCAGCGTCGGGTATTTCCCGTTGCCCCAATTGAATTTGCCGGAGTCGACGATAACGCCAGCCATCGAGTTGCCGTGCCCGTCGAGAAATTTGGTGGCCGAGTGCAGAACGATGTCCGCGCCCCACTCGATGGGCCGGATGAGGTAGGGGGAGGCTAAGGTGTTGTCGACGATCAGCGGCACGCCTGCGCCGTGCGCAACGGCGGCAATCGCTTCGATGTCGCTGATGATGCCGCCCGGATTGGCGATGCTTTCGATGAAAATCGCTTTCGTGTTGGGTGTCAGCGCCTTCTCGAAGGACTTCGCGTCGCGCGTATCCGCCCAGTTGACGTGCCAGTCGAATTTCGCGAAGCCCTGGCTGAATTGATTGACCGATCCACCATAGAGCTGTCTGGCCGCAACGATGTTGTCGCCGGGACTCATCAGGGTGTGAAGCGCGATCAGCTGCGCCGCATGGCCCGAAGAGACGGCGAGACCGGCACGTCCGCCCTCAAGGGCGGCGACGCGCTCTTCGAGAACCGCGTTGGTCGGATTCATGATGCGCGAATAGATGTTGCCGAAGACCTGAAGATTGAACAGGGCCGCAGCGTGGTCGGCGTCTTCGAACACGAACGCGGTCGTTTGGTAGATCGGCGTGGCGCGCGCGCCGGTTGCCGGATCTGGCTGCGCGCCGGCATGGACGCTTAAAGTGTTGAAGCCGTAGTCAGACATCATCCAAACTCCGCTGGAGAAAACGACATTCAGAACGAGAGGCGACCTTTGAGATCGTCGAACGGCACCATGACATGTTCGCGATACGCAGGGCGATTGCTCAGTCGCGCATACCAGGCTTCGACGTTCGGCAGGTCCGGGCGGTCGATTTCGAGTGCGAAGTAGCGATAAAGCTGCGCGCCGACGGCGATATCGCCGATTGTGAGATCAGGACCTGCCAGGTAGTTCTTGCCTTGCAACTGTGTGTCGAGCAGGCGAAAGAGGATTGCGCTGCGGGCAATTCCCTGTCGGATAGCGTTCCAGTTCCGTTGTGGTTCGGGCGTGCGGTAGAAATTCCAGAAGACACCGCCGATGAAGGCCGGCTGCAGATCTGCAGTTGTCCAATCCATCCACATGTCGGAGCGAGCCCGGGCGCCGCAGTCCTGCGGCCAAAGCGTTCCTTCGCCATACTTTGCCGCGAGATAGCGCACGATCGCGTGCGATTCCCAGACGATGACGCCGTCATCGTCGATGGTCGGAACCCGGCGGTTCGGGTTCATCTCACCGTACGAGTCGCTGGCGAGACCGCCGAACTGGCCTCCGGCATCGATGCGCTCGTGCTCAAGACCAAGCTCCGCCACGGCCCACATCGCCTTCTGGACATTGATCGAGTTGCGTCGGCCCCAAATCCGCAGCATGCCATGAGCCTCACATGCGCTTCAGGCTTCCGCCCTTGCCGAACAGCAGCGGTTTGCGGTTGTCGATGACCTTGCGGTTGATCCCGAGCCAGCCGATTTCACCCGAGAAGCGCCCATGTTCGATCTTGGGGCAGCGATCCATGATCACGGTAAGACCGGCAGCGCGCGCGAGTTCGGCGGCTTCCTCGCTCACCACGCCGAGTTGCATCCAGACGACCTTGATTCCCAATCTTTCTTTCTGCGCCAACACGTCTCTGACGATTTCGGGCGCGGCATCCGACGCGCGGAAAATCTCGACCATGTCGACCGGTGGAGGAACATCCTTCAGCGCCGGATAGACCGTCTGGCCAAGGATCGTCTTTCCGGCCATCGCCGGATTGACCGGATGAATCATGTAGCCCTTCGCGAGCAGGTACATCATGGCAAAATAAGACGGGCGCATGTCGTTGGCGCTGGCGCCCACCATGGCAATCGTCTTGGTGGAACGAAGAACGGATTTGATGAGCTCGTCCGGATAGGTGGGCATCATTGCGGCCATTTGGGTTCGCGCTTCTCGACGAATGCGCCGATGCCTTCGGCGGCCTCGGCCGCGAGCATGTTCTCCGTCATGACGCGGCTGGCAAAGTCATAAGCTTCGCTCAGTCCCATTTCGATCTGGCGATAGAACGCTTCCTTGCCGATCTTCAGCGTTCCGTGCGGTTTGGCCGCGATCAGTTCCGCGAGCTTCATGGTTTCGGCTTGAAGTTCCGGCGGGGAGACGACGCGATTGACCAATCCGACGCGCCGGGCCTCGTCGGCGGCGATCATCTCGCCCGTCAGCAACATCTCCATCGCATGCTTGCGCGAAACATTGCGCGACAATGCGACCATTGGCGTCGAACAGAAGAGCCCGATGTTGACGCCGGGCGTGGCAAAGCGAGCGGACGACGATGCGACCGCCAGATCACAACTCGCGACGAGCTGGCAGCCGGCCGCCGTCGCGATGCCTTGGACCTGGGCGATCACCGGCTTGGGATGGCGCACGATCGTCTGCATGAGCGTCGAGCATTGCTTGAAGAGCGACTCGAAGAACGCTCTTCCTTTGTCCGCATCTTTTCTGCGAGCCGTCATCTCCTTGAGATCGTGGCCCGACGAGAACGCCGGCCCATCGGCCCCGATCACGATCACGCGCACGGATTTGTCCGACGCAGCACCGTCGAGCGCGGCTTGCATCGCCGTCATCAACGCCTGGCTCAAGGCATTTCGCGCGCTCGCGCGATTCAATGTGAGATTGAGGACTGAGCCGCTCTTCGAGGCAAGCACTAGCGGTTCAGACGTCGGGGCGTTCATTTTGGCCTCCGCCAAATAGAACCATGCGTTTGAAGGACTTTAGTATATCCGGTCAAGCGACGTTTCAGCCCGGGCGTCGGGCGTTCGAGCGAACGGTTCCGTCCGGATACTTAAAGTTTACTGGTATTATCGTACCGCATTCATAAAATGCAGGGAAATCAGCCTTTATGCTTGACCCCTGCCGGTGATGTCCGTATACGGCGCCCCGAACACCCCTCCCAACGGTCAGCAAGATGAAAACCTATTCGGCCAAGGCATCCGAGATCGACAAAAAATGGATCCTCGTCGACGCCGAAGGGCTCGTCGTGGGGAGGCTTGCTTCGATCATCGCGCTGCGCCTTCGCGGCAAGCACAAGACGACGTTCACACCGCACATGGATTGCGGCGACAATGTCGTCGTAATCAACGCGGCCAAGGTCGTGCTGACGGGCAATAAGCTCAAGAACAAGATCTACTATCACCACACGGGTTATATCGGCGGCATCAAAGAACGCAGCGCCGGCCAGATTATGCGCGGCAAGCATCCCGAACGCGTGTTGCACAAGGCAGTCGAGCGCATGTTGCCGCGCGGCCCGCTCGGTCGGCGCCAGTTGTCGAACCTGCGCGTCTATCCCGGCGCGGAACATCCGCACGAGGCGCAGCAGCCAGAGAAGGTCGACATCGGCAAGATGAACCCAAAGAACACCAACTATCGCAAGGCGAGCTAGGCCCCATGGCGGAAGACGTAAAGAGCTTTGGTGAACTGAAATCCACGCTGATCAAGGCGAAGGTGCCCGAGAAGGCGGATGCGGGCGAGCAGCCGAAGTCGAACCGGGATGCCAAGGGACGCGCCTACGCCACCGGCCGCCGCAAAGATGCGGTCGCGCGCGTTTGGATCAAGCCTGGTCGCGGGCAGATCACGGTCAACGGGCGCGACGAGAAGGTTTACTTCGCCCGACCCGTCTTGCGCATGATTTTGCGTCAGCCGTTGATTGCGGCCAACCGCGACGGACAGTTCGATGTCATCGTAACGGTTGCGGGCGGGGGTTTGTCGGGTCAGGCGGGTGCGGTTCGTCATGGCATTAGCCGCGCGCTCGTGGCCTATGAACCGGCTCTGCGCGCGGCACTCAAGCCCGGCGGCTTCCTGACGCGTGATCCGCGCGCCGTGGAACGCAAGAAATACGGACGGCCCAAGGCGCGTCGCAGCTTCCAATTCAGCAAGCGTTAGTCGCGGCTTCTGTAAGCAATAGGCCGAACGGGAAATCGTCGGCCTGTCGTTTACAACTGAAAAACTGGAACGTGATCGTCCAGTCCTTGAATGACGCTGTCAGGCTTCCAATTTCTGCTTCTTACAGACCGCTCGTTTGGGCGCGCACAAATCTGACCGTTTAGGGGGAGGGGGTATCAAGAACTCAAAAACGAATATGAACTGTAGAATTCGCAACGCCAACGGCTCAGCGTCGTAAACCACAGAGCATCTTTGTCGTGACGGCTACGCGGGACTCCAATCCGGCGGTGGCGGTCCATAGGCATTGGCTTCCGCCTGACCAGGCTGTGCGCAGAAATAGATGAGCGCGATTCCTGCGATCAAAGCCACCAAGGCGACGATCCACCCGATCGTGGCGAAGATCAGCAGGAATCCGAAGGCGCCGGCAACGCCGCCGATGACGGCGATGAGGGAGATTACGTTCAAGAGCGCTGATGCGCCGAACGCCACAAGCGCCAGTGTTCCGTTGCGTCCGGTGTCCTGCAGCCGTCGTGTTGCCATGCCGTAGTTCGGCAGCAGCATGGCCAGGCCGAACAGAGCCGTCAGAACGCCATGCAGGATGATGCTCTGCACGATCGCGAGCCCGATCCCGACGGCGATTTCGACCAGGATGAAGTACCAGAAGCGGGCTCGACCGACCCGCCCGTTGAGGTCAAAGTAATGGTTGGTGACGGTATCGAGAAAGTTTTGCCAGAGCTTGTTGAAATCCATTGCACCCCTCCCGCGGCCGATGCCGGCAAGTTCAGGGGCAGGGTTGGATTCGCACCAGACTTCGCGGCTCCTCCCACCCCCTGTCGAAGTCGCCGTAAGGTCGAGGTAAGACTGCGGCAACTTGTTAGTCAAGCAAATCGCCGTTAAGCACGGGCCGCAATGACGAAGACTGTTTTCATAGACGGCGCGGCCGGAACGACCGGGCTCGAGATCCGCGAGCGGCTGAGTGCCCGTGCCGATTTGATTGTGGTCCAATTGGCCGACGCCGAACGCAAGGACGTGGGCGCGAGGTCTCGTGCGCTCAACGAAGCGGACATTGTCATTCTTTGTCTGCCCGATGATGCGGCGCGCGAAGCTGTCGGTCTGATCAGAAATCCTGACGTTCGCGTCATCGACGCATCGACCGCACATCGCGTTGCTGCCGACTGGGTCTATGGGTTTGCCGAATTCGAGCCCGGCAATTACGAGGCAATCGCGGTCGCAAAACGCTTGAGCAATCCTGGCTGTTACGCGACGGGCTTCTTGTCGCTCGTTCGGCCGCTCATTCTGGCCGGTCTCATTCCTGCCGATGCGCCGCTCACGGTGAATGCGGTGTCTGGTTACTCGGGCGGCGGCAAGTCGATGATCGAAGAGTTCGAAAAGACCGGTTCGGCCAACTTCGTCGAAACGGTTGTGCGCACCTATGGGTTGACGCTCGCGCACAAGCACGTACCGGAAATGAGGGAGCGTGCCGGATTGAAGCACGCGCCCGTCTTCGCACCGAGCGTGGGGCGCTTCTATCGCGGGATGATCGTCGAGGTTCCCTTGCAGCTTTGGTCGCTGCCTGGCGCGCCTTCCGTGGCGCACGTCCGCGAAATTCTATCGCGAGCTTATCGTGGGAGGCCGCTTGTCAAGGTGGCCGCGCCGGAGGAAACCACCGCACTTACGACGCTCGATGCGGAGATGCTGAAAAATACGGACAGGCTGAAGATCTTTGTCTTCGGTAGCGAAACTTCGAAGCAAGTCCGGCTCGTCGCCGTGTTCGACAATCTCGGTAAGGGTGCGGCGGGCGCGGCGGTGCAAAATCTCAACATCATGCTCGGTCTGCCCGAGACGACCGGTCTGGCATGACTTGCGAAATGAGCACAGGTGCCACGAACACTACTGTGCTTTGACTTTCACATAGGTGCCCGGTGCGTCACCCAAGGGCCGAAGTTTGCCGTCGCCAGGCTTGCGTGCTGGAATTTTCCCGCCTGAAAGCTTGGACAACCACGAATCCCAATCGGGCCACCACGAACCAGGATGCTCGCTCGCCCCCTGGATCCATTCCTCGACGGTCGCGGGAAGTTTCTCGTTCGTCCAATATTGGTATTTGCGGGCGACTGGCGCATTGATGACACCGGCAATATGTCCGCTGCCAGCAAGGATGAATCGGATTGGTCCTTTGAATAATTTTGTCGTCTTGTAGATCGATCGGTACGGCGCGATGTGGTCTTCCTTCGCGGACTGCAAATAGACCGGTATGACGACCTTCGACAGGTCGATCTTCTCACCGGCAAGCACCATCTTCCCGCGTGCCAGATTGTTATCCTTGTAGCATTCGCGGAGATAAAAGAGGTGTGTCTTCTCCGGCATGCGTGTTGTGTCTGAGTTCCAGTAAAGCAGATCGAACGGCAGTGGTTGCTTTCCGAGCATGTAGTTGTTGATGACGAAGGACCAGATCAGATCGTTGGCGCGCAGCATATTGAAGGTGGTCGCCATCTTGCTTCCTTCGAGAACGCCGCCGGCGGTCTGCATCTGTTGCTGAAGGGCCTCAAGCTGTGCGTCGTCGACGAAGACCGAGAGGTCTCCGGCCTCGCTGAAGTCCGCTTGCGCGGCCCAGAATGTCGCCGAATGAATGCGGGTGTCATTCTTCGCAGCCATATAGCCGAGTGTCGCGGTCAAAAGCGTTCCGCCGATGCAGTAGCCGACCACATTCGGGTCGCGAACGCCTGTTGCCTTTTCGACCGCGTCAAGCGCCGCAAAGATACCCTCGTGCATATAGTCTTCGAACGTCTTCTGAGCGAGGCGGCGATCCGGATTCACCCATGACGCCACGAAGACCGTGTAGCCTTGCGCCACTAACCAACCGATGAACGAATTTTCCGGTCTCAAATCCATGATGTAGAACTTGTTGATCCACGGCGGAAAGATGAGGAGCGGCCGTTCGTAGACCTGCTCGGTTGCTGGTTCGTATTGCAGCAATTCGAGAAGCTCGTTCCTGAAGACCACCTTGCCCGGAGTTGTCGCGATATTCTCGCCGATGCGAAACGCGTCGGTCGATTGTCTGATCGAGAGGCGGCCCTTGCCGCGCTCCAAATCGTCCAGCAAATTGCCGAGGCCCTTGACCAGGTTCTCGCCGTTTGACTGCAATGTGGCGCGCAACACCTCTGGATTGGTCAGAACAAAATTGGTGGGTGCGATCGCGTCGACGAATTGCTTGGTGTAGAAATTGACGCGCTTGCGCGTGTTGTCATCAATCCCTTCGGTCTTGGCGACGGTGTCCTGCACCCAATTCGCCGTGAGCAGATATGACTGCTTGATGAAGTCGAATATCTGATTGTCTTGCCAGTCCTTGTCTTTGAACCGCTTATCGCCAAGTCTTGGCGAAATGACCGGATCGACCTGACTGCCGAGCATTTTTCGAGCGGTGACTTCCCACAGGGACATAAAATCGCGCCAGAGCCGAAACTGCGCGTCGATGATCGAAGCCGGATTCGCAGCCATTGCCCTTACGAGGGCGAAGAAGGGTTCAGCAAGGTTGAGGGGATCGAGCGGCTCCTTGTCTGCCGAAGATTGACGTTTGAAAAAGTCGGACAGGAGGCGCTGCGACTGCTGACCGACCCGAACCATGTTTCGCGCAAATTCGCCCGCGTCGCCAAGCGCGTAAAGATTCGGATTAGGAGCGTCTTTTGCCGTGTCTTGGGTGTTGGCGTTTTTTCCCGAATCGCCGAGCTTCTTCTGCATGATCATCACCGGCCCGCTGAGTGGAACAATTATCGTGCGCAGGCATGGTTCCGCAAGCATTGTGAACAACGGCGTAAGGTCTGGCTGCCACAAGATTTCTTTGCTCTGGCAGGGACTTCTGCTTGGATCGGGTAGGGCGCACCTGTATACCGTGGGCCAAGCATTTCGACGAGGCTGAGGAATGAGAGCATGACAAGAACCTTGGTACGCCTCGCGGCGGTTTTCGCCATCGCAGCCTGCACGGCGGGCTGTTCGACAATCTCCGATTTGATGGGCGATGACACATCTGAC
>DATLOU010000048.1:0-2329 GCA_035536115.1 Rhizomicrobium sp.
CGACGAAATCGGCGTCGAGCCTCCAGCCCAAGCCGCCGTAAAAGCGCTTGGCACGATCGACGTCAGCAACGGGGATGACGACGACCTCAAGCTTCATGTCGACCCACCTCGGTTTCGTCGTCTCGTTTGCACTCTCGCTGCGCACTTCAGTAGCGCTCATGACTAGCTCCTCTCACTTGCCCAACACGACGAGCGGCTTCCCTTTTTCGACGATATAGGTGGCGAGCTCCGCCGCATTGCCGCTGCCGACGTTCTTCGCCGCGTGGACCGTTCCAGCCGGGACGAACAAAACCTCGCCGGCCTTGAGCGTCACCGGCGGCTTGCCGTCGACCTGATACTCCAGCAGGCCTTCGATGACGTAGACGATCTCTTCGCCCGGATGGCTGTGCGGGGGAAATGCAACCCCTGGGGCGAAATCAACGCGCACCTGAATGACCTCGCGCCCAGGGGCGCTGAGATCGTGCTGCTGGAGATCAGTACGCTTAATTCCCTGCTGCGCCTGCGCCGCATGTAGCGCGAGTACGCCTGCGGCGATGATTACCGCCGCCATCATTTTCGTCAGCATGGTTCACCTCTTCGCTTAAGTTGAATTGCGACCGACCTTCAGCGACGCAGTGGTCCGAAGGCGGCCCGCAACTCCGCACTAAAAAGCTCAGGCTGTTCCCAGGCGGCAAAGTGTCCGCCCTTGTCGACTTCGTGGAAGTAGATGAGGTTGCGGTAGGCGCGCCGGGCCCATGTTTCCGGCGCTCGATAGACATCATCTGGAAATACAGTGATTGCGACCGGGAGCGAGATGTCGATGGTCTTCTGCGCGGCCGCAACAATAACGCTGCCTCGTGCGCCGTTTTCCCAGTACAGGCGCGCTGCCGAGGTCGCGGTGTTCGTCAGCCAGTACAACGTGATGTTGTCCAGCACGTCGTCCTTCGTCGGTGACTGTTTGGGGTCGTTGCCGTAATTCCACTGCGCAAAGCCCGGATGTACGAGTATCCATGCCGCAAGGCCGGCCGGCGAGTCGTTCGCGCCGTAGCCGACCGTTTGCGGCCGCGCGGTCATCATCGTGAAGTACCCTGAATTCCCTTTCATTGCGTTCGCCCGGAGCCCTTCGAGCACCGCGCGTTCTTTGTCGGACATTCCCGCCGGCGCAGGTCCGCCGCCGAGCACGGCCGCCACCTCAGGCGGCACCGTCGCCGGCAAATTGATATGGATGCCGAGCAATCCTGCCGCGGCCTGGCGCGCCATCGCGCTTGAGATCGGCGCGCCCCAGTCTCCGCCCTGCGCGACGTAACGGGTGTAGCCGAGGCGCTTCATCAGCTCGGCCCAGGCGCGCGCGATGCGGTCAGGGTCCCAGCCAGTGCCGGTGGGTTTGCCGGAGAAGCCGTAGCCCGGCAGCGACGGGATCACGGCGTCGAATGCGTCCTCGGCGCGGCCTCCATGCGCGGTCGGGTCCGTGAGCGGACCGATGATCTTGAGCTGCTCAATGACGGACCCGGGCCAGCCGTGCGAGATGATGATCGGGAGCGCATTCGGATGACGCGAGCGGACGTGAATGAAATGAATGTCCACGCCATCGATCGTTGTGATGAATTGAGGCAGCGCGTTGAGCCTCGCCTCGGCCTTACGCCAATCGTAATCCGTGCCCCAATAGCGCAGCAGCTCCTGCAATTTCGCGAGTTGCGTGCCCTGCGATTGGTCACTGGCGGTCTCGCGGTCGGGCCATCGCGTGGCGGCGATGCGCTGGCGGAGATCGACGAGGTCTTTCTCAGGCACACTGGCACGGAAGGGACGAACGCCATCGCCTGCGGCCTGCGCGGAGGCTTGCCACGGGACGAAGCTTGCTGCACCGGCAACAGCGATGCCAATCCCCGTGGTAGCCAAAAGTCGGCGGCGATCATGGTCGACCCCTGCGGACGCTGAATCCATGCTGGATGTCCTTCTGGCGTTCCGATTTTTCAGGATTGCTCACACATCGACTAACCTTCGGAACACAGGTCCGATAACGACAAGGCGTTCTGCGGGGCGCGCATAATCGCGACAACGCCGGTTGCACATGCCGTCGGATCGTCCGGTGATTGAGCTCCCGCGTTCCGACGCGTGATTTTCCGGATTGTCAAAGTCGTATCGAGTTGGACCTTGGTCCAATAAACGCCAGGTAAAGGTCGGCATTCGACGATGCCGTTTTCGCGGGCTCCGAGAGCGCGGATTTATTGACCCGACAGTGGATGACCGGAGTGTCGAGGAAAGGCTAAGATCGCCGCAATGCGCGATGTCGGCGAGTATTTGCGAGCCTATTGGGCCTACGTCTCCACCCATCTTGGTTGGACCAAAGCCC
>DATLOU010000049.1:0-20392 GCA_035536115.1 Rhizomicrobium sp.
GACGCCTATTCCTCGCTCGCCATGCCGTTGATGTACAATCATTGGTCGTTCGGCAAGCTCTTCGCGCGCGAGGAAGTCCTCTACCGCATGGGCTATTCGGCGCTCGCCTACGAAATCGTCATCAACTCGAGCCCCTGCATCTCCTATCTGCTCGAAGAAAACACGATGACGATGCAGGCGCTGGTCATGGCGCATGCCGCATTCGGCCACAATCATTTCTTCAAGAACAACTATCTCTTCCGGCAATGGACCAATGCCGAAAGCATTCTCGATTATCTGGCGTTCGCGAAGAAATACATTGCGGCCTGCGAGGAGCGGCACGGCCGCGACGAGGTCGAAGCCACGCTCGATTCCGCGCATGCCTTGATGGACCAAGGCGTCTTCCGCTATCGCCGTCCGCCCAAGCCGTCCAGGGATCGCGTCCTCGAGAAGCGGCGCCGCCGCGCGCAATATGACGAGGAAGCCTACAACGAGCTTTGGCGCACCTTGCCTGCGGGCGTCGAGCCGCCGAGTGCGCCACCCGTCGTCGATCCGGAAGACGAGTTCAGCGGCGAGATGAAGCTGCCGGAAGAGAACCTTCTCTATTTCATCGAAAAGAATTCGCCGACGCTCAAGGCCTGGCAGCGAGAGACGTTGCGCATCGTGCGCAACCTCTCGCAGTATTTCTATCCGCAGCGCCAGCTCAAGGTGATGAACGAAGGTTGCGCCACCTTCGTCCACTACACGATCATGAATTTGCTGTTCGACCGCGGCCTGATCACCGAGGGTTCGTGGATGGAATTCATGCACAGCCACACCAGCGTCGTATTCCAGCCCGACTTCAACGACCGTCGCTACAGCGGCTTCAATCCCTATGCGTTGGGCTATGGCATGATGGCCGACATCCGGCGCATCTGCGAAGACCCCACGCCGGAGGATCGCGATTGGTTTCCCGAATTCGCCGGCAAGGGCGCGTGGATCGACACGCTGAAGACCGCCTGGGCGAATTACCGCGACGAGAGTTTCATCGAGCAGTTTCTCTCGCCGAAAGTCATGCGCGATTTCCGCCTCTTCGCGCTCTACGACAAGGCGGACGAGAGCGTCTATAAGGTGTCAGACATTCACAATGAGAGCGGCTATCGCGCGGTACGCTCCAAACTCGCGCGGCAGTTCGATGCCAGTACCGCCGACCCGAACATCCAGGTGGTGAGCGCCGATCTCAAGGGCAATCGCACGCTCCATCTCGCGCACAACATGCATCGCGGCGTGCCGCTGCATAACCAGACGAAAGAACTGGTCCTGGCACATGTCGAGCGCCTTTGGGGCCACGACGTGAAGCTGGAAGAGCAGGCGGCGTAGCGGTATCTCAAGCCTAATCAGAAAAATCGTCATCGCCCGCTTCATGCGGGCGACCCATTTTGTTTCCTGCCGTTCTTCCGTCAAATTGGTTCGCCCGGACCCTTCGCTCAGGACCGGGCGATGACGTTTTTGGAGTAGGATCACGGCATGACCGAAAGGGTCGTCGTCATCGGCGCAGGTTTTGCGGGCGTCGCGGTCGCAAAGGGGCTGGGTGCGGCGGGCGTGCCGGTAACGCTGGTCGACAAGCAGAATTATCACCTGTTCCAGCCGCTCCTCTATCAGGTCGCAACCGCAGCCTTGTCGCCGGCCGACATCGCAGAGCCGGTGCGCCGGATGCTGCGCCGCCATCCGAGCGTCGATGTCGTTTTGGGCGAAGCGTCCGGCATCGACGTTGGCGCGCAACGCGTCACTCTGGGCGATGGCAAAGTCCTGACCTACGATCGCCTGGTGCTCGCGACCGGGGCGACACACGCCTATTTTGGTCACGACGATTGGGCCCGCTTCGCGCCCAGCTTGAAATCCATCGCCGACGCGCGCGCCATTCGCTCGCGCCTCCTCACCGCGTTCGAAGAGGCGGAGATGATCGACGATCCCGCCGCACGCAGACGGCTGATGACATTCGTCGTGATCGGCGGCGGTCCGACCGGAGTCGAACTCGCAGGCGCGATCGCGGAGCTGGCGCGCTATACGCTGACAAAGGACTTCCACCGCGTCGGCTTCAAAGAGGTGAACGTGCTTCTCCTTGAAGCCGGTCCGCGCATCCTCACGGCGTTTCCTGAAAAACTCGCGGACTATGCCGTGCGCAAGCTGGCGGCGCTCGGCGTGACGGTGCGCGTGAATGGAGCGGTCGGCGCGATCACGAAAGATGGCGTCCAGGTGGGCGACGAAATAATTCCCGCGAGCGTCGCGATCTGGGCGGCCGGCGTGAAGGCGTCACCGCTCGGCGCGTTGCTCGGCGTAGCGACGGACAAAGCCGGCCGCGTGATGGTGAACCGCGATCTCTCGGTGCCCGGACTGGCGAACGTCTATGTCCTCGGCGACACCGCGCTGGTGCGCGATGCCTCAGGCAACCAGCTTGCGGGCCTGGCGCAGGTTGCCAAGCAGGAAGGCCAGTATCTCGGGCGCGCGCTCGCGAAAAGCATCCGAGAAGGCAAAGCCTCGCCGGATTTCGTCTTCCGCAACCGCGGCAATGCCGCGATCGTCGGGCGTCACTCGGCGATCTTCGATTTCGGCTGGTCGCGTCTGAGCGGCCCGCTCGCCTGGTTCCTCTGGGCATTCATCCACATCTATCTGCTCACCGGCTTCGAGCATCGCCTGCTGGTTGCGATCCAATGGCTCTGGCGCTACCTCAGCTACGACCACGGCGCGCGCCTGATCGTTGAGCCGGAGCGGACATGAACGGCGCGCGTGGCGCGAAAGATCCGTCTCGTTCAGCCCGCCTTGGCTACGTGCCCTGGATGGGCGCTGACGCTCACCGTCTGTACCACCGCGCTTTCAACGGCGGGCGCGGGCAAAGCTTGCGGCCATGTCACCTCGACAAGCAGCAACGCGCTTGCCGCGATGATCGCCCAGGTGAAGGCCTTCGCGCCGATGGCTTCGTCGTTCAAATATGTCTGCATGGCCCACTCCATTTTTGCGGCCAATCTCAAGCGGCCACAGCGCAGAAATGGGGTGTGTGCGGGAGTCCACAATAGCGGGATCGATGCATTGCGCGTTGTGCGAGACATGCAAATTTGGCATGCATCCGAACCTTGTCGTGACTGCATCGCGTCACCATGTCAGGACGTGACGGCCCTTCAATGGGCCGCATTGCCGTGTCACGCTGTCCTTCCAGCCATGGAGAGACGCGATGACGAAACGCACGGTTGATACTGGTACGAAGGATCTTCTGGTCCACGTCGAGGACGGCGTCGCCGTCATCACGATGAACCGGCCGGAGCGGCGAAACGCGCTCTCCGGCGTGATGCTGACGGCGATGGCGGCGGCGCTAGCAGCCTTCGAAACCGATTCCGAAGTCGCCTGCATCGTGCTCACCGGAGCCGGCGGAGCCTTTTGCGCCGGCGGCGACGTCAAGGGCATGGCGGAAGGCACAGGCGGCGGCTCGACCGCGGCGGCAGGCACCGATCTCGACAGCCGCATCCACGCGCAACGCGTCAGCCAGCGCGCGACGGCCGGCCGGCTCTTCAAGATGCCGAAGCCGACGATCGCCTCGCTCCCAGGCGCCGCAGCGGGCGCCGGTCTTTCACTGGCACTTGCCTGCGACCTGCGCATCGCGTCCGAGAAAGCCGTAATGACGACGGCGTTCGCCAAGGTCGGCTTCTCCGGCGACTACGGCGGCACCTATTTTCTCAGCCAGCTGGTGGGCACGGCGAAAGCACGCGAGCTCTATTTTCTCTCCGAGCGCATCGACATGAGCACGGCCTTGCGCCTCGGCCTGGTCAATTTCGTCGTGCCGGCCGAGCAGCTCGAGACCGAGACGTTGAAGCTGGCGCAGAGGCTGGCGAGGGGACCGCGCGTCGCCTATCGCTACATGAAGGAGAACATCAATCGCGCCGCATCGGGCGCCGACGTCGATGACTGCCTCGATCTCGAAGCCACGCACCATGTCCATACCGGCTTCACCGAGGATCATCGCGAGGCCGCAAAGGCTTTCGTCGAAAAACGTGAACCGATGTTCAAAGGGCGATAGCGTCAGGCGGCTTTCGCGACGATGCGCGAGGCGGGAAATGTCGCCGTCATCGTGGTTCCGACTTTCGGCGTGCTTTCGACGGTCAAGGTGCCGCCATGCAGTTCGATGAGCGACTTGGCGATTGGCATTCCCAGGCCGGTGCCGCGATGACGACGCGCGAGCTTCGAATCGACCTGACCGAACACGGATAGCGCGACGGCGATCTCATCTTTGCTCATGCCGATACCGGTGTCGGCGACACTGATGGCGACGCCGTCGCCGACGCGGCGGATGCCGAGCGTGACGTGACCGCCCGGCGGCGTGAATTTGACCGCGTTCGACAGGAAATTGAGCAGCACCTGCTTCAGCGCGCGTTCGTCGCAAAGCAGGGGCGGCATCAGCGGCTCGAACTCGCCGATGAGGCGAACCTTGCTTTTGCCGGCCCGATCGCGGATCAGCATCATGCACTCTTCGCCGACACGGTCGAGCGACACTTCGGATTCGCGCAATTCGAGTTTTCCCGCCTCGAGCTTCGACAAGTCGAGAATGTCGTTGATCACGGCCAACAAGTGACGTCCGCTGCTATGGATGTCCTTGGCATAGTCGGCATATTTCTTGAGACCGATGGGTCCGAACATCTGATCCTTGATGACTTCCGCGAATCCGATGATGGCGTTGAGCGGCGTTCTAAGCTCGTGACTCATGTTGGCAAGGAACTCGGTCTTCGTCCGATTGGCGAACTCCGCGGCTTCCTTGCTCTTGATCAGCTCCTCTTCCATGCGCTTCCTGCGCGAGATGTCGGTGAGCCAGGACAGCGAAGCGGGTTGGCCGTCCCATTGCACCAGGGCTGCTGCGGTATCGACCCATACGATCGTGCCGTCAGGCCGCTGCAGGCGAAACTCGTAGCGCGAGATCGTTTCTTCGCCGGCGAGACGGCGGCGAATGTGTTCGGTGATGAGCGCGCGATCTTCGGGATGGATAGCGCCGTTGCTGTTGGTATTTCGGCCGGCCCTGGTTTCTTCTTCGGTGTGCGCCGACAATTCCCGCACCGAAGGAAATCCCATCAGGTGCGCGAAGGCATCGTTGGTGAAGAGGATGTCCGTCGCCGTGCGCACGATCACACCTTGCGCAGAACCTTCCACGACCCGGCGAAGCTGGAGTTCGGCCCGCCTTGCGTGTTCGACTTCGTCGGGACGAAGTACGACCCGAACGGTGTGTTCGTTGTCGCTGCGCAGCGTGGCGTTGATCTTGGCCCAGCGACCGTTGGCGCGTGCCCAGCGCAGGACGATCGTCTGTTCGCCGCCGCGACTCGCCATCACCCATTGCGCGCTTGCCAGGAAGAAATCGTAGTCGTCCGGATGGATATGGTTGAGAAGGGACTCGCCTTCGTTCACGTCGCTGACCAGGCGCTGGCTTTCCCGGCTGCTCGCGATGTTCAGGACGACGCCGTTGGCGTCGAGGTCGATCTCGACGCTCGCGGCCAAACCGCGCTGGTCATGGTTAGCTGACGACACTTGTTTCCCCGGCCTATTTCCGACTCTGACGGTCGGTTCGCGTCCTGGATGCTCAGCGAAGTTATCCTTGCGGAGTTAAAAGTGAATTACGCGGGGTGGGACGAAACGTTTTGTTAGGATTTGAGGCGGGCCTCGCGCGAGCGTGATCGCTTGGCCGGAAATCCGCCTCAATCGCGCCGCGGCGCGGGCGCGATTTACGCCCATCGTGCCTTTGTCTGCTCGGACAGGGGATCCTCATGGCACGCACACCGCATTTGGCGCTTGTAGCTGCGGCGCTCATCCTCGCTCTTGCCGCCTGTAATACCGAAAAGCCGGAGTTGGCGAGTAAAAGCAGTACGGCCCAGCCGTCTGTCACGACTGTGACTGCCGCGCGGGAGCAGGCGATGAATGCGGCGGCACCGCCGCCTTCACCCATGGTGATGGGTCGAATCAGCGCCTTCGCGGCGCTGCCGCAGCATCCTGGTTATTGGCAGCCCGCCAACACCTCGAAATTCCCCGATGCCAAGCCGAATGCGGTCGTAGTGACCGCGGAGCAGCCGGTTTCGACCTTTTCGATCGACGTCGACACCGCATCCTACGGTTACGTGCGCGATGCGCTCAACGACGGTGCGCTTCCGCAGGCGGACGCGGTCCGCGTCGAGGAGATGGTGAACTACTTCGACTATTCCTACCCGCTGCCGGAGAACCGCACTGTTCCGTTCCGTGCCAGCATTCGCGTCTATCCGACGCCCTGGAACAAGGAAACGCAGATCCTGCATATCGGCATCAAAGGTTTCGACATTCCGAAGAAGGAGCGCCCGCCTGCCAATCTCGTCTTCCTGATCGACAGTTCGGGTTCGATGGACGAACCGAAGAAGCTGCCGCTGTTGAAGAGCGCCTTCCATCTCCTCGTCGACCAGTTGAACGCCAAGGACCGCGTCACGATCGTGACCTATGCGGGTGCCGCCGGCGTCGTGCTGCCGCCGACGTCGGGAGCCGATAAGGCGAAGATCCTGGCGGCGCTCGATCAGCTTGAAGCCGGCGGCTCGACGGCGGGCGGCGAGGGCATCCGCATGGCCTATCAGCTCGCCGAAGCCAACTTCATGAAGGGCGGCGTCAACCGCGTGCTGCTGGCGACCGACGGCGACTTCAATGTCGGCATCACCGATCCCAAGGCGCTGGAGGACTTCGTCACCCGCGAGCGCGGCACGGGCGTCTATCTGACGTGTCTAGGCTTCGGCACCGACAACTACAATGACGCGATGATGCAGAAGCTGGCCCAGGCCGGAAACGGCAATGCAGCCTTCATCGATACGCTGAACGAGGGCCACAAAGTGTTTGTCGATCAGATCGCCGGCACGCTCTTCACCATCGCGAATGACGTGAAGATCCAGGTCGAGTTCAATCCAGCCCGCGTCGCGGAATACCGCTTGATTGGATACGAGACCCGTTTGCTCAATCGCACCGATTTCAACAATGATCGCGTCGATGCCGGCGACATCGGGTCGGGTACGACGGTGACCGCTTTGTATGAGATCACGCCGGTCGGTTCCAAGGCCGTGATGTCCGATCCGCTGCGCTACGGCAAGCCGGTGAAGGCGTCGAAGGGCGGCGAGATCGCCTTCCTCAAGATGCGCTACAAGCTGCCCGGCGAGAAAGTGTCCAAGCTCATCGAGCGTCCGATCACCGATGCCGACGCAACGGCCGACTTCAATACGCTCTCGCCGGACATGCGCTTTGCCGCGTCGGTCGTCGGAACGGCACAGCTTCTGCGTCACGATCCTTATATCAAGGACTTCGACTATGACCGGGCGCGCACCATCGCGGTTGCCGCGCGTGGCGACGATCGCTTCGGCTATCGCGCGGAGTTCATCCGCCTGCTCGACATGGCGAAGGTCGCCGACAAACAGAAACCGCTCGAAAAGTCGGCCGGGCCGGACTGAGAGCGCTCATTCGTTGCCGGAGAGCATGAGGGTCGGGACGCCACCGGTCCCACTGCGCACCGTGAACACGGATGTGCCAGGCTTGCGCCCCTTGCGTACCTCCGACACATCGATGCCCGCCGCCGCGATGCGGGCGCGCGCGCTCTCCGGATCGCGCACCCGCCAGGCCAGTCCGCCGAATGTATCGGGCGCATCGCCTGGCGGTAATTTGAGATTGGCGCCGACTTCGACGATCGACTGGCCGCAGCGAAAGAACAACTGCCGCGCGCCCCATTGTTCGTTCGTGCGATCGAGTCGAAGGTCGAGGCCGAGTCGCGCGCCATAGAGCGCGGTCGCGCGCTCGGGATGGGTGGTGTTGACGACGATGTGATCGAGCGTGCTCACGGCTGCTTCGTCGGCGACTTTGGGGGGTGCCACGGGCCATGGCGATGCAGCTGGCTTGTTCTCGACAAGGAATAGTGCCACGCCATGCGCACTCTTCCGTTTTATCACCGCAACTTCCCAGCTGCGCGTCGCGCCGCTGGCGTTCGTCGTCCGTGTGGTATGGCGCGGCAGAAAGTTCAGCCCGCGGCGCTCGAACAGTCGCGTCGCGGCATCGAGGTCGGGAACGGAAAAACCCAAGCCCCAGATCGCGTCGCCGAACTTCGCGATCTCGGCGCGCGATGCATCGGCTTCGGGTCCCGTTCCGTCCGAACCAATGATGTCGAGCGCCATGCCGTCGAACTGAAACCAGGCGTGGCGCCCGCCAGGCATGAATCCCAGCCAGTTCGGCGCGCGTCCAAAAATCGTCTCGTAGCTTTTGACCGTCGCGTCGAAGTCGCGAACGAGGATGGCGACATGGTCGATACCGGTGATCATGGAGCCTCCATCATCGCCCTCATCCTTCGGCAAGCTCAGGATGGGGTTCTCGCGCATTCCTCATCCTGAGCCCGTCGAAGGATGAGCAACAAGCGAACACTACCCCACGACCGGCTTGTCGTTGATGCGCGCGAAGAACTTCGCGCTTTGCTCGCCGCCCTGCGTGTAGTGCTTGGCGCCGGTGAAGTCGGTGATCTTGGCCCAGTTGGCGGCGACGTCGTCGGCGGTCGCGTTGTGGCCGAGGTTGATGCCGTCCGTCTCGACCAGCTCCGCGGCGGCAAACACCCCGGCGGCTGCGGTCAGGATCACGCCAGTCGGCGCGTCCTCGCTGACGAGATAGACGACGCCGGGCGTGACATATTCCGGCTTCAGCATGGCGAGCACGTTCGGCGGCATCAAGTTCTCCGTCATGCGCGTGCCGGCGACCGGACAGATGGCATTGACCTTGATGTTGTCCTTGGCGCCTTCGAGCTTCAGCGTGTTCATAAAGCCGATCAGCGAAAGCTTTGCGGCTGCGTAGTTGGTCTGGCCGAAATTGCCGTACAGGCCCGTCGAGGATGTCGTCACGACGATGCGGCCATATTGCTGCTTCTTGAAAATCTCCCACAGCGCCTTGCAGGGTTTGACGGTGCCCATCAGATGCACCTGCATCACGGCGTCGAAGTCCCTCATCTCCATCTTGGCGAAGCTCTTGTCGCGCAGGATGCCGGCATTGGCGACAAGAATGTCGACGCGACCCCAGGCATCCATCGTCTGCTTGACGAGATGATCGACGCCGGCATCGTCGCTCACAGACGCGCCGTTGGCCATCGCCTCACCACCGGCCGCCTTGATCTCGGCAACCACAGCTTCCGCTGCGGCTGAATTTCCGCCGCTGCCATCGACCGCGCCGCCCAGATCATTGACCACGACCTTGGCGCCGCGCTTTGCGAGCTCGATGGCGTGACAACGGCCAAGTCCGCCGCCCGCACCCGTAACGATCGCGACCTTGCCCTTGAACTCGATGGTCATGAGGAAAACTCCCGCTGAATAAGAGGGGCAGAGTGATGGCGCAGGCTGGTTTGGCGGTCAAGCCGTGGCGGGTGCATGCGCGAAAAAGTGCCGTAGCGCGCGGTTTGCCGGCACCTCTATATAAGTGCAGAGAAACGCACCCCAGGCAACGCAGACCGCGAGCAATAGGAATGGCTCTGGCCACCAGATGAGATCGCCGAACCGGATGCCGAAGACGAGCGTGTCGTTGGAAGGATAGCCGCTTTCGAAGAAGCGGATGAGCTGCAGCCACGCGGTCTGGCCCATGTAGATCGCGTAGGACCATTCGCCAAGCTTGGCGAGCGGGCGGGTCTGCAGGAAGCGTGCCGCGAAGCCGCGATCGAAGGCGAGCACATACACGAGCGCCAGCATCGGCACGACAGTGTAGATATCGCGCGGCGTGTGCGACCAGCCATTGTCGAAGATGCCGAAGCCCATTGCGACGAGAACAAGAGCCTGCGCGAGCGACCAGGCCCATTCCGGCAGCGTCTCGCCCCACTGTTTGGTCTCGCTGTAGAGCACGCACATGCCGACTCCGACGGCGAAGGCGCTCATGCCGCGGAAAATGCCGTTGTGGAACGTGATGTCGAGGCCGTGCTTGCCGGTGAGCGAGAGGATCGCGAGCCCGATGATACCTGCGACGATGAGGCCGAATGCGCTGAGCCAGCCGCCACGCGTCAGGATCATGTAGATGGGAAAAAGAAGGCAGAGCAGGAACTCGACGCTGACGAACCAGCTTGCACCGTTCCAGGAGAGATAGGGGAAGATGTTCCAGGCCTGCACCAGGAACAGGTTGGCGATGAAAGTCTGCCAGGTGACGACGGGGTGATATTGCTCCTCGTAGATCGACACCGTGCCGGTGGCATGCGCGATCGCATTCAGGACGATCAGCAGCGCGAGAATGTAAAGCAGCATCGCGAGGTGCAGTGGATAAAGTCGCGACAGCCGCGCGACGAGAAATTCACGATATGTGCGCCCCTGAAGGAACTCCAGCGCCCTAGCACCATAGACATACGTCAAAATGAAGCCAGACAGCGCGAAGAAGAACTCGACCCAGAGATAGCCGTGGCCGATCAAGAGGTCGAAGGGCTTGAAGTTGCGGTAATGATGGCCTTCGCAATAGTGGTAAAGCACCAGGATGAGCGGCGGTATGGCGCGCGCGCCCGCCAATGCGCGAATTTCGCCAGGGCGCGAGGTGGACATGCTCATGCGGCGGATAGCTCCGGAAAGCGTTCGGTGATGGCCTTGACGGCTTCTGCCAGGCGCTGCTCATGCGAGCCCTGGATCGTGACGAAGGCGAGCTTGCGCGTCTCGAGTTCGGTCCGACATTGCGCAAACATCTTCGCGCGCGCGGCGGGATCGGGAAAATAGCGGATGCGATCGGGTGCAAACGGCACATCGACGTCGCACAGCAGATAAAGATCGGCTGGATCTTCGACGCGATCGAGGTCGGCAGGGCGCGTGCCGATGAGGATGTCGGCCCAGATGGCAGTCATGACGGCGTCGGTATCGAGAATGAGGATGGCGCGCGCCTTGCGCCTGCCCGCAGCCGCGAGAAGATCATGGCCGCGACGAATGGCACGCAGATCCTCGACATCGCAGTCATTGCCGAAGATTTCGCAATAGAGGCGGCCGAATTCGGGTACGGCAACGCTGCCGAAGCGCGCAGCGAGTTCGCGCGCCAGCGTCGACTTCCCGGTCGACTCCGGTCCATGCAGACAGACGGTCCTCAAGCGGGAACCCCCACCGGGTGCGCGCGCCACTCGCGCAGCCATTCATAAAGTCCGACCGACGACAGGATGAGGAACAGAATGTAGAGGCCGGTCGTCGGGTAAAGTCCCTTCCAATAATAGAGACCGATTTGCACGACATCGGTCACGATCCAGAGGATCCAATTCTCGATCTTGCGGATGGAGAGAAGATATTGCGCGACCACGCTCATCGCCGTGGTGTTGGCGTCCATCCACGGTGCCGAGTCGCTCGTATAGTGGGCGAGGTACCAGCCCTCCGTGGCTGTCGCGGCGACGATGACGCCAAGCCAGATCAGGCGCGAACTCGCACTCATCACTTCGACTTTGACGAGACCCGCGCTGTCGCGCGCATGGTACCAGACCCACCAGCCGTAGATTTGCACGACGAAGAAGAAGACCTGCAACAGCGCATCGGAAAAGAGGCGCGCCTGGAAGAAGACGACGCCATACAGGCTCACCATCACGATGCCGAACGGATAGTTCCAGATGCTGCGCCGGACGAGCAGGACGATGTTCACGACGCCCAGAATGGCTGCAACAATCTCGATCCAGCTCACCTTGGCGCCCCCACTTCGCGCGTGATTCTAGCGGCTCGGGCTGTGCATGTCATGCGAGGCCGGCTTTTCTTGGCGGCGATTTACCCTAAGCTCATTGTTCATCGGGGAATCAGGCGTGACACTTCTACCGCATCTTCAGTCGGCGCTGGGAATCTGCGTCATCCTTACTCTTGCATGGGTGCTGTCCGAAGATCGCCACGCCTTTCCCTGGCGCGTCGTCGTGGGCGGTCTCGCGCTGCAGGCGGCGTTGGCGCTTCTGCTCCTGAAAGTCCCATTGGCACAGGAGGCGCTCTTCGGCCTCAACGGCGCAGTCGGCGCGCTGACCACCGCGACACGCGCCGGCACTTCGTTCGTGTTTGGCGTCATCGGCGGCGGCGCGCCGACGACCATCGGGAATGCGTCTGATTTCGCCGGTTTCGCCTTCAGCGTCCTGCCGCTGGTGATCGTGATCTCGGCGCTTTCGGCGCTGCTCTGGCACTGGCGCATCCTGCCGATCGTCATCAGTGCGATTGCCTATGTCTTAAGGCGGGTCATGGGGCTCGGCGGTGCAATCGGGCTGGGCGCCGGCGCCACAATATTCCTCGGCATGGTGGAGGCGCCGCTTCTTATTCGTCCCTATCTTGCGCGCATTACCCGTTCGGAGATCTTCATATTGTGCACCGTTGGACTGGCGACAGTTGCGGGCACCGTCTTTGCCCTCTACGCGACGATCCTGAGGAACGTGGTGCCCGGCGCGATCGGACATATCCTGGTTGCGTCGATGATGTCGCTGCCGTCGGCGATCATCGTGGCGCGCATCATGGTTCCGGGTGATGTGGAAACCGGGAGCGCCGATCAGTCCAGTGAAGCGCGTTACCGCTCGAGCATGGATGCGGTCGCGCGCGGCACTGAAGATGGGCTCAAGATCTGGCTGCAGATCGTCGCCATGCTCATCGTGATGCTGGCACTCGTCGCGCTCGCCAACGAAATCCTGACGCTGGTTCCACCGGTCTGGGGCACGCCGCTGACGTTGGAGCGGATCTTCGGTTGGCTCTTTGCGCCGGTGGTCTGGCTTTATGGCGTGCCCTGGCACGAGGCCACGTTGGCAGGAAGCCTGATGGGCACGAAGACGATCCTGAACGAGCTCGTGGCGTATTTGCGGCTTGCCGCTCTGCCGCCGGCGAGCCTTGATCCGCGCGCCACGCTGATCATGATCTACGCGATGTGCGGTTTCGCCAATCTGGGCTCCGTCGGCATCATGATTGCGGGTATGAGCACGTTGATGCCCGATCGGCGCGACGAGATCGTACCGCTTGCGATGCGCGCCATCGTTTCCGGCACGATGGCCAGCGGCATGACGGGCGCGATGATCGGACTGCTACCGGTCGTGTGACGTCTGGTCAGGTTGCGGCAAGGCCGAACGCCTTCGCCAGCAACTCGTAAGAGCGCAGGCGCGAGGCGTAGTCATATGTGATCGTGACGACGACCAGTTCTTCGGCGCCATGTGCTTCGGCAAGCGTTGTCAATTTCGCACGAACCTGTTCGCCGGTGCCCACGATGGAGCGTTTCGCAACGGTCGAAAGCAGCTTCTCCTCCTGTGCCGTCAGGGGTTGCGCGAGCGCTTCTTCCGGCGAGGGAAACGGGATCGGTCGTCCGGTCAGAAGCCGCACCACCCAAAGATTGCGCGACGCCGCGAGCCGGCGCGCTTCGTCTTCGCTGTCGCCGACAAGCGCCGCGACGCCTAGAGAGACGCGCGGCTGCGGGCAGGCGGCACTTGGCTTGAAGCGCGAGCGGTACTCCGCAGCTGCATCCTCGCTGCCGTCGGCGCTGATGAAATAGGCGTGGCTGAACGGCAGGCCGAGCTCGGCGGCATAGACGGCGCCATGGATTCCCGAGCCCAATATCCAAAGTTCAGGACCAGGAGTCGCACCGCGCGGCATGGCGTGAATGCCGCGATAGGGGTGATCGTCGGGCAATGCATCCTTGCCGGCGGAATCGTCCAGGAACTGCCTGAGCAGCTGGACCTGACTGGGAAAGACGTCGATCGGCCAGGCTTGCGGACCCGATTGCAGAGCGCGCGCCGTCATTTGGTCCGAACCGGGCGCCCGTCCCAGACCGAGATCGATTCTCCCGGGATTGAGCACTTCGAGCATGCGGAATTGTTCGGCGATCTTGAGCGGGCTGTAATGCGTGAGCATCACGCCGCCCGAACCCACGCGCAGGTGTCGGGTTTCCTGCGCCACGCGGCCGATCAGGATTTCCGGACAGGATCCGGCGAATGAGTTGCTGTTGTGATGCTCTGCCAGCCAATAGCGATGGTAGCCCAGCCTGTCGCAAGCCTTGGCGAGCGCGATGGTTTCCGCCACGGCGTCGGCCGCGGTCCCTTCTTTTCGGATCGGCGACTGGTCGAGGACGGAGAGAAGCATCGTCGACGACTATGGCACAGCCGACGGGCCTGCACATCCGTTTGCGTTGCGCTAATCTCGCAAGCAGAGGAGACAGTCATGCCGCTCGACCGTGATACCCGCGACCAGCTTCTTGAGACCGTGCGCCGGTTCGTGCGCGAGACCTGCGTGCCGCTCGAGGCGAAAGTCTCCGAAGAAGATCGCGTACCGGAGAGCATCATTTCCGAGATGCGCGAACTCGGCCTCTTCGGCCTCTCGATTCCGGTCGAATATGGCGGCCTCGGTCTGACCATGGAAGAGGAAGTGCTGGTGGCGATGGAACTCGGCCACACCTCGCCGGCGTTCCGCTCGGTGATCGGGACCAATGTCGGCATCGGCAGCCAGGGCGTGGTGATGTTCGGCACCGAAGCACAGAAGAAGGAGTGGCTGCCGAAGCTCGCCAGCGGCGAGGTTGTGGCGAGTTTTGCCCTGACGGAGCCGGAAGCCGGCTCCGACGCGGCTTCCGTGCGCACGACGGCCATCAGGGATGGCGATCATTATGTGGTCAACGGCACCAAGAGATTCATCACCAATGCCAACCGCGCCGGCATGTTTACGCTCATGGCGCGCAGCGACCCGGAGCGCAAAGGCGCCGGCGGCATTTCCGCTTTCATCGTGCCTGCCGACACGCCGGGCATTTCGGTTGGCAAACCGGAAAAGAAAATGGGCCAGCAGGGCGCCCATATCTGCGACGTCAATTTCGACAATGCGCGCGTTCCCGCCTCCTTGCGTTTGGGCAAGGAGGGCGAAGGCTTCAAGGTCGCGATGCAGGTCCTGGATCGCGGCCGCCTGCACATCTCCGGTGTCTGCGTCGGCGTGGCGGAGCGGCTGATCGAGGACAGCGTGAATTATGCGCGCCAGCGCGAACAGTTCGGCCAGAAGATTGCCGAATTCCAACTGATCCAAGGCATGCTCGCCGACTGCAAGACCGAAGCCTATGCCGCGCGCTGCATGGTGCTGGATGCCGCGACCAAGCGCGACGCGGGTCAGACCGTCACGATGGAAGCGGCGTGCGCAAAATACTTCGCCTCCGAAATGGTCGGCCGCGTCGCCGACAAGGCGGTGCAGATCTTCGGCGGTGCCGGCTATGTCGCCGACTATGGCATCGAGCGTTTCTATCGCGACGTGCGCATTTTCCGGCTGTATGAGGGCACCAGCCAGATCCAGCAGATCGTCATCGCCCGCGGCCTCTTGCGCGGCGATTGATGAGCGAAAACCTCACGCGACTGCTTGCGGAAATCCGTAGCTGCCGGATTTGCGAAGCGGAACTCGAGCCGCGCCCGGTGATCCACGCGAAAGCCAGCGCGAAAATTCTCGTCGCCAGTCAGGCTCCAGGCATACGCGTGCATCATTCAGGCCAGTCGTTCAATGACACCAGCGGCGATCGCCTGCGCGCCTGGATGGGCGTGACGCGCGAGGAATTCTATGACGAGCGCCGCATTGCGCTCGCGGGAATGGCGTTCTGTTTTCCCGGCTATGACGCCGACGGCTCCGACCGGCCGCCGCCGCCCATCTGCGCCCGGCATTGGCGAACCCGTCTGATGGCGGCTCTTCCGCGCATCGAGCTGATTCTTCTCGCCGGGTCCTACGCACTCAACTGGCACTTGGGCGATTCTGCAAAATCCAATATGACGCAGACGGTGAGGGCGTGGCGCGACTATGGTCCGCGCTACTTCCCGTTGCCGCATCCGTCCTGGCGCAACAATGGCTGGCTGAAGCAGAATCCATGGTTCGAACGCGAATTGCTCCCAACCTTGCGCAGGCGTGTGCGGCGGTTGCTTTCGTCCTGATGGCCGCATGCGCGCCAGTGCTCGCGCCGCATGGTGTCGACGATGCCGTGCCGACGCTGATGCAAGCGACCTTCCAGACGCGCGACGGCGAGACGTTGCCGTTGCGCATCTGGGGTCCCGCCCACCCGAAGGCGGTCATCGTCGCTCTGCACGGCATGAGCGACTATTCGAACGCCTTCACGCCGGTCGGCGAATGGCTAACCGACCACGGCATCGCCACGCTCGCGTACGACCAGCGCGGTTTCGGCCAATCGGAACATCCAGGGCTCTGGGCCGGCGGCGATGTGCTGCGCCATGATCTTTCGGACGCCGTCGCTGCGGCACGACGAAAATATCCCGGCGCGCCGGTGTTCGCCTTGGGCGAGAGCATGGGCGGTGCCGTAGTCCTTTCTGCACTCGCGCGAAGCGACGCGCCGAACGTCGATGGCGTGATCCTCGTCGCGCCCGCCGTCTGGTCGCGCTCGGACATGCCGCTCTCCTATCGCACGGCATTGTGGCTCGCTTCGCACACCTTTCCGGGAATGCACGTTTCGGGAAACGGCTTGAAAATCTGGCCGTCGGACAACATCCCCATGTTGCGCGCGCTGTCGCGCGATCCCTTGTTCCAGCACTCCACGCGCGCCGATGCCGTCTATGGTCTCGTCAACTTGATGGACGAAGCGCGCCACGCGCCCGACGCGTTACCCGCGACGACACCGCCCATTCTCTTTCTCTATGGCAAGAACGATCAGGTAATTCCCAAGGAACCGACCGAAGCGGTGGTGAAGGGGCTTGGCGATCGCGCCGAAGTCCACCGATACGAGCACGGCTATCACATGCTGCTGCGCGACCTCGAGGCAAAGCTCGTCTGGCAGGATCTGGCGGACTGGATCAACCGGCGCGTCGCGGATGTTGTCGCGCACGGTCGTCGCCCTCATCCTTCGTCAAGCTCAGGATGAGGGTTAGCCCAAATCCTCATTGCTGAGCGTGTCGAAGCATGGGGACCTACGGCCTCGGCGGCGGCGCCTGCAGCAGTTCGATGACGTAACCGTCCGGGTCCTTTGCGAGGCCGACGACATTGTTTCCGAATGACGGCAGCGGCTCCGGCTCGCGCGTCACTTCGCACCCTTCGGCGCGAATGCGGGCCGCGACCGCCTTCGGATCGCTGACATAGAAGACGAGCTTGACGGGATTGTCCTTGTAGTTGCGTTGGGAGCCGTCGGTATAATGCATCAGCACGACGGCGTTGCGACCTTCATGGCCGAGAATGATCTCGTCCATATAGTCGATGCTGATCTTGTGCATCTCCTGCATGCCGAGCGCACGGACATAGAAGCCGGAAGAGCGCTTCAAGTCGCTGACACCGATGCCAGTTGCCCCGATATAGTCTGCCGATCGTGCCATCTTTTCCGTCCCGAGCCTTGCCGACGGAGGAGAGCAGATAGGGGCCGGGCACACAATATGCGCGGCGCATGCTGCTATATGCGCTCCGGATCCTGGAGCGAGCTCAGTTTGGAATGCGAACCGGCAGCTTGGTGTAGCCCAAGACGAAATTCGACGACACGCGTTCCGGTTCGCCGACGACGTCGATCCTAGGGAACCGCTTCATGATTTCTTCCCAGAGGATGCGCAGCTGCATCTCCGCCACGCGGTTGCCCATGCAGCGATGGATGCCGAAGCCGAACGAGACGTGATGGCGCGAGCGCTCGCGGTCGATGATGAACTCGTTGGCGCGCTCGATCACCTCCTCGTCGCGGTTGCCCGAGACGTACCACATCACGACGCGGTCGCCTTTCTTGATCCGGTGGCCCTTGAAGTCGATGTCTTCGAGAGCGGTTCGCCGCATATGCGCGAGCGGCGTCTGCCAGCGAATGATTTCGGAGACCATGTTGGTGATGAGCGCGGGGTTCTGCCTGAGCTTCTCGTATTCGTCGGGATTCTGATTCAGCGCGAACAGCCCGCCGGTGATCGAGTTTCTCGTCGTGTCGTTGCCACCGACGATGAGCAGCATCAGATTGCCGAGATATTCGAAGGGATTGTCGACCATATCGCTTGTCGCGGGATCGTGCGCCAGGAGCGAGATGAAATCGAACTTCGGCGCCGCCTTCTTGCGCTCGTGCCACAGCCGGGTGAAGTAGGCGAGGCATTCCATCAGGATTTCCCGGCGCCGCTCCATCGTGATGCTGGCGTTGCCGACAGTCTCCGACGATGTCGTGGTGTCGGACCAATAGGGCAGGAGGTGGCGGTCTTCCCAGGGAAAATCGAACAGCGTCGCCAGCATCTGCGTGGTCAGTTCGATCGAGACGTGCTCGACCCAATTGAACGTCTCGCCGCGCGGCAAGCCGTCCAGGATCTGGCCGACGCGCTGGCGAATGAGCGCCTCGAGATCTGCAAGACGCGCGGGCGCCACCGCCGGCGCCGCGGCATGGCGCTGGACGTCGTGCTTGGGCGGATCCTCCGCGATGAACATGGGCGGCGCGAAGTCCGGCGGGTTGTCCCCGATGACGATGTTGTTCTGCGAGGAGAAGACGCGATGGTTCGCATCCACCGCGACAATGTCGTGAAACTTGCTGATCGACCAATAGGCGCCATGTAGGCTCTGCGCGCAGTAATGCACCGGCGCTTCCTTGCGCAGGCGTTCGAAGAACGGCCAATGCGTGTTGCTGGCGAAGCGCTCGGCCTTGCTGACGTCGAGCGTGTCAAGCGGCGTCGACCAGGCTTCGTCGCGGGCGCGCTCCAACGCAGTTGCGGTTTGGATCGTCATAAAAGCCTCCCCAGCGAGACGAGCCTAATCAAACGCGCATCGAACACAACTCGGCGGGTCGGAATGACCAGCGTATGAATACAATCTACACGTATCACGTAAAGTAATCTGACCTATTCAATTACTTCGTAAGTCTTGGAAAACATTTGCGAATCTCCAATTCTCTGCTTAACGCTTGAAGAAATCGATTTTTTCACAAGGCGATTCGAGCGGGGGTAGACGTGGGGTTTCCGATTGT
Source organism: Rhizomicrobium sp. (assembly GCA_035536115.1). Lineage (GTDB taxonomy): Bacteria > Pseudomonadota > Alphaproteobacteria > Micropepsales > Micropepsaceae > Rhizomicrobium. The sequence goes on from DATLOU010000049.1 coordinate 18,832, forward strand.
GCCGCGACAGCGCGACGCTGCTGCGACGACTGTGCCAATTCGCAGACTGATTCATCTGCTGGTCTTCGCCGGCGCACTCGCCATTCCAGAAGCGGCGCAAGCGGATTGCACGCCGGCCTTCTCATCGGGCCAACCGCCCGCGGGCACAACCGTCACCTGCACGGGAACAACGGACGGCAATCCGGCCGGTTATGGCGATGGCTCGCAGACCGGTTTGACAATCGACGTTCAACCCATGGCGACCGTTAAAGGTGTGGTGGAAGGTTTCGTCCTCGGCGCAACCAATATCATCACAAATGACGGCACCATCTCCGATGACGGCGCCAACAATCCGAGGGTCAATGGCATATCCACGTCGGGGTCGATCGATTTGACGAACAATCAGGCGGGCGTGATTTCAGTCGCAACCACTTCGACTGATCCGACCGCGAACGCCATCGGCGTGAACGCATCAACGATGGTGACGGGATCGAATGCCGGGCTGATTTCGGCCACCGCCAGCGCGTCCGAGGCGGTCGCGATTCAGTCCGATGCCATCGATTTCACCAACACGGGAACGATCTCCGCTTCCGGCTCCAATGCGAACGGTACACTCGGCGTATTTGCCGTGCAGTCACTCGCTCTGACGAATTCGGGAAACGTGTCAGCGGACGGCGGAACGGGGACGACCGGAACGGCTGTCGAGTCGGACGGGACATTGAACGTCATCAACCTCGCCGGCGGCAGCATCACAGCGACTGAGACGAATACGACCTTCGCGTCTGTGGGTGTTTTTGCTGGTGGCAGCAGTGGCGGCGGAAACGATATCGCGACGATCAGCAATGCGGGCACCATTTCCGGCGCCGATATCGGGGTCGTATCGTTCAGTGACACTTCGACAACGATCACCAATACCGGAACGATCGCTGGGACCGGAAACGTCGCGACCGCCAGGGCGATCCGCCTCGTCGGTTCGGGTTCGTCGAGCATCGACAATGCCGGCGTCATCACAACGACGGGTACGGTCGCGATCAAGATCACAGGCTCGACCGGCAACACGCTCACCGTCGAAACGGGTTCGAGCATCACTGGCACTGTTATCTATACCGGCAGCGACACCCTCCAGCTTGGCGGCAGCGGCAGCGATACGTTCAATGTCAGCAACATTGGAGCGACGCAGCAATATCAGGGCTTTTCGACATTCAACAAGGTCGGTACCTCGACCTGGACCTTGACGGGATCGGGCACGCAGAACTGGACTGTCACGAGTGGCACACTGAGTGGCGATACGAACAGTCTTGGCGGCTCGTCACTGACCGACAACGCCACGCTCGAGTTCAACCAGAATTCCGACGGCACCTTCGCAGGTGTTATCAGCGGAACAGGCAATCTGACCAAAGACGGCGGCGGCACCGTCACCTTCACCGCCGCCAACACCTATACCGGCGGCACGACGATTTCTGCCGGCACGCTGGCGCTCTCCGGTTCAGGTAGCATCGCCAGTTCCAGCGACGTGTCGGTCGATGGCACGTTCGATGTGTCCGCCGCGTCGGGTGGCGTCTCGATCGCATCGCTCCAAGGC
>DATLOU010000050.1:0-2095 GCA_035536115.1 Rhizomicrobium sp.
ATGCGTGCGCAGTTTGCCTATGCAGCGCCAGGCCAAAGTTTCGCGCCGGCGCTGAGACGCGGTAAATCCGCCGCGCTTGGGCTCGTCGTCATGTTCATGGCGTTGTCGCCGGTCTTCGCCGTCTGCGGCTTCATGCTGGCGCAGATCCTGGGCTACATCCCGCGCTGAGGCTTATCCAACACTTTCGCGTTCACTGCGGGGTAAATCCAGAGGCAATCCGCGCCTCATCGTTCTGCACGCTGTTGGATAACTTTCGCCGGCGGAATTTTTCTTGAGATTTATTTTGTAAGAATCGAGGCGGCTCTTGAACCGTCACGGTCGAATTCCCAATTGCGCTATATCCCCATAAATGCGTTGTGATCGCAACGCGATTTTTCAACTCTTCAACACCAGGACCGCGAGCGACTTGGGGCCGTGCGCGCCAAGCTCCATCGTCTGCTCGATGTCGCCGGTGCGCGACGGGCCGGAGACGAGGTTGAGCGTCGAGGGTATTCCGCCCCTGGACTTGAGCGCCGCGAGAACGTCTTCAAGTTCGCCGACCACCGTGCCGGCGCGCACGATGGCGATCTCGAGCAGCGGGCGGAAATGCCACGACGCCGGGCTGCCCTTGCCCGAGGCATAGGCGAGCGTGCCGGTTTCGGCGATGGCGAAGGAGGCGAATGTCACCGCGGCATCGAACTGGCCGGGTGGCTCGCGCCTGACCTCGACATTGGGAAGGTCGAGCCCGGCGAGCTCCGAGTCTGGCGCAATGCGGATTTCGGCCGCCATGTTGCGGCCGCGCAGGATGTCGGCGATGGCATCGGGAACGTCGCGCATGCTGTCCAGCATGCGCACGTCAGTCTGTTGCGCGGAGAGTTTCTTGGCGAACGCTTCGGCGAGGTCGCCTTCGGTCTTCGGCGCCGTGTAGGCGCCAGGGGTCGGCGCCTGGATCAGCTTGCGCGCGCGGATGGCGGAGAGAATGTGTTCGCGGCTCATCGGTGCGTCTGCCATTGCTCGTGAAAGGTCTTGCCTTGCGGCGCAGGAAAATCGCGCACCGCAAACCAACCTTTCATCAGCGGCAGCGAATGTACCGCGCCGCCGCGGCTCATGAGTTTCAGCAGGCGCGCCAAAAGCGACGCACCGAAGCGGTAGAGGAGGGGGTGCTTCGCCGCGAAGGCCCAGAGCGAAAGACCGAAGGTGATGGATTTGGGCGCCAGACCTTCAGCATGCTCGACCGCGCGCCAGTAGCGCATGATCTTGGGCAACGGGATCATCACCGGGCACACTTCGGCGCAACGCCCGCAGAAGGTCGAGGCGTTGGCGTGATGTCCGGTTTCGGCAACGCCGATCATGCCGGGATTCAGCGCCGCGCCGAGCGGTCCCATGTAGGTCGCGCCATAGGCGTGCCCACCGATCGCGCCATAGACCGGGCAGTGATTGATGCAGGCGCTGCAGCGAATGCAGCGCAGAACATCCTGCGCCTCGGTGCCGAGGAGTTTGGAGCGGCCGTTGTCGACGAGGACGACATGGAAACTCCGTTGCTCGTCGCGTTCGCCGACCGGGCCCGCCATGATGCTGACATACGTGGAGATCGCCTGGCCCGTGGCCGAACGCGGCAGAAGACGCAGGAGCACCGCGGCATCGTTCATGTCGCGCACGATCTTCTCGATGCCGGTGACGACGATATGGGTCTTCGGCAGAAGCCGCGTCAGATCGCCGTTGCCTTCGTTGGTGACGATGATCGCCGCGCCTTCGGCGGCCGTGATGAAATTGCCGCCGGTGATGCCGGCATCCGCCGCCTCGAACTTGGCGCGCAGGACGGCGCGCGCTTCCTGCACCAGCGTGTTGCGTTCGACCAGCGAACGGTTGGGATCGAACTCGGTATGCACCTCGCGGAAGGTCTCCGCGACCTGCTCCTTGGTGAGATGGAACGCCGGCGCGATGAGATGGCTCGGCGGTTCGTGACGGAGCTGGACGATATATTCGCCGAGATCGGTTTCGACCGGCACGATGCCGTTGGCTTCGAGGAAGGGATTGAGCGCGATCTCTTCCGTCACCATGGACTTGCCCTTGGTGACGGTCTTCGCGCCGGCTTCGCGCAGGATGGAAAGGATCG
>DATLOU010000051.1:0-10785 GCA_035536115.1 Rhizomicrobium sp.
CGATGGCGCTGAGGCCTGCGCCGTCGTGCACCAGACCTTTCGACGCATCGGTCGGCACGAAATCGACGTCATAGATGGAACGCTCGCCATAGCGGTCAACGAGATAGATCACGCTGCCGCCGATGCCTTCGATGGCCGGGATGTTGAGCTCCATCGGGCCGACCTGGTTGTGGAACGGCGTCGCGCCGCGCTCGATCAGCTTGGCATAGGCTTTGGGCGCGTCCTTGACGCGAAACGCCATGGCGCAGGCGCTCGGACCATGCTCGCGCGCGAAGCGCGATCCGTGACTGTCGGGTTCGGCGTTGACGATGAAGTTCACTTCGCCCTGGCGAAAGAGCGTGACGTCCTTGGAGCGGTGGCGCGCCACGGCGCGAAAGCCCATGCGCTCGAACAGCGCCGAGAGTTCGGCGACGTCGGGCGCGGTATATTCGACGAACTCGAAACCGTCCGTTCCGATGGGGTTGTCCCAAGGCGCCATGGCCGGCCTCCTTCGCGATTCCGTTTTGTCGGAAGGAATATAGTTTCAAATGAAACTAATTGCGAGTCCGGCTCTGCTCACATCTGCATCGGCGCGGTCAGGCCCAAAATGCCCACCGCCAAGAGAATCAGCGCGGCGCAGGAAAGTTCCGCGAACAGCGTCCAGGACAGGGTCTCTGCGGCCTCCTTCTCGCCCTTCGCGATCGCGGGCGTCAGTCCGAAGCGGTTGGTGAGCGCGAGCGCGATCATCACCGCCGCCAGCACCAGCTTGATCGCCAGCCAGTCGAGATAGCTCTCGGACCAGCGCATGCCTTGCATGTCGAGAATGGCAATCGCGTTTGCGCTGCCAGCCAGAACAAGCACGCCGACCGCCGCCATGCCCCAGGCGGAGAACAGGCGCAGGCGCGCCAGCAACTCAGGTATGTCGCGCGGCTTCGCCAGCGTGACGGGCAGGAGCGCGACAAGGCCGCCCAGCCAAAATCCGCCTGCCAGGAGGTGCACCGCGTCGTTGGCGGCCAGCAGGACCACATAGGGTGAGGCGACGGAGCGCGAGGCGTGGCTGGTCGGGCCGAGAAGGATGAGCGCGGCTCCCCCCAGGATCACGCCGGCGCGGAGCGTCCAGCCTGGACGAAGCCAGGCTGAAAGCAGAAACATCAGGAACAGGAGCGCACGCACCAGCGCCAACTCGCCATAGAGCGTGTCGCCCGCGACCGCCCGCCATAACGCAGGATCGAAGATTGCGCCCTCGGTGCCCGTCATCTGGTCGGCGACGAATCCGATCGTGAGAAGCGTGGTGAGAAACGCCACGGCGGCACACATGGCAAAGAGCGAGCGTGGCAAACCGGTTTCGCCATGAAGCCTGCTGCGCACCAGAAAGCCGAAGGCGCTGGCGCCGAACAGCGTCATGGCGCTCAGAAAGTGCAATGCGCGCGTGATGGCGAAGAGACCGGTCACGGCAATGGCTTTCTCGTCGCCGGAACGTTCACCTGCCCCTGGCTCCGCGCACCGTGAAGTCGGCTTGGACGTTCGACCCATCTGCGAAATGCAGCGTCACGCCAACCTTGTCGCCGGGCTTGAGCGACGGCTTCATGCACATCAGGTGATAGCCGCCGGGCGAGAACACCAGCGTTCCGCCCGGCTTGACCTCGAGCGTGTCGACATTGGCCATGCTCGCCATCCCGCCCATCGTGTCCGACTTGTGCAGCATCAGCATGCCGCACGCTCGCGAGGACGCCGACTGAAGGACGAGCGTCTTCGCTGTCGGGTTGTGCAGCGTGAAATATCCACCGGCAGGGAGCGTGCCCGGAAGTGCGCGCATCCAGCCATCGCTCACCGTGACCGTCGGCGCCGCCGCGGCCGACTGAAGGAACGCGGACGCGATCAGAAGGCCTCCCAGCAGCGCTTTCATTTCGCAGAGACCAGGAAGTTGTATTTTCCCTCGCTGCGATGCGTGTCGACAGATACCGCGTGCCAGCTGACGCGATAACGTCCGGGCTTCAGGTCTTTCAGCGGTAGGCTGAGTTCGGAGCCGTTCGCCGCGCTCGGCCCGGCGGACACGTCATGTCCTCCCGCGTCCGTGACGCTGATCGCGCTGAATGATCCTTCGAGCGCTTCGCTGAAATGCAATTCGATCTTGGCAGGACTGGCATGGACATTCTCGCCGGCTGCCGGACTGGCTTTTTCAAGAAAGGCGTGCGCCATCGCGGGAACCGCAATCGCGACGATGGCGAAGCCGAGGGCCAAGGCGCGCAGGGTCATTGCCGTTCTCCGATGATCGGCGCGCCGAGCGAGTCCGGGAAAATGTCGTCCATGTAAAAGTGCAGCTGCGCCTTGACGCCGACAGTGTCGCCCGAATCGCGATTTAGGGGAACCACGGCCTCGACGGCAACCTGCGTATATTGACCCGACCAGAAGAGACCGGGATTGATCGTGCCTGTCGTTCCGCCGCCGCCTCGATCGGTCGGCGATTCGAACGCGAATTCGACGATGGGCGTCAGCCGTTCGGCGAACGCACCAAGATGCTGATCGCGCACATTGTTCTGGAGATAGAGCAGGCTGTACTCGACGGCGCCGCTCCACTCGATCGACTTCGAAGCCAAATGCGTTCCCGGCATGGCGTAGCCGACGACGCCGGTCACCGCCAGCGGCCGCAACAGGGCCATCGAGTCCGGCAAATCGCCGAAGCCTTTGCCAAACAGGATCTTGGGCGTGTAGGTGGTAAACGTGTCGGCCACGCTCTTGGATCCGCTTCCGCCGATCTCGAAGCTGAAAGCTGCGGACAAGACGAACTCGCTTTCGGCGTCGGTGACGAACTGCCAGGTCGGCGTGATTTCGAGATTTTCCCAACCGGTCGCACGTGCATCTCCAGGCGGATGTGCATCGACGTAACCCCCGCCGAACGACACCGAGAAGTGTCGGACGATCGATTTGGTGTACTCGAACTCGTAGTCCTCCTCGTGATTGCCGAGCGAAATCGTCGGCAGCGCAAGCTCGTCGGCGGCGAAGGGATCATCGCTCGTAATGGTGGCCGGGAAGAAACGCTCGCCCACGATGCCATGGGCATTTGATGCTTGCGGCAGAAACCCGAGCATTGTGGCAAGCCATGCGCCATGACGGCGCAATGAGAAGTGGAACATGAACAAGACTTTCGCGTGAGGACATCATGGCCCGCGCGAACGCGCGGGCGGCGAAGAAAGCACTCAGGCGAAAAGTGGCGGCGCGCGCGGCGCGTTCGCCCGGTGCGCCGCGGTGACGGCGACCTTCCTGTCGGTCAAGTCCGTCGTGATGGCGAAGCCCGGCGTCCAGGCGCCAAAGGCAATGCTCACAAATATGGGCGGGGCCAGGCTTGACACAGCGGCAAAGGCGCAGGGCGCGTGGACGTGTCCTTCGGTTGGCAATTTTTTGCCATCGTGATGGCCACGCTCAACCGAGCAGATCGTGAAGAAGGCGCCCCGACTTGAGCGCTCGGCATCCAGCCGTCAGGCAAAACCGCGCGCAACAGCATCGCGGCAAGCGCGAGACTCAGGGATGCAGATCTGTAGAGCGCGACATGCATGGCTGGCGCTTAGACCTTAGCAGGTGCCGGGTTATTCCGGTCAATCGGCGCAGACGCCGCAGAAAAATTGGGAAAAATCCGCGTCATCGCGTGAACGGGCGTGACCGATGGCCTCTGCCCCTATGACAGGCTGCTGACAGAATCCGGCTTGAAAGACGCGAACACCATCTCCAACTCAGGGAGCCAGAAGGAGATGCCTTGATGTTTCGCCGCCGCCCGTTGAAGTCCAAACCCGCCGCGCGCTTTCGGCGCCGCGATGCCGGCGACCTGGCGCTGGCGGTGAATCTCGTCGTCTTCGGCATCGTTCCGATCGGCGTGGTCTCGGCGATGATGCTGACGCAGATCTTCGGCGGCTGATGACATATTGAGCGACGGCGCGCGGCTGGTAGTCTCGCGCGATGGCCTACGAAGCGTCGCTTGAATCCCTGAACGCCCATCCCGTGCCGCAGTGGTACGAGGATGCTAAGTTCGGCATCTTCATTCATTGGGGCTTGTTCTCGATTCCCGCCTTCGCCGCAAAGTCGGGCTCGATCGCCGACACCTTCCGCACCAACTACGACATCGCAGTGGCGCAGACGCCTTATTGCGAATGGTATTGGAATGCCATCAAGGTTCCCGAGAGCGACAGTGCCAAACACCATGCCGAGGTCTATGGCAACGCGCCTTACGAGAACTTCCGCGAACCCTTCCTGAGAGGCCTCGCGCATTGGCGGCCCGACGAATGGGCCGCGCACTTCTCGGAGGCCGGCGCGAAGTACGTCGTGCTCGTCACCAAGCATCATGACGGCTTCTGTCTGTGGCCGAGTGCGGTGAAAAACCCGAAGCAGAAGGATTGGACCAGCACGCGCGACATCGTCGGCGAACTCGCGAAGGCGGTGCGCGACAAGGGCATGAAGTTCGGGGTCTATTACTCGGGCGGCATCGACTGGACATTCAATCGCGCGCCCCTGCGCACGCTGGCCGATTTCATGGGCTCGACGCCGGCCGGTTCCTATCCGGCTTACGCCGAAGCACAGACGCGCGAATTGATCGAGCGTTATGCACCATCGATTCTGTGGAACGACATTTCCTGGCCGTCGACCCTGCAATCCGAACTGCGGCTGTTCGCCGACTACTACAACGCCATCGCGGACGGCGTGGTGAATGATCGCTGGCTGCCGCTGACGTTCCGCCGCATGCTGCTCAGGTTCAAGTTTGCGCGCCGCCGCGTCGATCGCGCGTTGAAGATCGCGATGCAGAAATCGCGCAACCGCGGCGTGATCCCGCAGCTGCCGCCGCATTGCGACTTCCGCACGCCGGAATATGCCGCCTTCGATCGCATATCGGCCAAGAAATGGGAAGCGACGCGCGGCATGAGCCATTCCTTCGGCTACAACCGGCGCGACAGCGATGCCGACTACGAGTCCGTCGAGTCGCTGGTGCATTCGTTCATCGACACCGTGGCGAAGAACGGCAATCTCCTGCTCAATGTCGGTCCGCGCGGCGAGGACGCCCAGATTCCGTCCGAACAGATTGCGCGGCTCAAGGGCTTCGGCGCCTGGCTCAAGGCGAACGGCGAGGGCATCTACGGCACGCGGCCTTGGACGCGCTTCGACGGCAAAACCCGATGCGGCGTGGACGTCCGCTTCACCGGCAAGCCCGACGCTTTATATGTCCATCTCCTGGGGACGCCGCCCGCCGCCGAGTTCGTGGTCCTGGGCGACGATTTGCCCGCAGCCGCTCAGGCCATGCAGCTCGCGAGCGGACGTCGCGTCGCCTGCGCGCGCGACGCCACCGGTTTGCGCTTTGAACTCACAGAGCCGCTTGCGAGCGCGCCGGCGCATAGTTTCAAGCTTTTCAGATAAGTTTTCTCCCCCCGTTCACGGGCGCGGTGCTGAGCGCAGCGAAGCGGAGGGGGTCACCGACCATGTCCTCTCACCCGACGCTGCTTGCGCCGCGTCGACCTCCCGCAGGCGGGAGAGGAGAAAAATGAGACGGAAAACGCATGCGGCACAGGGCCAATTGCCAATGCCCTGACATTTCGTCAGGATTACCCAACAGCTATCGAAAAGCCGCGGGAGTCCTTCCATGAAATTCACATGGTTCAACCTGATGCCATGGCCCTATCTGCCGGACGATTTCCGGGAGAAGAACCGTTCGGTGTGGGTCGACATCGACCAGAAGCTGTTCGATCCGGTGAAGAGTCACGAGGTCTACAACACCTATCTTGATCTTCTGGAATATGCCGCCGATGTCGGCTTCGATGCGATCGGCTGCAACGAGCATCACCAGAACGGCTATGGCCTGATGCCGAGCCCCAACATCATCGCCGCCGCGCTCTCGCGCCGGACTAAGGATGTCGGCCTCGTCGTGCTCGGCAATTCCATCGCGCTCTACAATCCGCCGGTTCGCGTCGCCGAAGAATTCGCCATGCTCGACTGCATCTCGGGTGGACGCCTGATCGCGGGCTTTCCGGTCGGCACCTCGATGGACACCAATTTTTGCTACGGCCAGATTCCCGCGCTCACCCGCGAGAAGTATCAGGAGGCGCACGATCTCATCATCAAGGCGTGGACGACGCGCGAACCCTTCGCCTGGAACGGGCGCTATTCGAAATTGCGCCACGTCAACATCTGGCCGCGCCCGATCCAGCAGCCGCATCCCCCAATCCACATTCCCGGCGGTGGCTCGGTCGAGACCTACGACTTCTGCATCGACAACACCTATTCCTATTCCTACCTCTCCTTCAGCGGCTATATCCGCGCCAAGGCGTTGATGGACGGCTACTGGAAGCGCGTCACCGAGCGCAATGCGCCGGATCGCTCGCCTTATCGCGCCGGCTTCGCGCAGACGATCTGCGTCGCCGACACCGACGCGGAAGCCGAACGTCTGTACAAGGAACATGTCGATTACTTCTACAACCGCTGCCTGCACGTCTATCCGGGCTTTGCCGATGCCCCGGGCTATCGCACGATCAAGACGATCCAGACCGGCGCGCTCTCGCAATATGCGCCGCCCAAAGGCGGCTACGCCAATCTGAGCTGGAAGCAATTGACCGAAGAAGGCCATGTCATCGCCGGCTCGCCCGAGACGGTGCGCCAGCGCATGGAGGAACTCTGCAAGTCGCTGAACGTCGGCAACATCTTCTGCCTGATGCATGTCGGAAACATGCCGAAGGAGAAGTGCATGTATTCGACGAAGCTGTTCGCCGAGAAAGTGATCCCGAAACTCCGCAACATGTTCCCGGAGTTCAAGAACGACGAACGCTTCTGGTGTCACCCGATCAAGCAGGTCAAGCCCGGCAGCCTGCCGAGCGAGGCCAAGGCGCTCGAAAGCGTCGGCGCCGGACGGTAACGCAACGCATGGAGCTCGGCTTCCATCCTTCGACGGGCTCAGGATGAGGATTAGACCAAGGCCCTCATCCTGCGCTTGTCTCAGGATGAGGATTAGACCAAGGCCCTCATCCTGAGCTTGTCGAAGGACGAGGGCCTTCGATACCAAAACCGAAATGGAAAAACCTATGTCCCTCGAACTCAAGACCGTGAAGACCCACAAGGCGGCCGTGCGCTACATCGAAGGCGGCAGCGGCACGCCGCTAGTCTTCCTGCATGGTGCAGGCGGCGCGACGACGGCCGATCCCTTCCTCGCCAAGCTCGCGGCGAAGTATCACCTCTATGCGCCGCTCCTTCCCGGCTACGGCGACAGCGAGGAGTGTCACACCATCCGCGATATGCTCGACTTCACGCTCCACAGCTGGGACGTGGTCGAAGCCCTTGGTTTGAAGAATCCGATTCTCGTCGGCCATTCGATGGGCGGTATGATCGCAGCCGAGATGGCGGCCATCGCACCGAACGATGTGACCAGGCTCGGCCTGATCTGCCCGGCGGGACTGTGGCTCGACGCCTATCCCATTCCCGATCTCTTCGCGACCATGCCGTTCGAGATGCCGCAGCTCCTCTTTCACAATGTCGAGGCGGGTACGGCGATGCTGACCGCCGGGCTACAGCTCGACGACCCCAAGTTCCTGCAGAACTATCTCGTCACCAATGCGCGCCAACTCGGCATGGCCGGCAAGATCCTGTTCCCGGTGCCAGAGCGCGGCTTGGCGGAGCGGCTCTACCGCATCAAGGCGAAGACTGTCCTGATCTGGGGTGACAGCGACAAGCTGATTCCGCCCGCTTACGCGCACGCCTTCAAGAAGGGCATCGCCGGCGCTGAACTCGTCTCGCTGCCGGAAGCCGGTCACATGGTGACGCTGGAGAAAGGCGACCAGGTGGTGCAGGCGCTGGGGCGGCTCGGCTAAAAACGGCCCGCGGCCCACCCCCTAGTTGGGGGAGTGGCGCCTCCAAGGACACACGCTAAAGTTGCGACGATAACGGCAGTTGCGTTCCATACGCCGGTCTCTGAAACGGAGGCAGCGGTGACGGATTGGGGCAAAGTTGCAGCGGCGGGTTCGGCCGGCGCGGTGTTTCCACTTTATCTGTTCGACAAATTCAATATTGGCAGCTTGATCGAGCGCGCTTCAAACACGCCCTCGACCGCGACGATCTTCGCCATCACGATCTTTTCCATGCTGGCAATGCTGATTGTCGGTATCGGCATCGTGCTTGCCAAGGTGGATATCGGAGAGAACCGAGGCGCAACGATTCTGCTTTCGGTCTTCCCTGCGGTGTTCGTGATCGGGTTCGTTGCCTTCGTTGTGCTCGCGTTCGTTTCGCCTCAGGTCCGTGTGTATATGAGCTTTCCGGAATACGCGGACAACACGGATTTTTTCACCCAACTCGGTCTGGCGCCTTACGTCGATGACCATGTGACATTCAACAAGCAGCAAACCTCGACGCGCTGGGACCTCGAGCCGCAGGCCAGCGCCACGTGCGTCGGAATCGTGCCGATCGAATTCGGCATCAGGGGCATTCGCAAACTTGAGGAGCGCTTGCAGAATATCAGCACCGCGACATCGGCAACGTGTTTCGCCGATCCCGAACTCAATGTGATCTGCAGCGATATTCGATTTGCGGATTCGAAGACATGCAAGACGTTCGTGTCGACTTCGAATCGGCCCCAAAAATGACGGGCGATGGGCGTGGTGGCGCGCTCTTGCGGCGCTTGAGTGGGTGGAGGGACTCTGCGGTGATACCTATCGGAAGAAAAATTCTCCGCCTGGCACTTCTTACTACAATCTGTGGTGCTGCGATTGGGACTTCGTGTCTCGCAGCCCCGGCGCCCTGCAACATGTTCGACGCGCAGGCAAATGATGCGCAGACGCGACGCGTTCGCGGCGACTTGGCTGGCGCACAATCTGTGGTCAATCAGATACTGAAAGCAGATCCCCGTGATTTTCGCGCCAACTATACGCAGGGTCTCATATTCATGGATCAGTCAGGTATCGACAGAGGCCCGACCGGCTATGACAAGTCGAAATTTCGCGCCGGGCTCGATCGCTTACTGACGACCGCCAGCCTTCTCGAAGCCATGACGGGACCGTGTCTTGTTACGGCAAAGGCGAACGGCTTTTACAGCATCTACAACACGTTAGGTGTCTATTACTTCAACAGCGGTGATTACAAATCCGCCGAACAGGTTTGGCTCAAGGCCGAATCGAAGCTTTCCTTGATGGAGCCGAGAACCCAGTATCGCGTGCTCAACAATCTTGGTCTGGTGTACCGCCAAGACCATCTGAATCAGCCATCCCTGTCGTCCGCCTACTTTCTCAAAGCATTGATGTTTCGGCGCTCACAGAATTCTTCCATCGGTGCTCCGGCTCCGCGCGTCTCGGGATTGATCCCGAAATTCAATCTCAAGCCGACCGGTCACTAGATTCGGACGACCGACGCCAGCGCCCGACCGCGCTTTTTTTAGGCCGCGGCCCTTACTTCCGTAGGCAACCCGGGCACGGAAATCATCGTTTTCCGGCGTCCAACTTGACTTTCTGTCAGCAGAAGCCAACCGTTCCAAGAACAACAAATTAGCGGGCAGGACGCCATGGCAGCCGAATTCGATCTCGTCATCCGCAATGGAAGCGTTGCCGACGGACTGGGCGGGCCCCTCGTCACCGCCGACGTCGCCGTGAAAAACGGCAAGATCGCCGCGATCGGAAAGATTGCGGGCAGCGGGCGCGAGGAGATCGACGCCAAGGGCAAGCTCGTCACGCCGGGCTTCGTCGACATCCACACGCATTATGACGGGCAGGCAACGTGGGACCCCAGGCTCAATCCGTCGAGCTGGCATGGCGTGACGACGGTGGTGATGGGCAATTGCGGCGTCGGCTTCGCGCCGGTCCGCGTCCAGGATCGCGACCGCTTGATCGAATTGATGGAAGGCGTCGAGGACATTCCGGGCGCCGCCCTGCACGAAGGACTCAAATGGAACTGGGAAAGCTTCGCCGAATATCTCGACGCAGTGGAATCGCGACCGCATGACATCGATATCGCCGCGCAACTGCCGCATGGCGCTTTGCGCGTCTATGTCATGGGCGAGCGCGGCGCCAAGCTCGAAGCCGCGACCGAGGACGACATCGCCCAGATGCGCAGGCTGACGGCCGACGCCATGCGCGCCGGGGCGCTTGGCTTTTCCACCTCGCGCACGCTGAACCACAAGACGGTGAAAGGCGATCCGACGCCGTCGCTGCGCGCCACCGAAGCGGAACTCGCCGGCATCGCGCAGGGCATGAAGGATGCCGGCACCGGCGTCTTCGAAATGATCTCGGACTTCAACCAGCCCGACATGCTGACCGAATTCGGCATGATCCGCCGCATCGTCGAAGGCTCGGGTCGTCCGCTCACGCTGTCGCTGGCGCAAGGACATTCCTCGTCGCAAGGCTGGCGCAAGATTCTCGAACTGATCGAGAAATCTTCCGATGCCGGGCTTCCGATCAAGGCGCAGGTTGCGCCGCGCCCCATCGGCGTGCTTCTCGGGCTGCAAGGCACCATCAATCCCTTCATCACGCATGCGGCGTTCCAGCCGATCAAGGACAAGCCGCTCGCCGAAAAGGTGAAGGCGATGAAGGATCCGGCTTTCCGCGCCGCGATTCTCTCGGAGAGTGCGGAGCGCGAACGCGCGCATCCTCTGGCGCGCGGCATCATGGCGTTCGAGCGCATGTTCCCGCTCGGCAATCCCCCGAATTACGAGCCGGCCAAGGAAACCTCCATCGCCGCGATCGCGGCGCGCTCCAACCGCAGCGCCGCCGACATCGCGTACGACCTGCTGCTCGAAGATGAAGGCCGCGCCTTCCTGTTCTCGCCCTTCGCCAACTATGCCGACTACAATCTCGATCC
>DATLOU010000052.1:0-15055 GCA_035536115.1 Rhizomicrobium sp.
CCACGCGGTTTTCGTGAACGCTCCCATCGCTCATTAAAGACGCGGCGCGACGCCGCAGATGACGCTACGGCGTCGCCGAACAAAATCGTTAATGCATCGTTAAAATTCTTCGCCGCGCGCTTTCGCGGTAATGCGCGCTAATCGACGTTACGCATTTCTTCGCGTCTCGATTCGAGACTCGCGCGCAGCGTTGTTGTCCGCGAATTATCACACTGCGCGTGCGACGACGCTGATAGGTATTCGTCTGTCGGTACGGCGGGATTTCAGACATTCGTTTCATCGATCACGCAGAGACGACAGTGCGGAACGCGAGCAGGGGAAGAAGAGACTTGATAAGTGCGATGGCCAAAGTGGAATTTGCCGGCGCCTCACCAATTCTCGTTGCTGTCAAGGAAACACACGTCACGCCGATTCACCGATTGATCACTGCCTAAGGAGAACAGCAATGGGACACCTCATTCATAATATCGCGACCAAGCCCGGCAGCAGACTGACGCTGACGGATCTGCCGCAGCGCGGTTCGATGTACTGGACCGATCGCCAGAAGGCCGATGTCGTCACGGCGGTGCGCAGCGGACTGATCACCTTCGCGCAGGCGAGCGAGTGGTACATGCTCTCGGCCGAAGAGTTCATCGGCTGGCTGAAGCTCGATCGTCCCGGTCGCGCCAGCAAGCCGGCCGCGCACGACGAACAGGACAAGCTCCTGCATCGCCAGGAACGGATTCGCGACATCGATCGCCCGCTCCACGTCGTCGCACACTAGGTTTTCAATGGCCGCGCAATTCGCCGGGTGAAGCGTTGCACAACTTCACCCGATTGCGCCCCAGGCTTTCCAGGGTGACACCTTCTCCGCCGCGCGAACGCGAGAGTCGCGCGGCGTGAGCAGGTTCCGAAGCGATCGCGCCACTCAGCTCATGCGATGCAAAGCACAGAGCTTGTTGCCGTCCGGATCGCGCAGATATGCCAGATAGAGTTTTCCCATCCCGCCCTCGCGCACACCCGGCGGATCCTCGATCGACGTTCCGCCATGCGCGACGCCCGCCGCGTGCCAGCGATTGGCTTGTTCCGTCGATGTGCAGGCGAAGCCGATGGTTCCGCCATTGGCCGAAGTGGCGGCTTTGCCGTCGATAGGTTTGGTCACGCAGAAGACGCCGGTCGGCGTCTGATAGAAAACGCGGTGGCGGTCGACGAAGCCCGGTCCGACGCCAAGCGTGGCGAACAGCGAGTCATAGAACGCTTTGGCTTTTTCCAGGTCGTTGGTCCCGATCATCACATGTGAAAACATTCTTTCTCCCTGCCGGTTGCGCGGTGCCGCTTCTGAGCATCGCGCCGACTCTCTACCCGATCCTTCTTCGACACGCCAAATGACCTTCCCCGTCATGGCCCGTAACGGCGGCCATCCAGGCAATGACTCGCCACCCCGGCGGGCGTAAAGTCACGCGCAACCGAGGAGGGCAACATGAAATCGACAGCTTTGGGTTTTTTTCTCATCCTCTGCGCCAGCGGCACGGCGCTTGCGCAAGTCAATGCGCCGGACTTGAAGTGGGGACCGGCACCGGCCGTCTTTCCCAAGGGCGCCGAAATGGCGGTGCTTCACGGCGATCCCGCCAAGGCCGGCACATTCGTGATCCGTCTGAAGATGCCCGCCGGCTACAAGGTACCGGCGCATCATCATCCGACCGATGAGTATGTCACCGTGATCAGCGGCGATCTTTCGCTCGGCATGGGCGACAAGCTCGATCCCGCCAAAGGTGCTGCGCTTGCGCCGGGCGGTTTCGCGGTGGCGCCGGCCAACATGAATCACTTCGCATGGTCGCAATCGGGC
This sequence comes from Rhizomicrobium sp., assembly GCA_035536115.1. Classification (GTDB taxonomy): domain Bacteria; phylum Pseudomonadota; class Alphaproteobacteria; order Micropepsales; family Micropepsaceae; genus Rhizomicrobium. Next base: position 1,826 of record DATLOU010000052.1, read on the forward strand.
GCGGTGGTGCAGGTTTCTGCCGAGGGACCGTTCGCGCTGATCTATGTCAACCCGGCGGACGATCCGACGAAGAAATAGACGTCCACTCCAAATCCCCGTCATCGCCCGCATGAAGTTGGCGACGACGCGTTTTCAAAATTTCAGAACCACTTGGCGACGCCGCCATGGTGCGAGCACGAGCCGGAGTGCGTCTTCGACATCGTGTAGGTGCCGTCCTTGCACTGACCGGTCGCGCCGGCCGGAGCGGCACCACTTGCCGCGCCCATCGCCGAACCGGCCATCGGCTGCGCCGGTTTCATCGTCGTCGGCGCCATGGCCGGCGCCGCCGCGGCGGCGTTGGAACCGCCGGAGAGGCACGACTTCGAATAGTCCTTGTAGGTCGTCGCCTTCTTCTGATCGGCGGACATCGCCTTCCAGCCTGCGGCGCACGTTGCCATTCTGTTTTGAGATGCCGTGGTGGCGGCCGAAACGGCCATCGGAGTCACAAGCAGAGCCGCCGAGACCGTCAGCAAAAGTGCGAATTTGCGCATGCGCGAACCTCCCCAGTCGTTTGCGATCACGACCGGAGCATGGCTCACACACTATGACTTTACAACGTTTTCATACCCATTTTGGGTTGCCTCGCGCTATTTGAGTGCGAGAACGACCGCGCCCGAAACCGGGTCGGTGACGCCGAGACCGCCGCCCAGATCTTCGAGCGTCTGGCGGAAACTGTTCAGCGTTTCGATCATGTGCGGCCGCGCCTTTCCAAGCGCCTCCATGTCGGACCATTCGCCGATGATGCAATAGCTGTGGTCGCCGGTCTTGATCAGGTTGGCATGGATGAGCCCGGGCCAATCGCGGTGGGCGCTGCGATGCGCCTCGATGAATTCCTGGTCGCGGCCGGGCTTGACGCGAAATCTGACGGCGTTGAATGCGCTCATGGCTGTCTCCGTTTCAGTCGCGCTTACGATGATGCGCCTCAGCGCCGGGCCGCGCAACGCGCGTGCGCGTCGCCATTCGACGATCGCGCCCGCCCGGGCTATAGACGGTCCTCTCGTTCATCGGATGCCCTGCCCATGAAAACTGTTTTCCGCCTGCTCCTTCCAATCGCGCTTTCACTCCTCAGTGTCGGCGCGCAAGCGGAGGCGCTCACCAAGATTCGCTTCGTCACCGACTGGAAGGCACAGGCCGAGCATGGCGGCTTCTACGAAGCGCTCGCCGAAGGCTTCTATGCCCGCGCCGGTCTCGATGTGAAAATCGTCGAAGGCGGACCGGCGGTGAATGTGCCGCAAATGCTGGCGGGAGGCGCTGCGGATTTCGGCATCGGCTCGAACGGCTTCATCGCCTTGAACCTCGTCAAGCAGAACGCACACATCAAGGCGGTGATGGCGATCTTCCAGAAGGATCCGCAGGTGCTCATCACCCATCCCAGGGCCGATGTGAAGAAGCTCGCCGACATGCGCGGCATGCCGATCATGATCTCGGACGCGGCGACCGTGGCGTGGTGGCCGTGGTTGCGCGCCAAGTACGGGTTCAGCGATACGCAGATCCGCAAATACACCTTCAACCTGGCGCCCTTCCTCGTCGATCCGAAGGCGATCCAGGAAGGTTATCTCTCGAGCGAACCCTACACGATCGAGACGCAGGCCCATTTCAAGCCGCAGGTTTTCCTGCTCGCCGACAACGGCTATCCCGGCTACGGCAACATGGTGCTCGTGCCGCAGAAATGGATCGACACAAATCCGAAAGCCGTTCAGGCCTTCGTCACCGCGACACAAGCCGGCTGGCTGCATTATCTGAACGGCGATCCTTCGCCGGCCAATGCGCTCATCAAGCGCGACAATCCGGAGATGAACGATGCGCTGATCAAGCAGGCGATCGCCAAGCTCAAATCCTACGGCATCGTGCTATCGGGCGATGCGAAGACGTTCGGCCTCGGCACCATGACGGACGCGAAGTGGAAGGCGTTCTTCGACACGATGACCAAGGTCGGGCTCTATCCGAAGACGCTGCCGTATAAGGAGGCGTATGACCTGCGCTTCGTCCACGCCATGCCGGTGAATTTCGAGTAGGCGACGTCATTACGGACGGTGCGGAGGCACTGCCACCGCCGTGTCATTGTAAACTCTGTGAACACATTTATCAGTGGAACCGGCGGCGGATTGGGAAAAATCCTTTATTTTCAAGGTTAATGGTCTGGCACGAGTATTGCTTTGAAATGACCCAGACCGTCCGGGGAGGGACTCTATGAAATTTGCCACGACGCTTGCAGCCGGATTCATCGCGGCCACGGCGAGCCTGATCGCATCGCCGGCTTCCGCCAATTTCATTTTCCTCTTCGATGAAAACGGCAATGGCTGCGTCGCCAATGCCGATCACGTCTGCACGACGCCATCACCGGGAACGCTCGAAGCCGATCCGACGGGCCGCGTGGCGGGGAACGTCCTTGTGTACACCCTGCCGGAGACGGTGGGTGAAGGCGACGTCGGCATCGGCGAGTTCGGGACCGGCATTCTGTCCGACGTTCTGACCTTTACCGATGCGAACGGCGGCCTCGACGGGTTTGGCGACCTCCTCATCTTCTACTCGGCGCTCGGCGGCGGCGAACTTGCCGATTCCGGCTTCCCCGATTCCGACTTTAGTATTGTGACCAATGAAAACGCTAATGGCTCGTTCACCTATTCCGTCGGCAACATCTATATCGGCGAAAGCCCGGAAGGCGTGCCGGAGCCGGTGACGCTTTCGCTCTTCGGCGCGGGTCTTGTCGGAGCCGCAGCGCTTCGCCGCCGCAAGAAGAAATAGATCGTCGCATCCTGATCTGCAGCACGGCGCCTTCGGGCGCCGTTGTTGTTTTTGCGTGGGCGCGAGGCGGAACGTCCCGGTTTCGGCATTGCGGGCGGTTGCGCTAGATTTCGCCGCCGCCCTTCTGGAAAGCCGCCGAATGTCCGCCGCGCTCGAAGCCATCCGTCCTGTCACGCTGGCCGAGATCAAGGAGGCCAGAGCGCGGATCCAAGGCACGATCGTGCGCACGCCGCTCATTCGTCTCGAACTCGGCAAAGGCTATCCCGACATCCGGCTCAAGCTCGAGAACCTGCAGCCGATCAATGCCTACAAGCTGCGCGGCGCGGCCAATGCCGTGGCGATGCTGAGCGAGAGCGAACGCAAGCGCGGCGTCTGGACGATCAGCGCGGGCAATGCGGGACAAGGCGTTGCCTATGCCGCGCGCCAGGCGGGCGTGCCGTGCACGGTGGTGGCGATCGAAACCGCGCCAAAGGCCAAGATCGAGCGCATGCGCGCGCTTGGCGCCAAGCTCGTGCTTGTCCCTTATGAGGTCGCCTGGCAGGCGCTCGACGAGCGCGCCTACAAAGGCGTCGAAGGCACCTTCGTGCATCCGTTCGACGATCACAATTTCATCGCCGGGCACGCCACGATGGGATTGGAGATTCTGGAAGATGCGCCGGACACTGCGGCAGTGATCGCGGCCATCGGCGGCGGCGGACTTGTCAGCGGTGTCGGCAGCGCGCTCAAGGCGCTGAAGCCCACGGTCAAGGTCTTCGGCGTCGAGCCCGAGACTGCCGCGCCTTTTGCGCTCTCCTTCGCCCAGGGGGGTGCGAAAATCTTCACCGACTGGAAGGCATCCTTCGTCGACGGCGCCGGCGGCCAAAGCCTTTTTCCCCGCATGTGGGAGCGCATGAAACCGGTGGTCGACGGCGCGCTGGTCGTCACGCTCGAAGAAACGCGCCAGGCGATGCGTGTGCTGGCGGAAAAGAGCCGCGTGGTCTCCGAAGGTGCGGGCGCCCTTTCCGTTGCAGCCGCACTTGGCGGAAAGGCCGGCGCGGGTCCCGTCGTCGCCATCGTCTCGGGCGGCAATATCGATCTCAAGACATTCTGCGAGCTGATCGCCGCTTCGGCGTGACGAGCCAGGCTCAATCCTCATCCTGAGCTTGCCGAAGGATGAGGGTCGAGTGTGGCTCCTTATCCAGAGCTGGTCGAAGGGCCACCGCTTGATTTGCGGCTCAAGCACAAGCAGTTTCGCGCCATGCCGCCGCTTCTTTCGCTCAGCGCCATCGCCAAGACCTTCGACAATGGCACCAAGGCCATCGAGCGCCTGGACATGGACGTGGCGGACGGCGAGTTCGTCTCCCTCGTGGGGCCCTCAGGCTGCGGCAAGTCGACGGCGCTGCGCATCATTGCGGGCCTGCTGTCGCCGGATCAGGGACAGGTGCGCTTCGGGACGGAAAAGCCCGAGATCGGTTTCGTCTTCCAGGAGCCGACGCTGATGCCATGGGCGAGCGCGCTCGCCAATGTGCGCTTGCCGCTCGACCTGGAACACATGAACCGCGCCGAGGCGGATGATCGCGCGCGCAAGGCGTTGAGGCGAGTCGGCCTTGGCGGTTTCGAGAAGGCTTATCCGCGCGAACTTTCCGGCGGCATGAAGATGCGCGTGTCCATCGCGCGCGCGATCGCCGCCGAGCCGAAGCTGCTCTTGATGGACGAACCGTTCGCCGCCCTCGACGAGCTGACGCGCCAGGCGCTCAACGACGATCTCCTGACGCTTTGGCGCGAAGACGCCCTGACGGTGATCTTCGTCACCCACAGCGTCTTTGAGAGCACCTATCTCTCGAGCCGCGTGGTGGTGATGACGCCACGCCCGGGGCGCGTGGCAGCGAACATCGCGCTTTCGCCGCCGCGCGAGCGCGACGCGCATTATCGCCTCACGCCGGCATTCACCGATGCCGCGCGCCAGGTCTCGGCCGCGCTCAGGGAGGCGATGGCGGCATGAGACCCGTTCAGGCCCGTCGCTTCCTGCGCCCTTTGGGTTTGCGCCGTTTGACGGCTTTGAGCAGCGTCTCGTTGATGCGGCCCTGCCAGCCTGGGCCGTCTTCCTTGAACGCCTTGATGATCACCGGATCGAGCCGAAGCGAAACATGCTCTTTCGGATGCGCGAGCTTCGGACGGCCAAGGCGCGCGCGCAGATTTTCGGCCGCTTCCAGAAGCCCGGGAAAAACCTCCAACGCAGGACGGGCACGGCGAAAATCTTCCGCCGTCCATTCGGGATTTTCCTCGTCGGGCACACCGTATTTGGGTGGCCAGTTCTTCTTCCTAGCCATGCAATCTCCGCTCCTTCCGGTTCGCGAGACGGAAGCTCAATATTCTTGTCACGCTGCCGCGATAGACGAACGCGATCGAATGAAGCGCCCCTTCGAACCTCACAAAAGCCCGATATCGCTCCTCGCCATAGTCGAAGCGCAGATCGGCAATCGTCACCGCATTCGCCCAATCAAGCTTCTCGACGTCAGCGAAATCCAAGCCGTGCTTGGCGAGATTGATGGCGCGTTTCGCCTCGTCCCATTCGAATTCCATGGATATTCTGTAGCACGGAAAATCGCAAGCGGATTATTTTACGTGCTACAAAAAATCGGAGTCCGGGCTTGAATCCCTGGGCCAAATACATCGTTCCGGCGGTCGTCGGCATCGCCGCCCTCGCCCTTTGGCAGTGGAGCGTGCGCGCCTCGGGCATCTCGCCTTTGGTGCTCGCGGCGCCGTCCGATATCTGGGCCGCCTTCCTCGACAATTTCGCGGAGCTGATGAGCGCGCTATGGACGACGCTGCGCGTCACGCTGATCGCGTTCGCGTGCGCGACGCTCGGCGGCATCGCGGTCGCCATCCTGTTCAGCCAGAGCCGGCTGATCGAATTTGCGCTCTACCCCTTCGCGATCATCCTCCAGGTCACGCCCGTCGTCGCCATCGCGCCCTTGCTCCTGATCTGGATCGGTTACGACAACATCACCGAAGTCCTCGTCCTCCTCGCCTTCATCATCTCCTTCTTCTCCATCCTGTCGAACATGGTCGTCGGGCTGCGCTCGGCCGATCACAATCTCGTCGACCTCTTTCGCCTCTATGGCGCCTCGCGCTGGCAGATCTTCTGGCGGCTGCAACTGCCCGGCGCCATTCCGTATCTTTTGTCCGGCATGAAGGTTTCGGGCGGCCTGGCGCTGATCGGCGCGGTGACGGCCGAGCTCGTGGCAGGCTCAGGCAACGACACGGGGCTCGGCTGGATCATCACTCTTGCGGGCCGCAATCTCGAGACCGCGAAAGTGTTTGCCGCACTCGCGCTTCTTTCGGTGCTCGGCATCGCGATCTTCTTCGCGCTCACCGCGCTCGAATGGGCGCTGCTCCATCGCTGGCACGAAAGCGCAGTCAAGAAGCAAGCTTAGCTCGCCGTTCGCTTCTGCACGAGCTTCATGGTCGACGTCGCCTTGGCGAGCACCTCGCCCGCCTCGTTGCGGATCAAGCCTTCGAGAAAGGCGATCGACCTGCCGCTTCGCTCGATCCAGGCTTCAGCGATGATGAGACCGGGCGTTGCCGGCTTCAGGAAGCTGACCTTGATCTCCAGCGACAAGGGATTGGCCGCGTCTTGCGACTGCGCCATGACGACATGGGCCATCGCCGCGTCGATCCAGCCGGTGACGAAGCCGCCCTGCACGATCCCGCCCGAGTGGCACATGTCCATGCGGGCGCGATAATGGATCACCGCGCGCCCTTTTTCGCCGCGCTCGACCACTTTTTCCATGCCGAGCGCACTCGCCACGCCGTGCGGCCTGTTCTGGGGTTCGTTCATAATCCGGGCGACTCCGCTTTCGAAAGATGGACCGGCGCCGATTCGGCCATCATCAGCATGGCGATGACGCTGAGCGCCGTCGCCAGCAACAAGTACCACGCCGGCGCCAGCGGGTTTTCCGTCACATGGATCAGCCAGGCGATGATCGGCTGCGTCGTGCCGCCGAAGACGGCGATGGAGGTGGCATAGACGGTCGCGAAGATTCCACCCCGCACGCGTTTGGGCAGCGTTTCGCCGAACGCGACATAGAAGGCGCCCGAACTGATGTTGAGCAGGATCGAGAGCAGCGCGGTGCCGACGAGAAGCGCCATGGTCGAATGCTGGTACACGATCAGGAGGAAGATCGGATAGACCGAAAACAGAAAAGCAAAACGCGGGATGAGCATCAGACGGCGCCGGCCGTAGAGGTCGGAGAGCCAGCCGCCTGCAAGCGACGCGATCAGGCCGAAGAGCCCGTTCACCAAGGTCGCCGCAAAGGACGGCGACGCCGCCATGTTGAGCGTCGTGCGCGCAAAGGTCGTCATGTAGTTCAAGACATAAGTCGCGACGGTTCCGCCCATCAGGATCAGGAGTCCGATCACGATGGCGCGCAGATGATCGCGCAGGATCGCGAAGAAGCCGCCCGTCTCATAGTCGGGCAGATGGTCGGGCGCATGCAACGTTTCCGGCAGCGAGCGGCGGATCATGAGTCCGAAAGGCAGCGTCAGCGCGCCGAGCAGAAAGGCGATGCGCCAGCCATAGTCGTCGAGCTGCACGGCGGAGAGAATCAGCGCCAGCACGACGCCGACACCGCCGCCCACCATGCTCGAGATGCTTTGGCTGGCGCTTTGCCAGGAGGCGTAGAGTCCGCGGTGCCTGAGCGGGGCGGCTTCGACGAGGTAGGCCGTTGTCGGTCCGACTTCGCCGCCAAGCGCGAAGCCTTGCACCATGCGCGCCAGAACCGCGAGGATCGGGGCTGCGATCCCGATGCTGCGATAGGGCGGAATCAAGGCCAGCGCGAGGATCGCCGCGCCCATCAGCGTGAAGCTCAGGATCATCGCCGGTCGCCTGCCGATCCGGTCGGCATAGCCGCCGATGAGGACGCCGCCGACCGGGCGCAGCAGAAAGCCCGCGCCGAACGTGCCCAGCGAAGCCATCAGGCTGGCAAACTCGCTGTGCATGAAGCCGCCGGCACCGGTCGGGAAAAAGGCATGGCCGATCTGCACGGCGAAGAAGGCATAGGTGGTGAAGTCGTAGAATTCGAGCGCGTTGCCGATGACCGCCGCGGTCACATGGCGGCGCTTGATGGGCGGCGGCTCCACGGCAGCGTCTATCTCCGACATCAGGCGCTCCAATTCTCGAGCGTCAGACCGGGAATGTCGGCAAAGTCGCTGGCGTTGTTGGTCACGAGAATTGAGCGCGTACTGATCGAGTGAGCGGCAATCATGCGGTCATAGTCTCGCCCTCGCGACCAGCCGCATTGCGCGATGATGAGGCCATAGGCCCGCGCCGCATCGGCATCGAACGGCAGCACCGGAATGTGTCTGACGACTGAATCGAGGCGCGGCGTACGGACCGCCGTCAGCGCGGGATTCTTGTAGAGCCCGCGCTCGAGCTCAACCAAGGTCAGCGCGGACATCGCAACGCCGGTCGCATGCTCGGAGAATTTTGTGAGCACGTTCGACTCGCCGTCGCGCAATGCGATCGCAATGTTCGTATCGATGAGATAGGCCACGTTGCGCGATCAATCCCTGCCACGATCGGGCAGCTCGATCGGCTCGCGTGTTTCGATTTCGCCCGGCTCAGGAAGACGGCGCAATTCCGCGACCATCGCCTTCAGGTTCTGGCGCGTCGGATAGATCGTGATCACGTCGCCGCTGCGGGTGATTTCGAGCTCGGTGTCCATCGCAAAGGCGATTTCCGCCGGAATGCGGACCGCCTGGCTATTGCCGGACTTGAAAGTCTTCGTGCGCATGGCCAAATCTGGCATGCCTCTGGACTCGCGTCAATACATGTATATACATCGGTAAGACATTGTTACTTATGCGATTTCTCCTGCCGCCTGAAGTGGCGGAACGGCCCTGCTCGCCCGCCGTTAGGACCTCGTTAGCCATTGCGTCCCTACGCTGACGCGACTTTGGAGCATCCGCCATGCGCTCAAGCCTCCTTCTCGCCGCCGCATTCGCTCTCGCCACTACTGCGTCGCACGCGGGCGATCTTGCCGACGCCAATGCCGCCTTCGATCACAAGGATTATGCGACCGCGTTTGCGCTCTATCAGCCCTTGGCCAAGTCCGGCACGGCAGAGGCCCAGAGCGCGATCGGCGCGATGTACTTTTTCGGCAACGGCATCGCGAAGAATCCCAGCCGCGCCTATATGTGGTTCGATCTTGCCGCGCGCTCGCCTTCGCCTGTTGCGACGGTCGCCGCCACCAATCGCGAGATCGTGCGCCGCCAGATGGCCGCCAGCGAAATCCGCGACGCCGATGCCATGGCCGCGCAGTGCCTCAGTTCGCGCTATGAGCAGTGCGGCTTGACGCATTTCGCCGCGCGCTGATCCAACCCGCCTAAGGCTCCGCGAGGTGCTGTCCGTCGGGCAGCGCGATCAACCTCTTGGGCACGAACAAAATCGCAGGCAGCATCAGCGCATAGACGATCGTCGTCGCCAGCACGCAGACGGCAAAGCCGCCGTGATGCTCGTAGAGTTCGGTGCCGAGCAGATTGCCGAAATTCTGTGCCAACGCGTACATGCTCCACGCGAGCATCATCAACGTGCCTTCCAATCCCCTGGGACAGGAGCGGATCAGAAGATCCATATAGGCCGCCGTGGCGATACCGCCCATGAGGCCCATCGGCACCCCGGCCACAAGAACCGCATTGGCGGAGTGGATGAAGAGTAGCGGCAGCATCTGCGGTACCGCGATCGCCGTTCCCAACCACAAGAGCTTGGCCAACGGATAGCGCGGGCTCAAGAAGCCGAACAGCACAAAGGTCGGCGCGAAAGCGATGGAATAGATCGCGTTGTAGGCGCCCCATTGCGCATCGCTCGCATGCAGCGTGTTGGACATGAAATACTGCAGGACGGTGCCCGTGGCCGGCGAGAAGTTCCACATCAGGAAAATCCCGAGCGCCGGATAGATCGGGCGATGGCGGATGAGCCGCAAAAAGTCGGCACTGAGATGTTGCGGCCGGCGCGTCTCGCGCGGCAGGTCGGCAAAGACCGCGGCGGGTTTCAGAAAACCGTACGCCGCGATCAGCAGCATCAGCGAAGCCACCGACAGAAACAGCGTTCGGACCGCACCTTCTGTGCTCATCGTCTCGAGCCGATCACTGAGAATGCCACCCAGCAGCAATGCAACAAATGTCGTGACGGTGCCGGAGAAATTCCAGAGCGAACTGATCCGGCCGGACATGGCGAAGTGCTGCCCGATCACCGTGCCAAGTCCGTTCCATCCGGCCCACAAAAACAAAAAAGAGATCGTGCCCAGAAGCGCAAGGGCAAGGAGCATCGGCTCGCTGACGGGAACGAAGGCGAAGACCGCGAAGACGAGCGCGGAGGTGAGGCCGAACAGGATGTAATAGCCCCTGTCGCCGATCCCGAACGGGCTCCAGAAATCGCGCACCACGCCGAACGCGAAGGAGAAATAGGCCGGGATGCCGGCCCACAAGACGAACGTGGCAAGCGCGTTCGCCGACAGGTGCAGCTTGTTCTTGAGCACGAAGGAAAGCGGGATGACGTGGAAGCCGACCGCCGGCGAGACGAAATTCAGCGCCACCATGATGAGGCTGCAATAAAGAAGAATGGTGGTGCGGTTCGCGGTCGTCACCGCCTGCGGTTCCGCAAGCGTGATGTCGTTTGCCGGACTATCCATGCCGCAGCCGAGAACTGGCCATTGCCCGCACCTTTCCTGCTCCATCTTCGATATTGGCCCAAAGGCGGCAAGATCGCTTTTCACAGCGTATCGATGTATTTATGAAAAAATCACAGAAATTTTGTGTGGAGTATTGAAGTTTGTCCCCCGGCGTGTGATCTAAGCCCTATGGCCAAGGTCGCCGATCCACAGATGCTGACTGCGAACCGCCTCGTCGATGGCGACGTCCTCTATTGGCATGACGGCGACTGGGTTCTGGCGCTCAAGGAAGGCGACATCTTCGACGATCCGAAGACCGCCGATGCGGCGCTCGCCGCAGCGCAAAAGTATGTGACGGAAAACCGGGTGGTGAATCCGTATCTCTTCGATGTGCGTGTCGACGCGAAGGGCATCCACCCCGTCAAGGAACGCGAGATCATCCGCGCGGCGGGGCCAACCGTGCGCGACGATCTCGGCAAGCAGGCATCCGGCCTCGGTTCGAAGCCTCCGCCACGCATCGTCGAAACGCCCGTAACCTCCATACCGGGGAGGGACAACGATGTATCGATATGACGAGTTCGATGCCAAGTTCGTGGCCGAGCGCGTGGAGCAGTTCCGCGGCCAGGTCCAGCGCCGGCTGTCGGGCGAGCTGAACGAAGATCAGTTCAAGCTGCTCCGGTTGATGAACGGGCTTTATCTGCAGCTGCACGCCTACATGCTGCGCATCGCCGTGCCCTACGGCACGCTGGCCGCCAAGCAACTGCGCATGCTGGCGCACATCGCGCGCAAATACGATCGCGGCTACGGCCATTTCACAACGCGCCAGAATATCCAGTTCAATTGGCCGAAGCTCGTCGACGTGCCGGACATTCTGGCCGACCTCGCCTCGGTCGAGATGCATTGCATCCAGACCAGCGGCAACTGCATCAGGAACGTCACCGCCGATCATTTCGCCGGCGCCGCAGCCGACGAGATCGAGGATCCGCGGCCCATCGCCGAGATCATCCGGCAATGGTCGAGCCTGCATCCCGAATTCGTCTACCTGCCGCGCAAGTTCAAGATCGCGGTCGGCGCCTCGCCGCACGATCGCGCGGCGCTGCGCTTTCACGACATGGCGCTCGAGATCATCAAGAACGAGGCCGGTGAAATCGGGTATCGCGTGCTCGTCGGCGGCGGCATGGGGCGCACGCCCTATCTCGGCTATGTGGTCGGCGATTTCATCGCCAAGCCCGACATTCTCGCCTTCCTCGAAAGCGTGATGCGCGTCTACAACCAGTCCGGCCGGCGCGACAATCTCTATAAGTCGCGCATCAAGATCCTTGCCGCCGCGCTCGGGCCCGAGGAGATGCGCCGCCAGGTGATGCGCGAATTCATGGAGATCAAGCAGAAGGGCACACTCCAGCTTCCAGCCGAGGAACTGGCGCGCATCGATGCCTATTTCGCGCCGCCGAAATTCGAGGCGTTGCCCGATGAGATGCCCAAAGGCGGCAAGGATTTCGAGAATTGGCTGAAGACCAACGTCCATCCGCATCGCGCGCCCGGCTATGCCATCGCCACGATTTCCTTGAAGCCCATCGGCGGCGTGCCGGGCGATTGTTCGGCCGAGCAGATGGATGCGCTCGCCGAGCTGATGGACACGTACGGGATGGACGAGATCCGCGTCAGCCATGAGCAGAATCTCGTCTTGCCGCATGTCAAGAAGCGCGACTTGCCCGCGATCTTCGCCAAGCTGAGCGAGCTTGGCCTGGCGACGCCGAATGCCGGCCTCATCACCGACATCATCGCCTGCCCCGGACTCGATTATTGCGATCTCGCCAATGCGCGTTCGATTCCGATCGCGCAGGACATCGCCAAGCGCTTTGCCGATCTCGATCGCCAGCACGAGATCGGCGAGCTCAAGATCAAGATTTCGGGCTGCATCAACGCCTGCGGCCATCATCACGCCGGTCACATCGGCATCTTGGGCGTCGACAAGAAGGGCGTCGAATATTACCAGCTCCAGCTCGGCGGCTCAGGCGCCGAGGATGCGAGCATCGGCGACATCATGGGACCGGGCTTCGGCGAGCACGAGATCGGCCCCGCGGTGGAGCGTGTCGTGAAGGCCTATCTGACGTTGCGAAAGGACGGCGAACGTTTCCTCGACACCTATCGCCGCGTCGGCATGGAGCCGTTCAAGAACATGGCCTATCTGGATCAGCTCTATGCCGCTCATTAAGTTGGGCGCGCCTCAACACGACACGTTGGGCGCGGCGGCGGACGACGCCGCGATCATCGCCGATCCGTTCACGACTCTCACCGACGACCAGCCGCTGCCGGCGGAGGGCGGCGCCATCGTCTCGCTCACCCGTTTCCGGAAAGATCGCGACGCGCTCCTGGCGCGCAATGCGCCCATCGGGGTCTTGCTCACGGCGGACGAATCGCCCGAGCAACTCGGCGACGACGTCCATCGTCTTTCGGTCGTGGTGATCCAATTTCCCAAGTTCCGCGATGGCCGCGGTTTTTCCTGGGCGCGCATGCTCAGAACGCGGCTCAACTTCACCGGCGAAGTACGCGCCTCCGGCGATTTCCTCTACGACCAGATCAATTATCTCCTGCGCACGGGTTTCGATGCCTTCGACAGCAACTTCACGCTCGAAGACCTCAATCGCGCGCGCTCGGAGATGAGCTTCGCCTATCAGCCGAGCGCCGACGGCAAGAAAACCATCCGCGATCTGCGCAGCGGAAAATAGGCCAGCTAACCGACCGCGAGGGACGGCGCGGCAGGGCCTCCTATGGGCTCGCCTTGCGACATTGCGGA
>DATLOU010000053.1:0-8620 GCA_035536115.1 Rhizomicrobium sp.
ACGCCGACATCCGACATGTCGAGCAGAGGCGAGTCGGCATCGCCGGGCGTATCCTCGCCGGGCTTGCCGGCCTTGGAGGCGACCTTGGCGGGGATCTTGCCGTTGGCCTTGGCGAGCGGTTGCGGCGGCGTGGGAACGGCCTTCAGCGCGGGCTTGGCGGCAGGCTTGGCAGCCGTTTTCGCCGCAGGCTTGACCTTAATGACCTTGTGGGCTTTCGCGGCCGGCTTGACGGCGGCAGCGCTCTTCGTCGCCGGTTTCGGCTTATGTGCGGCCTTCTTGACGTGCACCGGTCGGGCCGGGGCGTGCTTTTTTGCCGGTTTTGCCTGTTTCTTAGCCGCTGTCTTCGTCGCCACGCGTCATTCCACCAGATAGGGGCCCCTATATAGAGGCGAGAGAGTCCCATAATTGCGCCGGGCCGGCTGGCCCACTATTCGCTCGGCGGGATTCCGAGCAGTTTTTGCGCATCGCGCCAGCTTTCCTCGGTGCCTTCGCTCTTGAAACGCTCCATGGCACGCACCCGTTCAGGCTCGCGCTCCGCCATTTCGCGCAGATCGCTGGCAGCTTTCAGAAACCTGGCATCCGCATCTTTGGCATCGTCGTTCTGCGACATCGCGTCCGCAGGGTCCGAGGCACCCATCGGCCGCGCCCTGAGGCGCGCGACAAGATCGGCCATGCCCAGATGAACGAGATGGTTCTCCAGCCCCTGTTTTTCAAGCCTTCTGCCGGAGGCGGCGAGGTTTAGGAGTTGCTGACGCAGCCTGTCAAGCTCGCCGTCCAGGAACGGCAAATCGGCGAGCAGTTCGCCGTGGCGCTCCACGATCTCGGGCTCGGCCACGATCAGCGCTGCGATCTCGCTCTCCTTGAGTTTTCTAGCCCCCGGGTTCGGCAGCTTCTTGACGACCGCTTGGTTGACGGCCTCAGCAGCAGTCTGCGAGCGAGTCACTGTCTGTGGTGTCGTCGAGATTCTTGTTGCCTTTACCGCTGCGGAGACAGTGTCTTGCGGAAGGCGTGTTGCATATCTGTCGGTTCGAAATGCTCCGGTTGCTTTGTTGCGGGACCAAGCCATGTTGGGCGCATCACTCTTAGCGCCGGGATATTGCTGACGCCGCTTGAACGCATCGAAAATTTTTTGTTCGAAGTCGCGCCGGTAATAGTCCGCGATCTTCGAATCGGAGATCGCGGCGACGATCTCGCCGAGCGTGCGCTCGAGTCCTGCGCGGCGTTCCGGCGTGGAAAAATCCTTGCCCTCGGTTTCGGCGCGCCAGAGCATTTGAGAAAGCGGCAAGGCGGCATCAAGAACCTTCTTCATCGCCGCCGCGCCGCCCGTGCGGATCAGCGAATCCGGATCTTCGCCGGCGGGCAAAAACGCAAAGCGCAGCGAATAGCCGGCCTTCAAATGCGGCAACGCCAGATGCGCGGCGCGATAGGCGGCACGCAAGCCCGCCTCGTCGCCGTCGAAGGCGAGGATCGGTTCGGGCGCCGTTCGCCAGATGAGATGGAGTTGATCTTCGGTCAAGGCCGTTCCGAGCGGAGCGACGGACGCCTCGAAGCCGGCGCGCACCAGCGCGATCACATCCATATAGCCTTCGGCGACGATGATCTCCTGGCTCTTGATCGCCGCCGGGCGCGCGCGCGCGAAATTGTAAAGCAGATGACCCTTGGAAAAGAGCGTCGTGTCGCCGGTGTTGATGTATTTCGGCTTGGCGTCGGGCGATAGGGCGCGGCCGCCGAAGGCAATGATGCGTCCGCGCGCATCGGAAATCGGAAACATCAACCGGTCGAAGAAGAAATCGCGCGGGCCGCGATCTTCGCCCGCCGGGCGCACGACGCCGGCCGCGACCATGTCGTCGAGCGTGATGTTCTTCGTCTTCAAGTGTTCGATGAGCGTCGCGTGGCCGCTTGGCGCGTAGCCCAGGCGAAACGCCTTGGCGATCTCGCCGTTCAATCCGCGCGAACGCAGATAGTCGCGCGCCTCGCTGCCCGTGCGCGCCGCAAGCTGCTCCTCGAAGAAGGCGCATGTCGCCTCGATGATGTCATAGAGCGACTTCTTCTTTTCCTCCCGCGCCTCGTCCTCGCGCGACCATTTCGGCAACTCGACACCGGCTTCGCCGGCCAGCCGCTCGACGCTTTCGGGAAAAGACAGTCCCTCGGTCTCCATCAGCCAGCGGAAGGCGTCGCCACCCTTGCCGCAACCGAAGCATTTGTAGGTGCGCCTACCGTTCTCGACCTTGAAGGAGGCCGACTTTTCCTTGTGGAAGGGGCAGCAGCCCCAGAACGCCTGGCCCTTGCGCACAAGCTTCACCCGGCGCCCGACCAGCTGGACGATGTCGGTCCGGCGCTGGATTTCCTCGAGCAGGTTCGGCGAGAAGGGCATGGCCGCTAGGATACGATGTGGGGCGCATCGCGACCAACAAATAAGGTCCTCACCCACATCTTTCCGTGGGCCTGCCGCGAAAGACCTATTGGGCCGGGATTTGTTCCAGCATGGACGGATTGAACTCCCGCCCGATGAGGTCGGGACTCGCTTCGAAATGCGCGACGATCAGAACGGCGCTGGGGGATTCGGGATAGATGCCGAGCGCGCCGAGGAAGATTTCCGCACTGAGATAGGCGCGTTCGCGAAATTCCATCCGTCCGAAAACGCGAAGGGGCTCTTTGGTGGCGAGCGCCAGGTCGAGAACCGCCTGCCAGCGCGAGCGAAAGGGCTCGGGCACGATGTCCTCCAAAAAGCCGCTCGGCAGATGACCGAGCGTGCGTTCGATTTCCGTGCCGCTGATCCTGAGACGATAGCGTGTCGGCTTGGGCTCGGAGACGACATCGACGATGGCGAGATGGCGAAGAAATCCCTTCATCGCCTTCGGCGTCATGTCGACACGGCAAGGAATGGCGCGACCCTTGGCGGCATCGCGCCACACTGACAAGGCTTCGCGCAACTGCGGCGCCTGAAAGGCCAATGTCGGATCCACCCGATGGGGAATGCCCTCGAGTTCCGCATGCCGGTTGTACGTCTGGATGATGCGGTCGTTCTGCGTCGTCATATGGTTCCAATTACACCGTCATGATTGACCGAGAATTAAACAATGTTGGATTTCCGGGCGCCTTCACAAACAAAAGCGGCGCCCGAGGGCGCCGCCTGCAAGTTTGGTAAATGCAATCAAAAACTATTTCAGGATCAGCTCGCGCGTCAGCATGTCGCCGCGCAAGGTACGGATGGACTCGCGGTCCATGCCGGCCTTGTTGGCATCGGCAACCGAGCCGAACACTTTGCGCGTCAAGGCATCCTGCTCGTCGAGCGTCGCGTCGAACGCGGCCATGTTCTTCCATTCCACCAGGAGATAGAGATCCGGCTCGTTGTCGCGCGGATCGGCGACCGTCAGCACCTTGTAGTCCAGCACCTGGCCCTGTTTCTTCAACTCCTCGTTCAGCGCGCGCCACGTCGTCGAAACGTATTTCATGTAGTCGTCGAAATGTCCGGGCTTGGTCTGGATTGCCGAGACGTCCCAGACCGGCCCGTTCTCGTAAGGCCGCGCTGCCGGTCCCGCGGCGGATGCGAGCGACGGAATGGCGAGCAAGGCAGCGGACGCCAAAAGCAATGTGATGCGGTTTTTCATGAGTCTTCCCTTGGTTTGAGTTGGATCGGATACGATCCCTGACGAAGCCTGGTCACGCCGGACGGCGTTAACAGAACGCGTGTTATATATCAGAGTGAATGCGCAAAGGTAGGGCTAATCCGCCGCCAACTCGATGACGTTGCCATCCGGATCGCGCACGAACAGCGCCGCGCGGCCGCGCGTACCAGAGATCGCGATGCCGGCCGCTTCGAGCGCGGCTCGCGTGGCGGCGACGTCTGTGATTGCGAGCGCGATATGCGTGATGCCGGCATGCTTTTCGGGAACATCCATGAGAATGTTGGGCTTGTCCGCATCCTTCGCATTCAAAATGAAATTGAGTTCGAGACCCGAGGGATGCGTCATCGCCGCGACGGGCTCGGGACCTGCTGGTCCCCAAGCCCATTCGAACCCAAGACGTTCGTAAAAAGCGCGCGTGCGCGCGACGTCGTGCACGCGAATGCCTATGTGAGAGAGACCGGTCACCTGGGAGGCGAGCGACATCGACTTTACCGTCACTTCGCGTTCAGCGCGTCCTTGACCGCGCCGCTTGCCTTGGAGAAATCCATCTGGCCGGCGAAACGTTCCTTCAACGTCGCCATGACCTTGCCCATGTCCTTTATCGAGGTCGCACCAAGATCGGCGATCACCTTGGCGATGGCCGCCTTGGCGTCGTCGGCGCTCATCTGTTTCGGCATGAATTCGCGGATGACGGCAATTTCGGCCCGTTCGGCGTCCGCCAGTTCGGGACGCTTGCCGGCTTCGTAAGCCAGAATCGAATCCTCGCGCTGCTTGATCATCTTGGCGAGCAGCGAGAGGATTTCGTCATCGCCCAGAAGTTCGCGGCTGGTTTCGGTGCGCGCGGCGATGTCGCGGTCCTTGAGCGCTGCATTGACGAGGCGAAGCGTGCCGACGCGCTTTTGGTCCTTGGCCTTCATCGCCTCTTTCAGCGAATCGTTGATCTCCTCACGCAGGCCCATGATCTTTATCCATTTGGCGAAGTTCGAAACCATGACACTAGCGGGATCGCGGCTCTTTGCCAACCATTTGAAACAGAAAGAGAAAATAGGCGAAAGCGCAACTTGACCCAAAGGGATCGCATCCCTATTTTCCGCCAAATCCAACCGGTATCGCCGATGTCCGACGTCACGCTCGCCACAGCCGCAAAACCTGCGGCGGCGTTTGCGCCAGGCGCACTGATCCTCTCCGATGGAACGATGTTCGAGGGCCGGGTGTTCGGCGCGGCTCGCGAAGGCATCGGCGAGGTCTGTTTCAACACGGCGATGACCGGCTATCAGGAGATCCTCACCGATCCTTCCTATGCCGGACAGATCGTCTGCTTCACCTTTCCCCATATCGGGATCGTCGGCACGAACGAGGAGGACATCGAATCCATCACGCCGTTCGTGCGTGGCGTGATCGTGCGCGCCGACGCCGAGCAACCGTCGAATTATCGCGCCTTGTTGCGCCTTGACGCCTGGCTCAGGAAACACAATGTCCCCGCCATCTCAGGCATCGACACGCGCGCCTTGACCAACCGCATCCGCGAACTCGGCATGCCGCACGGCGCCATCGTGCAGGCGACGGATGGCAGAATCGACGTTGCGGCCGGCGTCAAAGCCGCACGCTCCTTTCCCGGTCTTGTCGGCCTCGACCTCGCCAAAGAGGTGACGACGCGCCAGACCTACACCTGGCGTGAGACGCCCTGGGCCTGGAACAAAGGCTATGGCGAACAGACCGCGCCGGATTGGCGTGTCACCGTCGTTGATTTCGGCGTCAAGCGGAACATCCTGCGCATGCTGGCCGGCGCTGGAGCGGACGTGACCGTCGTGCCCGCACAGGCCAGTGTCGACGACGTCATGCGCCATAAGCCCGACGGCGTTCTGCTCTCGAATGGTCCGGGCGATCCCGAGGCGACGGGCCGTTACGCCATTCCCACGATCACGGGCGTGCTTGCCAAGGGCGTGCCGCTGTTCGGGATTTGCCTGGGCCATCAGATGCTCGCGCTCGCGCTCGGTGCGAAGACGCGAAAGATGCCGCAGGGTCATCACGGCGCCAATCATCCGGTGAAAGATTTGCGGAGCGGCAAGGTGGAGATCGTGTCGATGAACCATGGCTTCACCGTCGATCGCGAGACCCTGCCCAAAGGCGTGAGCGAGACGCACATCTCGCTCTTCGACGGCACCAATTGCGGCATCGCGCTCGACGGCAAGCCGGCGTTCAGCGTGCAGTATCATCCCGAAGCTTCGCCCGGTCCGATGGACAGCCACTATCTCTTCACCCAGTTCGCGGCCGCGGCGGGAAAATCGCCATGACGGCGAAGCTTCCCTTCAAGATCGATTTCATCGCCTCGGCGCGAAAACTGGCGGCTTCCGGCCAGGCGTCGGTTTCGCTGTTCCAGCACGGCGACGCCAATCTCCTGCTGTTCGTGCCGACCGACCAGGATACGCAAGTCAAGCATGCGCGTGACGAGATTTACGTTGTCCAATCAGGACAAGGGATATTCAAGCGCGGTACAGAAACTGTACGGTTCGACGGCGGTGACGTTTTGTTCGTACCGGCCGGCGTGGAGCACCGATTCGCCAGCTTTTCCGAGGATTTTCGGGCCTGGGTGCTGTTTTTTGGGCCTGAAGGCGGCACGGCACGCTAATGCCGGGAATAATGTTGCACAGCAGCAGGTCATGCCAGTGGTAACGCGTAGCCTAGGCGGCAATCGCCACGATGGATGACAGGCGCCGACGGTTCGAGGCGCAGGCCCTTCCGCACTTGGATGCGGCGATCAATCTTGCACGCTGGCTAACGCGTTCGAACGCGGATGCCGATGACGTGGTACAGGATGCGATGATGCGCGCCTGGCGAGCGTTCGACGGATTTCGCGGCGGCGACATCCGGCCGTGGTTGCTTGCCATCGTGCGCAATTGTTGGCGCACGTCGATGGGCGATCGCAAGCGGCGTGGGCATGTCGCCCTGCCGGACGAGAACACGCAGCTGACGGGCGAAGAGCTGACCTATTCCGGACCAAGCCCGGAATCCTCGGCGATCCGCAGCGACGAAGGACGGAAGTTGGACCTGGTGATTGCAAAGTTGCCTGATGAATTTCGCGAAGTGCTGATTCTGCGGGAGATGGAGGATCTCTCCTATCGCGAGATCGCGTTGGTGACGGATGTTCCGATCGGCACGGTGATGTCGCGCCTGGCAAGGGCGCGCGCCATGCTGCGGGAAAAGTGGATGGGCGAAGTAGAGAAAGAGGCAAGAGATGCCCTGTGAACGGGCCCAAACCACCCAAGCCTATCTCGACGGCGAGCTCGACGCCGCCGCCGCGTTGGAACACG
This sequence comes from Rhizomicrobium sp., assembly GCA_035536115.1. Lineage (GTDB taxonomy): Bacteria > Pseudomonadota > Alphaproteobacteria > Micropepsales > Micropepsaceae > Rhizomicrobium. Next base: position 6,941 of record DATLOU010000053.1, read on the forward strand.
AGTCGCACATTCAATCCTGCGCCGAGTGCACGGCATTGCGCGAAGAATTCGAAACGGTGCGCAAACTCCTGCGCGACGAGGCGACGTATCATCGCGCGGACGCGCGTCTGCGCGCGCGCATCAGGACTGCGCTGGACAAGGAGACCAAAGGCTCGAACATCTTGCCGTTTATCCCGCGCGTCCGCGCGGTGTGGACCGGCGTGGCGAGCGGCGCCGCGGCGAGTGCGCTTGCCGCTTCACTTGCCTTCTTCTTGCTCATGCCAGCGGAAGGCGACCCGCTCATCTCCGACATCACCGACGCGCATCTGCGCTCGATCGCGTCCGAGCATTTGATCGACGTGGAGTCGACCGATCGCCACACCGTCAAGCCATGGCTTGCCACACATGCCGATCTTTCCCCGCCCGTTGCGGATTTTTCCAAGCAGGGCTTCAAGCTGATCGGCGGCCGCGTCGATTTCCTGGAAGGCCAGCGTGCCGCCGTGACGGTGTACCGGCATGGCGCGCATATCGTGAATGTCTTCGCCTGGGCCGATTACGATGAGCAGCTGCCGGCCTTCGCGACGCGTAACGGCTATCACATCGTGTTCTGGAAAAGCGGCAATCTCACCTTCTGCGCCATATCCGATACGGCCGTGGACGATATCCTGATCCTCTCGCGTCTTTTGAAGGGTCTGTCGCAGACCGACGCGCGCGAATAACGCGGGAATAAACCGCGTAAACGATCAGTCTGGGCCTGCGAAACTTTCTCGAGGACCTGATGATCGTTACGGACAAACCGTCGCGCCGCGGCGCGCTCAAATGCCTTGCGTATGGCGGAGCCGGCACGCTGTTCACGCTTTCTGGCGGCGTGCTGGTGGCGAGCGATTTGGCGCAGGCCGCGACCAAGAAAATGATGGGCGCCGATACCGGGACACCGCTTTTCGTCCAGATCAGCGATTCCCATATCGGCTTCAACAAGGAGGCCAATCCCGACGTTGCCGGCACACTTAAGCAGAGCATCGCTCTGGTGAATGCCATGCCGCAGCAGCCGTCATTGATCCTTCACACGGGCGACATCACCCAACTCAGCAGGCCCGACCAATTTGACCTCGCAGAGCAATTGCTCAAGGGCCTCAAAGTATCCGAGATCCACTACACGCCGGGCGAGCACGATACGTCGGACGCCGGCGGCGGCAAGGAGTTCTTCGATCGCTTCGGCAAGCCGTCGAAGAATCTCGGCTACTACAGCTTCGATTCGCACGGCGTGCATTTCATCGCGCTCATCAACGTGCTCGACTTCAAGGCCGGCGGACTCGGCATTCTCGGACCCGCTCAGCTTGCCTGGCTCAAGAAGGATCTCGAAGGCCGCTCCGCCAGCCAGCCTCTCGTCGTCTTCGCGCACATGCCGATGTGGACGATCTACGAGCCGTGGGGCTGGGGCACCGGCGACGCGGGCCAGGCAATGAGCTACCTGAAACGCTTCGGTTCGGTGACGGTACTGAACGGCCACATTCATCAGATCGTGTCGAAAGTGGAGGGCAACATCACCTTCCACACGGCGCGTTCGACGGCTTATCCGCAGCCGACCGCCGGCAACGGCACCGGCCCCGGACCGTTGACGGTGGCGAGCGACCAGCTGCCGAAAATGCTCGGCGTGACCAGCATCAAGATCGCGCGGCATCCGCTGAAAGCCACGCTCAA
>DATLOU010000054.1:0-2022 GCA_035536115.1 Rhizomicrobium sp.
CTACGTCCAGAACCGCATGCGCGATGACGGGCGCGATCTTTGGGTCTGGCTTGAGCGTGGTGCGCACATATATGTGTGCGGCGATGCTTTGCGCATGGCGAAAGATGTTGAACGCGCTCTTATAGATGTTGTGGCCGAACACGGCAAAGGCAGTCCCGAAGATGCCGCGCGCTATGTCGCCGAACTGAAAAAGAATGACCGCTATCAGGTCGACGTGTATTAAGAGGCCATGCCGGTGAACGAGCACCGAACTCCGTCAGAAGCAAAACCCGCGCGCATGGGCGCGCTGGCGCGGCTCCCAGTTTTTCTGGCGCTTGAGGGCAAGCGCGCCGTGGTCTCCGGCGGCACCCCCGCCGCAGCCTGGAAGGTGGAACTGCTGTCGGCTGCCGGCGCGCAAGTGAGCGTCTATGCTTCAGAGATGTCGGACGACATGCGGCAACTCGCTGCCGATGTGTCGCGTGGGGCGATCAATTTGCATGAACGCAGCTGGCGTGCGGAAGATTTGCCGGGCGCCGCCGTCGCGATCGGCGCCTTCGAAGACGACGAGGGCGCCGCTGCTTTTGCGGCGGCCGCGCGCGCCGCCGGTGTGCCGGTGAATGTGATCGACAAACCTGCGTTTTGCGATTTTTCGTTCGGGGCGATCGTCAATCGCTCGCCGCTGGTGATCGGAATTTCAACCGATGGCGCGGCGCCCGTCTTTGCCCAGGCGATCCGCGCCAAGCTCGAGGCGCTGCTGCCGAAAGGTTTTGCGGATTGGGCGGCCGTCGCCGCGCGTTGGCGCGGCGCGCTGAAGCTCGCGGGGCTGTCATTCGCTGCGCGGCGGAAATTCTGGCAGCTCTTCACGGCGCATGCCGTCGCCAATCCCGATCGCGCGCCGGTCCAGGCCGATTTCGACAGCTTCGTTGCCGAAGTGAAAGGCCTGGGAGCGGCGGTCGAGAGCGGATCGGTGACCTTGGTCGGCGCCGGGCCGGGCGACCCGGAATTGCTGACGCTGCGTGCCGTGCGCGCGCTTCAATCTGCGGACGTGATTTTGTTCGACGATCTCGTGTCGCGCGAGGTGATGGATTTCGCGCGTCGCGAAGCGAGGAAAATGCTGGTCGGCAAAACAGGCTTCGGTCCTTCGTGCACGCAGGAAGACATCAACAGCCTGATGGTGAGCCTGGCGAAACAGGGCAAGCGCGTCGTCCGTCTCAAGGGCGGCGATCCGCTGATTTTCGGACGCGCGGCCGAAGAGATCGCGGCCTGCGAAGCGGCCAAGATCGCGGTCGATGTCGTGCCCGGCATTACCTCGGTGCAGGGCGCGGCGGCGCGGCTCGGAATTGCGCTGACCGACCGCAAGAAGGCGCGGCGGCTCCAATACGTCACGGGTCATGCTAAACGCGGCGGCCTGCCGGCCGACCTTGACTGGAAGAGTCTCGCGGATCCTGCGACGACGACGGCCGTCTTCATGCCCACGCGCACACTTGCCGCACTGGCCGACAAAGCGATTGCCGAAGGTCTCGACCCCGACACTCCTGCGATAGCGATCTCGCGCGCCACCCGGCCCGATCAGGCCGTCGTCACGGCGTCCATCGCTGAACTTCCAGAGCGGCTTGCGCAGGCGGGATTGCCCGGTCCAGTCCTTGTCATGATTGGAAACACCGTGTCTTCGGCGAGCGGCGCGCAATCGAGACGTTCGACGGGAACGGCATAGCGCCTAGCAAGACTCTTGGATGACTTCGAAGCGCAGTATGTCGCTCAATGACATATGCGGGTGCGCTTTAGCGCCCGGCGCCCATTCTTGTCGACAACCCATTTCCGCTGCCACACGCAAGGTTGGCGAACGTCGGGCGGGTTATAACTATAGTACGGGCCTTCCGTGTACGGATTTGCACCGAACGTGAAGCCAAACCCCCAACACGCGCTTGCGGTAACTGCCAGCGCAGCGACGATCAACGTTGCTGTCTTAAGGATCATGAGGCTTACATTACACTCTATGCCTTCGGTTTCAAAACGTGGCGCTCACACTGCCGTTCAGTGCCA
>DATLOU010000055.1:0-9662 GCA_035536115.1 Rhizomicrobium sp.
AAGGGACGGCGATGCGCTGGTGCCGATGGCGCGCATGGCGTGGGACAAAGGTGCCGAGCGCTTCATCAACAAGGGCACCAACGAACGCTGGAAGGACTTTCTCACGAAAGACGATCTCGCCCGCTACGAACGGCAGGCGGCGAAGTATTGGTCCAAAGCGGAAGACGCCTGGATCCGCCACGGCCGGCTCATCGCCGGCGAGCCGCGGGACCTGCCGGATTAGCCTTCGCCTCGGCCTGGCGGACCTTCGCCGTCGATTGTGTTGCGCGGCCACAGGATGTTCACCCGTGCGCCGCCCGTGGGCAGATTGACGACGCTGACCGAGCCGCCCGTCTGTTCGAGCAGGGTTTTGGCGATGAAGAAGCCAAGTCCCATGCCTTCGTGCTTTTCGAGCGCGCCGCTCGGCCCGATCTCGGTTTCACCCAGCGCGAAGTGTCCGGGCCGTGACGTGATGTAGGGCTCGCCGATGCGCTCGAAGATCTCGGGCGCAAAGCCAGGCCCGTCGTCTTCGACGCCGATGCGAATCTGGCTTGCATTCCAGCGCGCCTGAACGACGACCTTGCTGCGCGCGAAGTCGGCGGCGTTCTCGATGATGTTGCCGAGGCCGTGCACCAGTTCGGGCGCGCGCCAGACCTGCGGCGGCGCATCGCCCGGCCGGTCGGGGTTCAGCAGGATGGCGATGTCGAGGTCTTCGCCGCGATAGGGCTCGACGATGTCCTCGAGAAAGGCGCCAAGGGGCAACCTGGCCGTTGCGCCAAGCATCGCCTCTTCGGGATTGGAGAGCCGGGCCAGGATCGCCCGGCAGCGTTCGGCCTGTTCGCGCAAGAGTCTCGCGTCCTCGGCCTCCGCCGAGTTCGCAGGCAAGGCGCGTTCGAGTTCGCGCGCCACGACCGCGATGGTCCCGAGCGGCGTGCCGAGTTCGTGCGCGGCCGCGGTCGCGAGCGCGCCGAGCGAGGCGAGGCGATGTTCGCGCGAAAGCGCGAGCTGCGTTGCCGCAAGCCCGGCCGACATGCGCGCGCCTTCGCTCGCAATACGCCAGGAATAGATCGAGGTGAAACCGATGCCGATGACAAGCGAGGCCCAGATGCCGGCCTGATAGAGCATGGGGAGCGCAAAATCGGATCCGCGGGGCCAAGGCAACGGCTCGTGCCAGATCGAGATCAGCGATACGAGCACGAAGGCGAGACTGCCGAGCAAAACCGTGTTGCCGAGATTCAACGTCGCAGCGGCAATCACCACCGGCGCCAGGAACATCAGCGCGAAGGGATTGACGATGCCGCCGGTGAGGAAAAGCAGCGCCGCAAGCTGCAACACGTCGAAGGCGAGATAGATCGTCGCATCGCGGTTCGCAAGCCTGTGGCTCGCGGGATAGCGCAACGAGAGGACGATGTTGAGGATGGCGCTGACGGCGATGATGCCGGCGCATGTCATCAGGGGCAGGCGATAGCCGAACCCGAAATAGACAATGATGAGTGCTGCCGACTGGCCGCCGACCGCCAGCCAGCGCAGGTTGGACAAAGTACGAAGCCGCACGCGTCCGCGCGCCGACGACGTTGGCGTATTTGTGAAGGTGCGAACGGGGCTGGCGTCGGAATGATTCGTCATGTTCGAGAGTCAGTCGTGGCGGAAACGTGACTATTCATATGCTGCAAAGACTACTATCTAACGCCAAGAGGGGCTGAGAAATTGTGGAAATCCTGATGCGCCGCCTCTCTTTCGTCCTGTTGCCTGCCGCCCTCGTCGCCGCCTTGATCGGCGGTTACGGCCTCTGGCACCTGAGCGACAACCTTCCCGGACTTGGACGCACGGTCGAGACCGGTACCGCCAAAGTCGGCGGGCCTTTCACGCTCATCGACCAGGACGGCGCGAAACGGTCGTCGACCGACTTTCGCGGCCGCTACATGCTGATTTATTTCGGCTATTCGTCGTGCCCGGACGTCTGCCCGACCACGCTGAGCCTGATGGCCGACGCGCTCGACAAGCTTGGACCAAAGGCGGAGAAGATCGTGCCCTTGTTCATCACCATCGATCCGCAGCGCGACACGCCGGCCAAGCTCAAGCCCTATGTGGCTTCGTTCGGCCCCCGCTTCGTCGGCCTGACGGGAGATCTTGCGACCATCAGGAAAGTCGCGGGGCTCTATGGCGTCTATCTCAAGAAGGAACCGCTCGCGGGCGGCAACTATGCCATGGATCATACCAGCGTGATTTATCTGATGGGACCGGATGGAAAATTCGTCGGCTATTGGGACGACAGCGCCATCGGACCTGACAAACTGGCTGCAGAGTTACGCAAGTTGACTTAGATCGCGGGAACCGCGACGCCGGACTGGTTCGCCGCCGCGATCAAAGTGTTGCGCATCAGACAGACGATCGTCATCGCGCCGACGCCGCCGGGAACTGGCGTGATGTAGCCGGCGACTTTTTCGGCCGCGGCGAAGTCGACGTCGCCGACGACTCTGGTCTTGCCGCCACCGGCATCGACCCGGTTGATGCCGACGTCGAGCACGACGGCGCCGGGCTTGATCCAGTCGCCTTGCACCGTGTTCGGCTTGCCGATGGCGGCGACGAGGATGTCGGCGCGTCGCGCCAGCGCGGGGAGATCGCGCGTCTTGGAATGCGCCATGGTGACCGTGGCGTTGGCGGCAAGCAACAGCTGCGCCGCAGGCTTGCCGAAGAGAAGGGAGCGACCGATGACGAGTGCCGACATGCCGGTGATGTCGCCGATATGTTCCTTGAGCAGCATCATCACGCCCGACGGCGTGCATGAGACGAGCGTGGCGCGGTTGCTGAGCAAGAGACCGGCATTGGTCGGCGTGAGTGCGTCGACATCCTTGGCGGGATCGAGCAGGTCCAGCACCGCGGCTTCGCGCACCTGGCCGGGTAGCGGCATCTGGACCAGTATTCCGTGTACGGAACTATCGTCGTTGAGCGCCTTGACGCACGCCAGGACGTCGGCTTCGCTGGCATCGCCCGAAAGCGTGGTGTGCACGGACTTGAAGCCGATGGCCTCGGCGACTTTGCCCTTGTTGCGGACATAGATTTCGCTCGCGGGGTCGTCGCCGACGAGCACCGTCGCAAGTCCCGGAACGATGCCGTAATCCGATTTCAGCTTCGCCGTCTCGGCGGCGACGCGCATGCGCAGCGTAGCTGCGAAGGCTTTTCCGTCTATGATTCTAGCGCTCATGTCGCAGCTCCATGACGGGGAATGGGCTCGTCACGGTCAGACGCGATAGATGAGGTAATAAAGGAGATTGTCGAGAACATAGTTCAAGAACTGGACTGCGAGGAGCACCACGATCGGCGAAAGATCGAGCCCGCCGATCGGCGGAATGACTTTTCGCACCAGGCGAAACAACGGCTCGGTGAGCGCGTAAAGAACCTGCACGATCTGGCGCACGAAGTGATTGGCGGTGTTGAGCACGCCGAACGCGATCAGCCAGCTCGATACCACGGCGGCGATGATCACGAAGGTATAGAGGCCAAGGACGGTGTCGATCAGCCAGATCAACGGGTTGAGAAACACAAAGGACATTGCTCTGGGCGGCACCTTTTGAGTCGCGTCACTCAGCGCAGCTTGTAGCGGCTCGACCGTCGCTTTCCAAGCGCATGCTTGACACTGCGACAGCGCGCTTCCTACATACCCGCCGCGCCGCAATTCGGTGCATTTCGTGGCTCGGGGCTGTAGCTCAGTTGGGAGAGCGCCTCGTTCGCAATGAGGAGGTCAGCGGTTCGATCCCGCTCAGCTCCACCAGCCGTCGCTTCGAGGGAGCGACGGCGGACCGAGCCACACGCTTACTTTGCCTTGTAGGTTACGCGCCAGACGACTTTTCCGGCATCGTCGGCGATGAGCAAACTTCCGTCCTTGGCGACGGCGAGCCCGGCCGGCCTTCCCCAGACGCGGGCCGGCGCACCCGCCGGACCGGTGCCGTTCCAGAATCCGGTGACGAAATTCTCATAAGTGCCGGTCGGGCGGCCATTCTTAAACGGAACCCGCACGACCTTGTAACCGGTCGGCGCGGCGGAATTCCACGAGCCATGCAACGCGACAAAGGCGTCGCCTTTATATGCGGCGGGAAACTGCGTGCCTTCGTAGAAGACCAGACCAAGCGGCGCGGAGTGCGCATGAAACAAGAGATCGGGCATGAGGGCCTTGACCTGCAGATCCGTTCGCCTGGTGCCGAGGTCGGGATCAGGGTGCTGTCCGAGATAGGAATACGGCCAGCCGTAGAAGCCGCCTCGCTCCACATGGGTAAGGTAGTCGGGCACCAATTCGTCGCCGAGGCCGTCGCGCTCGTTGACGGTGACGAAAAGATCATCCGTACCCGGATAGAATTGCAGGCCGACCGCATTGCGCAGGCCCGACGCAAAGGTCTTCAGCGATCCGTCAGGCTCAACGGTTTGAACGGTGGCGCGTGTCGGTCCGTCTTCGCCGACATTGCTCACGCTTCCGATGCCGATATAGAGCGTGCCCTTGGAATCGATCGCAAGATCTCGCGTCACATGCCCGCCGGGACCAAGATCGCGGGCTGTGGTGATGCGTTCGCGCTTTCCTGCCTTCAAGGCTCCCTCGTTGTAGGGGAGTTTCCAGACTGCCTTGAGGTCGCCGACCAAAAGCGCGCCCTTCGCGAAGAGGAGGCCATGCGGCGTGTCGAAGCCGTCGGCGAAGTCGTGCGCTTCGACTCTGCCATCCTTGTCGCGCAGCAGGGTGATGCGACCGACCTGCGGCTCGGCCAGAAACACGTCGCCATTCGGCGCCACCGCCATCCAGCGCGGGTCGCTCAGGCCAGCAGCATAGAGCGAGATCGAAAAGCCGGCGGGAACATCGGGAAGGACTCCTGCGGGTCGCGGCACGCGCCGCGACGGATTGGATACGCCCGGCGTCGCGTAGGGTTTGGGCAAATCCTTGACCGAGATGTGAAAGACTTGGCCGGGGCGATCCGCCGCCAGGACAGCTTGACCGTCGACCGCGAACAGGATCGCAAGTGTCGCGAGAAAAAACGATCGCTGCTGCATGGGAGACCTTTGATGCTGCCGGTTCACATGGCCGAGATGCCGCCATCGACCTTCAGTTCGGCGCCGGTGACGAACTTCGCTTCATCCGAGGCGAGATAGAGCACCGCATAGGCGATGTCGTCGGGTTCTCCGATCTTTCCCATCGGCACCTGGCGGGCAAGTTTCGCGTAGGCTTCTTCCTTGCCGAAGCGCTCGACCAGCCCATCCAGAATAGGCGTTGCAATGAATACGGGATGGATCGAGTTGCTGCGGATATTGAGCCCCTTCTTCGCGCAATAAAGCGCCACGGACTTCGACAGATGCCGCACGCCGGCCTTTGCCGAATTATACGCCGCCATGTTGTGACCCGCGATGATGCCGGAGATCGACGAAATGTTGACGATCGAGCCGCCAAGCCTGCTCGCTTTCGTGGTGCGCGCCATCAACGCTATGGCGTTCTTGCAGCCGAGAAAGACGCCATCGAGATCGATCGCATGCACCAGACGCCATTCTTCCAAAGTGATCTGTTCGAGATCCTTGGTGAGACCGATGCCGGCATTGTTGACGAGGATGTGGAGACCGCCGAAGGCCTTGTCGGTCTCGTCCAGGACGCGAACCCAGTCCGCTTCCTTGGTGACGTCGTGGAGAAGCGCGATGGCGGAACCTTTGCGCCTTTCATTGAGAGAGGCTGCGATTTTTTCGGCACCGGCGAGATTGACGTCGCTGACAACGACCTGAGCGCCTTCACGTGCCAGCATGCGCGCGGCCGCCTCGCCCAAACCCTGCGCACCACCGGTCACCAGCGCAATCTTTCCTTCGACGCGACCCGCCATTCGTTCCTCCCGACTATCCGGAGGAACCGTCGCGCATTGCGGCTGGGCCAGTCAACGCCCGGTGAATTTCGGAGCGCGCTTCTCGAGGAACGCCTTGATCGCCTCGCGATAATCCTCAGACGTCGTGGCGAGCGCATATTGATCGAGGTCCATGAACGTCGTCGCGTGATGCAGCGCGTTGGTGGCGGCATTCACGCTCTGCTTGGACATGCGCACCGCATTCGGCGGCAGCTTGGCAATCTTGTCGGCCCAGCGTCTCGCAGCGGCAAGCGCCTCGCCATCGGGCACGACTTCGTCGGCAAGACCCCAGGCGAGCGCTGTATCGGCCTCGACGCGCTCGCCGAGGATCACGAATTGCTTGGCGCGCGAGGGACCGATCAGCGATACGAGCCTCGGCACCGCATGCCAGCTCATATTCATGCCGAGCGGGATTTCGGGAAGGCGCATGTGCGAACCCTTGGCCATGATGCGAAAGTCGCACGCGGCGGCCAGCGCGCCGCCGCCGCCGATGCAATATTTTTCGATGGCGCAGAGCGTCACCTGCTCCACCCTTTCCCAGGCGTCGCACAACTCCGGGCCGATGCGCACCATGTGGCGCCGCTCGAGAAGGCCCGGCGCGCGTCTGCGATCCAGCGCCGGGTCCTTGAGATCGGCGCCGGCTGTGAAGGCGCCGTTGCCGGTCAGGATGACGGCCTGAGTCTCAAGATCGTCGGCGAATTGCTTCGCCGCTTCGGTCATTTCGAGGATGAGCTGGCGTGACAGGGCGTTTCTGCCATCGCCGCGATCCATCGTCACCGTCGCCACCGCGCCATCGCGGACGACACTGACGAATTCGCCTATTTTGAGTTCGCGCATGCTGCACCAGAAAGAAGAGGTCGAAGGGTACGCCGCGGATGGTTGCGTGCAAGTACCGTTCATTCATAGCTGGAGATATGCTGCACTCGCAGCGCATATTTGCCGCCGGAGGGAGCCGATCATGGTCGCGGTCATTTGTGCGCTTCTGAGCGCAGCGGCATTCTACTTCTCGATCGGAATGGGCGAGATCTGGTGGCTGGCGTGGCTGGCGCCGATCCCGGTTCTTTGGCTGGCATTCGGCGAGACCAAAGGTTGGCAGGTTTTGGTCGCGTCTTGGGCGGCCTATGCCTTGGGGGCGACCAATATTCTTGGGCCTTATGCCGGCGTGCTGCCGCTTTCGGTGATCGTTCTTTCCCTGAGCGTCCCGTCCTTCTTCTTCGCGCTGTCGGTGCTCGGCGCGCGCTTCGTGGCGCGGCACTTGGCGCCCATCGCGGGAATTCTCGCCTTTGCTGCGCTCTGGACCACGTTCGATTTTCTGACGTCGTTCAATAGCGGCGGCGGCTCCGTGGCGACGCCGGCGACGGCAGAAGTTGGCATGCCGCTGCTGATCCAAAGCGCATCGTTGGTCGGGGTTTGGGGTATCACGTTCCTGCTCGGTTTCGTATCCGCCGGTCTGGCGCTCAGTCTGCGCACGCGTTCAATAGTTCCGGCCATTTTGGCGGCCTCGGTCTTTGTGGCGAACGCTCTCTACGGCACGGCCCGCATGTCCGAGACGCCTACTTCGGAAAAACGCGTTGCGCTGATCGACACCGACAATATGCAGAGTGCCGTCGAGTCCGATCGGGAGAGCGACACGGCTCAGACCGTCGAGGCCTATGCCAACGCGATTACGTCGCTCAGGGACAAGAGCGTCGAGCTCGTCGTTCTTCCCGAAAAACTCGCAATCGCCGAAAGCGCATGGCAGCCGCAGTTAAAGGCCAAGTTGGCTGGCGCCGCACGCGCGGCGCATGTCACCCTGGTCGCAGGCTTGGACGCGCGCGACGGCGCGCGCTCCTACAATGTTTCATGGGCCTTTATGCCCGATGGCGCCGGGCCGACGATCTACACCAAGCGCCGCCTCGTTCCCGGTCTCGAGACCCGCTACACGATCGGAGCCGGGCCCCGCGTGCTCAGCGACGGCACCGGCCTCGAGATCTGCAAGGACATGGATTTTCAGGCGATGATCCGCACTGACATGGTCGCGACGAAGCCTCTCTTTCTCGCCGTGCCCGCCTGGGACTTCGGCGGCGACCGATGGGACCATGCCCGCGTCGCCATCCTGCGCAGCGTCGAAAACGGCGTGCCGATGGCGCGTGCCGCACGCGACGGATTGCTGACACTGAACGATCGCTATGGACGGATCGTCGCGATGAAGCGGACCGGCGGCGACTTCGTCACGCTCATCGGCACCTTGCCGCTCGCCGGGCCAGGCGGCGATACGCTCTACGACCGGATCGGCGATGTGTTCGGTTGGCTGTGTCTGGTCGTTTCAGTGGGGCTCGTCGGCGCAGCGGCATTGGAGCGGCGGCGGCGCGTCCCGTGAATGAAGCAAAAAGAAGGGCGGCCGAAGCCGCCCTTCTCGGACATGAATGCGCCAAGGCCCGCTATTCGGCCGCGAGCAGCGAGCCGGGAAGCACCATCTTGCCGCCATTCAGCTTGACGAGATATTTGATGCCTTCTTCCGCGATTTCATCGCCGACCATGCGGTCGCCTTCGGCATGGAGCTCGGCCATGTCGATATAGGCGGCATAAACGCCCTTGGTACGGTCGGTGATGATGCCGGCTTTGAGCAACGTTTTGATGAGCACACGGAAGATGTTGGTCGCATCCTGCATGTCTTCGCGGATGGCAGCGTCGGTGATTGCTTCCATGAAGGCTTGCTGGCACCAGACGGGATCAAGCCCGACGGCCTCATAGATCCATGCCTTCTGGTCGGGAGAGCCGAGATTGTAGAGCAGGATTTGAAACACCTGCGCGGCCCAGTCTTCGATCATGTCGTGCTCGGACTGCGCAAGGTAAGGAATGGTGCGGTCGGCCCAGATTTTTCCGAACTTGTGATGGAATGCTTCGTCGGTCATCACGAGTTGGCAAAGATGGCGCAGGAGCGGGTCGCGTGCCTCCTTATAAAGCGAAGCAAATGCGCCCATCGCCAGGCCCTCGATCAGCATCTGCATGCCGACGAGTTTCTTCCAGACGAGCGGCGAGGAAACGAGTTCGTTGAGAAGATCGCCGAGCGCAGGTCCGACCTGGGCGGGCTTGCCCCAGCGGGCGTGAACATATTTGGAGAAGCCCGTGACGTGCCGCGCCTCTTCGCGGGTCTGGTTCGCGGCATATTCCTGGGCACCCGGATCGCGCAGGATGTGGCAGAGCGAGGCCGAGAGCGACAAGGCGCCCTGCTCGCCGTGCAGGATTGACGACATGCTCCACAGCGTGTCGAGGTTGGCGAGCTTGATCTTCTGACCCTCGTCGAGCTTGTCGCCGATCGCGGTCTTGAGATCGCCGTTCATGCGCGGATCGACGATGTATTCCTTTTCCGTGTCGAAGGGCGCGGAGAAATCGATGTACTTCTTGTCGAGTGGATCCCAGAAATGGTCGTGCGTGGCGCTGATGATTTTGTCGAATGCGGTGGAACGCTCGCCATAGCGCGCGGGATTGAGCATCGCCGGAAAGTCGGCCGGATCGACAGCGTTGTAGGCCCGATCCTTGGTGATGTTGTCGTCCATTCGCAAACTCCCTTGTACGCGACGCTCGTCGCACCATAGCGCGGATATACGACAGAACAAAGAAAAAATGACGGTACCGTCAATAAGTGTGAAACACCGATCTCATTAATAATATCAATAAGATGACGAAGAACGTTGCGCCAGTCCGTAATGCGCAGCCGGGCTATCGGTCAACGCGGACCAGAGCTGATCGCCCCAGGAAAAGTGCCACCATTCGTCCGGGTGCCCGGCAAATCCGGCGTCCGCCATGACCCAATGCAGCAGCCGACGATTGGCGCGC
>DATLOU010000056.1:0-5985 GCA_035536115.1 Rhizomicrobium sp.
TGTTGATCAGCGCGGTCACGTCGCGCGCGCGTTCGACATCCTGGATCAGCCGGCCGCGCACATAGAGGCCGCGCTGGTCCTCGCGGATCTCTTCCCAAACCCCGATCGGCTCATGCGCGAAATGCTGATAGAGCATGCGCACGCGCTCCGGCGGGCGCTTTCTCAAGGAACGGGCGAACGCCCCGGGCGCGACGACGTCGCCGCCTCCGTCGGGCACGTTGAAGAGCGAGGCATAGCCTTCGAACTCGTCGTGGCCGAGCGCTTCGATGAGCGCAGGCGTGTTCTTGCGCCGGAGCCTTGGCCCGACGTGCTGGATGACGGTCATATAAGAAGCCCTCTTCGACTGTCATGGCCCGCGACTGCGGGCCACCCAGTTGACAACGCGCACATCTCAAACGATGTGCGCCTGGCCCACCTGGTGGCCCACACTCCGGTGAGCCATGACAACTGTGGTTATGTCTCTAGCGTTGCGGACCGCGATCGAGCTTGTTCTCGATCCGGTTCAACGAACGTCTGATCTCGGCGACCTGCTCTTCCAGGACGGCGACGCGTTCGATCGCGCTCTGGTCGCGCGCCAATGCCCGCTCGAGTGACGCGATGCGTTCGGCCGCCGAACCGGCCCAGAACAAGGCGCCGGCCGTCTGCAACAAAAAAGCCGCCACAAGGGCGGCTGGAATCCTCTTCCACAGCACGGGCTGCGGCGTTCCGGTCATCGTCATGGCATCACATCCCCGCCGGCGACGGGGCCGTAGCCCGCCGCAGCGCGTTTTTCGTTGAGCGTGAGAAAGTTCGCCCCGTTCAGCTTGTCCCACAGCGTTTCGCGTTCTTCCGCGAGCGCGACCACGGCGTCGGCGTTGTACGAAAGCCGCAACGTCTCGCCGAAGCTGGGACCGAGCCAGCGCGTCAGGGCCGAGGCGGTGCGCGCCACGAGCGGCAGAACCGTCTGACGCCAGAAGGTCAGGTTCGCTTCCTTGTAATTCGCAAAGGTGTTGTCGCCCGGAATGCCCATCAAGAGCGGCGGCACGCCGAAGGCGAGCGCGATCTCGCGCGCGGCGAGATTGCGCGAACTGGCGAAATCGAGATCGGCCGGCGAATAGCTCATCGCCTTCCAGTCGAGCCCGCCTTCGAGCACCATCGGCCGCCCGGCGCCCGCCGAACCCTGATAGGCATCTTCCAGTTCGCGCTTCAAACGGCCGAACTGCTCGTCGCTGAGTCCGGGTGCGCCATCCGGTCCCTTATAGACCAGCGCGCCGGAGGGCCTGGCGGCATTGTCGAGCAGCGCCTTCGTCCAGTTCGAGCCGCCATTGTGGATCTCGATCGCGTTCGCCGCCGCGGCGATCGGCGAGAGGCCGTAATAATCGTCGAGCGGATGAAACAGCGTCGTGTGCAGGATGGGCGTGAAGCCGCTCGCATCGCGAACGATGCGCGTGGTCCTGTTGTCAACCGTGTAGTCGTAGGCTGCCGGCCAGCCATTGGCGCCCGGCACGACGCTGACGCGATCGGGGCGAAGATTGTAGAGCGCCAGGATCTCGTTGCCCGAAGTCGCGGCCTGGAGATAGGCATTGCCGGCCGATTGCAGGAAGGAATACCAGCGCTCGAAGAAGCTGGTGCCGTCTTCCTGGCGGTTCGGTGCAGCGAGGAGCGCGAGCAGCGGATGCTCGGCGAGTTCCGTCGCGCCGTCATAGAGGCGCCAGGGCACCGACGCGCAGCCTTCGGCGATCATGCGCACGCAGCGATAGGCGACGGCGTTCGCGAGAATCGCTTCGCGTGCGAGCGATGGATAGTCGCGCGCGCCAAGCCGCGCAGATGGGACAAGCTGCAGCGCCACGAGCGGCGCGGCTTTGGTTTCCGGCGGAGTCGATTTCGACGCCCTCGCGGACGCGTTGCGGAAGAAGAAGTCAAACATCGTTTTTCACTTTCGGTTTTTCGTAAGTGGCCCTCACCCGACGCTGCGCGTCGACCTCTCCCGCAAGCGGGAGAGGGGATGCAGCTCCGGGTGAGAGGAAACTAAATCGTTCGCACTTTCGGCCTGGCGCGTCTGACCGTCGGGATCAGTTCTGAGAGCGCCCAGACCAGCGCATCCATGCGGTCCGGACTCTTTCCGGTTCCGTCATAGCTGCACATCTGATCTTCGAGCGCCGGAAAACTTCCCACGTGATGCACGCGGCCGGTTTCATACGCCACCGTGAAGGGCGAGGCGCGCACGCGCTTGCTCCTGGTCGCGCGCACCATCTTCACGCGCACGTCGGGCACGACGTCGTGCAGCATGGCGCGCACCATGTCGCCGCCCTGATTGACTTCCGCGACGACGAGGTCCGCTTCATGTGTCTCGAACGCGTCGGCGACGCGCCCCGCCCAACCTGCCGGCGTCAGGCCATCGGCGGAACAATCGGCGAGCACATAGACGTGGCCGTTCTCGGCAAGGCCCGCCACCACGATGCCGCATTCATCGCCGTTGGTACTGACCGGCGGATCGACCGCGACGACGATGCGCGAAAGTTCCGGTGCCTCGCGCAGGCGATGGGCATCGATCCAGCTTCGCCGCCACAAGGCCGCGTCATTGTCTTCGATGACCTCGCCGTCGAGTTCCTGGCGCCCAAGGCGCGAGCCCAAATAGCGCGCGCGCATCGTGTCGAGAAATCCCGGCGCGAGATTGCCGGCGTTCGCCTCCGTCGCACTGCGCGTGACGACGACATCGGGCGATGCCAGCAACGCCTTGACGCTGGGAATCGCGCGCGGCGTCGTGGTGATCGCCATGCGCGGATCGGCGCCGAGGCGAAGGCACATCAGCGCCATGTCGAGCGCCGCCTGCGGTTCGGGCCACTTGGCGAATTCGTCAAGCCAGAGTCCGTCGAATTGCGGACCGCGCAGGCTGTCCGGCTCATCGGCCGAGAGCACGCTGACAATCGCGCCGGACGGAAAGGTGAGGCGCCGGTTGGTCGGCTCATAGGTCACATCCTTGCAGAGTTGCAGCAAACCGGATTCGCCTTCGACCATCACGGAGCGGGCATCGTGATGCGTCGCGCCGATGAGGCCGACGCGGCGCATGTGCCCGGCCCAGATGTTGCTCGCGAGCCAGTGCGCGCCGGCGAGCGTCTTGCCCGCGCCGCGACCGCCCAGGAAGAGCCAGATTCGCCAGGAGCCTTCCGGGGCATGCTGTTCGTCGCGCAGCCAGAAACGCCAGCGTTCCTCAAGTTCCCTCGCCTGATCTTGTGTCAGACCGGAAAGCAATGCGCGCCTGGTGCTCACGGGTAAGCAGTTGATCGAGGCGGCGTTCAAGCCTCGCGACGACGTCTTCGGAGCCTTCGGCCGCTCTTGTGTGTCGTCTGACGGCACAATCGTTCTCCATCTTCAGTAGTTCTTTGACTTCACGGCGAAGCGTCGCGAGCGTCCGCGCGTCCAGCGCGCGGGTTTTTTCGTCGACTTGCCGGAGAGGTGTCCTCTTCGTGGACTCCGACAGCCTGATGAGCTGACGGCTGCATTCTTCGAGATGTCGCCTGATCATGTCGTCCTTCCATCCTTCGGGGAGTTCTTCGACTTCCTTGTTCAGCCAATGGCGCCAGTTCTCGCGCGCGTGAGGGCCCTGCCCTGCGAGGTGAGGCATTGTGTTTCCTTCTGATGCAATTGTGGGGATATAGCGCAATTGGGAATTCGACCGTGACGGTTCAAGAGCCGCCTCGCTTTTTACGAAAGAAATTTCGAAAAAAAATCGGCGCCGCAAAGTTATCCAACACCTGGCGCGAAGTTTTCCGCGAGCGGGCTGGAAAAAATTTCTCGAAGTGTTGGATAAGTTTTTCCCGTTTCGTCCGGCCTCATCCTTCGACAAGCTCAGGATGAGGTGGTGGCGTAATCCCTCATGCTGAGCCCGTCGAAGCACGACAAGCTCAGGATGAGGGGATATCGTTCACATTACCGCGCTTTAAGACGGCGAAAGGGCCGCCGATCCGGCGTCCGGCGGAGGAGCCCTCCTACCGGTCATCGGCCCAAGCCTTGATTGCGCCGCAAATTTGGGCGAGGTACGCGGCCGATGGCGCGTGACGAACTCTACGACCACCTTTCGGAAAATTTCGAGGCCCTGAAGGATCACCTGATCCGGCAGAAGCGGCTGTATGTGCCGCTCGCTTCCGTCGTCGGCGTGGTGATCGTGCTTCCCGCGCTGCTCCTTCTTCTGCTGCCGACGATCCTGTCCTGGCTGGCGCCGCCCCTGGACATGACGAAGGATCTCTACGCCATCAACCGGCCCGTCGCCTACACCTTCCTCGACGCGAACAACAACGAAGTCGGTCATCGCGGCGCCATCATCGGAAAGCGGCTCACCCTGGACGAGATGCCGGCCTATCTGCCGGCCGCCTTCATCGCCATGGAGGATCGCAACTTCTATTCGCATGGCGGCTTCGACACGCGCGGACTTCTGCGCGCGCTCTGGGTCAACTGGCGCGCCGGCCATGTCGTGCAAGGCGGTTCGACCATCACGCAGCAGACGGTCAAGATCGTCTTCCTCAACAACCAGCGCACCTTCGCGCGCAAGCTCGACGAACTGCTCGATGCCACGGTTCTGGAAAAATCGCTGTCGAAGAAGGAGATCCTCGAGCTCTATCTGAACCGCATCTATTTGGGCGCAGGCGCTTATGGCGTCGATGGCGCGGCGCACGTCTATTTCAACAAGTCGGCGACGGAGTTGACGTTGCCGGAAGCCGCGATGCTGGCGACCTTGACGCGCGCGCCCTCGGCGTTTTCGCCGCGCCGCGATCTCGCCAGCGCGCAGGCGCGCGCCGCCATCGTGCTGAAGGCGATGGTGGAGACCGGCGCCATCAGCAAGGCGCAAGCCAAGGCCGCCGAGCTTCATCCCGCCGTCGTCGCCGACCGCGCAGCTGCGGACTCGCGCAACTTCTATTTCGACACCGCCGCCGACGAGGCCAAGCGCCTGGTGGCGCGCGATGGCGCGGAACCCGCGAGCGATCTCGTCGTGCACACGAATTTCATCGCCGCGATTCAGGACGCAGCGCGCACCAGCGCGATCGAGACGCTGAAGAAGAGCGGCCGCAAGATGCATGCGCATGAAGCCGCCGTCGTGGTGATGAAGCCGGATGGCGCGGTGGTGGCGCTGGTCGGCGGCACCGACTATGCCGACAGTCCGTTCAACCGCGCGACGCAAGCCCATCGCCAGCCCGGCTCGGCGTTCAAGCCCTTCGTCTATCTCGCCGCACTCGAGAGCGGGCTCACGCCCTGGGACACGCGCTCCGACGAGCCGGTCGACATCAACGGCTGGACGCCGACCAATTACGGCGGCCGCTCCTATGGCACGCTGACGCTCGCCGATGCGCTGGCGCATTCGGTCAACACCATCACGGCGAACCTGGCGCAGGAAATCGGCGTCAGCAACGTGGTGCAGGCGGCCGAGCGCCTGGGCATCGAATCGCCCTTGGTGGCGAATGCGTCGCTCGCACTCGGCACTTCGGAAGTGACGCCGCTCGAACTGACGCGCGCCTATGCGGTGTTCGCCAATGGCGGCCTGAAGGTCTATCCCTATTTCGTCACCGCGATCGAAGATCATGGCGGCCATCTTCTCTATCAGAGAAAGCCGAACGAAGACCCCGAACGCATCGTCGCGAGCCACGTCAACCGCGATCTCGTCGCGATGCTCTATGGCGTCGTCACCGAAGGCACCGGGCGCGGCGCGGCACTCGCCGGTCATCCCGCCGCGGGCAAGACCGGCACGACGCAGGATTTTCACGACGCCTGGTTCGTCGGTTTCACCAAGGACTATGTGACCACGGTCTGGGTGGGCAACGACGATGCGACACCGATGAAAGGCGTCACCGGCGGTTCCTTGCCGGCGACGATCTGGAAAGCCGTGATGACGACGGCGGAAACGGGATTGCCGTCGAGCCCGCTCGACAAGTCCGAACCGCAGCCGCCCGTGGATGTCGGCTTCTTCGACAACGGCGACACCTATACGCCGTCGGCTGGCGACGACGAATCCGG
>DATLOU010000057.1:0-32255 GCA_035536115.1 Rhizomicrobium sp.
CGTCGGCGGTTTCGCCCAGATCGTGTTCCAGAGAGCGATAGTTAGAACTGGCCATTCATGGGCTCCATTCTGGCAGGGCCAGGCGAAGGATGGCCTGCCACCCGAAGCTCCGCAGGAGCGTAGGGTGGTGCGGTCGAGAAGACTCGAACTTCCACGGGTTGCCCCACTAGCACCTCAAGCTAGCGCGTCTACCGTTCCGCCACGACCGCACATGTCCTGAAATCACAGTAGGGGCCGGGGTGTAGCAAAGCGCGAACGCCTTGGGAAGCCTCGCTAAATGCCCTCGCCGTCGACACCGATATGGATGCCGCACTCTTCCTTGTCGGTGCCAGACCAACGCCCGGCCCGATAGTCCTCGCCGGCGGCAACACGGCGCGTGCAGGGCATGCAGCCGATCGAGGGATAGCCATCTTCGACCAGAGGATGGCGTGGCAGATCGTGCTTCTTTGCGTATGTTTCGAGTTGCTCGAGCGTCCAGTCGGCGAGCGGATTGAAGCGGAAGCGTCCCTCGAAGAACTCCACGGTCCGCATCTCCGCACGCTCGCGCGTCTGGAAGCGTTTGCGTCCGGTGATCTGCGCCGCGAAGGGTTCGAGCGCGCGCTTCAAGGGGACGACCTTTCGCAAATTGCAGCAGGCGTCGGTGTCTTTCGACCACAAGATGCCCTCCGGATCGACGCGCGAGCGATCGCCAGGATTGGGCGCAAGCGAGCGGATATCGCCGAGGCCCAATTCATCCTGCAGCCGGTCGCGATAGCGCAACGTCTCGCCGAAAAGTTTTCCGGTATTGAGAAAGAGGATCGGCGTCGCCGGATCGATCGCGGCTACCATGTGCAGCAGGACGGCGGACTCCGCGCCGAACGACGACACCACCGCACTTTTGCCCGTGAATTCACCCGTGAGCGCAAGCTCCAGAATACCGTGCGCATCGCGGCCGCGCGCCGCATCCTGAAGTTGTGCGAGCTTTGCGATGTGCAGCGGATCGATCGTACTTTGGTCGCTACGATCGAACGCACGCGGAACGATGCCGCGCGCGCGATCGATGACTGTGACGGTGGCGCTCATTGCAGCCAACCCTTCTCGGCGATCAGGCTGCGCGACCGTTCGGAGACTTCGCGCGACGGCAGTCCTTCGGCCCGCCATGCAGCGCGCGTGCGGCCCATCTCTTCCATCCGGGTATTCCACTCGGGACCAAAGCGCTCCTCGAGCCACTCCCGCAGACGGCGCGCCAGACCCGGCGCGCGTCCGCCGGTCGAGGCCGTCAGAACCAGATCGCCGCGCCGCACGATCGCCGGCACGTGGAAATCGCACAGTTCAGGCGCGTCCTCGACATTGACGAGAATGCCGGCGCTGCGAGCCTTCTTCGCCATAAAAGCCGAGTCGCGCGATTCCAGGCCTGCGATGAACAGAATTTGGATACCCCCAAGGGAAGTCCCCTGCGCGATCCGGACGGGCGACAGACCGGCCTCGAGGAGGAATGCTTCGCGACGTAAGAGGCCGTCTCCGGCCCCGGCGAGGCCGACTTTGACGGTTTCGGGACTGACGACGATGGGGAGCAAAATGCGCCTCCGTTTCGGCCGCTTTGGCCTATTGTACAGGACAGGTACGCATGAGGCGAATAAAATGCAAGGATCGAGTGGGGAATAAAATAAAGTACAATTATGGTATGTAATAACGCGCTTTGACTGAAGCGCCGTTCAAGAACATGAAAACCCCATGAGCAACGCCAAACCTGCCACGCCAGCATCATCGCCGTCCGCTTTGGAATGGCGTGTGGCCGAAGGATTGACGGATTACCCCGAAGCCGTCGCGTTCATGGAAGCGCGCGCGGCGGCGATCGCCGAAGGCACAGAAGGCGAGCTCGTATGGCTCGTCGAGCATCCGCCGATCTACACCGCGGGCACCAGTGCCAAAGCTGCCGATCTGCTCGATGCGCGTTTTCCGGTCTATCAGACGGGTCGCGGCGGACAGTTCACCTATCACGGTCCTGGTCAGCGCGTCGGTTACGTCATGCTGAATCTCAAAACGCGCAGAGCCGACGTACGCGCGTTCGTTCACGATCTCGAGGAATGGCTGATTGCCACGCTCGCGCAATTCAACGTCAAGGGTGAACGCCGTGCAGGACGGGTCGGCATCTGGGTGGTGCGCGGCGATCGCGAAGACAAAATTGCGGCGATCGGCGTACGCGTTCGACGTTGGGTGACGTTCCACGGCATCAGCCTCAATGTCACACCGGATCTCACGCATTTCTCGGGCATCGTTCCGTGCGGCGTGAGCGAGCACGGCATCACGAGCCTGCACGATCTTGGGCTTCCCGTTACGATGGCTGACGTCGATGTGGCGCTGAAGACATCGTTCGCCACGGTGTTCGGATCGCGCTAAATCGCAGAGCGGCGGTGAAAGCCTTTTTCCGTTGCAGGCTCGGCCTTGTGCAGTTCGACGTTGGCGACGCGCGCGCCGGGCGGACCTTTCATGCAAAGTCCGATCAGGGTTTCGACGGCCGCGTTCGGTCCGGAGACGAGCGCCTCGACCGTGCCGTCGGAGCGGTTGCGCACCCAGCCGTCGACTCCCAGTCGCGTGGCCTCGGAAATCACATAGTTCCGATAGCCGACCGCCTGAACGAAACCCTCGATTCTCAGGCGCAAGTGGGTCAGGTCGCGCGCATCGCTCATCGCGCCAGTATTGGGCAATTCCATACCGCAGGCCAGAGCGCCGCTGTTCGCATCCCAAATGGCAGTCTCCCTAAAATCATTAAGTCCCCATGAGCGAGTCTCGCTTCGGTTTTCGCGACCATCCGGGTCATCACGATCCCGTGTCCGCCCGCCAGTCGCATTGGCGATGCGCGGCCACATTGGATAAGTACGGTATCGATCGACGGCCGCTAGTTTGGGGTATCTTCCGTAAGCGCAAGACAGCAATGCATTTGGGACGCATTGCCGCGATAGCGCGCGGTCGTCACGTTCGAACGGAGCGCTTGCCAAGGGGTTTTGTGTGCATTGGAGGTCGTCGGTCATCGCCGCGCTAGCATTGATTTTCGTCGGACACAGCGCCCTCGCCCAGCCTGTTCAATCGAGCATCCTCTCATACGATGCCGCCTTCTTCGCGAATTCGCGGCCCAACACCGCTTTCGACATGATCGGCCGCCTTCCGGGATTTACTTTCGAGGAAGGCGCAACCGCGCGCGGCTTCGCGGGAACCGCGGGCAACGTGCTGATAGACGGTCAGAGACCCACGTCCAAGACTGACTCGCTGCAGTCGATGCTCGCGCGCATTCCCGCCGCAAACGTCGAGCGCATCGAGCTGATCCGCGGTGCCGCACCTGGGATCGATATGCAAGGGCTCACGGTCATCGCCAACGTCATCCTGAAGAAAGAGGACTCGACCCACGTCGTCGTGACTGCCGAGAACCTGGTCTTCACCGACGGTCACATGATTCCGAACGGGTCGGTCGAGTTCACCCGCCACTCCGGCGCGTCCATCTACGAGGGCTCAATTTTCGTTATTCAGAACTACGACGACTCGGTCGGTCACGGCATCCACAATGTCTTCGATGGCGCCGGCAATCTGTTGACGCACGATCTGGCGATTTCTCACGGCCTCGGCGTCGGCTTCGGGGCAAGCGGCGCGGCGACGCTTCCCCTGTGGGGCGGCGAGTTCAAGGCAAACGTCCTGTTCCGCGACAGTCCTTTCGTCGACCGTTTGAGTTATTCGCGCCCGGGCTTCCTGCAGCTTTTCAAGGACGATTCGCGCAACAGCAACGGCGAACTGGGTCTGCACTGGAAAGGTCCGGTCGGACCGGTCGAACTGGAGACCCTCGTCCTCCAGAGGCTTGGCCACAACCCTTCCACGAGCGATTCCGATGACGGCGTGACGGCCGAACACTTCATGTCGCTTGCCGACACGGGCGAAACCATTGCACGCACTACGGTGACCTATCTTCCGACCGATGCGCTGACACTGGAGAGCGGCGGCGAAGGCGCCTTCAATTTTCTCGACGGCAAGACCGCGTTCCTGATCAACGGAGTCAATCAGCCCTTGCCCTCCGCCAATGCGCGTGTCGAGGAGCGGCGCGGCGAACTCTTCGGCCAGGCTACATGGCGGATTTCCGATGCGTGGCTCCTGGAAACCGAGGTTCGCGCGGAGGTCTCGAATATCAGCGAAAGCGGCTCTGTCCAGCTTAGCCGCTCGTTCTTCTATCCCAAGCCGCGTGTCGTTCTGACCTGGTCGCCGGACAAGGACACGCAAATCCGGTTGCGCTTCGAGAGAGTGGTCGGGCAGCTTGATTTCAACAACTTCATTGCCTCGGCCAATCTCTCGGCGACCGGCGTGACCGCCGGCAACGAGAATTTGCGCCCCGATCAGCGCACCCAATATGCCATCTCGTTCGAGCGCCACTTCTGGGACAAGGGTGCCGTCGTGCTGAGCTACATGCACGAGGAGATCAAGGACGTCGTCGATCTGATCCCGGTGACCAGCCCCGCCGGCACATTCGACGAGCCCGGCAATATCGGCAACGGGAAGAACGACGAGATCAAGCTGGAGGCGACATTGCCGCTCGACCGGCTCTACATTCCGGGCGGACTTTTGACGACGACCAGCATCTTCGATTTGACATCGGTGCGCGATCCAGTGACCGGTGTCGAACGCGTGATCTCCGCGCAGCGGCCGCAGAATATCAGGATCAATTTTTCGCAGGATATCGACAGTCTCAAATCGACCTGGGGAATCTTTTACTACCACGCCTGGGACGAGCACTATTTCCGCCTGGAACAGGTTCGCCACCGCAAGGTCTCGCCGCCTTATTTCCAGGCCTATTGGGATTACAAGCCGAGCCCGGAATGGACCTTCCACCTCGAAGTGGACGACATCACGAGCTTCGTCTACCACGACGACAAATTCAATTTCGCCGGTCCGCGCAACACGGCGCCGCTCGACAACATCGACGAATTCATCGCCCATTCGAACCCGCAAATCGATTTTCGGGTCAGATGGACGTTCTAGTGGTCCGATTCCGACATTCGCTACCCATTTGCGCCACGCGTTTTGCGAATGTCGGACTAGCGGAGCTTTGGATTTGACATTCGCGTCACGTGCTCGCGCTCGACAGGATAGCGAATGTCAAATCCGCTCCACTAGTCAGGCGAATTCGAGGATCACGTCGTCGACCGCCAGGCTGTCGCCTTTCGCGGCATTGATCTTCTTGATCGTGCCGTCGCGCTCGGCAAGGAGAACATTCTCCATCTTCATCGCCTCGACGACCGCGAGAGCGTCGCCCGCCTTGACGTCCTGACCGACAGCGACGTTGACGGAGACCACAAGGCCCGGCATCGGGCAGATCAGCATCTTGGACGTGTCCGCAGCAACTTTCTTGGGCATCAGCGCGGCAAACGCGGCGGCCTGCGGCGAGCGGACCATCGCCGTCACCGTGCGCCCGCCCTGCCCGAGCTTGTAGCCGCCCTGCACGCGCGTGAGTTGGATCGTGTAGTCGCCCGAGGTCGTCGACAGAACCATGATGGGCTGACCGGGCTGCCATTCGGTGATGGCGCGAAACGGCTTGCCGTCGATCAGGAGATGTAGATTGCCGGCGGCAAGATTTGCGCCGGTCACGGCGAAATCCTGGCCATCGAGCGACACGACGAACTCGCTCGCCACGCGGTAGGCGCCGTTCAACGTGCCCGAAATGCCGCTGGCGCGCAGCGCCCGCGCCAGCCTCGCTGCGACGGCTGCGGCAACGAAGGATCGCCGCGAACCATTGTCGAGCGGCTGGCCGTGAAAGCCGTCGGGAAACTCTTCGGCGATGAAGGCCGTCGTCAGACGCCCTTCGCGAAACCGCTTGTTGTGCATGATCGCGGTCAGGAAGGCGATGTTGTGGTTGATGCCCTCGATGCGGAAACGGTCGAGCGCCACGGCCATGGCGTCGATCGCGGCAAGCCTCGTCGGCGCGTGCGTGCAGAGTTTGGCGATCATCGGATCGTAGAACATCGAAATCTCGCCGCCTTCGTACACGCCGGTGTCGTTGCGGATCGTCACGTCGCCGCGCGTGCCTTCGGCCGGCGGGCGATAGCGGACCAGGCGCCCGATCGAGGGGACGAAACCGCGATAGGGATCTTCGGCATAGATGCGCGCCTCGACCGCCCAGCCGTTGATGCCGATGTCGCTTTGCTTCAGCGCCAGCTTTTCGCCGGCCGCGGAGCGGATCATCAACTCGACGAGATCGACGCCGGTGATCAGCTCCGTCACCGGGTGCTCGACCTGCAAGCGCGTGTTCATTTCCAGGAAATAGAATTTGCGATCCTTGTCGACGATGAATTCGACCGTTCCAGCGCTGTCGTAGCCCACGGCTTTGGCGAGCGCGACCGCCTGCTCGCCCATCGCCTTGCGCGTCGCCGCATCGAGAAATGGCGAGGGCGCTTCTTCGATCACCTTCTGGTGGCGGCGCTGGATCGAACACTCGCGTTCGTTCAGATAAAGCACGTTGCCGTGCTTGTCGCCGATGAGCTGAATTTCGATGTGGCGCGGTTCGGTCACGAATTTCTCGATGAAGAGGCGGTCGTCGCCGAAACTCGCCTTCGCTTCGTGCTGCGACGACTTGATCGCCTGAACGAGTTCGTCCTCCTTGTGGACGATGCGAAGCCCCTTGCCGCCGCCGCCGGCCGACGCCTTCACCATCACGGGATAGCCGATCTCCTTGGCAATCTTGCGCGCGTGCTGATCGTCCTTGATTTCGCCGATGAAGCCGGGAACCGTGTTGACCTTGGCGGCCAGCGCCAGCTTCTTGGATTCGATCTTGTCGCCCATCGCGGCAATGGCTTTGACATTCGGGCCGATGAAGACAACGCCGACTTTCGCAAGCGCCTCGGAGAAGGCTTCGCGCTCGGAGAGAAAGCCGTAGCCGGGATGAACCGCCTCGGCGCCGGTGTCGCGGCAAGCCTGAACGATCCGATCGATCACGAGATAGGATTGAGCCGAGGGCGCCGGCCCGATATTGACCGCCTCGTCCGCCATCTCGACGTGGAGCGCATTGCTGTCCGCGTCGGAATAGACGGCAACCGTCTTGATGCCCATGCGGCGGGCCGTTTTGATCACGCGGCAGGCGATCTCGCCGCGGTTGGCAATCAAAATCTTCTGGAACACTCGACCCCCGGCCGCCCTGAAACGCCTGATTGGGCTAGGTTTTAGGGCGTCGACGCGCATCCGTAAACCGGGCAGGGGTTAACGCAGAGGCGGGCGGCTATTTCCGCGCCGCGATCTCCTTGTCGCGGATAGCGCGGAATTCGCTGTCCTTGTACCAGTTCGGCCAGCGTTCGGAGTTCGCCAGCGTGTCGCCGAGCGTGTAGAGCGCCAGAAGATCGTCGATCGGTCCCGACACGTCCCAGTGGGGATCGAACTCGTCCGACGGCTGGTGATAGTGCTTGGTACGATATTCGTCGCGCGCCGCCATTCCGGCCTTGGTTCCGCCTTTGACAAGATCGAAGCCGCCGCCCGGATCGAGCATGGGCACGCCGACGCGTGACAGGCTGATGTGATCGGAGCGGTAGAAGCCGCCCTTCTCAGGTTCCGGATCCGGCGTGATCGTACGGTTTTGCGTCTTCAAGACGTCGGCCAGAAGGTCTTCCATTTCCGACGAACCATTGCCGATCAGAACGAGGTCGTGCGCATGTCCTTCGGGCAGATTGGCATCGAGATTGACGCCGCCGACAATGTGCGAGAGCGGCCACACTGGATGCGCGGCGAAATAGGCCGAACCCAGCAGTCCCTGCTCTTCCAGCGTCCAACAGATGATGGCGATCGAGCGTTGCGGCTTGGCGTGCGCGAAAGCTTCGCCCAATTCGAGCACGCTCGAGACGCCCATCCCGTTGTCGACGGCACCGTTGTAGATCTTGTCGGGGCCCGCCACGTCCGGTTTGATGCCCAGATGGTCCCAATGCGCCGTGAAGAGGACGTAGTCATCGGGATGCACTGTTCCCGGCACGACGCCCACGACATTGCGGGTGTTCAGGTGCGCGAAGTCGGAATGCACGTGGACATCCAGCGTCGCGCCGTTCATCGCGATCGCCTTGAACCCGGGTTTGTTCGCCGCCGCCTTCAACGCATCATAGTCGAGACCTGATCGCTTGAAGAGATCGCGCGCGGTTTCGAGCGTGATCCAACCTTGGACCGGAACCATGTCGAGATTGCGCGAGGGGGTGTCGAGCCAGAGCTTGTTGCCGGAGTTGGAATTGCGCACAACCGGCCAGCCATAAGCGGCGGGCCCGGTCTCATGCACGATGATCGCCGCCGCCGCGCCGCGCCTGGCCGCCTCCTCGAACTTGTAGGTCCAGCGGCCATAATAAGTCATCGCCTTCCCCTTGAAGAAGGCGGGATTGCCTGGACGCTCCTCATTGCCGGGATCGTTGATCAGGATGACGACTGTCTTTCCCTTCACATCCACGCCGGCATAGTCATTCCAGTGGAATTCCGGAGCGACCACGCCATAGCCGACGAAGATCAAGGAAGACGCCTTCACGCGCACATCGGCGGATTCGAAGCGCGGAGTCCAATAGACCACCTCGTCCGGAAATTTGGGCGCGACGGCGCCATGTGGCGTGCCGAAGGAGAGCGAAGACTTCGTCGCATCCAATGCGATCCTCACCGCCGGCACGTGCTGGAAATAGCTGCCATGGTTTCCGGGCTTCAGACCGATGCGCTTCATCTCGTCGGCGATCCATTGCGCAGCCGCTTCGCCGTTCTTGGTTCCCGGACCGCGGCCCTCGAACGCATCGTCCGAGATGGCGCGGTCGCGCGCGAGCAAGTCGGCGCCCTTGATCTCGACGCTGGTAACGGGATGGCCGGGATATTTCTCTCCGGCCAGCGCCACATGCGGCGCCAATAGCAGAAGTGGCAACAACGCGAGACGGCGCGGGACCATGTTCGACTGACCTCTGGATGACGCTGTTCGCAAGATGATCGAGATTGCTGACGCGTAACATGCCCGCCATGATGACCGTCAAGCACATTTTCGGGAGCTGCACATGATCCAATTCGTCAATTCGGCGGCGGGCGCCAATCTTCCCTTCAGCCAGGCCACGCGCGTCGGTGACATCGTCTACTTGTCAGGCGCCATCGGCAATGCGCCGGGCAAGATGGAGCTTGTGGCGGGAGGCATTGAAGCTGAAAGCCGGCAAATGATGCAGAACATCGCCGGCGTGCTCAAAGAGGCGGGCCTCGGATTCGAGAACGTCTTCAAGGCCGTGGTCTATCTCGCCGACATGGGCGAATGGAGCGCGTTCAACAAGGTCTACGTGCCTCACTTCCAGGCCGGGCGCTACCCGGCGCGGACCGCCATCGCCGCGCACCAGCTCATCCTGGGTGCACGGGTGGAGATGGAGTGCTGGGCGGATGCAAGCACCCGACCTTGACCTGGTTCTGACCCCCTTCCTCTCGCGCGACTACGAGGATTTGCGGGCTTCGTATTCTTCAGCAAGAAGGGCATAGAAATATTCGTCCCACCAAATGCCGGGCGATCGATAAAGGCAGGAGCGAAAGTGCGCCTCGCGCCGGAGTCCGAGTTTTTCTGCGACACGCCATGAAGCCATGTTCTCGGGTTGGCAGGTGGCGATGACGCGGTGCGCCTTCAGTGGCCCGAACGCTTGGGCAAGAAGCGCCCGGGCTGCCTCGGTGGCGTAGCCCTTTCTCTGGGCCGCTCGGCCGAGTACCCAGCCGATCTCATAAGTCTGCGGCGCAAACCACTCGTGAAACGGCATGTGCCCGATCAGCTTCCCGCTCGCTTTCTCGACCACCGCAACGGCCGCACCCTCTTCACCGGCATGCTTCTGTGCAAAGGCTCGTGACGCATTTTCATCGAGCGTGCCTTCAGGGAGAAAAACTGTGACGCGAGGATCCGACATGTAGGCGAATATGGCTGGCCATTCGCCTGCAGCGATCGGGCGCAGACGAAGGCGCGACGTCTCGACTTCGGGAAGGTGCATGGAGATTTACGTCCCTCGCTGGAGCCGTACGCTATACCGAATTTCCCGTCGGCGGCGACCACATCAAACTTATCCCACTGCGAAGCCACCACCCTTCCTGGTTTCAAAGCAAAATTCGCCGCACGGTGTTGGATAAGTTTCTATCGCGCCAGATTTTTCAAAATATATTCTGTAAGAAGCTAGGCTGCTCTTGAACCGTCACGGTCCGATCACCAGTTACGCTAAATCCCGACAAGTGCATCCTGAAATCACAACGGAATGTTGTCGTGCTTCTTCCAGATGTGCGGCACCTGCTTGTTGCGCAGCATGCGCAGTGAGCGGGCGATGCGCCAACGGGTGGAGTGCGGGCGGATGACATCGTCGATGTAACCGCGTGACGCGGCGACGAAGGGATTGAGGAAGCGGTCTTCATACTCCTTGGTCCGCTCGGCGATGGCGTCGGGATTGCCGCGCTCGTTGCGGAAGATGATCTCGACGGCGCCTTTGGCGCCCATGACCGCAATCTGCGCGGTCGGCCAGGCATAGTTGACGTCGGCGCGCATGTGCTTGGACGCCATCACGTCATAGGCGCCGCCATAGGCCTTGCGCGTGATGACCGTGACTTTCGGAACCGTCGCCTCCGTGAAGGCGAAGAGGAGTTTTGCGCCGTGCTTGATGATGCCGCCATGCTCCTGCGCCACGCCCGGCAGGAACCCTGGCACATCGACGAAGGTGACGATTGGTATGTTGAAGCAGTCGCAGAAGCGCACGAAGCGCGCGCCCTTGCGCGAGGCGTCGCTGTCGAGCACGCCGGCCAGCACCATCGGTTGGTTGGCAACGAAGCCGACCGTGTGGCCTTCGATGCGGCCGAAGCCGGTGATGATGTTCTTGGCGAAGGCTTCGCCGATCTCGAAGAAGTCGCCCTCGTCGGCAACCTTCAGGATCAGCTCCTTCATGTCGTAGGGCTTGTTCGGACTCTCCGGGATGAGTGTGTCGAGCGACGCTTCCTCGCGCCGCGGATCGTCATGCGTCGGCCAAACCGGAACCTTGTCGCGGTTGTTGAGCGGCAGGAAGTCGTAGAGCCGCCTCATCTCTTCGAGGCAGATGACGTCATTGTCGTAGGCACCGTCCGCCACCGCGGACTTGGTCGTGTGCACCTTTGCGCCGCCCAGCCCCTCGGGAGTGACGTCCTCATGGGTGACGGTCTTCACCACGTCGGGACCGGTGATGAACATGTAGGAGGTGTCGCGGACCATGAAGATGAAGTCCGTCATGGCCGGCGAATAGACGTCGCCACCGGCGCAGGGCCCCATGATGACGGAGATCTGCGGCACGACGCCGGACGCGATGACATTTCGCTTGAAGACTTCGCCGTAAGCCGCGAGAGAACCTACACCTTCTTGGATGCGTGCACCGCCGGAATCGAACAGTCCGATGCAGGGCGCGCCGTTCTGCATCGCCATGTCCTGGATCTTGCAGATCTTCTGTGCGTGCCATTCGGAGGTCGAGCCGCCGAGCACAGTGAAGTCCTTGGCGAAGACATAAACCATGCGGCCGTTGATGGTGCCCCAGCCGGTGACCACGCCGTCGCCGGGGAAGCGGTTCTTGTCGGTATCGAAGTCGGTGTTGCGATGTTCGACGAACATGTCGAACTCCTCGAACGAATTGGGATCGAGGAGAAGCTCCACCCGCTCGCGCGCGGTCAATTTTCCGCGCGCGTGCTGGGCGGCGATTCGCGCCTCGCCTCCGCCAAGCCGGGCACGGCGGCGGCGTTCATCGAGATCGAGGAGAACCTTCTTCATGCGGAACCTGCGGCGTAATCGGTCGAGCGGGAGACTGTGGGTGCCATGGCCCGCTGGTCAAGGGCCGGCCAACGCCATGAATCGGCTGGCCGCTTCGAGTTCTGTGGCAAGCCGGTGTGCGCGCGCTTCGGCTTCGGCGTCGACGCCCCATTTCTCGGCTTGAAACGCCTCGTCGATTCGCGACGCCGCGAAAGCTTCGGTGTGTGATAGCCGGCCCTCCAGAATGGCGAACGCCAGGATGAGGGAACCGGTGATGGTCGTCGCGGCGTGCATACCCGTGAGCGTCCATGAGTCTGGGGCTCGCAGCGCACGGCCAAAGGCTGCGATCGCCTTCTCGTCCTGCGCGACGTGGCTGACGCCGGATGTCGTCGCCAATCGTGCGCCATAGGTCTGCTGAGCCCAGTCGAGCAAAGGATCCCACGCCGCCTGCTGACGCCGAACGAGCTCGGCCGGTTCCGTGGCGCGATAGCAGAGGAGATCGTTGCGGGCAAAATTGGTCAGCTCGGCGACGACGTCGTCAGGGCGTGCCCGATCGATCGCCGTGTTGGCAAGCTTGGTCAGGTGCATCGTCGCGGGCACGACTTCGTCGCCCTGTTCACGCCATTCCTGGGCAATGGCATCGGCGAGCTGCCGCGTCGGCAGCGCAAGCTTGTGCTTCACCGGCGTGAGAATGGGTTTGCCATCGAGGTGGATCGACCGGTCGTCGGCAACGATAACGTCCTTGTAGAAGCGCTTCACCGACGCCGCTTCGTCTTGGGCGGCTTGAGATTGAGCGCCGCGGTGTTCGCGGCGAGTGCGGACTTGCGCGCCTTCGGCGGCAAGCGCTCGCGCAAGGCATCGGGAAGACCATCGTGCGGCCCGAGTTTCGGGATGGGATGATCGGCCCAAAAGAGGGCGCCGACCGCTTTGTTGTTGGATGGATGGAACGGATACCAGAACTGGTTTTTCATGCGAGACGCTTCGCCGCCGACGAGAAGGATTGCGTCTTCCTGGCTGTTGTTGAGGATCACATGCGTAACGCCCGTGCCTCCTTCCCAGCCCACGAAATCGCCGTCCGCCATCGGGTGGATATGACCGTCGAGCCAACAGTCGATCGAGCCCGTGACCACATAGACGAATTCTTCTTCGTCGCGCTCGGCGTGGGGAAAAGAGGTCCGCCGGCCAGGCTTGAGAATCTCGAGGTGAATGCCGATGCGCGAAAATCGCGCCCGCCGCCCGAATGAGGCATCGATGCCCTGGTCTTCGTTGCTGTTGTCGTAGCGCTTGGATTTGTTGGTGAGGATGTCGCGCCACGACGAGACGAAGGGCGGCTTGCGGGTCTTGCGCGTATCGTCCGGCGAAGGGCTGCCGCGTTTCTGATCGGTCAGCCCGTCATGCGGGCCGAGCTTGCGCCGTGGTGCGTCTTTCCAGAGTTTGCGCAAAGTATCCGCGCGACCGGCCGCGACCGGATCGGTCGGGAAGAAGTATTTGGTGGTGAAGCGCGAGCCTTCCTTGAGCATGAAAAGGTGCACATCCGAGACACTGTTGTTGAGAAATGCGTTGGCTATACCGGTTCCGGCATGGAGAGCAACCCCGTCGCCCTCGTCGAGACGATGGAGGTAGCCGTCGGCCCAAAGATCGGGCGCGCCTTGCAGGACGAAGACGAATTCTTCTTCGTCACGCATCGCGGCCGGCGGACCGGACCGCGCACCTGGCGGAAGTCTGAGGTGTCCGATGCCCAGCCGCGCAAGTCCGGTTTCCTCGCTGAGATTGGCATAGGCGGCGGCGTGATCGACATCGGCCGAATTCGGCACGCCCGGATATTCGGTTTCGCGCCAGTTCTTGATGATGGAGGGACGAGATTTCATGTCTTGCGCCTTGGCGGGCGGGCGAATGGGTTTGCCGTCATCTCGGCATCGAAGCCGAGCAGAGTCCAGCTCTTGAGCATATGCGGCGGCAAGGGCGCGCTGACTGCAAGGCGCCCGCCGTCTGGGCGCGCAATGTCGATCGATCTGGCATGCAGGTGCAAACGGTTTTCGATTTCGCCGCGTCCGCGCACGTCCGTGCCGCCATATTTGAAATCGCCGACGATGGGCGTGCCGAGCGTTGCGAGGTGGACGCGGATCTGGTGCGTGCGTCCGGTGCGCGGCCTGACCGCGACCCAGGCGAACTCCTCGCCCGCGGTGTCGATCACGACATAGTCGGTCACGGCGTCCTTTGCGTCCTCCCGGCTGTTTCCAACCGTCGTCATGCGCTCGTCGCGGCCATGCGCGCCGAAGCCGCTCTCCTTGGCGAGCGCCGCCTTGATGGTGCCGCGGCTCACCTTGGGAACGCCTTTGGTCAGTGCCCAATAGATCTTCTGGGCGGTGCGTTCGGCCAGAGACCGCGAGAGTTCGGCTGCAGCCGAAGCCGTGCGCGCGACAACGAGGACACCGGAGGTGTCGCGGTCGAGACGATGCACAAGCTTGGGACGTGTGTTCTTCTCAAAGGCGAGACTGTCCAGCATACCGTCGACATGCTGCGTCAGGCCGCTGCCGCCCTGTGTCGCCAGGCCGGACGGCTTGTCGAGCACGATGACGGATTTGTCCATGTAGAGGATCCTGTCCTCGAGGCTGCCACGCATCACGGGTTTCGTCGTGGTGCGCGGCTTCTCTTCGAGCCCGCCATGCACGATCTGTGGCGGCAAGCGAACCGTCTGGCCGGAGAGAACGCGATCGGCCGCCTTCACGCGTTTGCCATCGAGGCGGACTTGGCCGGTACGGAGGAGTTTCTCGAGCCGGCCATGGGTCAGGGCCGGGTAATGCCGCTTGAACCAGCGGTCGATGCGGATGCCGTTGTCGTCGTGAGCGATGCGTGCCATTTGCGTCATCAGATCCAACGCACGAACCACAAGCCGATAAACAGGGCCAATATGGAAAGAAGTGCCGAGCCGACAATATAGAGTGCCGCTCCCGAATAGTCGCCGCGCTCGATCAGGAGAGCGCTGTCGAGCGAGAAAGTGGAAAATGTCGTGTAGCCGCCGAGAATGCCGACGGTGAGAAACGCACGGATCTCGGGCGTCAGATTCAACTTCAACGCCGAGAGTTCGACGATGATGCCCATCGCGAGACCGCCGGTGATGTTGACGACGAAGATACCCCAGGGAAAGCCGGGCCAGGTGGCGGACTGCACGGCGCCCGCCACGAAATAGCGCAACAACGAACCGAGCGCGCCGCCAAGCGCGACGGCGAGGAGAATTCCCAGTTGCATGAGCAGAACCGAATGTTATCTGCCAGACCTATAGCAGATTCTCAGGGCCAGCCGGACGGGGTGAATCGAAGGGCATCCGCTAGGAGCGACTCGACTTTTTCGCCCGGAGCTTCGCCCAATAGTCCAGTCGTTTGGCGATCTCGCGCTCGAAGCCGGTGTCCCGGGGTGCATAAAACTGCTGCCGCGCCATGCCGTCTGGAAAATAGTTCTGGCCGGAGAAGCTCTCTTCGGCCGCATGGTCGTATTCATAGCCTTTGCCGTAGCCGAGATTCTTCATCAGCTTGGTCGGCGCGTTGAGAATATGCGCCGGCGGCATCAGCGACCCATGCTCGGCGGCCGCCCCTTTCGCGGCAGACAGTGCAGCATAGACCGCGTTCGACTTCGGTGCCGTCGCCAGATAGATCACGGTCTGCGCCAGCGCGATTTCGCCTTCGGGACTCCCGAGGAAGTCGTACATGTCCTTCGCAGCCAATGCCTGCACCAGGGCTTGCGGGTCGGCCATGCCGATGTCTTCGACGGCGGCACGTACGAGCCGGCGCGCGATGTAGAGCGGCTGTTCGCCGCCTACGAGCATACGCGCGAGCCAGTACAGCGCCGCGTCGGGATCGGAGCCGCGAATGGATTTATGCAAGGCGGAGATGATGTTGTAGTGCTCTTCGCGCGACTTGTCGTAGAGCGGCGCGCGCTTCTGGACCGCCGCGACAAGTCCGGCCGAGTCCAACGGTTTGACCGTCTTGATTGTCGCGAGTTCCTCGGCGAGGTTGAGGATGTAGCGCCCATCGCCGTCCGCCATGGCGCGCAAACTCGCTCGGGCATCGTCGGTCAACGGCAGCTTCTGGCCGTAGTGCGCCTCGGCGCGCCCGAGCAGCGTTTCGAGCGCGGCATCATCGAGACGGCGCAAGACCAGGACTTGCGCGCGCGAGAGCAACGCCCCGTTCAGTTCGAACGACGGGTTTTCGGTCGTCGCGCCGACCAGAATGATCGTCCCATCCTCGACGACGGGCAGGAAGGAGTCCTGTTGACTGCGATTGAAACGGTGAATCTCGTCGATGAAGAGCAGAGTGCCCTGCCCCATGCGACGACGTTGGCGCGCGGCATCGAACGTCTTCTTGAGATCGGCCACACCGGAAAAGACTGCCGACAATTGTTCGAAGTGAAGCTTGAACGAGGTGGACAGGAGCCGCGCGATGGTCGTTTTGCCGGTGCCTGGCGGGCCCCACAGAATGATCGAATGCGGCCGCCCCTGCGCGATCATCCGTCCGATCGGGCCATCCTTGCCGATGATGTGATCCTGGCCGACCACTTCGTCGAGCGCTGCTGGACGCAGGCGGTCCGCCAACGGACGCGGTGCATCGTCGGACAATCCGCCGGCTTCGAACAGATCGCTCATGCGCGAGAGACTAGCCGGTCCGCGACACTCTAGCCATCGACGCTCAACGTCAGCCGTTGGCCGCCGCGATCGACGACGAGGTCCCAATGGTTGGTGCTTGTCAGCGCGCGTTGCAAGTCATCGGTGCCGGTGATGGCTTGGCCGTTGACGCCACGCACGATGTCGCCCGGCTGGAAGCCATAGCCGCCAGACGGCGTCCCTGCGGAGACCGAGACGATGACGACTCCCTTTGCCATCAACGGCAGCTGCAGCTCAACCGCGGTTGCGGGCGAAAGATTCTCGACGCGTGCGCCGGTCAACGGGTTGCGTCCACCGATGGTCATCAGCTGACGCGGCGGACTTTCCGGCGGCAAGGCCAGCGCCACCGAGACGTCGCTCGCCTGCTTGCCGAGATGGACGTGCATCTTCACGACGTCACCGGGCTTGTGCGTCGCGATACGGTAGTTGAGCGACTGCATATCGTTGACCGGCTGTCCGTCGACCGAGAAGATTACGTCGCCGACCTTCAGTCCGGCATTCGCCGCCGGACCACTGGGATAAACGTTGCGAAGGAGGACACCGTTCGGAACAGAGATACCGAGACTCGCGGCAATCGCTGCCGTCACCGGCTGGCCGTCGGCACCGATCCAGGCGAGCTTGATACCGCCTCCAAGAGCTCCCTCGAGCACGCGTCGCGCAAGGTTTGCGGGAATCGCAAATCCGATGCCGATCGACCCGCCCGTGCGCGACAGGATCGACGTGTTGATGCCGGCGAGCCTGCCATCGGTCGTCACCAGAGCGCCGCCGGAGTTGCCGGGATTGATGGCAGCGTCCGTCTGGATGAAGAACTGATAGTCGGTCGCGGCGACCTGCGTGCGGGCAAGCGCCGAAACGATACCCATTGTCACGGTTTGTCCGACTCCGAACGGATCACCGACCGCCAAGACCAGGTCGCCGACCTGTAACTTGTCGCTGTCGGCGAACGGCACCGTCGCGAGCGCTTCGCCGCGCGTGTCGATCTTGAGGACGGCAAGATCGGTTCTGGCATCCGCCAGGAGTACCTTGGCCTTGAACTCGCGCTTGTCGGCGAGGGCAACGACGATGTCGGAGCCGCCCTGGACGACATGATTGTTGGTCAGGATCACGCCGTCGGCGCGCACGATGACGCCCGAACCGAGCGACTGTTGCACGCGCTGACGCATCTGCGGGTTGCCGAACAGTTGCGCGAACATGGGATCGGAGAAGAGCGGATTGGTCGGAGCCTGGACGATAGAGCGGGCGTAGACGTTCACGACGGCGGGGGCGATCCGTTTGACCACTGGCGCAAAGGTCAGCTGCACCTGCGGCATCGAAGAAGGCACCGTGCGCGCGGGCGCCGCGATCACAGGCGTCGCGGCGACGGCGGCCGATAACGACAGAATGAGAAGGAGCAACTTCATGGACGA
Source organism: Rhizomicrobium sp. (assembly GCA_035536115.1). GTDB lineage: Bacteria > Pseudomonadota > Alphaproteobacteria > Micropepsales > Micropepsaceae > Rhizomicrobium. The sequence continues at coordinate 17,789 of DATLOU010000057.1, forward strand.
TCCTTAACCGATAAAAAAAGGGCGGCCAAAGCCGCCCTCAATCTAAATCAAAGCATGGCAAAAGTGAGGACTACTCCTCGCCCTCTTCGTCGTCGCGAATTTCGATCGGGCCGGAATCCTTGCCCTTGGCTTCCTCATCGCGGTCGATGAATTCGATGAAAGCCATTGGCGCATTGTCGCCATGACGGAAGCCCGCCTTGAGGACGCGCGTGTATCCGCCGGGCCGCGCGGCATAGCGCGGACCGATGACGTCGAACAGCTTGGTCACCTGTTCGGCGTCGCGGATCTGCGCCAGCGCCTGGCGGCGTGCGTGCAGGTCCTTGGCGCCGCGACGCGACAGCGTGACGAGCTTTTCCATGACGGGGCGAATTGTCTTGGCCTTCGGCAATGTCGTCTTGATCTGCTCATGCTTGATCAAAGCGGCCATCATGTTCGCGAACATCGCGGTGCGATGTGACGAGGTGACGTTGAGCTTTCGGCCCGAATTACGATGGCGCATGACACTTCCGCTTCTGGTTTCGCCCTCGTGCCTGCTCTAACAGAGGCTCGAGGACGCGACGTCTAGTACTGGTCCTCGTAACGCTTGGCGAGGTCCTCGATATTCTCCGGCGGCCAGCCCGGCACTTCCATGCCGAGGTGCAGCCCCATTTCGGCGAGCACCGCCTTGATCTCGTTCAGCGACTTGCGGCCGAAGTTCGGTGTCCGAAGCATTTCGGCTTCCGTCTTTTGGATCAGATCGCCGATATAGACGATGTTGTCGTTCTTCAGACAGTTGGCCGAGCGAACCGACAGTTCGAGTTCGTCCACCTTCTTGAGAAGCACGGGGTTGAAGGCGAGATCGGGCTTCGCCTCTTCGGCGACGCGCTCGCGCGGCTCTTCGAAGTTGATGAAGACCTGGAGCTGGTCCTGCAGGATGCGCGCGGCGTAGGCGACCGCGTTGTCCGGCGTGACCGCGCCGTTGGTCTCGACCATGAGCGAGAGCTTGTCATAGTCGAGGATCTGGCCCTCGCGCGTATTCTCGACCTTGTAAGAGACCTTCTTCACCGGCGAGAACAAGGAATCGACCGGAATGAGACCGATGGGGGCGTCTTCCGGGCGGTTGCGGTCAGCCGGGACATAACCCTTGCCAGTGGCAACCGTGAGCTCCATGCGGAACTCGACCTTTTCGTCGATCGTGCAAAGCACCAGATCGGGATTGAGGATCTCGATGTCCGACGTTCCGGTGATCATGCCCGCGGTGACTTCCACCGGTCCCTGTGCCTTGAGAGACAGGCGCTTGGGACCTTCCGCATGCATGCGCAACGCCATCTGCTTGACGTTGAGCACGATGTCGGTGACGTCTTCGCGCACACCCGCGATCGACGAGAATTCATGCAGCACGCCTTCGATCTGGATCGAAGTCACTGCGGCGCCCTGAAGGGAAGACAGCAACACGCGGCGGAGCGCATTGCCGAGTGTCAACCCGAATCCACGCTCGAGCGGTTCCGCGGCGATCGTTGCAGATTTGCCGACATCATGGCCGGCTTCAATCTTCAACTTTCCCGGCTTGATCAGTTCTTGCCAGTTCTTCTGAAACATTCGTTCCTCATCGTTTCCCGGACGTGTCGGACCACGCCCATTGCGTTCGACGGGTAGGCTCTATTCCGAAAGCAAACTCAGACCCTGCGGCGCTTGGGTGGCCTGCAGCCATTGTGCGGGATCGGTGTGACGTCGCGGATCGACGTCACGACGAGACCAACCGACTGCAACGCGCGAAGCGCGGACTCGCGGCCCGATCCGGGGCCGGTGACCTCAACTTCAAGCGTGCGCATGCCGTGCTCCATCGCTTTCTTTCCGGCATCCTCGGCCGCGACCTGGGCGGCGTAAGGCGTCGACTTGCGAGAGCCTTTGAATCCCATCATGCCCGCCGACGACCAGGACACCGAATTGCCCTGTTGATCAGTGATCGTGATGATCGTGTTGTTGAAGGTCGCAGCGACGTGCGCCACGCCGACGACGACGTTCTTCTTTTCCTTCTTGCGGGCGCGACCCGCTTTCTTTTCCGTTGCTGCTGCTGGGGCTGCCATGAATCTACTTTGTCACCTTCTTCTTGCCGGCGATCGCTTTTGCCGGCCCCTTGCGCGTGCGCGCGTTGGTATGTGTGCGCTGGCCGCGCACCGGCAAGCCCTTGCGGTGACGCAAGCCCCGATAGCAGCCGAGGTCCATGAGGCGCTTGATGTTCATCGCCACTTCGCGTCGCAGATCACCTTCAACGAGGTAGTCGCGGTCGATGGCTTCGCGGATCTGGATGATCTCAGCTTCGGTCAGGTCGTGGACGCGACGCGATGGGGCGATCCCAACCTTCTCGCAAATTTCCTTGGCCTTGGCCTGCCCGATTCCATGAATGTAGCGAAGCCCAATCTCGACCCGCTTCTGGGTTGGTATGTTGACGCCGGCGATGCGTGCCACAGATTTCTCCGAGAGCCTATAAGGCCTTGAAACAGCTTCTACTTTTCTGCAGCCAAACCTCTGTGCAAATAACCGGGCCGCGGCCAGGACCGGCACGCGTCAAATCCGGGTATTTGCAGGGAAATCGTCCGCAAGGGCGCGGATTATATGAATCGCGACCCCCCAGTCAATGGCGATTAACACATTGTTTCGGGGGTGGTTTTGGTCCCGGCGGGCTGAAAGCCGGTCCTACGGTATTTGGCCCAGAACGGCCGCAATCTTCTCCGTGACGGCAGCGATCGAGGCCATGCCGTCGATGGTGACGACCTTGCCTTGTTTTCCGTAGTAATCGAGCAACGGCGCGGTGTTCTTGTAATAGACGCCAAGGCGATGTCGCAGCGTGTCCGGTGTGTCGTCGGAGCGCAGAACGCCGCCTTCTTTGATCCGTTGTTCAACCCGGTCGAGCAGGACCTGGTCGTTGACCTTCAACTCCAGAACGGCGTCGATCTTTCTGCCTCTGGCGGCCAGCATGGCGTCGAGTGCCTCGGCCTGGGCAATCGTGCGAGGGAAACCGTCGAACACTGCGCCCTTGGCGCAATCCGGCTGGTCATAACGTTGCGCAATGATGCCGATCACAATGTCGTCAGGGACAAGTTCGCCTTTGGTAAGAAGCGCGTCGACCTTCTTGCCCAGCGGCGTACCGGCCTTGACGGCGGCGCGCAGCATCTCGCCCGTCGAGAGTTGCGGCAAGCCGCGCGACTCCACGAGGACCTTTGCCTGGGTGCCCTTACCGGCGCCAGGAGGTCCAAACAAACCAAGATTCAACGACGCGCCCCCCGAAGCTTCGCCTTCTTGATGAGGCCTTCATATTGCTGCGCAATGAGATGACTTTGAATTTGCGCGACCGTGTCCATCGTGACGCTGACGACGATGAGGATGGACGTGCCGCCGAGATAAAAGGGAACATTGTAGTAGGCCGACGCGATCTCGGGAATGAGACAGACTCCCGCGAGATAAAGCGCGCCCACAACGGTGATGCGGGTTAGGACATAATCTATATGTTCCGCCGTTCTCTTGCCCGGCCGAATACCGGGAATGAAGCCGCCATACTTTCTGAGATTGTCTGCCGTTTCTTCCGGATTGAAGACAATCGAAGTGTAGAAGAAGGAGAAAAACAAAATCATCAGGCCGTAGAGGACGAGGTAGAGAGGCTGACCGTGGCTGATATAGGTGACGATCGTCTGCAGCCAGTCCGGAATGCTCTGTGCATTGAAGCCCGCAACCGTCGTCGGCATGAGCAGGATCGATGACGCAAAGATCGGCGGGATGACTCCCGACACGTTGAGCTTGAGAGGCAGATGCGAGGACTCGCCGCCGTACATCTTGTTACCGACTTGTCGCTTGGGGTACTGGACAAGAAGCCGCCGCTGCGCGCGCTCCATGAAGACGATCCCAGTGACAAGCGCTGCCACGAACAGAATGAACCCGATGATCATGATCGGCCCAATGGAGCCGGTACGCACGGACTCGAATGCCTGACCGATATACTGCGGAAAGCGTGCGACAATTCCGGCAAAGATGATGAGCGATATACCGTTGCCGACGCCGCGGCTGGTGATTTGCTCGCCAATCCACATCAGAAGGATCGTGCCGCCAGTGAGCGTGATCACCGAAGACATCCGAAAGAACAATCCGGGCGCGATAACCACATGGCCCCAATGCTCGAGCCCAAGCGCGATGCCGTAAGCCTGAACTGCGGCGAGTCCGACCGTTCCATAACGCGTGTACTGATTTATGATTTTTCGTCCCGCCTCGCCTTCCTTCTTGAGGTTCTCGAGTTCGGGGAACACGGTCGTCATCAGCTGGATGATGATCGAGGCGGAGATGTACGGCATGATGCCGAGTGAGAAGATCGCCATGCGGCTGATCGCGCCACCGGCCAACACGTTGAAGACGTCGAGCAGACCCCCGGACTGCTGCGTCAGCTGACGCGCAAGTTCTGCCGGATCGATGCCAGGCATCGGGATGTAGGTGCCAAGACGGGCAACTATAAGGGCGCCGAGCGTGAACAGAATGCGCTGCCTGAGCTCGGTCGCCTTGCCGAAGCTGCTGAAATTGAAATTGGCGGCCAATTGTTCGGCTGCTGACGCCATGAGCTTCTCCCGCATCGGGCCGACGTTATATCGGGTTGGCCCGGTCCATCGACAAGATCAGCCGACGACAAGGCCAGTATAGCTTAACCCACCCGTGCCGCCCGCTTTTCGGCAGCCTTGGCGCGGCGTTGCTTCCTTTTGCCCGGCTCGCCCTTCTTGTTCATGTAGTTGGCCTTCTGGAAGGTCGTTGTAAGCGTGCCGCCCGCCTTTTCGACGGCCTGGCGGGCAGACGCCGACGCTCCGGCCACTTCGATCTCGATCTTAGCCTTCAACTCGCCGGTACCAAGCAGGCGCACACCATCACGATTTTTGTGCACAAGGTTGGCTTTCCTGAGCGTTTCCCCGGTGATCTTCTGACTGGCGTCCACCTTCTTCTCGTCGATGGCCCTCTGCAGCCGGCCCAGATTCAGTTCGACGAAGTCATTTGCAAAAATATTGTTGAAGCCGCGCTTTGGCATGCGCATGTGCAAGGGCATCTGGCCGCCTTCAAAGCCATATACCTTCGTGCCCGTACGCGCCTTGGCACCCTTCACTCCGCGTCCCGACGTCTTGCCAAGGCCCGAAGACGAGCCGCGGCCGACTTTGGTCTTGCGCTTGTGAGCGCCCGGATTGTTTCGGATTTCATTGAGCTTCATGTCACTTGCTTTCTTCAACAACCTCGACGAGGTGGCGAACTGCGAAAATCATGCCGCGGACAGAAGGCGTGTCTTCAAGCGTGCGGGTGCGGCGAATCTTTCCCAGACCCAGCCCGCGCAGAGTCGCGGCCTGAATATCGGGCTTGCGGTTGGCGCTGCGAATCTGGCGCACCGTCACGGTCTTCTGGGATTTTTTGTCAGCCATAATTCGGTCCCTTACGAGGCAGTTACCTGCTCGCCCTTTTGACCCTCGCGACGCGCGATGATTTCCGTCACGCTTCGGCCGCGGCGCTGAGCCACCATGCGCGGGCTCTGCTGATTACTGAGCGCGTTGAAGACCGCGCGGACCATATTGTAGGGGTTGGAAGTTCCGAGTGACTTGGAAACGACGTCGCCGACCCCCAAGGCTTCGAACACTGCCCGCAAGGGTCCACCGGCGATCACGCCTGTACCCGCGGGAGCCGGGCGCACGATCACCTTGCCTGCCCCATGATGGCCGCGCACTTCATGATGCAGAGTGCGTCCGTCCTTCAGCGGCACCCGGATGAGCGCGCGCTTGGCGGATTCCGTCGCCTTGCGGATCGCTTCCGGCACTTCGCGTGCCTTGCCATGGCCAAATCCCACTCGTCCGCGCTGATCGCCGACGACGACGAGCGCAGCGAAGCCGAAACGGCGGCCACCTTTGACCACCTTCGCTACGCGATTGATGTGGACAAGCTTGTCGACAAACTCGCTGTCGCGCTCTTCGCGATCGCCGCGGTCCCGGCGTCTGCCTTCTTCACGTGCCATGCTTCAACTCTTTCTCAAAATTCCAGTCCGCCTTCGCGGGCTGCTTCGGCGAGCGCCTTGATGCGCCCATGATAGATGTAGCCGCCGCGGTCGAAGACGACTTGCTTGATGCCCTTGGCGATGGCGCGCTCGGCGATCCGTTTGCCGACCGTCCCGGCAGCGGCGATGTTCCACGTCTTGGGCGCCTTGTCTTCCTTTTCATTGGTCGATGCCGCGGCGAGCGTCGCCTTGGCGCGATCGTCGATGATTTGGGCATAGATGTGACGGCCCGAACGGAACACCGACAGGCGCGGGCGGCCGGATGCGTTGGTCACCACGCGGAAGCGCGTGCGCTTCTGACGCCGGATGAACAGATTCTTCGTCATTTCTTCTTGCCTTCCTTGCGGCGGACATACTCGCCTTCATAGCGAACGCCCTTCCCCTTGTAGGGCTCAGGCGGGCGATAACCGCGAATCTCGGCTGCCACCTGGCCAACAAGCTGCTTGTCGATGCCTGTGATCGTCAGCATGGTCGGCTTCTCGGCCGTGATCGTGATGCCAGGCGGAATCGGATACGCGACATCATGGCTGAAACCCAATTGCAGATTCAGGTTCTTGCCCTGGACCGCCGCACGATAGCCCACGCCTTGAATCTCGAGCTTGGAGGAGAATCCTTGTGTCACGCCGAGCACGAGGTTGTTAACCAACGAGCGCGACAGGCCCCACATGGCCGGCGCCCGCTCCATATCCTTGCGTGGAGTGACCGACACGCCATCGGGCCCGGCGCTCACTTCCACCTCGGATGCGAGCGTGACCTTCAGTTCGCCCTTGGGGCCCTTCACCTTCACGGTCTGACCCTCGACCGTTGCGGTGACGCCCTTTGGCAATGCAACCGGCTTCTTGCCGATACGAGACATGGCGCGCTCCTAAAACACCTGACAGAGAACTTCGCCGCCGACGTTCTTTTCGCGGGCGTGCGTGTCCGTCATGACACCCTGTGGCGTTGAGACGATCGACACGCCGAGACCCTGGCGATGCGGTTTCAGTTCCTTCACCGAGGTATAGACGCGTCTGCCAGGAGTGGAGACGCGCTTCAACTCGCGAATGACGGGCTGACCCTCATGATACTTGAGCTCGATCTCGATCTCGCGCGTTCCGGTCTTCATCTCCACTTCGGTATACCCGCGGATGAAGCCTTCTTCCTTCAACACGTCGAGCAGCCGTGCGCGCAAGCGCGAGTTCGGCGACTTCACCTTCGCCAAACCGCGAAGCTGGCCGTTTCGGATTCGCGTCAATAGATCGCCAATGGGATCGGTGACCGCCATTTTCCTCGTTCTCCTTACCAGCTCGCCTTGGTCATGCCAGGGATCTGGCCAAAATTCGCAAGATCGCGAAGTGCGATGCGCGACAGTTTCACTTTGCGATAAAAACCTTTCGGCCGACCGCTCAGATCGCAGCGGTGGTGGATCCGCGTCTTCGACGAATTGCGCGGAAGCTTTGCAAGCTTCAGCCGCGCGGCGAAGCGCTCGTCCGTCGGAACCTTCATGTCCTCGGCCTTGGCCTTCAGCGCCGCACGTCGCGCGGCGTATTGCGCCACCAGGCGTTCGCGTTTGTTGTTTCGGTTGATCTGGCTGGTTTTTGCCATTTCGCTATTCCTCAATTCACGAACGGGAACTGGAAGCCCTTGAGAAGCTCCTTGGCTTCTGCATCGGTTTTCGCAGTTGTGTTCACGATGATGTCCATACCCCACACCGTCTCCGTCTTGTCGTAATCGATCTCGACGAAAACGATGTGCTCCTTGAGCCCCATCGCGTAGTTGCCTTTGCCATCGAAGCTCGTGCCCTTGACGCCGCGAAAGTCGCGCACGCGCGGCAAGGCCATAGTGATCAGCCGGTCCATGAATTCGTACATCTGGTCGCGGCGGAGCGTAACCTTCACGCCGACCGGGCGGCCTGCTGTGATCTTGAAAGTCGAGATCGCCTTCTTGGCACGGGTGATGACAGCCTTTTGACCGGCGATCGCAGTCAGATCGTTGAGCGCCGCTTGAATTTTCTTGGTATCTTGCGAACCTTCGCCGGCGCCGATGTTCAAAACGATCTTATCGACGCGCGGCACCTGAAGCTTATTCTTGTAGCCGAACTTCTTCATCAACTCAGGACGGATGACGTCGTTGTAGCGTTTCTTGAAGCGCGGAACGTAGTTCGGATCGCGCTGATGCTCGCCAACTGCCACCTGCGTGCCGGCGCTGATTTCGCGCTTGGGCTTCTTGTCGGCCTTGGGCGCCTTCTGCTGACCGGCTTCAGACATCGATGACCTCACCCGACTTCTTCGCAAAGCGCACCTTGCGACCGTCGTTCAGTACCTTCCAGCCGATGCGGGTCGGCGACCCATCTTTGGGATCGGCATGGGCCAGGTTCGACAAGTGGATCGACGATTCCTTCGACACGATGCCACCCTGCAACTTCTGCGTCTGGCGCTGGTGCCGCCTGACCATGTTGACGCCGGAGACGAGGGCGCGGTTCTCCTCAATCATGATCTTCATGACCTCGCCCTTCTTGCCCTTGTCGCGCCCGGTCGTGACCACAACGCGGTCGCCCTTCCTGATCTTGGCAGGCATCACAGCACCTCCGGTGCAAGGGAAATGATCTTCATCTGGTTCTTGGCCCTAAGCTCGCGTGTAACAGGACCGAAGATGCGCGTACCGATGGGTTCGCCTTGCGGATTGATCAGCACCGCCGCGTTGCCGTCGAAGCGGATGAGGCTGCCGTCGGGCCGCCGCACGCCATGCGCTGTGCGCACGACGACAGCCTTCAGGACTTCGCCCTTCTTCACGCGCCCGCGCGGAATGGCTTCCTTGACGGAGACGACGATGATGTCGCCGACATCGGCGTAACGGCGATGAGAGCCGCCGAGCACCTTGATGCACATGACTCGCCGAGCGCCGGAATTGTCGGCGACGTCGAGTTCGGTGGACATTTGAATCATCTACTCTGCTCCGATGCCTTTCGGCCTATTTGCCCACGCGCTCGAATGCTTCCCAGGTTTTCAATTTGGAAAGCGGCCGGCATTCGCGGATACGTACGATATCGCCCGTCTTGTATTCACCCTTCTCGTCGTGCGCGTGATACTTTTTTGAGCGGCGCACGGTCTTGCCCATGACAGGATGGGTGAACCGCCGCTCAACCTTCACGACCACGGTCTTCGTATTCTTGTCGCTGACCACGACGCCCTGCAGCACGCGCTTTGGCATTCCTTTTTCCTTCTTTCTCTCAGCCGGCCTTGCGGCGTTGCTCCGTCAAAACCGTTTCGATGCGCGCGATCGTCCGGCGGACCTCACGCACGCGGTTCGTCTTCTCGAGCTGGCCGTTCGCGCGTTGAAACCGAAGGTTGAACGCCTCCTTTTTCAACTGGACAAGTTGATCGCCCAATTCATCCGTCGACTTCGCTCTAAAGTCATCGGCCTTTGAGGATGTCTTGGCCGACGTCTTGGCCGGCTTCGCAACCTTTGCCGACTTCGCCTTCTTCGGCCTTGCCGCAGCTTTCGCCGCCGTGTTTTTTTTGGTCGCCATCGTCTCAAGCACCCATGCGCGCGACGAATTTCGTCGCGATTGAAAGTTTTGCGGAGCCGAGACGCATGGCTTCTCTCGCGGTGGCAAAATCAACGCCGTCGATCTCGAAGAGAATGCGGCCCGGCTTGACCTTTGCGACCCAATATTCGGGCGCGCCTTTGCCCGAACCCATGCGCACTTCCGCAGGCTTCTTGGAGACAGGCACGTCAGGAAAAACGCGAATCCACACCCGGCCAGCACGTTTCATCTGGCGCGTAATGGCGCGTCGCGCCGCCTCGATCTCGCGCGCGGTGAGACGCTCCGGCTCGAGCGCCTTTAGGCCGAAGGCGCCGAAGTTGAGTTGTGTTCCTGCTTTCGCGGGGCCGTGAATGCGGCCCTTGTGCTGCTTGCGGAACTTGGTGCGTTTGGGTTGAAGCATGATGATCTCTTATGGCGCTGGTGCTGGCGTTGGTTGACGCGGCTGGCTGCCGCCACGCCCAGCTTCGGCCTCGGCGAGACGCTTATCCTGGGCCATCGGATCGTGCTCCATGATCTCGCCCTTGAAGATCCAGACCTTGACACCGCAGGTGCCATAGGTGGTCTTCGCCGTGGCGATGCCATAGTCGATGTCTGCGCGCAGTGTATGCAGCGGAACCCGTCCCTCGTGATACCACTCGACGCGCGCGATTTCGGCACCGCCCAGGCGGCCGCCGCACTTGATGCGAATGCCGAGCGCGCCGAGACGCTGTGCCGTCTGCACGGCACGCTTCATCACGCGACGGAAGGCAACGCGGCGTTCGAGTTGCTGCGCGATGTTTTCGGCGACCAGCTTGGCGTCGATTTCGGGCTTCCGAATCTCGACGATGTTCAAGTGGACTTCGTCAGCCGTGTAACGCTGCACGTCGCTCTTCAATTTCTCGATGTCGGCGCCTTTCTTGCCGATGACGACGCCGGGACGCGCCGAGTGAATTGTGATTCTGCACTTCTTGTGCGGCCGCTCGATCACAATGCGCGAAACGCCGGCCTGCTTGAGCTTGTCCGAGAGATACTCGCGGATTTTGATGTCTTCCTGCAGCAAACGGCCGAAGTCCCGTTTTCCCGCGTACCAACGCGAATCCCAGGTCCGGTTGATGCCGAGGCGCAAGCCGATCGGGTTAACTTTCTGACCCATTATGCGCTCTCCTTTTCCGCTTTCTTGGCGGCAGGTTTCTTGGCAGCAGGCTTTTTGGTATCGGCCTTTTTGGCAGCCACTTTCTGTTTGCCCTTCGGCTTTTCCTCGACGGGCGTCGCCTCGCGTTTTTCTTCGACGACGATGGTGATCTGCGAAAAGGGCTTTTGAATTCCCGCGCCACGGCCGCGCGCACGCGCCATGAAGCGCTTCATAACGAGGTTCTTGCCGACGCTGGCCTCGGAGACGAACAAATCGTCGACATCGAGGTCATGATTGTTCTCGGCATTCGCAATCGCCGACTGCAGGACTTTCTTCACGACTTTGGCGACGCGCTTTGGCGAAAACGTAAGTTCGTTCAACGCAGCGCCGGCTTTCTTGCCCCGGATCGTGCCGGCGACGAGGTTGAGCTTGCGCGGGCTGGTGCGGATCATCGTTCCGACAGCCTTGGCCTTGTTTTCCGGAAGAACGCGGGCGCGAGCAGACTTACCCATCACTCCACCCTCTTCGCTTTTTTGTCGCCGGCCCCGGAATGGCCATGGAAGGTGCGTGTCGGCGAGAACTCGCCGAGCTTGTGACCGACCATGTCCTCGGTGACGAGCACGGGAATGTGCTTCTTGCCGTTATAGACGCCGAAAGTAACGCCCACGAATTGCGGCAGAATCGTCGAACGACGCGACCAGGTCTTGATCACGTCCTTTCGCCCGCTGCCGCGCGCGGCTTCAGCTTTCTTGAGCAGATAGCCATCTACAAATGGACCTTTCCAAACGGAACGAGTCATCGCTTACCCTTGTGTCTTGCCCTTGCGTGTACGCACGATGAACTTCGTGGTCCGCTTGTTGGTACGAGTCTTGTTGCCCTTGGTGCCCTTGCCCCAAGGCGTAACCGGATGGCGTCCACCCTTAGTGCGACCTTCGCCGCCGCCATGGGGATGGTCGATCGGGTTCATCGCGGTGCCGCGCACGTGCGGACGTTTGCCCTTCCAGACATTTCGGCCCGCTTTGCCGATCACTTCGTTCATATGATCGGGATTGGAAACGGCTCCAACCGTCGCCATGCAAACGAGCGAAACTTTGCGCACTTCGCCCGAGTTCAGGCGCAATAGCGCATAGCCAGCATCGCGGCCGAGATATTGCGCGTAGGTCCCGGCAGAGCGCGCCACCTGGCCGCCCTTGCCCGGTTTCATTTCGATGTTGTGGACGATGGTGCCGATCGGCATGGCTGCGAGCTTCATCGCATTTCCGGGCTTCACGTCGACCTTGTCGCCTGAGACGACCGTGTCGCCCACGGCGAGACGCTGCGGCGCGAGGATGTAGGCGAGCTCGCCGTCCTTGTATTTGATGAGTGCGATGAAGGAGGTCCGGTTCGGATCGTATTCAAGGCGTTCGACCTTCGCCGGCTGGTCGAACTTGCGTCGCTTGAAGTCAATGACGCGATAACGTTGCTTGTGGCCGCCGCCTTGCCAGCGCACCACAATACGGCCGGTATTGTTCCGGCCACCGGACGAGTGCTTGCCTTCCGTCAACGCCTTCACCGGTCCGCCCTTGTGCAAGCCGGTGCGGTCGATCAACACCAGTTGGCGCTGACCGGGGGTCGTTGGACGGTATTGTTTGAGAGCCATGACCTACAATCCCGTCGTAATGTCGATCTGTTGTCCCTCTTCAAGGGTCACGATCGCCTTCTTGAAGTCGCTGCGCGCATATTGCTTGCCACGCGCAAGCTTGCGTTTGCCTTTGACGACCACCGTGTTGACTGCCTTCACCCTGACCTTGAAGAGATCGGCCACGGCAGCGGCGATCTTCGGCTTGGTGGCATCGAGCGCAACGCGAAAGACGATTTGGTTCGTCTCGGTCAGCTTCGTCGCCTTTTCGGTGATCACTGGCGCGATGATGACGTCGTGATGTGTGCTCATGCCAGGCGCTCCTCGATTGCCGCGAGCGCAGCCTTGGTCAGCACGAGTTTGTCGCGCCGGATAATGTCGTAGACGTTCAGACCGGAAGCCGGCAGCAGCGCGACGTGGCTGAGGTTGCGTGCCGAGAGCGCGAAGTTCTCGTCGAACGCTCCGTCGACCACCAATGCACTCTGAAGGCCGAGCTTTCCAAACTGCTTGGCAAGATCACCTGTCTTGATGTCTTTGCTTTTCGCTTCGTCGAGCACAACGATCGACCCAGTCTTGGCCTTCGACGACAATGCGTGCCGTAAGCCGAGCGCCCGGACCTTTTTGGGCAGGTCGAATTCATGGCTGTGCGCAACCGGTCCCATGGCCTTGGCACCGCCGACGAAGAGCGGCGCCGAGCGTGCGCCATGGCGCGCCTGACCAGTACCTTTCTGTTTGTACATCTTTTTCTTCGTGCGATTGACTTCCGCGCGCGTCAGGACCTTGTGCTGACCGGAGCGACGCTTGGCGAGTTGCCAGGTGACCACGCGCTGGATCAGGTCGGCGCGTGGTTCAAGGCCAAAGATGTCGTCCTTGAGCTCGACCTCGCCCGAAGCCTTGTTGTCCAAATTGAGAACCTTGGTTTTCATCTTCAGCTCTCCGCCTTCTCGGCCGCGGGAGCCGCTTCGCGCTTCTTGACCGAACCCGGCATGGGAAGATCTTTGTGCGGACGCTTGACCGCATCGCGCACCATCACCCAGCCGCCCTTTGATCCCGGCACTGCGCCGCGGATCATAATCAGGCCGCGTTCGACATCGACTTTGGCGACTTCCAGATTTTGCGTGGTGACATTGTCGACGCCGTAATGGCCGTGCATTTTCTTGTTCTTGAACGTCTTGCCGGGATCCTGACGGCCACCAGTACCACCGAGCGAACGATGCGAAATCGAGACGCCGTGCGAGGCTTCAAGACCGCGGAAATTCCAGCGCTTCATCGCACCGGTGAAACCGCGGCCAATCGTGACACCGGTCACGTCGACCTTCTGCCCGGCCACGAAGTGATCGGCCTGAATAAGATCGCCAACTTCGAGCAGGTTTTTGGCGTCGACGCGAAATTCCGCGAGCTTCTTCTTGGGCTCAACTTCGGCTTTCGCGAAATTACCACGATCGGCCTTTGAGAGACGCTTGGCTTTAGCAAAGCCGGATCCCAACTGGACGGCGCTATAGCCGTCCTTTTCGTCTGTTCGCGTGGAAACGACCTGACAGCCGTCCAGCTTCAGGACCGTGACAGGCACGTGCCGTCCGTCGTCCAAAAACAGACGGGTCATGCCGACCTTTTGCGTGATGACGCCGGTGCGCATCGCGGTGTTCCCTAGAGCTTGATTTCGACGTCAACGCCGGCCGCGAGGTCGAGCTTCATCAGAGCGTCGACGGTCTGCGGTGTGGGGTCGATGATATCGAGTAGGCGTTTGTGCGTACGGATTTCGAACTGTTCGCGGCTCTTCTTGTCGATGTGCGGAGAACGGTTCACGGTGAAACGTTCGATGCCGGTTGGAAGCGGAATGGGCCCCCGCACCTGCGCGCCGGTGCGCTTCGCCGTGTTGACGATCTCCCGCGTCGAATTATCGAGAATGCGGTGATCGAAGGCTTTCAGCCTGATCCGGATGTTCTGGTTTTGCATGGTCGTAACCTTCGGTCCCGCGCCTTTTCCTATTTCAAGATTTTTGCGACGACGCCGGATCCGACGGTACGGCCACCTTCGCGGATGGCGAAGCGCAGCTTCTCCTCCATGGCGATGGGCACGATCAGTTCGACTTCGATCGAAACATTGTCGCCCGGCATCACCATCTCGGTGCCTTGCGGCAGCTTGACGATCCCCGTCACATCGGTGGTG
>DATLOU010000058.1:0-25213 GCA_035536115.1 Rhizomicrobium sp.
GACTATGGCGATCGACCCGGAAGACCTGTTGCCCAAGAAGAAACGTGCCGGAATCGTGCTCGGCGAGGACCTGTCGGAAATGTCGGCGCCCGAGTTGGAATTGCGGATCGCCGAACTCGAGACCGAGATCGCGCGCTGCCGCGAAGCGATCGCCCAGCGCAATGCAACAAAGTCGGCCGCGGCAACTTTTTTTAAGCGTTGACGTGCGCGCCGGAAGCGCGGTTCCGCGTTTAACAAGATTAATATGCACAGTCCCGACGCGCGCAGAAACCCGTTTGCTTGGTTTACGCCGACGAAGTCGGCGGATTCGTCTTGCGCATGGCGTGTGAGTTGGTAGCGTTCGTCCCGCAAATAGCGGGGCGTGGGCGTAATGGGTACGCAATCGGCGGACGAAGATGCCGCGCGCCTGGATTCGTTCAAGACCTTCACCGGTTCCGCATTGTTCGAGCGCACCTTCGACGAAGGCATGTCGCTTGTCGAAGAGACGGCGAAATATCTCGACGGCAAGGGCCGTCAGGAATCGCGCGATCTGCCGCGCAAGCTCGCGCTCCTCTATGCCGGCGAAAGCATGCGCGTGACGACGCGGCTGATGCAGGCGGCAAGCTGGCTCCTGGTGCAGCGCGCTGTGCATGAAGGCGACATGGCGGCCGAGGACGCGACGAGCGAGCGCTATCGCCTGGGCTCGAAGGAGATTTGTCTCGGCGCGAGCAATGACGGCGTCGAACTTCTGCCGGGGAAGCTGCGCGATCTGCTTCACCGCAGCGACAATCTCTATCGCCGGATCCAGCGCCTCGACGATGTGCTGTTTGCGGCGGCCAGAAAGCGCAGCGCCGGCGTGCACGATCACATTAATCGGCTCGAACAGGCGTTCGGCAGCGACGGCGCCGCTTAGCATACCCCTCGTCATGGCCGCCAAAGCTCGGGCTGCTCAACCTGACAGCGGTGCGAACGCGCTTACGACTTGATGATGCCGGCGAACTTCTTGTTGAAGCGCATGGAGCAGCGGGCAGGCGCGGGAGCGCCGTCGCCCGTGCGACCAAAAAAAGAAGCGAACGCGCTTACGACTTGATGATGCCGGCGAACTTCTTGTTGAAGCGCGTGAGCCGGCCGCCGCGATCCATCAGCTGCTGCTGACCGCCGGTCCAGGCCGGATGCGTCGTCGGGTCGATGTCGAGCGTGAGCTGCTGGCCGGCCTCGCCCCAGGTCGTGCGCGTCTTGTAGGTCGAACCGTCGTTCAGACGCACTTCGACGAAGTGATAGTTGGGATGAATGCCCTTTTTCATGGCCCTTGGCCCTTTTGACCCGCGTTGGACGCGCGGCTTATAGGCGAGGGCAAAGGGCCTTGGCAAGGAGCGGCGATGGGTCCCTTATCGCGCCCCCAGGCCCTCCTATATAGGAGACGGGCGGGTCACTGCTTTCAAGGCAACCGTGGCTGAAACCGGCGAAGACTACGCGGAACATCTGCAATATGCGGCGGCGGGCCGGGCCAAGAGCCGCTCGCTTCGGCCGCTTGTGGCGCTCTGGCCCTTCGTGCGCCCGTTCCGTTTCCGCATTCTGGCGGCAAGCGCGGCGTTGGTCGTCTCGTCCGCCGCGACACTCGCGATTCCCGCGGCGCTGCGCTCGCTGATCGATCGCGGCTTCTCGACCGACCAGATCGCCGCCATCTCGCATTACTTCTTCTTGTTCCTGATCGCGGTCGCCGTCCTCGGCGTCGCCACCGCGATCCGTTTCTACTTCGTTACCTGGCTCGGCGAGCGGGTCATCGCCGATTTGCGCAAGGCGGTCTTCGCCAATGTGATCGGATTGTCGCCCGCCTTCTTCGAAGTGACGCGCACGGGCGAAGTGCTGTCGCGCCTGACCGCGGATACGACGCTGATCCAGACGGTGGTCGGATCCTCGGCCTCCGTCGCGGCGCGCAATCTCGTGATGTTCTTAGGCGGCCTCGCCTTGATGTTCGTGACGAGCTTCAAGCTGACCGCGTTCGTCATCGGCGCCGTCGTCCTCGTCATGATTCCGCTGATCGCGTTCGGACGCTGGGTGCGTACGCTCTCGCGTCGCAGCCAGGATCGCATCGCCGACACCAGCGCGCATGCCAGCGAGACGATCAACGCCGTGCAGACGGTTCAAGCCTTCACGCATGAAAATTTGGAGCGGACGCGCTATGGCAAGGGTGTCGAGCAATCCTTTGCCGTTGCGATCCTGCGCACCCGCGCGCGCGCCGTGATGACGGCCGTCGTGATCTTCGCCGCTTTCGGCAGCATCATCGGCGTCGGTTGGGTCGGCGCGCAGGATGTCGTCAGCCACCACATGACGGCCGGGCAACTGGTGCAGTTTATCTTCTATGCCGGCATCGTGGCGGGCGGCGTCGGCGCGATGAGCGAGACCTGGGGCGACCTTCAACGCGCGGCCGGCGCTTCGGAACGGCTGGCGGAGCTACTGCAGGTGAAGCCCGATGTGCATGCGCCGGCCGATCCGCTTCCGATTCCCAAGCCCGCGCATGGCGCGGTCCGCTTCGAGAATGTCACCTTCCGCTATCCGTCGCGGCCGGACTATGCGGCGCTCAATGGGTTTTCGCTGAACGTCGCGCCGAGCGAGACGGTCGCGCTGGTCGGTCCGTCGGGCGCGGGAAAATCGACTGTCTTCCAGCTTCTGTTGCGTTTCTTTGCGCCGCAGAGCGGCAGCGTCACCTTTGACGGCCTCGATCTTGCCCAACTCGATCCGACCGACATCCGCCGCAACATCGCGGTCGTGGCGCAGGACAGCGTGATCTTCTCCGGCACGCTGGCCGACAACATCCGCTATGGCCGGCCGGATGCGAGCGATCTTGATGTGCGCAAGGCCGCCGAAGCCGCGGCCGCGGCAGAATTCATCGAAGGCCTGCCGCAGGGCTACGCCACGCTGGTCGGCGAGCGCGGCACGACCCTGTCCGGCGGCCAGCGCCAGCGCGTCGCCATCGCGCGCGCGATTTTGCGCGATGCGCCGCTCCTCCTGCTGGACGAGGCGACCAGCGCGCTCGACGCCGAGAATGAGCGGCTGGTTCAGATCGGACTCGGCAATCTCATGGCCGGACGCACGACGATCGTCATCGCGCACCGCCTGGCGACGATCCAGCGGCTGAAACGCATCGTGGTGATGGAGCATGGCCGCGTGGTGGGCGAAGGCAGCCATGCCGAGCTCGTCGCAAACGGCGGGCTCTATGCGCGCCTCGCCGACCTGCAATTCTCGAGCGCGATGGCGCTCGCCAGCTAACGCATGCGCCCAACCATCCGTGCAGCGCTGAGCGCCATCTCCATCGTCACCATCGTCGCGTTGGCTCTTGGCGCGCGCACGCTCACCGCATATGGCGTTTTCACCGACGTGAAGCCGGGATTCGCCGGCCGCTGTCATGCGATCGACGGCGTGACAGGCGCCGAGGATATCGTGATCGACAAGACACTCGGCGTCGCCGTGATTTCGGCAAGCGACCTGCGCGCGCGTCTGAACGGCAGACCGTCAACGCAGGACGGGCTCTATGTCTTGAAGTTGAACGGTCCGTCGCATCTCTCCAAACTCTCCGGTACGCCGTCCGACTTTCATCCGCACGGCATCAGCCTTGCGCGGGCGCGTGACGGCGCGCTGACGCTCTTTGCGATCAATCATCGGAGCGACGGCACCTCGAGCATCGCGTCCTTCGACGTCACCATGACGGACGGCGAGATCAGGCTGCGCGAAATCGGCAACATCGAGGGTGGCGAGCTCGTCAGCCCCAACGCGATCGCGGCGGTCGATCGCGAGCGCTTCTATGTCACGAATGATCACACCAGCCGCACGCATCTTGGGCGGATGCTCGATGATTGGCTGATCCTGCCGCGCACCAACGTGCTCTATTTCGACGGCGCCATCTTTCGCGTCGTGGCCGAACGGTTGAATGCGCCGGCCGGCGCGGTTCTCTCGCCCGACGGGCGCTTTCTCTATGTCAGCGAAGCCTTCAATCGCAGGCTTGATACGTATGCGCGCCACGATTTTTCCGGCGCGCTCGATGCCATGGGCACACTGGCGATTCCTTCCAATCTCGACAATCTGCGCTTCGACGATCGGGGGCGTCTGTGGGTCGGCTCGCATCCCAAGCTGTTCGCGATGGGCGCGTTCTTTGCCGATCCTGCCAAGCCGGCGCCGTCGCAAGTCTTTCGCGTCGCCCTCAGCGACGGCGTGCCGCAAGCGGCGACGCCGGTCTACAGCGATCTCGGCCAGGGCATCGGCGGCGCGAGCGTCGCGGCGGTCCTGGGTCAGCGCCTGCTGATCGGCTCGCCGCTGGACGCCAAGATCCTCGACTGCACGATGGCCGACTAAAACGAAGAGGGCGCCACGAAGGGCGCCCTCTTAAACCAGGATCACGCACAGTTCAGGCGGCGACGATTTCTTCGCCCGACGGATCGCGCAGCACATAGCCGCGGCCCCATACCGTCTCGATATAGTTGTCGCCGTTGGTTGCCGCCGCGAGCTTCTTGCGCAGCTTGCAGATGAAGACGTCGATGATCTTGAGTTCCGGCTCGTCCATCCCGCCATAAAGGTGGTTCAGGAACATTTCCTTGGTCAGCGTGGTGCCCTTGCGCAGCGAGAGCAGCTCCAGCATCTGGTATTCCTTGCCGGTCAGATGCACGCGGCTGCCGTCCACTTCGACGGTCTTGGCATCGAGATTGACGATGAGCTTGCCGGTAGTGATGACCGATTGGGAATGGCCCTTGGACCGGCGGACCACGGCCTGGATGCGAGCGACCAGTTCGTCCTTGTGGAAGGGCTTGGTCATATAGTCGTCGGCGCCGAAGCCGAGTGCCTTGACCTTGGCCTCGACAATGGCGTTGCCGGAGAGAATGAGAACGGGAGTCTGCACCTTGGCGACCCGGAGTGCCTTCAGCACCTCGAAGCCGCTCATGTCGGGCAGCTGCAGATCGAGCACGATGATGTCGTAGTCGTAGAGTTTGCCGAGGTCGATCCCCTCCTCGCCCAAATCCGTCGTGTAAACGTTAAGACCTTCGCTGCGGAGCATCAGCTCGATGCTGCGCGCCATGGCGCTATCGTCTTCGATCAAGAGAACACGCATGTGACGGAACCCCCTAGGAACAGCATCGTTCGGCGCTAACCAAAGCGATGTCGTCGTGACCGTATTCTTAACTGGTTAACATCTTGTTGCTGTGACATTTGCGGGCTCAGCTCTCGCCAACCCGGGCTTAAGAAAGCGTTGGCGGATTGCCTCCATCCCCTTGATTCGCTTCGCTAAGTTTACTGCCGTTTGAATCCTTGCCTGCAATATGCGGCAACTCGAAGGCAAGGCGGGTTCGAACGATCGCCGCCTGGCGCGGCACCGGGGGCGGTGAGGTAGCCACCCACCGAGGTATAGAAGCCGATACGTTACAGTAAGCCGTTGAAAAAACATAGAAATCGAAGCGCGAAGGCGTGGCGGCTCGATCCGGAGCCGCCCTCGGAGCGCAAAGTGACGAGCGCCATGATCACGCGGACGCGCGATGACCATTATGAGGCGGTTGCTCCGAGATGGGGACGCTCGGCGTGTGCTGGAACGAAACAACGTAAAGCGTTGTGAGGCGTGCGCGCTCAAGGTTCTTCAATCAGTTTCGCGCATCATCGCGCGATGCAATACGCCGGAAGAACAAACACTTGTCTTGCGCGCAGCGTCTTGCCGGGCGCTTACCAAACCTCTGACATTTCGAATGGCTCTTGGCGCGCGCAGAACTGGCACGAATGGTGAAGGGTTAAGCTTTATCCGCGCCTCCAAGAAAGTTTCTGATGAAACCAAGAATGGAGGCGGTTCGTTTACCGAATGCTATCGCCGGCTTGAGATGATCTCGCGGCCGGCATAGCGGCGAAAGGTGATGGGTCATGAAACGAAGCGATTCTCTGCTGCGGCTCAAACGCTTCCGCGTCGACGAGATGAAGCGCCAGATGGCCACGCTCGACAGCATGAAGCTCGACGCCGAGCGCAAACTTTCCGATCTCGAAGACAGCGTGGTGCGCGAGCGCCAGCGCGCCGGCGATTCCGATATCGGGCGTCTCGCCTTTCCGTCGTTTTTGCGCTCCATCGAGGTGCGCCGCGAGAATCTGCGCGCCACGCTCAAGGACATCGAGCGCGAACGCGCCATCGCCCAGGCCGAACTCAACGTCGCATTCCAGGATCTGAAGAGCCTGGAATTCGCCGCCGAACAGCAGGCACGGCGCATTGCCGAGACAGAGGCCCGCCGCTCGCAATCACGCCTCGACGAGATGGCGCTGACACGCCACTTGCGCAAGCACGCGTTGCGCAGCGCTTAACCGCCTCTCGTGTCATGGCCCACCTAGGGTGGGACACCCAGCTGAAGACAGTCGCTTTGGCGAAGAACCGGTCGTCTACGCAAGTGGATGGCGCGATCCGTGAACAGTTGAGCGGAGGTCACCTGGTGGCCCGCACTCCGGCGGGCCATGACAACGGAGGAACGTGACGCGCGCCGACTACCAGCCGCCGCCGCCCCCACCGCCGCCGCCGCCGCCGGAAAAGCCGCCACCACCGCTCCCCGAACTTGAGCCCGGCGCCGTTGCAGCCGAAGCCGCGGCGCTTCCGAGAGACGAGCCGATGGCCGAGGCGAAGCCCGCGGTTCCCAAACGCGAGAAGGAATTGCCCGAATACCAGAGGGGCGTGTAGCCCTGATCGCTCCCCATGCCCGCTGCTGCCGCTTGCGCCTCAAACTTTCTGCTCCACTGGTTTTCGCAATCGAGTGCGATGGCGTAGGGCAGGAAGCTCTCGAACATCTGCGGCGTCACGTTGGGCGGGTTGAGGATTTCCAAACGATCCTTTTCCGCGGTTTCGAGGAACAGCTTGAAACCTTCGATCTGATCCAGCGTATGCGCGCCAAGCGCGGTCGGCGCCTTCAACAGATGATAGAAGACATAGGCCAGCACGCCGCCGGCGGCGAGCGACAGGCTGGCGGCAAGCAGGAGTGCATGGCCCAGGAGGAAAAGTCCGACAAACAGCCCGGCCGTGAAGGGAACGGCAAAAGTCGTCATCACCAAGGCACTGAAGAAGCTGCTGAGCGCTGAAGGGCCCCTGAACACATCGCGCCAGGCATTGACCGCCTGATGAATGATGAAGGACGTGCCGACCGACCAGAGCGACAGCCACAGCATCGCTGCGCCCGCCACGCCGCCATTCTCGCTCAGCAACGCGGCGGCGGCGCCGGTCAAGCCAAGGATGGCAAGTCCGCCCAGGAAGTAGCCGCCATTGGTGACGAAATAATTCTTCTCGCATTCGCTTCTGAGTTTTGCCTTGAGGCCGGCGATGGCGCTTTGAATCTTGCTGTGATGCGCCTGCTTGAGTTCGATCGAGCCGGTGGGGCCGCTGAACAGCGCGTCCGACATCGCGATCTCGCTGGCCGACAAGCCCGACTGCGCCTCGCTCTTTCCCGTGCGCGTCAGCGTGAAGGTCGAACCGTCCTGGGCGATCGTAAGAAAGCCCTTGACCGCCATGTTGATCAAGGCCGCGGCAAAGGATTTGCGGTCGTACGACATGCGGTGGATGTAGCGCACGGCTTCCGGCGACAATCCGGCCGGCGGCGCGAACAGGGGAATGATCGTGCCGCGCTTGGGATCGCGGCCGTGATGCCACCAGGTCACGAGATAGAAGATCGCCAGCACGAAGACGCCCAAGAGCGCGACGATGGCGCTGGCATTGTCGACGATGAAGTCGCGCCGCAGATCCGCTGCGCTGGGCGGAACGACCGCACCCTTGGCGAATCCCACGGCGACCGTCAGCCCTTCATGCGAACCCAGGACTTCGGTCGTGGAGAAATGAATCGTATCGGGCGAGATCAGGTCGACTACCGCATTTCGGGCTGTCGAGCCTTGCGCGCCGGTATAGAAAGCGTTCTGCGTGATGCGCGCGCCGGACGGCAGATGAATGGTCGCGCTCGCCTTCTCGATCGGAAAGATCCAGCCATTGCCGGTGACGTTCCAGTAGAGCTCGTCGTAGGTGTCGAAAAATCCGATCTGCCGCGCCGTCATATAGCTCAGCGTGTAGACGTGGGGGCCTACCCCGATCAGCGTATCCTTGTCGCCGATCCGCACACGCACGCCATTGTCGATCGACTCCGTGGCGTAGGGCTCGTCATGGCCGTCGCGCATCACGCGCGTGACGTCGAAGCGGACGTGCACGTTGGCGCCGTTCCTGTCGGTGTAGCGCGTGGGAAAATCGCGGTAGATTCCGTGGCGGATTTGTTCGCCGTTGGCATAGACCGCGATCGTTTCGGTCACGCTGAGCGTGCCGTTCCGGGCAACCGTGATATCGCTGTCGAAACCCGTGATGCGTTCGCCGGCATCGCCGGATTGCGAGTCCTGCGCCACCGCGGGAAGCGCAAGGAGCGCGACGGCGAGCGCGAGAACCCAACGCATCATCCGCTGAAGGAGACTTTCGGCGCCGCGCGCTCGGCGGCGCTGTCGAGCTGGAAGAATTGGGCTTGAGTGAAGCCGCCGAAGTTAGCGATGAGATTGGAGGGAAATTGCTGCACGGCGACGTTCAGGTTGCGCACGGCGCCGTTGTAATAGCGCCTGGCGAGCTGAATCTGGTCTTCGATATCGGCGAGATCCTTTTGCAACGTCTGGAAGTTCGCCGACGCTTTGAGATCCGGATAGGCTTCCGCGACCGCCATCACTTTGCCGATCGCCGCTGTGATCGCGCCTTCGGTCTGCGCGCGTTCAGCCGGATTCTGGCTGCCGGCTTCGGAGCGCATTTTCGTCAGTTCGTCGAAAGTCTGGCGCTCATGCGCCGCATAACCTTTCACGGTCTCGACCAGATTGGGAATGAGATCGGCCCTGCGCTTCAACTGAGCATCGATGCCGCTCCAGCCTTCGGCGACCATGGCGCGGCGGCTGACCAAGCCGTTGTAGGTCAGGATCGCCCAGAGGACGATCAGAACCGCAAGGCCGACCAGGACGAACAGAATCATGCGCGCGACGCTATCCGTTTCGTCCCCGTGACGTCCATGCTGTCGATAAAGCTCTGAGAGAGCTTGGCTTTGCTGCGTGATCGGCGCGTGCGCTCAATTGCGATATTGCTGAACGCGGGTTGCGCGCAGTCCGGGCATGCCGAACCGTTCGATTGCGCGCTGCCAGGCGAGAAATTCTTCGACGGTCAAGGTGTAGCGCTTGCACGCGTCGTCGAGACTGAGCAACCCGCCGCGCACGGCGGCAACCACTTCCGCTTTTCTGCGAATGACCCAACGCCGCGTTCCCGGTGGCGGCAGGTCAGCCAACGTCAACGGACTCCCATCGGGCCCGATCACGTAGCTCACGCGTCCCTTTCGGTCTTCGGCCATTTTTATGACGACTCCAGATTCCATGACTGACCGCGAAAATAGCGCGCCTGCCTTTAGAATTAGAGAATAGCTGTGGTAAACAAAGTCGTACCGTTTCAATTTCAGTTGTATCGAAAAGGCACGCGCGAATGCGCGCAGTGACTCACGTCGGCGCGCGCATATGCGTCTCGAAGAGAGAGATTTCCCGAATGGCGCGTTCAAAGGTAATCAGATCGATAATTTTTGCTGCGACCAGTCGAACCGACCATGTCGATTTTGGGACTGTTCGGGGCCCCGGCGGGCCCAACTTGCGGCGTGACACGCAGCGGAATATAGCCACGCCATGAACGCCGATCAGACATTGCCGAAGGGGTCCCGGATCGTCGCCGCCATGTCCGGCGGAGTGGATTCGTCGGTGACGGCTGCGCTGCTGCAGCGCCAGGGTTATGACGTAATCGGTATCACGCTGCAGCTCTACAGTGCCGCAACGCCTAAGCGAAAGGGTGCCTGCTGCGCCGGCCAGGACATCTATGACGCGCGCCGCGTCGCGGAACGCCTCGGCATCGCGCATTATGTTCTCGACTATGAGCAGCGCTTCAAGGAGCGCGTAATGGCGGATTTCGCGCAGTCCTATGGGCGCGGCGAGACGCCGATCCCCTGCGTGCGTTGCAACGAGCGGGTGAAGTTCGCGGATTTGATGGAGACCGCGCGCGAACTCGGCGCCGCTGCGCTGGCGACAGGGCACTATGTCCGCCGCGTTGAGGGCGCACACGGACCGGAACTGCATCGCGCCCGCGACGAGAGCCGTGACCAGAGCTATTTCCTGTTCGCGACCACGCCGGCGCAACTCTCCTATCTGCGCTTTCCCCTTGGCGACATGGCCAAGGCCGATGTGCGCGCCGTTGCTGCTGAGTTGGAGCTTGGCGTGGCGGAGAAGCCCGACAGCCAGGACATTTGCTTCGTACCCGATGGCAATTATGCGCGCATCGTCGAACGGCTCGAGCCCAAGGCGGCGCGGGCAGGAGATATTGTCGATCTTCAGGGCCGCGTCATCGGCAGCCATGCCGGGGTGCATCGCTTCACCGTCGGTCAGAGGAAAGGGCTCGGGCTTTCCGGAAACACCGATCCTCTCTTCGTGATCGCGCTCGATGCGGCGAACGCGCGCGTCATCGTCGGGCCGCGCGACGCCCTGCGCACCCGCACGATCCTGCTCCGCGACGTGAACTGGCTCATTCCCGTCACGGGGGCGTTCGACTGCACGGTCAAGGTTCGTTCCCAGCGCCCGCCAGTCTCCGCGCGCGTCACGCCGCTCGCCGACCGCGGCGCCATGGTCGAGCTTTTTGCGCCGGAAGAAAGTGTCGCGCCTGGACAGGCTTGCGTGTTCTTCGAAGGCTCACGCGTGCTCGGCGGCGGCTGGATCGCGCGGGCGCAGACCTTGCAGGCCGCCGCCGAATAGCAGCTGGAGCGAGATTGTCATCCATCCTTCGGCAGGCTCAGGATATGGGCGGCGTTCGCCGGGGGTGAACATGTCCCATGCCGTGTTTCTTGAAGCCGCACCTTTCCTCATCGTCGATGATGTGGTGAAGGCCGCGGAATACTATCGCGACAAGCTGGGCTTCGAGCTCGGCCGCTATTTCGGCAATCCGCCCGGCTTTGTCATCGTCCGCCGCAACACGGCGCGCATCATGCTGCGCCAGACCAGTACGCATCCGGCGCTCAATTCGAACGTGACCAGGCTCAGCGATGCGCTCGATGTCTATGTCTGGGTCTCCGACGTTGCCGCGCTCGCCGATGAGCTTAGCGGCCGCGGTGCCACGATCGTGGGCGAGCCGGAACTGGAAGACGGGCGGCGCGAAATGTTCGTCAAAGACCTCGACGGCTATCTCATCTGCTTCGGCGAAGTCGAAAACTGGCCGCACTAGCCGAGCATGTCGTGGCCCGCGGGAGTGCGGGCCATCCAGGTGATGCAGTTGTCTTCAGCGAAAGAATAAGCGCAGCTGGATTCGTCAACCCCGCGCGTTCCTCCAACTGGGTGGCCCGCACTCCGGCGGGCCATGACACAAAAGGTGTTAGCGGCGCTTTCGCGTGCGTCTTGCGGACGTCTTGGCGCGCGCCTTCTTCCGTGGCGCGGGTTTTGCCTTCTTCTTCGGGGCGCGCTTTCGGCAGTTGCTGCTTGGGCCTGGGGTGGAGCGGTTCGTAGATGCCGAGCTTGCCGCCGCCGGGAAGTGTCAGCGTCGTCAAGCGACCCCAGCCCGCTTCTCGAATGGGCGAGGTGGCGATGCCCTTCTTCTCCATGGCGGCGATCGTGGCCTCGACGTCGTCGCACATGAGATAGAACTCATGCACGTCGTTCTTGTCGGAGGGATGGATCGCGACTTCCGATGGCGGCAACCCATAGATGGTGAAGCCGTCCGGCATCGGCACCGAGGGCAAGGTGAGCCCCTTGAGGAAGGCTCTGTCCGCTTCGGCATTCTTCGAGGTGATGACGACATGCGCACCGATGATCATGGACGTTTCTCCTGGTTCGCAATTTTTTTGGGCACAACGCTGCGCCAGGCCGCCGTCACATAGTCGCGCAGCTCTTGGCTGTCGAGTTGTTCGACATCGACATAGACCCACAGCAGCGAACCGCTTTTCATCGGTTTGAAGACCTCGGGCCTAACTTCGAGCAGCATCATCACCTGGTGGCTCGGCATTTTCAGGATCCAAAGCTCCTCCTTGTCCCAGTAGAGCGCAAAGACTTTTTTGCCGACCACGAACCATGGGCCATGACGATGGCCTTGTTCGCTGGCGCCCGGAAGCGAGAGCGCAAGGCGCTTCAGCGCTGCGTATTTCGGCGGCTTTTTGATGCGGGTTTTCGGCATGTTAGGCCACATTATGACACGCCGCGCCGTCCCGAACGTGTCAGCAGCGGCGCTGCTTGACAGGGGCAAGAGGCGACCCTTACATCGCCCGCCTCGACGGGTCTGGCAGCGTAGCTCAGTGGTAGAGCAGGGGAATCATAATCCCTTGGTCGGCGGTTCAAATCCGTCCGCTGCTACCAAACCGTCTTCGCTGAGGGTGACGTGACGCCGAAGACCGCTCCCACCATCGACGACATCCGCGCCGCGGCGCGTGCCATCAACGGCGCCGTCGAGCGCACGCCGACGCGCCACTCCGACACGCTCTCGCGCATCACGGGCGCCGACGTCCATCTCAAGTTCGAGAATTTGCAATACACCGCCTCGTTCAAGGAGCGCGGCGCGCTCAACAAGCTGCTCTCGCTCAGCGACGACGAAAAGAAGCGCGGCGTGGCCGCGATGTCGGCCGGCAATCACGCCCAAGGCGTCGCCTATCATGGCGGCAGGCTCGGCATTCCCGTCACCATCGTGATGCCGGAGGGAACGCCTTTCACCAAGGTCAAGCACACCAAGGATTTCGGCGCCCGCGTCACCTTGCAGGGTGCGACGCTCACCGAATCCTTTGCGCGCGCCACCGAAATCGCCAAAGAAGAGGGGCTCACTTTCGTGCATCCCTACGACGATCCGGCGGTGATCGCGGGACAAGGCACGGTCGCGCTCGAAATGCTGGCCGACGCCGAACAGCCGCTCGACATACTCGTCGTCCCGATCGGAGGCGGCGGTCTCATCTCCGGCATTTCGATTGCGGCCAAGGCAATCAATCCGGCCATCGAGATCGTCGGCGTGCAGAGCCGCCTCTATCCCTCGATGTATGATGTCTTCAAGAGCGCCAATTTGCCGGCGGCCGGTCAGACCATCGCCGAAGGCATCGCGGTGAAGGAACCGGGCGAACTGACGCGGCACATCGTGCGCGCGCACGTGAAGGACATCCTCCTCGTCGACGAGAGCCAGATCGAACAGGCGCTCGCCGCGCTTCTGGAAATCGAGAAGACGGTGGTCGAAGGTGCCGGTGCCGCCGCTTACGCTGCCGTGGTCGAACACAAGGACCGTTTCGCCGGCCGCAATGTCGGCATCGTGCTCTCGGGCGGCAATATCGACATGCGGCTCTTGTCCAACGTCATCCTGCGCGAACTATCGCGCGAGGGCCGCATCCTGTCGCTCGAAGTGATGATCGAAGATCGCCCGGGCCTGCTTGCACGCATCGCGAGCCTGGTCGGCGAGGCCGGCGGCAACATCCTCGAAGTCAGCCACAACCGCATGATGACCGACACGCCGGTGAAGTCGGCCTATCTCGGCATGGTGGTCGAGGCGCGCGACGCGACGCACGCCGAGGAAATCCGCGCCTGCCTGCGCGACGCCGGCTTCACGCTGCGTACGCCGGGGTGATTTCACCCCGCGTTCGCCGCCTTCTTGCAGGCGTCGGTGAGCTCCTTGATGTCGTAGCTCTTGCACTTCGGAATGAGCGCGTTCGCACCGGCGAAATCGCCCTGTCCCGCCAGGATCTGGATGCGCTTGGGCATGAGCACCGGCGAATCTTCGAAGCGCGTCACCGCCTGGTCCATCAATCTTTGCGCGCCGGGATAGTCCTTGCGCGCGAGATAGAGGTCGATCAGTCGCGAATAGATCTCCCATGACGCTTCCGGGCCGTTGGCGGCGCGTTGCAACGCGGCTTCGGAGAGCGGCTTCTGATTGTTCTTGTCGTAGTACTCATAAGCCACGAACTGCGTGTAGGCGTGATCGGCGGTCGGCGGCGTGGAGGATCGCATCACTTCGCTGCGGGCACTGTCGGGTGAACCCTGGCGCGGATCGGCGATATAGGCCGCGGCATTTTCCGCCGCGGCGTAGTGCGCCAAGAGCGATGTCATCGCGAGACCGTCCTTTGTCTTGTTGCCTTCCGCCCAGGGCAAGGGCGTGGGCTGCGCCGGCAGCGTGTCGCGATACTGCTTGAAGGCGTAGGTGCTCAAGAGCTTCAATCGTTCGGGCGCAGGATGATGCGCCACCGCTTCGTCCGACATATTGTCGACGGCGGTGTCGAAGGCGAAGATCGCGACATCTTTCCAGTTGCCGGACATCGCGTTGCCGACCGCACCCAGGATATTGCCGAATGAGGGTCCGTTCGAGCGTTTGTTGTCGCCCGAGGCTTCGCGCGCCGCGCGCGCGGCGGCTGCGGCTTCAGCTTCCTGTTCGGCGAGCTTGTCCATCACCGCGAGTGCGGCCTCGGAACTATAGCCGGCACGGATCATGAGATCGAAGCCGAGCGCGTCGGCCGCGTCTTCCTGATTCTGCGACATCTGCGGTGCCAGCACGTTGGCGCTCAACTTGGCCAGGTGACTGGCGACATCGAGACCGCGCGCCACATCGCCGCCTGCGAGCCCGCCAAGGCCGGTGCGATAGGCGACGTCGGCGATGCCCTGGATGGCGGCGCCGTTCACCACGGCGAAATATTGCGATTTCTTGAACCAGTCTTTTTCATGATGACGATAGATCGCGTGACTGACCTCGTGGCCGAGGATGAAGGCGAGTTCGTCTTCATTGTCGAGTTGCTCGAGCAGCCCGATCGTCACGATGATGGTGCCGTCCGGCGTGCAGAGCGCGCTGAACTCCGGCGCGGCGAGCACGCGCACCTGCGGCTGGAAGGACGGCGGCAGCGGAATGCCTGCGAGCAGCTTGGCCAACACCGCATTGGCGTAAGCCTGCATCACCGGCGACGGCACGAAGCCGTTGGCGCGCGCCCGCATGATGCCGAGTGCAAGCGCGCGGCCGCCGGCGATGTCGCTGTAGTCGCTCGCCGGATGCAGCGCATCGATAGCGCGCCCGCTCGACGGATAGCCGTTGGCGAATGCGGGAGAGACGAGAAGCGAGAGCGCGAGTGCGCCGAGTGCGAACGAGCGTCTCATGGCGCACCGACTTTCTGCGGGCAATCTTCGCCGAGCGCGCGCGTGGCGCCCACCTTGGTGTCGTTGCCGCCCATCGCCAAGTTGCGGCAGATCGCGGGCTTCTTGCCCGTGAGGCGGTAATTGACCATGTGCGGCGGCACCCAGACGACCGCGCCGTCGACCGAGACCTGCAGCATCATGTTGGGCGCGCGCTGCGTCACCGCGAGGCATTTCGGAAACTTGTCCTGGTCGACAGACTTGATGCGCTTGCCGTTGGGCGCATCGTAAAGGTCGACTTGCGGCGTGCGTGCCGACAGAACGGCATCGCCGGAAAGACTGCTGCATTCGTCCGCCGCGAGTGCCGGGGGCGCGCAAAACGACGCCGCGCCGGCGAGAAGCGTGAACAATAATGTGCGTTTCATGATGTTCCCTCCGAATGAGCGGGCCGCCCGCCCGCGACGTGATGCAAGTAACCCCAGAATGAGTCCGGCACGCCGATCAGGAGCATCGCGGCCAATTCGACGGCGATGAAAACATCCTCGACCCAGTTGGCGACGGAAAGCCCGACCCACATGGCGAGCAGAAGACCGATGCCGAGCGCCAGGAAGAAGGCGAGCCAATGCCACAGTTTCTCGACACCCTTGTCGAGAAACCATTCCATCATCGCGCCATGCTCCTTGCGTGTCGTCCTCTTCTGGCGCCAACGGATGCGGCGCATATGCATGTAGGAGAGGATGAGCACGATCGGCACGATGGCCATGATCTGCGCCGGATTGTTGGAAAACGTATAGCCCCCGAGGGTCATCACATTCTGCTGTGGCCGACCCTTGAAGCTGATGAGATTGTCGAGCGCCATGGCATGGACGAAGACGTTCGGCTGCAGCCGCGAATTCACCGGCGTGAACGACTTGTCCTGCGCGCCTTGCAGCGAGCCGCCATAGAAGATGACGTGGCCTGGAATGAGCTGTGCGACGTCTTTGTCTTCAAGCCCCATCATCAGCGCCTGGATCGGCACGATCGCGGTATAGGGGCAGGCGGACTGGGCAGTATGTTTGTCGAAGAAGGCGCGATAGGTGCGCATCAGCGCTCCCGACTCTTCGCTGCACGGCTGCGGCTTGCCGTCGGCATCGTGATTGAGCTTGATGTTGATCGGCGCGGTCCTGGTGCCCCAGACGAGTTCGATCTTGTCGTTCAACGGCGCAAGCGGATATTGCGGATAAACGTCCTTGAACACCTGCAGCGCCGCCGAAAGGCAGGTGTCGCCGCCGCCGCGATAGCAATGCCCGCTGGTCGGATATTGCCGCGCGACGCCGTCGTAAAGTTCGATGCTGGGATCGAGGATGGGAACGCCGGTGGCGGCAAGCCTCGGCAACAACGGCGCTTCGCCATAGGGCAGGTTGATGCCGCCTTCGAAATAGAGCGGCACGCCGGCCTTTTTATAGCGGGCGATTGCGTCGACCAGCTCGGACAAGGTGTCGTCGTTGCGTTCGTCGACGAAGAGAAAATCGACGACGACCGCCTTCGGGCGATAGTCGAGCAGGGCGCCGAGCGCGCGGGCATGGTCGCCGTAGCGCCAAGGCCAGGGCATCTGCAGGCTGTGCAGGGATTCCTCATCGATCAGCGCGACCGTCACCTGGTCGCGGCCCGTCGTCGGATAGAGATAGGGTCCGGTGATGAGGAGGTTCGCGATGTCCTGCGCATAGCGTTGGGTCAGATCGCTGAAGCCGAACGGATTCAGCATGATCTGAAGGATGGAAAACCCAAGCAGCACGAGCACCACGAACCAATAGGGGACGCGCGCCTTCAACGCTTCGACGTGGGCGCGATCGGGCCGTCGCGCGCGTTCCCAGGTGCGCGCCGCGCGTCCAAGCGACGAATGCGTGGCTGGACTTGTCATGCGTGCGGAACCGGCCCCCGTTCGGCGAACAACAGTATCACGTTACGGACGCGACGAAATATATGAAGTTAGGTGTCGAAGTTTCTCCTGCTAACGCGAGAATTTCTCCGACAGGACGATGGATGACACGGTTCGCGCGACGCCATTGGCGCGGCCGATGCGATCGAGCAATTGATCGATGCGTGCGGGCGTGTCGGTCTCGACCGTCGCAATCAGGTCGAAAGTTCCCGCCACTGCCGAGAGCGAGCGCACTTCGGGCATTTTGTTCAATTCGATCGCGACGCGGTCGGCACGCTTGGGATCGGTGGAGATCATCACCACGGCGCGAAGCTTTCCGGCCGCGGCCTCGTCGGAGAGACGCACCGTGTAGCCCTTGATCGCGCCCTGCCGCTCCAGGCGCGCGATGCGTTCCTGCACGGTCGAACGCGCCAGACCGAGCTTGCGGGCAAGCGACGCGGTCGGCTCGCGCGCATTGGCGCGCAAAAGGGCGATGAGCCTCTCGTCCGTGTCGCGCATGGTGTTCCCTGCGAATCGCCGGATTACCCTGCGATTCGCCGGGCGGAATTGCAAGTTCCGGCGCTTTGCCGTCTCCCCGCCGGCGCGCGGCGAGAGCATTGTTTGTCCTCGATAATTTCTCGAGGAAGCGGCCATGAAAAACGTCCTTCTGGTGGGTGGCGGCAAGATCGGCGTCGCGATCACCGAATTCTTGTCCGGCTGCGGCGACTACCGGCTGACGGTGGCGGACCGCGACGCGGCATCGCTGGCGCTCCTGCCGGAAAAAAATGTTTCGCGCCAAAAGGTCGAGATCGGCGACGCCGCAAGCTTTGCGAAAGTGGTCGACGGCCATGACATCGTGCTTTCGGCGACGCCCTATCATTTGACGGCGACGGTCGCGGAAGCGGCCAAGCGGGCACACGCGCACTATCTCGATCTGACCGAAGACGTCGAATCCACGCGCCTCATTCGCAAGCTCGCCGACGGCGCGGCGACGGCCTTCATTCCGCAATGCGGTCTGGCGCCGGGTTTCATCTCCATCGTTGCCGCGGACCTCGCCAAGAAGTTCGACAAGCTGCGCGAAGTTCAGATGCGCGTCGGCGCGCTCCCGGTCTTTCCGACCAATGCGCTCAAATACAACCTGACCTGGTCGACGGACGGACTGATCAACGAATATTGCAATCCGTGCGAATCCATTCGCGACGGCCATCGCGGCGAAGTGCCCGCACTCGAGGAACTCGAGGAATTCGCGCTGGACGGCACCGAGTATGAGGCGTTCAACACCTCCGGCGGTCTCGGCACCTTGTGCGACACGCTGGAAGGGAAGGTCGAGAACCTGAACTACAAGACTGTGCGCTATCCGGGTCATCGCGACATCGTCAAGATGCTGGTGCGCGATCTGCGCCTCGGCATGCGCCGCGACATTCTCAAGGATGTGTTGGAGACCGCGATCCCGATCACCTATCAGGACGTCGTGCTCATCTTCGTGACCGTCTCGGGCTGGCGCGAAGGACGGCTGACGCAGGAAAGCTACGCCAAGAAGATCTATGCCCAGACCGTCGGCGATAAATTGATGAGCGCCATCCAGGTCACGACCGCAGCCGGGATCTGCGCCATGTGCGACATGCTGGTCGACGGCAAGCTGCCCCAGAAAGGTTTCGTGCGGCAGGAAGAAGCGCGGCTCGGCGATTTCCTCGCCAACCGGTTCGGCCGCTACTACGCCCAGGATTAGCAGCCTGAACGGTCACGGCTGAGGTAGTCTTACGTGGTAATGGCGGTGAAATTCGCGTGGCAGGATTGGCAAGCGGCCGGTCTGCGTCTTTCATTCCGCTCCACGTTGCCAAGTCAAAGGCCTTCGGCACAGATTGCGGCGAAGATGATCGGGTATATCGCGGGATATATCGCAAGACACTGGCGTGGCCAGTTGCCGCTCACCCAATCGTTCGGCTTGGGCGCTCTGGTGATGGTGCCGTTTGCGCTGTGGTTCGTTCTTGCCGCAAACACGGTCGCTTCGCATTCCGGCACAACGCCACCGACGCTGATCCTCACGATCGCGCCGCCGTTCATCCTGTTCCTGCTCGCGGACATCTGGGGTGCGGTCGGCATCTGGCGTTGCGCAAGCAAGCACAACAAGTTCGCGCGTCCGATCGCAGCCTGGGCCGCGCGGACGGCGCAAGCGGCGGTGGTGGCGAACTTCGTCATCCTGCTGGCCGCGACGATGCTGTTCGGCGCGCAACTCCGCGCGGTACTCGCGCGGCCGCAAGCGAATGCGCCTTCGTATGAAGTGACCTTGCGCGGCAACACCGCCGTCTTCCATGGACGCATGAACGCGGCGGCGGCCGGCGAACTCGAGTTGCTCCTGAGCGATCAATCGGTCAAGCGCCTGGCGATCGCCGACAGTTCCGGCGGCGACGCGGTCGCAGCTTTGCCGCTTGCGAAGCTCGTTCATGCGCGCAAGTTGTTCGTGGTCGCGCTCGGACATTGCGATCCGGCCTGCATATTTCTTCTCGCCGCCGGAAGCGTGCGCGCCGTTCTGCCGGAAACCGTGCTTCAGTTTGATGCCGGCATCGACGCGAAGATCTATCGACAGGCGGGCCTCGACGGAATGCCGTTCGACGCGCTGCACGCCAGGCGTGCGCGAACCCAATTCACGCCGTCCTTGCGCAGGCTGATCGCGAATGGCTTCGTCACGAGCATTTTTGTCTTGTCCAACCGCCGCTATGTGCGCGCGAGCGAGTGGTGTGTGAAAAATCCTGTGGCCTGCAATCGTGCGGCTGGTCAGAATGCCGGCGCACATCAGACGCCAGGAGGCGGCTAGCATGGCTCGCGAATTGCTGAAGACTCTGGGCGTCGCGGCGAACGACGGGCCGCACATCGTTCACTCGCCGATCGACGGCAGCGAGATCGGACGCGTCGTGTTCGACGATGCAAAGTCTATCGAAGCCAAGATCGCACGCAGCGCAGAGGCGTTCCGCGCCTGGCGCGAGGTGCCGGCGCCCCGGCGCGGCGAGCTGGTGCGCCTCTTTGGCGAGGAACTGCGCGCGCACAAGGACGCGCTCGGACGCCTCGTCACGCTCGAGGCGGGCAAGATCCTGCAGGAAGGCCTTGGCGAAGTGCAGGAGATGATCGACATCTGCGACTTCGCGGTCGGCTTGTCGCGCCAGCTCTACGGTCTCACCATCGCCTCCGAACGTCCCGGCCATCGCATGATGGAAACCTGGCATCCGGCAGGTCCGGTCGCTGTCATCTCGGCCTTCAATTTTCCCGTCGCTGTCTGGGCCTGGAACGCCGCCCTTGCCCTTGTCTGCGGCGACAGCGTGATCTGGAAGCCATCGGAGAAGACGCCATTAACAGCGCTTGCGTCACAGGCGCTGTTCGAACGCGCCGTGAAACGGTTTGGCGCGGCGCCCGCACATCTGTCGCTGATCGTGCTCGGCGGGCGCGATGCCGGCGAACGCCTGGCAGGCGACGGCCGCATTCCGATCGTGAGCGCGACCGGTTCGACGCGCATGGGCCGCGAGCTCGCGCCGACCGTTGCGGCACGCTTCGGCAAGCCGATCCTCGAACTCGGCGGCAACAATGCGATGATCGTTGCGCCGAGCGCGAAGCTCGATCTCGCCTTGCGCGCGATCCTGTTCGCTGCCGTCGGCACGGCGGGCCAGCGCTGCACGTCGCTCAGGCGTCTCTTCGTGCATGACGCGATTTACGACAAGCTGATCGCGGCGTTGAAGTCGGCTTATGGCAAGCTTTCGATCGGGGACCCATTGAGCGCCGGAACGCTGGTCGGTCCGCTCATCGACAAGGGCGCGTTCGAAAACATGGAGCGCGCGCTCGCCGCGGCGAAGGCGGAGGGCGGAATCGTTACCGGCGGCGGACGTGCGCTGGGCGACACGTATCCGAACGGCTTCTATGTGCGTCCCGCCATCGTCGAGATCCAGGATCAGACGGAGACCGTCCGCCGCGAGACTTTCGCGCCGATCCTCTATGTCATGCGCTACAGCCGTTTCGAAGATGCATTGGCCAAACACAACGCCGTGCCGCAGGGCTTGTCGTCGTGCATCTTCACGCTAGACATGCAGGAGGCCGAGCGCTTCATCGCGGCGTCGGGCTCCGATTGCGGCATCGCCAACGTGAACATCGGTCCCTCCGGCGCGGAGATCGGCGGCGCCTTCGGCGGCGAAAAGGAAACCGGAGGCGGCCGCGAAAGCGGCTCGGACGCCTGGAAGGCCTATATGAGGCGGCAAACCGCGACCATCAACTATTCCGATGCCTTGCCGCTCGCCCAGGGAATCGAGTTCGGCATCTAGAATATTCCCCTGGCCTTCCCATATCTGGACGGACATTGGGGAGAGAGAGCGCCATGCTGCATGCCTTCCTGTTCTGGCCGTTCTTCTGGTTTCCGTTCCACGGGCTGATCACGCTCATCGTCATCGTCTTGATCCTGAGCCTGATTTTCGGTCGCAGGCACCATTACTATTACGGGGCGCCGCCGGCCCCTCCCACCCCCGCCGCCAGCCGGTCCGACGCGCTCTCGATCCTCGAGGGCCGCTATGCCAGAGGCGAAATCCAGCGCGAGGAATATCTCCAGAAGAAGCAGGATCTGAGCCGCTGAACCGGCGGAATTAACTTTTTCTTGACCATGTTCTTCCCGTGCCGCGGCTCATGGCC
The DNA here is from genome assembly GCA_035536115.1 of Rhizomicrobium sp. Classification (GTDB taxonomy): domain Bacteria; phylum Pseudomonadota; class Alphaproteobacteria; order Micropepsales; family Micropepsaceae; genus Rhizomicrobium. Next base: position 21,650 of record DATLOU010000058.1, read on the forward strand.
TAGCGTCGCAGGCAGCAGCGCCAAGACCGTGGTCAAATGCCAAGAAACATCGCGCAATTCACCGGGATGGTCGTGACGACGATCATCGTCATGGGAACCGACACGGACGTGTTCTATGCCCTGCCGCTCGGGATCATGGCGGGAACATTGGCAACGTTTTTTGTCGCTATGTCTGGTCAGTTAGAGAACGCAGTGAATCGTTGAACTTTACCGATCATTCGCGAATGTAGCCAACTCTACCGGAACCTCGAAGAAGGCGCCGGTCGAATGTCGCGATCAGTTGGAGTCAAGAAACATCCCGGCTTGGCGCGAGCCACGCGCGCGATGACGGTCCTCGCCGCCGGGCTGGGGCTGGATAGACGTCAGACCCAGCTGTGGTTGCGAATCTGACTTCTGAAGAACTGCTGTTTTGTATGGTGTCTGAAGCAAGGTCATTTTTCTCGCGGCTCGCGTTCGGCGCGATGATGACGGCGAAGGCGTTGTGGTCGCCCGTCGCGCTCGGCGTTCATGCGTTGATCGTCGACGCCGAGGGCAAGGTTCTGCTCGCGCGTCATAGCTACATGAAGGGCTGGTCCCTTCCGGGCGGCGGCGTCGGCCGCGGCGAGCCGCCGCTGACGGCACTGCGCCGTGAATTGCGCGAGGAGATCGGCAGCGTCACGTCCGCCGAACCGGAGTTCGTCGGCATGTATTCGCGCCGCGCCGGTTGGGCGACCAATGTTGTTCTGCTCTACAGGCTCAGCAATGCCAGCGTCGTGTTCACGCCAAACTTTGAGGTGCGCGAAATTCTGTTCGCCGATCCTTTAACGCCGCCGCCCGGCACATCGGCAGGGACCAGGCGGCGGCTCGCCGAATTCGCGGGCAACGCGCCGCCTGCACTCACGTGGTGATCAACTGGCCTTGGCTTTTGCCGGTTCTGGGGAGGTTGCCGAACGCGACACCGGGAAGAATTTCTCCTTCATCTGGGCGAAAGCTTCTTTGGCGATGCCTTCCGGAGTCCAGCCGCCTTCCTTGTTGATGTTCATGATGGCGCGCGGCTGGCTGTACAGCTCGATCGTGTCGGCACGCGCACCGAAGATCTGTCCCGATACGTCCTTCGCCAGGTCCGACACCAGCGCGACGGCGAGCTTCGCCGGCTGATCGGGTCGGATCGTCGCCGCCATCTGCTCGCGGCGCTTGGCTTGCGCTTCGTCGCGGATCGGCACCGACTGCGTCATGCGCGTCCACGCCACTGGCGCGATGATGTTGGAGCGCACGCCATACTTCGCGCCTTCCATCGCCAGCACGCGCGACAAGCCCATGATGCCGAGCTTGGCCGCGGCATAGTTCGTCTGCCCGATATTGCCGATGAGGCCGGAGGTGGACGTGAACAGCGCATAGGCGCCGCCCTGCTGCTCGCGGAAGTGCTCCACCGTGGCGCGGCAGACATTGTAGGAACCGCGCAGATGCACTTCGATCACCTTGTCCCAGTCGAACTCGGTCATCTTGTGGAACATCGCGTCGCGCAGGATGCCCGCCGGATTGATCACGCCGTGCAGTCCGCCGAACTCCTTCAAGGTCTGGTCGCGCAACGCTTCCATCGCCTTCAACGACGACACGCTGTCGGAATTGGAAAACGCCTTGCCGCCCTTGCTGCGGATTTCTGCCGCTACCGTCTCGGCAGGACCGGCCGAGCCTTCGTCATCGCCTTTGAAGCCGCCGCCCAGATCGTTGACCACGACCTTGGCGCCCTCCTTGGCCGCGATCAGCGCGGTGTCCTTGCCGATGCCGTTGCCGCCGCCCGTCACCCAGACGACTTTGCCTTCCAGAATGCCCATCGTTACCTCCGTTGTTGTATGTCAGACCGGATCCCAGCCGAACGTGCCTGTCGTCGGCTGCAAGTCCGTGAAATTCGGCTTCAGCGCCGCCATGCAGTGTTCGGCGATCGTCGCCGGCGTCCAGCCTTCGAGTCTGCCAAGCCCGCGCACCGGACGCGGCTGGCTCATCAGGAAGATCTCGTTGCCGCGCGCGGCGAAGATCTGTCCGTTGACATCCTTGCAGGCGGGAGATGCGAGTGAGACGGCGAGCTGCGCCACCTGATCGGCGCGCATGTAGTTCTTCATGCGGTCGACTCGCTTGGCAGAGGCTTCGTCCTTTACCGGAATCGTCGCGATCATGCGCGACCAGGCGAACGGCGCGATCGTGTTGGAGCGCACGTTCTTCGCCTGGCCTTCCATCGCGATGATGCGCGACAGACCGACGACGCCCATCTTTACCGCGGCATAGTTCGCCTGGCCGATATTGCCGATCAGGCCCGAGGTCGAGGTGAAGAGAACGTAGGAGCCTTCGTTCTGCTCGCGGAAATGATTGATCGTCGCGCGCGTCACGTTATAGGCGCCGTTCAGATGGACATCGACGACCATGTCCCAATCCTGATCCGTCATCTTGTGGAACATCGTGTCGCGCAAAATGCCGGCGGGATTGATCACGGCGTGCAGGCCTTTGAACGTGTCCATCGCCTGCTCGATCATGTGGGCGACACCCTTGCGGTTGGTCACGCTGTCGGAGTTCGACACTGCCTTGCCGCCGGCCGCGACGATCTCTCGCGCCACCATCTCGGCAGGTCCGGCAGAACCTTCGTCACCGCCCGCTACCGCGCCGCCCAGATCGTTGACGACGACACTGGCGCCTTCCTTCGCGGCCAACAGCGCGCACTCTTTGCCGATGCCATTGGCGCCGCCCGTCACCAGAACAACCTTGCCAGCAAGCACGCCCATGTGGTTTCTCCGCGCGAGATTATCTAGCCTTGAGACTAGCGAGCCGACCTTGAGCGACGCAAGCGAATGGACGATCCGTTCCGAACGGCCCGAAGACGCGCCATTGGTCGACGCGTTGAACCAGGCCGCTTTCGGTCCGGGGCGGTTTGCCAAATCCGCTTATCGCCTCCGGGAAGGTGTGTCGCAGGTCGGCGAACTTTCTTTCGTCGCGGTCGAAGACGGGAAGTTGCGTGGCTCGGTGCGGTTCTGGCCGGTCGTGATCGGCGAACGCCGCGCGCTGATGCTGGGACCGCTCGCCGTCGAATCCGATCAGCGCGGGCGCGGCATTGGTGTCGCGTTGATGGCACGCGGCATCGAAGAAGCACGCGCCAAGGGACACGCGACGGTGATCCTGATCGGCGACGAGCCTTACTATGCGCGCGTCGGATTCTCGAAGCTGCCGGCGGGGCGTATTCGATTTCCGGGCCCGGTCGATCCGTCGCGGATTTTGGGTCTCGCGCTCAAGCCTGATGGTATCTCCGCTCTCTCCGGCGATGTGCGTCGCGCGCACATCGACGATCCCGTCTGCGCCGACGGGGCGGGCCTGGGATAGGAGCTGTCAGCGCCCCTCCACCCGCCAGGCGAGGAGGAGCGTGCCGAGGAGAAACAAAAGCGCCGTCCAGGCCGGCAGCAGCGGCTGCTGTTCGACGCTCGTCACGCGATAGGCGCCGTTGGCGCGCAAGCCGATCCAGTTGCTTCCTGCCGCAGTGCCGCTCGCCCCGACGCGGCGCACCTCGGGAACGCCGTCGACGAGCCAATGCACCGAACCACC
>DATLOU010000059.1:0-20261 GCA_035536115.1 Rhizomicrobium sp.
CGCGGCCCGCCGTTGATGACGTCGATGGCAAGCTTATCCGTCACATACTCGTACGGAAAATCGCGCCACAAGGAATAGTCTGGATACAATCGGCGTATCGCTTTGAAGGCGAGCGCCTGAATGCGCCAGGGCTTGAACGCCGGATGATCATAGCCCGGGCCTTCGGTGTGAATCTGAACGCCGCTGCAGAGTTTGCCCGCGTGTTTGTGGAAGGTGGGTTCGAACCAGCAGTCGCGCAAACCGCAACCATGCAGCCATTGCGGCGCCAGTCCGTACATTTCTCCAATGACGCGCCTGGCATCAATGTCGGGCGCACCGAACACTTCGAGCGGCCGCGTGGTGCCGCGTCCTTCCGAGAGAGTTGTTCCTTCAAGCATTACCGTGCCGGGATAGGCGCGCGCCATCCATAGATTTGGCGCATTGGGGCTGGGATTGATCCATGGGTGCATGCCGAGCGGCCAACCGAATCCCGGCCCTTCATCGGGGCGCCAGCCGAGCATCTCGACGACGCGATAATCGACGTCGAGCTTGTGTGTCTTGATGAACCACGAACCCAGCTCGCCGAGCGTCAGACCGTGACGCATCGGCAAGGGGCCGGCACCGACGAAACTCTCCCAACCGGGTTCGAGTCGTAGACCTTCGACCGGGCGCCCGATCGGATTGGGACGATCCAGAACGCACACGGACTTGCCATGTTTCGCTGCGGCCTCAAGAACATAGAGCAGCGTCGTCACGAAGGTGTAGATGCGGCAACCCAAATCCTGCAGATCGACCATCATGACATCAAACGTGTCCATCATCGGATCGGTCGGCCGTCGTACTTCTCCATACAAACTGAAGACAGGAATGTGATGTATCGGGTCCACGAAGTTCGGCGACTCGACCATGTTGTCCTGCTTGTCGCCACGCAGACCATGCTGAGGCCCAAAGGCTGCAGTCAGGTTTAAATCTGGGCACTCGGCCAGCGCGTCGAGCGAATGCGCCAAATCCTGCGTCACCGAAGCGGGGTGGGCGAGCAAAGCCACGCGTTTGCCCTTGAGCGGCGCGCGCAATTCGGGCTCGCCGAGAAGTCGATCGATGCCGAATTTCATGGCGATACCGTTGCCGCAAGCGTGTGCGCGAAGCAATCGGGATGATGAAAGTCGGCCCGTCCCGATGGATGTTCCAAGGCCCAATAGGAGATTTGGCCATTCTTCTCCTCAACTACCGCGGAGACTCCCAGATGCCAGGGCGCATCGCTTGGCAGGTCCGTCAGTCGGCCCAATTCGAGGGCGGTCCGCAACTCAAACTCCATTCCGTCCGACTTCAGTTTGGTGCGCGGCGGCCCAATCTGCGCATTGCTCATTCCGCTGCGATAGCCGCTGAAGCGATAAGCCGCCCACTCCGTCGAAGGCGAAAAGTTCAACTCGTAATAGGCAGCACCCTGCGGTCCCCGAATGAACGCTTCAAAGCATGTGTGCCGCCAAAGCTCATCGGCGCGCGCCGGATCGGCGCGTGGGGGAATGTGGAGATCACTTATTATACCGGTCGTGCGGTAGCGCAGTTCCAGCGTTCCGCTGGGTAAGCGAACGGCTTCCACGTCGATGCGAGTTACCGCCATGCAGCGTGAATCCGGGTGCAGTTTCAACGTTAGCGGCATGTCCAATTAGTAGCATTTTCTCCTCGCTCCGAACCCCCGTTGCTCGTTCAATTGTTGCTGTGCACCTAAAGCGCATGGTTGCCGCAGGTCCATGAGCGCGCATAGCATTGCGGTTCAGATCGGAGAATTAGTCATGCAAGCGAGTTCGACTTCGAACAAACCAGCCTATCTTGGACTGCTCAACGCAATTTCGCTGGCGGAGACTCAAGCCGGCATTTATCTGCGCGCCTGGGCAGATGCCACGACGGACCAGGAGCTTGCATGCACGCTGCGCTTGGTCGCTGCGCGCGAGACCAGCCATGGACAGCTCTTCTGTCGTATGCTCTGCGAGCTCGGCTATGATCTGCGCCAGAAACCCGATCCGGAAGGCGCCGAGCGTATCGCCAAATACGCCAACCCGAAGATCAGCGACCTGGATAAGATCGGCCGTGCCCGGGCCACGCTGGAGTCCGATCCGTTCGGCGAGATCGAGCAAAAGATCGCCAGCGGTTTCTACGATCCGGTGACCGCCAACATGCTGAGTTGGTACATCTGCGAAGAGCGCGACTCCGCCAAGAAGCTGCGCGCCGCCTATGACTGTGTGCGGGCAAAGGCTACAGGCGGCCAAATGAAGCCCTCGACCAACGGGAACGGATCGATGTCGCGACAGACTGGCGAAGTGAGTGCCGATGCCCGCGCGATCATGGCCTGCATGACCGAAGGATTCTCGCGCCTGGAAAAAAAGTTGGACAAAGTCGGCGTTCGCGCAAAAGCGTAACGCGGATCGGTTCTACCAAGTCCATTTCAGCTTGATGCCGCCGGCTGAGATCTGCTGGCGCGGAAGCGTGGTGTCGAAGGGCGCCTTGTCCAGCCGGAAGCGAAAGAGCTGAAGCTGACCATCGGCGAAGTCGAGCTTGCTGCCGACGAAATCAGCAACGGGAAGATCGGTCTTCGGCGTTCCCACTTCGCGCGGCGTCCACAATCGTATCGGCTGGTTCGACAGGACCGAGTAGTCGATGCTGTCGTCGCTGGGAAGTTTCAACTCTGCCGCTCTGACAGACGTCGTCACGACGAATACTGAAGCCATCGCCGCCGCGACGGCGAGTGATCTCGGTTTGGTAAAGCGACAACGGTGAGCCACCAGATCACCATTCTTTCACCACGATCGGAGCCGGCCCCTCTTATGACTTGGTCCTGGCCCGTCGATCGGACTCGAAATCCGATGCGCGCAGTATTTACCTTTTGTTAACGCTCGCCAAGCGCCTGACAGCAGGTTTTATTGAGTATGTCGCGGCGCGCGAACAAGTCACGAATCCGTCACAGACTCGCTGCGTGGGCGGCAGTCACATCACTGCGCCGATTTGCCAGGGCACAAACTCAAGCCCACCATAGCCGAGTTCCTCGCTCTTGCTCTTCTTGCCGGAGGCAACATCGAGCAGACAATCGAGGATTTCCGCGCCCTTCTGCTCGACCGACGACGCGCCTGTAGCGATCGTCCCGCAGTTGATGTCGATGTCGTCCCGCATGCGATCGTAGACGGCCGTATTCGACGAAAGCTTGATCGACGGCGATGGCTTGCAACCATAGGCGGAGCCTCTCCCGGTTGTAAACGCGATCATGGTCGCGCCGGAGGCGACCTGCCCCGTCGCGCTGCACGGATCAAACCCGGGACTGTCCATGAACACCAACCCGCGCGACTTGAGTGGCGCGGCGTATTCGATCACGTCGTTGAGTTGCGAGGTGCCGCCCTTGGCCACGGCGCCCAGCGACTTCTCGAGAATTGTGCTCAGTCCGCCGGCCTTGTTTCCCGGCGACGGATTGTTGTCCATCTCGACGCCATGCTTGGCCGTGTAGTCTTCCCACCACTGGAGGCGCTCGCAGAGCTTTACCGAGACCTCGGGCGAGCGACTGCGCGCCAACAGCAAATGTTCCGCGCCGTAGATCTCGGGTGTCTCCGACAGAATGACGGTGGCTCCCAGCGCGACGAGCCGGTCTGAGGCGTTGCCCAGAGCCGGATTGGACGTCACCCCGGACCACGCGTCCGAGCCGCCGCACTGCAGACCCAGAACGATCTCGCTGGCGGGAATCGGTTCGCGGCGCATTCGTTTGAGTTCGGGCAGCATGGCGCGCAAGTGTTTCAGCCCTTCCGCGATTGCGAGCCTGGTCCCGCCAACATCTTGAATCGTGAAAGTGTGGAAGGCACGCCCGTCACGCATGCCATGTTCGTCGCGCAGTCGATCGATCTGCAAGACTTCGCAGCCAAGACCCACGAGCAGGATCGCGCCGAAGTTTGGATTGGCGGCGGTGCCCCAAAGTGTGCGGCGCAGAATGTCGAATCCTTCCCCGCTACCAGCCATGCCGCATCCGCTCGCATGCGTGATCGGTACGATGCCATCGACATTGTCCAGGCCGTCGAGGAGCCCCGCCTTCTCCGCTGCCTCGGCGATGTGACGCGCGACCGTCGCAGAACAGTTGACGCTCGTCAGGACCCCGATGTAGTTGCGCACGCCCGCTCGCCCGTCTGGTCGGCGATAGCCCATGAAGCTCCGCGGCCGTTCGCTGCGCTGCCGACTTCCGCTCACTTTGTCTGCGCTGGCGCGCAAATTCGACATCGCCAGGTTGTGGACGTGGACATGTTGACCGGGTGCGATGTCGGCGGTGGCAGCGCCAATCACTTGACCGTATTTCCGAACAGTAGCGCCGGCTGATATAGGCCGTGTGGCAATCTTGTGGCCCACTGGGATCGTGTCACACGCTACGATACCTTCGCCTTCGACCCGCGCACCCTTGGCGATGCGCCCGGCCGCAACCACGACATTGTCATCGGGATGCAGCCTGACGACATCAGCCTTCACCTCTAATACAGTGGCCAAGAAGGCGGACCTCAAATTGACATGCTAGTATGGACGTTTCACCGGGATATTTCTAGTATTCGGCTGCTAACTTGGGGGTTGTAACATTTCACAATGAGCCAAATCATCGTTGATGAGAGAGATATCTCCAAGACCGACCGGGTCTATGAGGTGTTGCGCCGGCGGATTCGCGAGCTTGCGCTGGCGCCCGGCGCGCCGTTGCGGAAGGAGGAAATCGCTCTCGAATTGGGCGTATCCCGCGCGCCCGTCAGCGACGCCATCAGTCGCCTGGCTGAAGAAGGTCTGATCGACGTCTTTCCCCAACACGGCAGTTTTGTCGCGCTGATCCGCTCATCGGATGTGCGTGAAAGTCTCTTTGTTCGCACGGCCCTGGAAGTCGAGGCCATGCGCCGTCTCGCACCCGTTGCAAATCCCCAGACCCTCGCTGTCCTCGACGCCAATATCGCAGCGCAGGTGGACGCGCTCGCGAAGGGTAACCTCGAGCACTTCTATGACCTCGACGAGGCGCTCCATGCCGCGATGTTCGGCGCCATCGAAACGCCGCGGGCATTGCGTTTGCTTGAGGCCGCCCGCGCGCCGTTGGATCGTGTGCGTCGCCTGGCGCTGCCCGATCAGGGGCGGCCCGAACAGACGCTTGCAGAGCATCGCGCGCTCGTGGAAGCGATCCGTTCCGGCGACGGCGAATATGCAGCCGCTGCGATGCGTGCGCATCTGACCATGGTCGGCCGTGCGATCGAATTGAAGCTGCCGGAGATTGAAGCAATTCACGGCTAGAGCGCGCCGGCGCTCGAACCGAAGGGTGATGTCATGACCGCCTCTTCGCTGCCCGATGAAGTCATCCCGGCCGACAAATATCGCGGCACCCTTGTCGGCCGCGTCTGGGTAGACGGTCCGCTGGCCGGCCCGCGCACGGTCATTGCTCGCGACGACGGTCTCTTCGATCTTTCAACGCTCGCGCCAACGCTCTCGGATTTGTTCGACTTTCCTCAGCCGGCAATGAGCGTGAGAAACCACGAGGGTGAACGTCTTTGCACATTGGCCGAAGCGCTTGAGCGCGGCACGTTGCTCGCGCCTTGCGACCTGCAGGCCATCAAGGCAGCCGGCGTCACATTCGCCGATAGCCTGATCGAACGCGTCATCGAGGAACGCGCCAAAGGCGATGCGGCTGCGGCCGCGCGGCTCCGCCGCGAGCTGTCAGAAGCGTTCGGCGGCAGCCTCAACCGGCTGAAGCCCGGCTCGCCCCAGGCCGAAGAAGCCAAAGGCGTGCTTATGCGCAGTGGCTTGTGGTCGCAGTATCTCGAAGTCGGCATCGGGCCGGACGCTGAGGTCTTCACAAAAGCCCAACCGATGTCGGCGGTCGGTTGCGGTGCCAAAATCGGATTGCATCCCAAGTCGCATTGGAACAATCCCGAACCCGAGATCGTGCTCGCCGTCAGCAGCCGTGGCGAAATCGTCGGCGCCTCCCTTGGAAACGATGTGAACTTGCGTGATTTCGAGGGGCGGAGCGCTTTGTTGCTCTCGAAGGCCAAAGACAACAATGCCTCGTGCGCCATTGGACCCTTCGTTCGCCTGTTCGACGAGACGTTTTCGCTGGATGACGTGCGCAACGCAGACGTGCGGCTCGAAGTGCAGGGCCTCGATCAGTTCAGCACGCACGGAACCAACTCCATGCGCATGATCAGCCGCGATCCGGTCGATCTCGTCGCGGCGACCATCGGGAAGGAACATCAATATCCCGATGGCTTGATGCTCTTCCTGGGCACGATGTTCGTGCCCAACGCGGACCGGCACGAGGCGGGCAGCGGTTTCACGCACGTCGAAGGCGACACCGTCAAGGTTTCGTCCGCCAAGCTCGGTACACTCATCAACACCGTCACGACATCAGACCGCGCGCCGCCCTGGCAGTTCGGTACGCGCGCACTGATGCGCTCGTTGGCACGGCGCCGACTTGTCTAGACGTTCATTCACGATATCGGAGACCAAAAACGGCAACCAAGGGAGAATTGGGCGATGGCGAAAGTAGTTTGTGTTCTCTATGACGACCCGATCGACGGCCCACCGAAAAGCTACCCGCGAGACGATCTGCCGAGGCTCGCGCATTACCCGAATGGTCAGACGCTCCCGACACCGAATACGATCGACTTCAAACCCGGCACGCTCCTAGGCAACGTGTCGGGGGAATTGGGCTTACGCAAATTTTTGGAAGACGCCGGCCACCAATTCGTCGTGACCTCCGACAAGGACGGCGCGAATTCGCGTCTCGACCGCGAACTCGCCGATGCTGAAATCGTGATTTCGCAGCCCTTCTGGCCCGCCTACCTGACCGCGGAGCGCATCGCCAAGGCGCCGAAGCTGAAACTTGCCATTACGGCCGGCATCGGATCCGACCACGTCGACCTGCAGGCGGCCATCGACGCGAAGATCACGGTTGCCGAAGTCACCTACTGCAACAGCATCAGTGTCGCCGAGCATGTGGTGATGATGATCCTCGGGCTGGTGCGAAACTACATCCCATCCTATCAGCACGTCGTGACCGGCGGTTGGAACATCGCGGATTGCGCCGCGCGTTCCTATGATCTCGAGGCGATGCAAGTCGGCACGGTCGGCGCGGGACGCATCGGCCTTGCCGTTCTGCGCCGTCTGAAACCGTTCGACGTCAAGCTTCACTATACGGACCGCCATCGCCTTCCGGAGACAACGGAGAAGGAACTCGGCTTGACCTATCACGCCAAGCCCGAGGATATGGTGAAGGTATGCGACGTCGTCACCATCAATTGTCCTCTGCATCCCGAAACAGAAAACCTGTTCGATGAAGCGATGATTGCTCGCATGAAGCACGGGGCGTATCTTGTGAACACGGCGCGCGCCAAAATATGCAACCGCGATGCGGTCGTGCGCGCGCTTGAATCGGGTCAACTCGCCGGCTACGCAGGCGATGTGTGGTTTCCCCAGCCCGCGCCTAGAAATCATCCCTGGCGCGGCATGCCGCATCACGGAATGACGCCGCATACGTCGGGCACATCGCTTTCCGCGCAGGCGCGCTACGCTGCCGGCACGCGCGAAATCCTGGAATGCTGGTTCGAGAAGCGACCGATCCGCGAGGAATATCTGATCGTGGATGGCGGCAAGCTGGCGGGAGCCGGAGCGCATTCGTACAGCCCCGGCAACGCCACCAAGGGCTCGGAAGAGGCGGCCAAATTCAAGAACTGAGTTCGGGCAATTGCCGACGGTTACAGCGCGATGACTTTTCCGTCCGCAACATAGATGAGCGCGCGCTCTCCGCTTGCCGCGCGAAATTCGTCGACCCACGGCATCGTCTCGGGCTTTTGTCGGCGAACGGGTGCCAGCTGGAATTCCATTGGGAACGCGAGCCTGGTCTGTTTCGTTGAATTCGGGGCCGTGTAGTGCAGCGTCTCGGAGTGATGAAACGTTGCTCCACCCATCTTGAGCGGGCAAGCCACGGCCGTCGAAGTATCGATCGGGTCTTTCACGGTGAGAACATTGTGTGCGGGCGCATCTTCATGGCGATGGGCCAGCAAACCACGCCGATGCGAGCCCGGAATGAACTGCATGGCGCCCATTTCGATACTCACGTCTTGCAAGGGGAGCCAGACTCCCAAGGCGCAATAGTCGAGTTCGGGCTGCCAATAGGCATGGTCCTGGTGCCAAGATGCGGCTCGACCGCCGGGCTTCTTCTGGATCATGTGGCCCCAGCTGCTGAGGTCTTTCTCCTCGACATCGAGGAGTGCCGCGGCAAAGCGCTTGGCATTGCGCCGAAACTGCGTGTTGAGAATTTCCGGGAAATACATTTCCGGGAAGAATGCTTGCGTCAGTCGCGCAACAGGTTGACCGGGAATGGGCGTACCGGATCGATCAAGCGGCGAACCCGGTTTCCCGGCATACTCTTCCGAGAAAATGAACTCGAATATTCTCCGCAACCAAACGATTTCCTCGTCGGTTGTGATGCGCTCGACCGCAAGGAAACCGTTTTCCCGGAAGAATTCGATCTCCTGCTTGGAGGGCGCACATTCGTAAGAAACGGACGGCGGAGGGCCAAATCGATCGTCTGTCATAGCTAGAATGTTAGCTTCCGACGGGCGGCTGTCAAGCTCGTTAGTCCTCGAGCACCAGCGGCAGCGCGTTAGCGTCAGCGACCCAGCGCGCGATGGTCGATTCTGGAGGTACCGAACGCACGAGCTGCAATTCGACATTCTTTCGTCTGAGCGCCTTCACCAAGAGGCTGGCATCCTGTTCGCGTAAAAGGCGCACATTGCCCGCACTCACGGCTTCCAGGAGCAATGCGTGCGGTTCAATCAAGCCCGTAATTCGGCACAAGTCCGCAATTCGCGCGAGCCGGAGCACTACAGCGCTCTCCCAGGCGGTCAAGTCGGCAAGGCGCTGTCGCAATGGCGCGGTCGCGGCCTGAGGCAGAAGCTCGTCCGTCGTCCCGATGCCCATGGTTTCGAGCTTTTCGGCAACATCGGAAGGCACGGATTCAAGATTGCTGAGCTTCACAGGCATGCGCCGACGGGTCCCTTGCGCACAACTAGCAGATTCGTCTCCACTGCCGCATCTGATATGTTAGCAAAGCTCATATTCTCAAAGCACCCCGGAAGGATTGAACGATGCCGCGACTGTCGAAGGCGTTGGTGACGACGGGCGACGCCGGGTTTGCGTTGGCAGACGTCGAACTCGGTGAGCCGCAGAGAGACGAGGTGCTGGTACAAATCATGGCCAGCGGAGTGTGCCACACAGACCTCGACATGCTGAACCGTCGCTTCGCTCACGTCATGGGCCACGAGGGTGCTGGCACGGTTCTTCAGTGCGGATCCGGTGTCGATCATGTCGGTCCGGGAGACCCTGTCGTTCTCAACTGGGCCATTCCGTGCGGCGAATGTTTCCAATGCCGCAGAGGGGCGGAAAACATCTGCGCTCAGCGTCCACATGTGCCGCATGAACGACGAAGCTTCAATGGGAAGCCGCTCTATGCCTCCTTCGGTCTGGGAACGATGGCGACGCATACCGTCGTTCCCAAACAGGCTGTCGTCAAAATCGACGTCGAGATTGCCTTCCCGTCCGCGGCACTGCTTGGTTGCGGTGTGATGACCGGTTTCGGTTCGGTAACGAACGCCGCAAAGGTCAAGCCCGGAAGCTCCGTCGTCGTACTCGGAACCGGAGGCGTCGGCCTATCCTGTATCCAGGGCGCCGTTCACGCCTGCGCCGGCATGATCATTGCCGTCGACATCAATCCAAAACGACTGGAGTTGGCCCGCCAGTTCGGCGCGACGCACACATTGCTTGCATCCAAGGATGATGCCGGCCTGATCGGAGCATCCAAGCAGGTGAAGACACTGATCGGCCGTGGCGCCGATTACGCGTTCGAGTGCACGGCGGTACCCGAACTCGGCGCGGCGCCGCTCGCGATGGTCTGCAATGGCGGCGTCGCGATTGCCGTCAGCGGTATCGAGCAGGTCGTGCCGATCGACATGCAGTTGTTCGAGTTCGACAAGCTCTACATGACGCCGCTCTACGGGCAGTGCCGGCCATCAATCGATTTTCCCATGCTGCTTTCGCTCTACAAGCAAAAGCGGTTGAAACTGGACGAAATGGTCACGCGGACTTATCCGCTCTCGAGGGAAGGATTGACCGAGGCCTTCGAGCATATGCGCCAGGGCGTCAACGCCAAGGGCGTGCTCATCCCTTAGCCTGGCCTACCGTCCCATTCGTAAAGACAGTCGAGAAGTTCAAGACGTTCTCGGCGATCCAACGTCTTCGGCGCGATCTCGGCATCGAGATGCAGGATCGACTTGTCCGAACCATAAGTCGGCCAAGTCTCCTGTCCCGCTCCGTTGGGATCGCCCGTCCGCGCGAAATTGACCCAAAAGTCGGCGATACGTTCCGACAGGATGCGATCGGCTTCCTGATAAGGCCGCGGTTTGGAATCCAGCGTGCCGAAGACATACTCGATCTCGCAGGCATGCGCTGCGCCGAATGGACTATCGGGCGGACAGCGGTCGAATTGATAGACGAAAACCGGAGCGCTCTTGCTGTGTCGCTCGGCCCACTTCCAGGTCGGATACGTCATCGTTCGATCGCTGGTGAGCGCGACCGCGGATTCAAGCGCACTTCCCGATTCATACGCAGAGAGCAGTGAGTCGGCGCGCGCTCCAAAGCGGCGTTCGACAGACTGGCGAAAGGCTTGCGCGTCGAATTTCTCGCCGGCTGCCCGCATGTAACCCATTTCCTCCTTGTTCCATCCCGTGAGGAGCGGGACGGGAGACTGCTGGCCCAGCGCAAATACTTTGTCGACCTCGGGCAGGACGTGCCCGTCGAGGCAGGGCTGAAAACGTTTCGAGGTGTCCGACAGCCAAGTATCGAGGAGAAACCTTGCCGAGCGCGATTTCAGTTCTGCAAGCGAATGGGCGCCCGCCTTGCGCATGAATTCGATGCCACGCTGCTTGTTTTCCAGAAGAGAGAGCGGTCGCATGGCATGCGGTTCCGGCATGAAATAGGCGCAGCTCTGACCCAACGCGCGTTGAAAGAGGCCTTTTGACAGCGGCGAGGCCATCAGCGCGCTGACCGAGCAGGAGCCCGCCGATTCTCCCGCCACGGTGATGCACTGTGGATCACCGCCGAATGCCGCGATGTTCTCGCACACCCACTTCAAGGCGGCGATCTGATCGAGCAAGCCGAAATTGTCTGATAGGCCGGACTCCGATCGCAGTTCGGGATGTGCGAAAAAGCCTAAGACCCCGAGCCGATGGTTGATAGTCACGACGACCGCACCGCGTCGTGCGAGCTTCTCGCCGTTGTAGCGCGGCTCGGTCCCCGAACCCGCCCAGAACTCGCCGCCATGGATCCAGAAAATGACGGGCAGCTTCGCGCCGTCCACGCAATCCGGCGTCCACACATTGAGATAGAGACAGTCTTCGCTCTGGTTCGGATTGTCCGGCTCGAGTTCGCCATAGGGTGCGTGCTGCAGGCACCTTGGTGCGGCGCGCTGCGCGTCTCGGATGCCGGCCCATTGCGGCGCGGATCCGGGCGCGCGCCAGCGCAACTCCGCCGTCGGCGGCGGCGCATAAGGAATCCCCAGGAATTGGCTGACCCCGCTCAGTGGATCGCGGCGTCCGCGGAGCATCCCGACAGCCGTATCGACGATGATCGTCAAGCGAACACGCTGGCGATGTTAGTGTCCCACCGCAAAATCGTTATTTGCCCGATCTTTGCCGCGCACCAGCCAGAGCGGACGTTGCGAGAAATCCAGCACTTGGTTGTTCGCGATGCGCGTGGGCGGAAGCGAACGATCGAAATGCGACGTTGCCGGCATGTAGCGGATGGCGTAGCCGCAGCGCCGCTTGTTGGAATGGTTTGCATTGGAACCATGCACCACCATCGCGTGGTGCAACGAAATTTGCCCGGCTTCAAGTTTGATGTCGACGGCACTGGCTTCGTCGATCGCGCTTTTTGTCAGACCCTGATTCAGCGCCAAGCCGGCTTCGTCGGTCGACTCGTGTGGCAGCAGTCCACCATTGTGTGTGCGCGGGATCACGCGCAGGCAGCCATTTTCGACCGTCGCCGGATCGATTGCGATCCACACCGTGACCGTCGCCAACGGGCGCATCGGCCAATATTGCCCGTCTTGATGCCAGGGAATCGCCATGCCATCGCGAGCCGGCTTTGAGAACACCTGGCTTCCCCAGAGAATGAGATCCGGACCGATCAATTGTTCCACAATGTCCAGCAGATCCGGGTTGGTGGCGAATTCGAGAAGTTCGTCGCGGCCGCGAACGCCGGTGTCCTGGCTCTTCTTGATATGGGCACCGACGAGCTGTTCGGGCCGCACGTCGGCGTTCGCGTCGATCAACGCTTCGACCGATTGACGCAACTCGGTCAGAATTTCCTTCGGCAAACGGTAGCGCGGCGTGACATAGCCGTTCGCGTGATACGCGCGGACTTCCTCATCGCTCAGCAGATGTCGTTTCATGCCAGCTCCGCTGGAGCGGCCCGTAAAATGTCAGGGGCCTGTCCATCGCAAGATAATGCCATATATTCCGGCAAAATGACAGTACTAACATGTTAGATTCATGCTCGGGACTAGGTCAGAAGACCGCCCAGCAGCACATATTTGATCTCGAGAAAGTCTTCGATGCCGTACTTGGAGCCCTCCCGGCCGATGCCGGACTGCTTCATGCCGCCGAACGGCGCGACCTCGGTCGAGATGATTCCCTCGTTGATGCCGATGATTCCG
Source organism: Rhizomicrobium sp. (assembly GCA_035536115.1). Lineage (GTDB taxonomy): Bacteria > Pseudomonadota > Alphaproteobacteria > Micropepsales > Micropepsaceae > Rhizomicrobium. The sequence continues at coordinate 12,740 of DATLOU010000059.1, forward strand.
TATTCGAGCGCCTCGGCAACGCGCACGACGCGGCCGACGTCACGCGTATAGAAATAGGCGGCGAGACCGTATTCGGTGGCGTTGGCGATGCGGATTGCTTCCGCCTCATCCTTGAAGCGGAAGAGCGTCGCGACGGGCCCGAAGATTTCCTGGCGCGCGATCTCCATGCTTTCGCTGACATCGGTCACTACGGTTGGCTGGAAGAACGTCCCGCCTAAGGCGTGACGTCTGCCGCCTTGCACGATCCGCGCACCCTTTGAAGTCGCCTCGCCCAACAAATGTTCGACCTTCTCGACCGCCGCCATGTTGATGAGCGGTCCCTGCATGACGCCTTCGTCGAACCCATTGCCGACGGCGAGCTTGCCCACACGAGCGGCAAGCTTGGCGGCGAAGGGTTCATAGACCTTTTCCTGAACCAACAGACGATTGGCGCACACGCACGTCTGACCCATGTTGCGGAATTTCGAGATCATCGCGCCATCGACAGCTGCATCCAAATCGGCATCGTCGAAGACGATGAACGGCGCGTTGCCGCCGAGCTCCAGCGACACCTTCTTCACGGTTGACGCGCTTTGCGCCATCAAGATCTTTCCGATCTCGGTCGAGCCTGTGAATGTGAACTTGCGGACCAGCGGGTTTTGCGTCAGCTCCAGGCCGATCTTCGCGGCTTGCTTCGATGTCACGACGTTGAAAACGCCTTTTGGAATTCCCGCCCGATGCGCCAGCTCCGCCAGCGCTGTCGCAGAGAGCGGCGTTTCGGATGGCGGCTTGATGAGGAACGTGCAGCCGGCGGCCAGGGCCGGCGCGGCCTTGCGCGTGATCATCGCGTTCGGAAAATTCCACGGCGTGATCGCGGCAACGACACCGACCGGTTCCTTGAACACGAGAATGCGCTTGCCCGGCGCGAATGTCGGAACGACATCGCCGTAGAGCCGCTTGCCCTCCTCGGCGAACCACTCGATGAATGACGCGCCATAGGCGACTTCGCCGCGGGTTTCCGCGAGCGGCTTGCCTTGTTCAGCGGTCATCAGGCGGGCCAGGTCTTCCTGGTTGGCCATGATGAGCTCGAACCATTTGCGCATCAGGCCGGCGCGTTCCTTTGCGGTTTTCGCACGCCATGCCGGCCATGCCGCATTTGCCGCTTCGATTGCGCGCCGTGTGTCGGCTGCATCGAAATTGGCGACCTCCGCCAGAACGTCTCCCGTCGCTTTGTTCGTGACTTGGAAACGGTCGCCGGAGCCGGCCGCAACCCAGGAGCCGTCCACATAAGCGTCGGCGCGAAGCAGCGTCTCGTCCTTCAATTTGAGCATCGGATTATCCTTTCGCCGTCAGGCACGTCTCTCGAGAGAGCTTAACAGGCTTGCGCCGCTCATCAGATGATTTCGAGATAGTCGCGCTCGGGAAGAGAGGGGAACTTTGCCGTCGGCAGCGTCTGATACCAAAAGGCAACGGACGCAATGTCGTCCTGCAACGGCAAGTATTGGCGGTCTTTGTGCGTGCGCCAGCCCAATGCCTGAATCGTCACCTTCAAGTCGGACTTGAACCGAACGGGATCGGTGATGTGCCAGCGATACATGCCGAAGCGTTGCTGCGAGCGATAAACACCGTCAGGACGTATCACTTGCGGCAGTCCGGCATAAGGCGTGGTGAATTCGACATAAGCCGGTTCACCGCCCAGGCCGAGGGATTTGTTGATCCCACCGGGATCGAAATTGTAGGCGCCGCAAAAATAATCTTCGGTACCGGTTCCGCAGATGGTCGGAAAATCCTTGTCGCCGTCGATGAAGAACTTGATCTCGCCTTCGCCCCACCAACCGCCATTGTTGACGCCCCACGCCATATAGGTTCCGACGAATTGTCCGCGGCCCTTCACACCGTCGAGGATCGTGTACACCTCCTTGTAAGGTAGAGGATTGGTGCGGCGGAACTGGGCATGAAAATAGGCGCACTCTTCCGGCACTTCGCAGAGCGTGTAGTTGATCTGGTAATAGACGTAGATCTGCTCATCGCTGAGGTTCTGCATCGTGAAGCGGGCGCGCTTGCGGAACGGCATGTCCCAATAGCAATTGAAGGCGCGGCCGGGATTGACGCAAACCGCGAGTGACGAGACTTGTGCGTAGGTCTCCCAACCGCAGGCAAAGAAGTCGCCTGCCGGGCACTCGATCGACGGCTGTTCCTGATCGTCCCAATAGACGCGCAGAATGGTGTGCCGCCAGCGGCCGCGCGCCAGCGTCATCCAGATCTGCTGGATCGCGCCCTCCCCTTCGATATCGGCGAGCGTGAAGGTCTGACCAGGATCGATCACGATGTATGGCGAAACCTTCCAACCCTGTCCCAGTCCTCGGGCCGCGTTGGCCGCGGGGCCGTCGGTGGATTTGCCGCCCTCGCCCTTCGCTCCGGTAAAATTTTCCGGACTGATCGAGCGTGATTCGGCGTCTGAAATGCGAGAGAGATTGCCCAGATGAGACCCAAGGCCAGAGAATTTCGCCATCGTGTTCAACTATCTCCCCAATGCGCTGCCGTCACGCATGACTCCATGGTGATGGCTATGCTTGTGATCAAGCGGTGGAAGTCAGACTTCAGGGCCTACCGGCTCGGCGGCACGATCTTCTTGCCGGTCTTTTGATTGACGTAGAATTTCCAGGGATAGTGATCGCCTTCGCCGCCGGCGCCGACCTCCTGCATATGATTGGAGACGGCCTTGCGCCACGTGTCGGACGTATTTGCTGTCGTCATGTGCGGCGTGTTGGAATGGTGGAACGTGACGCTGCCGCGCCGGATCGGACAAACGACGGTGCGCTTTTCGTCCGGCTCGCAGGTCAGAAGATCGCTCGCCATGCCTTCGACCGGATGATGCTTCAACACATCGCCTTTGTGGCCGCGGTCGATGAAGTGCATGCAACCGTTCTTCTCGGTCACATCCTGTAATGGAATCCAGCAGGTTGCGCCCTTGTTGCGCAGATTGCGGCCCCAATAGCCTTCATCCTGGTGCCAGTAGGTCGGCGTGCTTTTGCCCGGCGGCTTGCCGAGGAACTGGTCGTACCAGAATTCGAGCTTCAATCCGGTCAGTTCGGAACCGAACGCGACCAGCCATTTGCGATAAGCGGCTTCATCGGCCTCGGCCCAGACCAGAGAGGGCGATGATTGCACGATCCGGAACGAGCGGTTCTCCCTGTCTTCCTTGGCATCCCATGCCCAGTCGTAGGCGAGTTTTTCCTTCTGGGTCAGGATCAGGTCGCAATAATGTTCGAGCTCGTCGAGGTCCTTCTGCGGAATGGCGTCTTCGACAACCAGCCAGCCATGTTGGTTGAAGAACTCGATCTGTTCGGCGGTGGCGTGGGGGTAAAGCATCCGGATTCCCAATGAACGCGGTTTGACGACCGCTGCAAGCGGTGAACGATGTAACATGTTAGAACTGCATAGATACCACGTCAACTCTTGCCAATCGGCGAAAATTTTCGCATGCTAGAATGTCAATGAGGGTCACCATGCTCGCCTGCCTTCGATGGGAGTCCCATGTCTGAACCGTTCCGCATGACCCATGACGAACTGAACAAGCTGAACGAAGACGGCTATGTCGTGCGCGAAAACGTGTTCACCGTCGCAGAGTGTCGTCGCATGGCCGAGGATGTGGAGCAGCTCGAGCGTGACTGCCTCGCGGCCAAGCGCAACTCCAAGATCGTCTACGGCAGCTACATGTTCGAAATCCAGCGCGAACTGCAGCTCGCCGTGAAGTGGGAACCGAACAATCCCGACGTCGTACAAGGGATCGAACCCTTCGCCCATATCAGCAAGCCGCTGTTGGATTGGGCTCACGATCCGAGGCTGTGGAATCCATCCAAGGACGTCGTCGGCCAGGACGAATTGAGCCTGTTCACGGAGAAGACGACGATGAAACGCGCCCACACGGGCGGCACGATCGTCCTCCATCAGGACTATCCCTACTGGCGCAATATGACCAAGGTCGCTCACAAGATCATGACGGCGTTGATTTATCTGGACGATGCGACCGTCGAAAATGGTTGCCTTGAAGTCTCGCCGGGCAGCCATCGCGACGGCATGCGCATGGGCCGCAAAATGGTCGATGGTTTCGGCTCCAACGAATTGGACGAAGCCAAGTTCGACATGCACACCTTGATCCCGGTCGAAGCACCGGCCGGTACCGTGGTGTATTTCGGCGCCTTTCTCGTCCATCGTTCGCTGCCCAACCGCTCGGCGGCCGACCGACGCGCCCTTCTCTATTCCTATCAGCCGGGAGGCTATCCAAGCGGTGTCGAGATCAATCGCCTGCTCGCCAAGGCGCGCCAGCAGCAGTCGGTCGCCGCGCAATAAGGAAACGCACATGTCTGCTCAACTCGACGAACTCATGGCGCGACGTCCCAGGCGGGAACTGAAAGTTGAACTTCCCGAATCGCGCGTGAAGGATTTCTGGGAACTCGGCTTCACGCTGATCGAGCGCATCACCACCGACGAAGAAGTCGAGTGGCTTCGCGACGTCTATGACCTTTTGTTTTCCGGACAGCTCGAGCTTCTGCCGGGCGCACTCGTCAAGGACGTCATGACCAGGATGGACGAACAGCGCGGCGATCGGATCGGCCAGATCCTGCGCCCGGAATATTTCATTCCCGAGCTCAAACAAACGCAGTTCTTCAAGAACAGCAACGCCATCGCCAAACAGATCCTGGGTCACGACGCGGCTCTCGAGGTTTGGGGACATATGGTGCGCAAAGCGGCGCGCAATCCCGACGTCGTTCCATGGCATCAGGATGAAGGCTATTGGGACCCGAGCTTCGACTACCAATCCTTCGGCTGCTGGATGCCACTCGATCCGGCCACGGTCGAAAGCGGCTGCATGGAGTTCCTTCCCCGCTCGCACAAAGGTCCGGTGCGCCGTCACGGCTACATGGATGGAGACGCACGCATTACGACGTTGATCCTCGAGGAAGAGATCGATACGTCCGGCGCCGTGCCCCAACCCGTGCCGATCGGCGGCGCTTCGATCCATCACAATCGCACGCTGCACCATTCGGGACCGAACACGACCGACCGAGTGCGCCGTGCCTATGTCAACGAGTGGCAGATCACGCCGGTGAAACGCGACGTGCCTTACGAACGCGCCTGGTACTGGGGCCGCCAGAAGGCGATGCGCGAGCACAACAACAAGCTCGTGGTGGCGTGATTGGACGGCGATGGCGCATCTCCGCCATCACCGTTTATTTCGTCACGATGCCAATATTCGACAACTTAATTGTGTCGAGATTTTTTTAAGTCACTTTCCCTTCCACAAATATTGTCATCGCCCGCTTCATGCGGGCGACCCATTTTGTTTCTCACCTGCCTAGAAATTGGATCGCCCGGACCCTTCGCCATGCTCGGGGACGGGCAATGACGGACTAGGGAAAAACATTCGTTCCTATACGACGATGCTTCGACAACGGAATTGTGCGTCGATTTTTCAGATTTCTTCTTTTATCCTCCCCCTGCAATCTCATATGCGCATTTTGCCGTCGATTTTGAGGATCAATTCGTTCGCGCGATTCCACAGCGCTTGTTCGTTTTTGAGTTTTCGCGCCCCTCTCCCTCGCGCAGAATGCGCTCACCTCGTAGCGCAAGAGCAGACTCATTTGGGAAGTGATGTATGTGTAAACAAGGGCTGAGGATCACGATCTCGTCAGGTGGAACAGCTAACGCGCATTGCGCTCGCGGAGTTCGGCCTGGATGCGCAACAGTTCGCTCTTGCTGATGCGATAGCGCGACATCGCAAAGGCCGACAGCGCCGAAATTGCAGCAGCGCCGGGTCCGGCAATGAGACCGAGCATGACGATCGAGTGCGGGGAGACGACCTGGTTCGGATGGTCGGCAAGGTCGCTCGGGAAGTGGATGATGTAATCCAACGCAAACCCGGCAAAAAGCGAACCGATGCCGAGCGCGGCCTTGCCGGAAAAAGACAGCGCCGCGAAATAGAGTCCCTCGCGTCTGACACCGAACAGAAGGTCGTGCTCGTCCGTCGCATCGACCATCATGGCGTTGAACGAAATGAAGATGTTCGTCAGCACCACCGCCTGGATAAAGAAGAAGGCGCACAGGATCGCGTAGAGGAACGGGCCATTCTCTGGGAGCGCGTCGATGATGCGCAGTACGGGCGGGGCAAAAAGCAGCGCGCAGACGATCACGATCCCCCAGGTGCAAACATCTTTTTTCTCGAAGCGATGAATCAGGAATGCGCAGACCGGAATGCCGGCGAAGTAGCCGATGTTCTGCGCAATCAGCACGGCCTGGATCGTCGCGGGCTTGATCTTCCAGAAGTAAGTGAAGTTGTGCACGCCGAGGCTGATCGCCGTGCCTTGTGCGATCCAGAATACGACGATGGTCGCCAGCAGCATCAGGAACGAATGACTGCGGAAGACGTCGCGAAATTCTTCGAAGATGCGCGCCAGCGCCGAGCGGTCGGGCGGTTTGATGACGTACATCCGGTCGCGAACCGACATTGTGCCGAACGCGGACGTGAGGGCCGCCACGAACACGATCGCTCCGCACGTCCAACCAAAGGGTATGTAGGCGGAGCGCGAGAGTAGTCCTCCCGCGCCGCCCATGAAGACGCCGAAGCCGAGAATGACGGTCAAAAGATTGGCACTGATGTTGAAGAAGTTGCGATAGACCATCAATACGGAGCGGTCCGTATAGTCGCGCGCCAGTTCTGCGCCGAGTGCGATGTAGGGCAATATGAACGCCGAGAACGAAAAGCGCAGCACCAGAAGAACCGCGACCACGTAGCCGAAGAGCAGCGGCGTCGAATGAAACTTTGGAATGGTGAATATAAGGCCGAGCGACACCGCAAAGGGAACGGCTGAGGCGAGCATGAAGGGATGCCGTCTTCCCCAGCGCGAACGCGTGTTGTCGCTGATGTAACCGATGAGGGGATCAACGAACGCGTCGACCACCAGCGTCAGCGCCAGCGCCGTTCCGGCCAGCGCGCCGGAGAGACCGACAACCGCCGTCAGGTAGAAGAGCAGGAACTGGCCGAGCGCGATCCCGGTGACGGCATCGGCAAAATCGCCGGCCGAATAGACGGCCTTCTGCACCGGAGACAAAGGAAGGGCGCCGCCAACACTGGCGACGCCCCCCTTTTCCGCTCTGCTTAGCTCGATATCTTCAGCGAGGAGACCCGCCATCGCCACCTTTCCATCTAGAACGAACGCCCGATGCGAATGCCGAACTGGCGCCGCGCGCCGGCATAGTAGATGGGCGGAATATTCTGGATTGCGCCGACATACTGCTCGTCGGTGACGTTGGTCGCCCACAGGCTCGCCCACCAGGGACTGTCATCGATGTCGAGGCGAGCCTGGAGATTGAGCAGCGTGTGCGCCTTGATCGTCTCCAGCGAGCAACGGAAGAGATCCGCCTGATTGGTGCCGACATAAGAAACGTCGGCGCGCGGCGTGACGGTGAAGCCCGCGCCCGTATGAATGGCGTATTGCCCACCGATGTTGCCGGTGAACTCCGGCGAGAACGGCGCCTTCGA
>DATLOU010000060.1:0-10001 GCA_035536115.1 Rhizomicrobium sp.
ATTGCATTCCTGATTGCAACCCACTCATATTGTTCACGTTTTGGGGGGCGTCGATTCGCCCGACCCGGACGAAACGTTAGAGGAGTTACCACTCATGCCGAAGGCAAAGAAGAAGGCCATGAAGAAAAAGGCCAAGAAGTCGAAGAAGAAGAAATAGGCTGCGTTGACACGATCAACGCTTACGTTGCCGGTCGCTCTCGCGTTTCTGTAACGGGCGCCGGCCGCGAAGGCTAAGGCCGCGGCCAGGATCCTCATGGGCTCCTCCGGTCGCGGCCCAGCCCGCTGAATATGACTAGCGAACCGCGCCTCGGCGCGGTTTTTTTGTAAACGCCTGTATTGTCCGTACACGGACTGAATCGTTTTACTTCTTAAGAATGTATGAAATTCCGGCGAGGATTCATTAACCCTGCCTTAGTTTATCCGGCCGACGATTGCCCCATGTGAAGGATCGTTCCTTCACCCGCACGAGGCGGAGGGGAGTTGGTGTCATGGCGTGTATCGATATCGATGCGCTGGCTGGATACGAAGTGGCGGCCAAGCAGGGCCGCCCCGACGCGCTTTATAATCTGGGTCTGGCCTATTCGACCGGCCAGGGCGTGGGCGTTGATTTCGTGGCCGCGCACAAGTGGTTCAATCTGGCCGCGATGAAGGGGATCGACGAGGCGAAATCCTGGCGGGCATCCATCGCCAAGGAAATGAACACCGCGCAGATCGCCGAAGCCCAGAGGCTGGCGCGAGAGTGGCTCTCGATCGTGCGTTGATCGCCTATGGCGGGAACGACGAGAGTGGTTTCACCGCCGGCGCCGCCGGTGCGTAGAGGTCGGCAAGGATCTGCAGCGGCTGATCGCGCCCGCTGAGCCGGTTTCGATAGATCTGCGCATTCTCCAAAACGCGCTGGACATAATTGCGCGTCTCCCCGAACGGAATGCTCTCGATCCAGTCGATGGGATCGCTGGTCGGCAGGCGCGGATCGCCATTGGCCGCGACCCACTTCCTCACATTGTTCCGCCCCGCATTGTAGGAGGCGATCGCCAGCACGAGCGAGCCGTTCCAATCGGTGACATAGCCCTGAAACTCCGTCATGCCGAGTTGGATGTTGTAGTTGGGATCGGCCGTCAAATCATTCGGTCGCCAAGTCAGTCCGGCGCGTGTGGCATCGGTCTTCGCCGAGGCGGGCATCAGCTGCATCAAACCGCGTGCGCCTGAGCGGCTGACGGCGTCCGGATCGAACTCGGTCTCCTGGCGGATCAGGCCAAGGATGTAGGCAGGCTCCGGCGCCGCCCCCGCTCCGGGATAGGCCGGCAGAGCGATGACGGGGTGCGTGAACTGCAGCATCGGGATCCCGGCATAGCTCGCATTCTTGGCGATGCGCTCCGCGACCTCGCGAAAGCCGAGATCGACCAGCGTCTGCGCCAGGATTTTGGCGTGCGCGGCGTCGGTATGCAGCTCCTGCTCGCGCAGCGCGAAGATGCGCAGAAGGTTGACCTGGCCGAGGTCCGCGAGCACGCGCATCGCGCGCACCAGCTCCTCCTTTTCGAAATCGTCGCGCACACCGGAGGCATCGACTGGCACGTCGTTGACATGCAGAATGGGAGTGGCATCGATCCGCGCCAACGCAATCTGGCCATAGAAGCTCTCCGGAACCTGGGCGGCGAGCTTGTACTGTTCGACCGCGCTGACCTGATCGCCCGAGGCTTCGTAGCAGCGGCCTTTCCAGTAACGGGCACGCGCCAGGCTGATCGGCCGCGACACGCCGGCTTCGAGCTTCTTGAAATGCGCGAGCGCGGCGCTCGGCGATTTCAAGTAGCGCAGCGCGATCCAGCCGGCGAGAAACTCGGCTTCCGAGAATTCGAGGCCGCTGGAAAGACCCGAGTCCGACACCAAACCATAGGCGCGACGATAATCGCCCGCCTGCAGCAATTCGCGCGCCACGTAGTTGGCTTCCGTCCACCAGCGGGCCGAATGGCTCGCGGGATAGTCCTTGAGCGCCCCCCGCTCGAGCAGAGCCGCGGCGGCGATGTTGTCGCCCGCCCGCCGTGCGGCCCTCGCCCGGTCGAACAGAAGCTCGGGATCGGAAGCAAGCGAAGGCGCCAGGCGGGCCACGAGCTTCTCTCCGGAATCGCGATTGGCGCGCAAGGCCAGGCGCGCTTCGCCGACCTTCTGGGTCTCGTCATCGACCCTGGAGAGTTCGCGGCGCGCGGCTGCGATGTCGTCGCGGGAGATCAAGCTGCTCAAGCGTGCCCGATCCGTCTCGGCCGTCAGATTCGCGCCGTCCTGACGGACGATCGCCAGTTCCTGATCCGGCTGGAAGTCGCCGACGATCCAGCCGCGCTGGACAAGTTTGCGACCTGCATCGGGCCGCCCCGCAGCGATCATGGCATGGCCCAGACGGACCATACCGAGACCTGTCGACGGCGCGCGATCGCCGAACCAGGCGATGATTGCCGGTGACGGGGTGTTCGGATCAAGCGCTGCTTCGGCGCGCACCAGAAGCGTGTCATGCAGCGGCCAATCGGCATTGTTCTTCAGGAACCCGTCAATATCGGCGAACGTGGCGCCGCTGTTCTTGTCCACGACAAAGCGCCACTGGATCAGGCGCGCCGCAATCGCGTCATGACCCTGCGCCGCGAGCGCGCGTGCGCCGATCCAGTCGCCGCGGTCGGCCGCATCGAAGGCGCGCGTGTAAAGGTCGTGGTCGGCCGCCGACAAGGTGTGTACCGGGCTTGGCCGCCGCTCGCGGTCGACGAGAAGTCCGTTGTCCTTCGCCGCGTCGGGAATAGGCGGCATCATGATGACGCTGCCCGACTGGATCAGTCCGTTGGGTAGGTTCGCCGCGGCATAGGCGGCGATGCCGGCGAAGGCGACTGCGATCAAAATGAGGATGGCGCTGCGCGGTTGCATGGGGCTCTTGGAGGAGAGAAGTAAATTCATTTCCGCCACAAGCCTGTGGCAAAGTCGAGGCGCCTCAGCGACTGCGTCTTGCCGCGCCTGCGCCAAGCCCTGTAGCTTGAAAGCACTCAGGACGGAACTGTCTCAGCATGGCGTTCGCACGCGAGAGGATCAAAGGTTCGATTCCGGCCCTCATCACGCCGTTGCGCAATGGCGCGGTCGATGAGGCGGCATTCCGGAAGCTCGTGTCGTGGCAGATCGCGGAAGGCAGTCTCGGTCTCGTCCCCTGCGGCACGACGGGCGAATCACCGACACTGAGCCACAAAGAGCATATGCGCGTGGTCGAAGTCTGCGTCGAAGAGGCGAACGGCCGGGTGCCGGTAATCGCCGGAGCCGGCTCGAACGCGACCGAGGAAGCCATCGCGCTGACGCGCCATGCCAAGAAGGTCGGCGCCGACGCTGTGCTGTCCGTCACCGGCTATTACAACAAGCCGTCGCAGGAAGGGATCTACCGGCATTTTGCGGCGATCGCTGACGCAGTCGACATTCCGATCCTGCTCTACAACATCCCCGGCCGCGCGATCGTCGACATTTCGGTCGAGACGATGGCGAGACTCGCAAAAGTCGCGAACATCATCGGCGTGAAGGATGCGACCGCCAATCTCATGCGCCCCACGCGCGAGCGGGCGGCCTGTGGACGACAGTGGCGGCTTCTCTCGGGCGAGGACGGCACCGCGCTCGGCTACATGGCGCATGGCGGCCACGGCTGCATCTCGGTGACGGCAAATGTCGCGCCGCGTCTGTGTGCCGAATTCCAGACGGCATGTCTCAAGGGCGACTTTGAGTCGGCGCGCGTCCTGCAGGATCGTCTCATGCCGCTGCATGATGCGCTGTTCGTCGAACCGAGCCCCGCACCGGTCAAGTATGCCGGCTCGCTTCTCGGTCTTTGCACCGACGAAGTGCGCCTGCCGCTCATACCGGCGACGGAAAATGCCCGAGCGGCAGTTCGCGCCGCGCTGGCGTCCGCGGGGATCAAGGCATCGCTCTAGACCCTTGTTGTCATGGCCCGGGAATCCGGGCCACCCAGTTGAAGACAGTCGCAACATCGAAGGAGTGGACTGTGCCAGAACCTGTAAATAACGGGTATGACGTCACCTGGGTGGCCCGCATTTGCGGGCCATGACAAAAAAAGACCACATCCGCACCAATGGCCAGGAAGAAAGAAGACGGCACGAAGATCATCGCCGACAATCGCAAGGCGCGATTCGCCTATGCGATCGACGACACGCTCGAGGCCGGCTTGATGCTCACCGGTTCGGAGGTCAAGTCGCTTCGCACCGGCAAGGCGACCATCGCGGAGTCCTACGCCTTCGCCAAGGACGGCGAACTGTTTCTCGTCAACGCTTACATTCCCGAATACACCCAGGCGTCGCGCTTCAATCACGAGCCGAAGCGGACCCGAAAGCTCCTGGTGCACAAGAAGGAGGCTAGCCGGCTTTCCATGGCGATCCGGCGCGAGGGCATGACGCTCATTCCGCTGCGCCTCTATTTCAATCCGAAGGGGATCGCGAAAATTCAGCTCGGCGTCGCAAAGGGCAAGAAGCTCCACGACAAGCGCGAAACGGAAAAGCAGCGCGACTGGCAACGCGACAAGGCGCGGCTGATGCGGGCCAAGGGATAGATCGAAAGATTTACGTTGCTCGGAGGGAAATTTTTCCAGGCTCCTCTTGAACCGTCACGGTCAAATCACCACTTCCGCTATATCCTCGTAATTGCGTCTTGAATCGACCGTCCGCCATGACGGTTCGGGCGAGATGTTGTCGTGTCGAGGCGGGTTATTGGTTCTGAAAAAAATGTCATCCCGATACCCGTTCGGATTCCGTCCAGTCGGATGCGCATCTTTTTTTGCGCAGGACAGGGGATAGATTTACAGTTGACCACGAAAGTGCATCGCATGCCTGATGAAGACGACAAGCCGGGCCTGATCGGCAAGATCAAGGACAAGTTGATTCGCTCCAAAGAGGATTGGGCGGCGGAAGGCCGTTTGATCACCGGGCGGCCGGATCTCGGTCATGTTCACCGTCTGCCGCCCGGCCAGAAAGAAGTGAAGAACTGGCCGGTGCTCGATCTTGGCGTCCAGCCGGACGTGAAACTCGCCAACTGGCGCCTGCAGATCATGGGGCTGGTGGACAATCCCGTCGCGCTCACCTTTGAGCAGTTCCAGGCGCTGCCGCAGCAAGATTTCGTGAGCGACATTCACTGCGTGACGTCCTGGAGCCGGTTCGACAATCATTGGCGCGGCGTTTCGGCGAAAACGATACTCGACTTGGTGAAGCCGAAGGCCGAGGCACGTCATATCGTGTTCCACTCTTATGATGGCTACACGACCAACGTGAAGACGTCGGTCTTCGCGGATTCGAATGTGCTCCTCGCGCATAGTTGGGAAGGAAAACCGATCCCGCGCGAGCATGGTGGACCGGTGCGGGTTGTCATTCCCGACTGGTATTTCTGGAAGAGCGCGAAGTGGGTGACGCGCATCGTCTTCATGGCCGAGGACCAGCCAGGCTTCTGGGAAGTGCGCGGCTATCACAACGAAGGCGATCCGTGGAAGGAGGAGCGCTACAGCTGACATGACTTGGCGCAGTGGCGAGACGGCGCTCGTCCGTTATGCCTGGCAGGGCAGGACTCACTTTGGCGGACCCGCGATTGTCGTCGAAGACGACGGCCGCCGCACCGCGTTGTACACGCCGATGGGGACGCCGGCGGTTCGATCGACGATGGACTATGCGACTGGCGCGTTGGGCGAACCGCGACTCGAGAGCTGGCACACGACTCACAATCTGCGCTTCCTTGAGGCGGGCCTGGGGTACTGCATCAGCGCAATGTACGAAGGCGCCAGCCGCAAATTTCTGTGCTGGTATATCGACATGATTGAACCCATTCGGCGCACCCGCGATGGTTTCGTCCTGTGGGACCTTGCGCTCGATATTGTCGTCGCACCCAATTTGAGCTGGAAGATGAAGGACGAAGACCAGTTTACGCGCTTGCCGGAGATCGGTTGGATCACACCGGAACGCGCCGCTCAGATGCGGCATGACGTGCGCAATGCCATCGAACGGATCGAGAAGCGTCAGCCGCCCTTCAATGAAGATTGGCCAAACTGGCGTGCAGATCCTTCGTGGCCGATTCCGAAGATGCCCGACAACTGGGCTGAAGTTCCGCCTTAACTAGAGTGCGGGCATGGCTGCAAGTTTGGCGCGCTTCACGACATCGTCGAACATCTCTGCCGTCAAGACTCCGGTGTTGGTGTTGTATCGCGAGCAGTGATAGCTCGCGATGAGGTGGATCTTGCCGACACGGTATGACTTGCCGTGACCGAAGGGATGCGTCGCATTCTTCGCGTCGAGGGCGCGGCAAACACTGTCATGCGCGATTTTGCCGAGCGCGAGGATGGCGTGCAGGTGCGTCATGCTCGCGATCTGTGCAGCAAGAAATTGACGACAGGTTTTGATCTCGGAAGGTAGCGGCTTGTTTTGCGGCGGCACACAGCGCACCGCATTTGTGATGGCGCAATCGACAAGTTCGAGTCCGTCATCGGCCCTCTTGTCATAGGTCCCGCGGGCGAGACCGTGCTTCAGAAGCGTGGCGTAGAGAAGATCGCCGGCGAAGTCGCCAGTAAAGGGCCGACCGGTGCGGTTCGCGCCATGCAGGCCTGGCGCCAAGCCGACGATCAGGAGCCGGGCGCTCGTCATCCCGAACGTCGGCACCGGGGCGTTGAAATACGCCGGCTGCGTCTCGCGGTTTTTGCCGCGGAATTCGGCAAGGCGCGGACAGAGCGGACAGTCGCGCGGCGGCTCGGCCGTCGTCACGGTCCTTTAGGCGCTTTGGGCGTAATGCGGAGATGCGGCCGCGATGGAGCGGGCACTGACTTCGCGCATGATCTGGGACTTGAGATCTTCGAGCTCGATGAAGTTATCGGCCTGGCGGCGAAGTTCGTCCGCGACCATCGGCGGCTGCGTTCGAATGGTGGACACGACGCTGACACGGCGGCCCTTGCGTTGCGCGGCTTCGACCAGACGGCGAAAGTCGCCGTCGCCCGAGAAGATCACGATGTGATCGACCTGTTCGGACATCTCCATCACGTCGATGGCGAGTTCGATGTCCATGTTGCCCTTGACCCGGCGGCGGCCCTGGGCATCGGTGAATTCCTTGAGTGGCTTGGTCACGACCGAAAAACCGTTGTAGTCGAGCCAATCGACCAGCGGACGCAGCGGCGAGAATTCCTGGTCTTCTGCGACCGCTGTATAATAAAAGGCGCGGACAAGAATTCCCTTGCGCGCAAAGAGTTCGAGCAGGCGCTTATAGTCAATGTCGAATTGCAGGCCCTTCGCTGCGCCGTAAAGGTTTGCGCCATCGATGAACAACGCCAGTTTTTCCTGCGGATAAAAAAGCATGCTGTACTCCTATGACAAAACCGGCAGAAACGGACAACGTTCCCCGCACGCCGCTTTTTGTTCTAATCCTTCGTGCCGCATGTTCAAGGGCAGTCTTCTCCCATGATTGTGATTGCGCTCGGCGCAAATCTGCCGTCTCGCGCGGGTTCTCCACGCAATACGTTGAACGCGGCACTGCGCGAGCTTTCTTTGCACGGTATACGGATGGGCGAAATTTCATCGTATTACGTCACACAAGCATGGCCGGATCCGTCCGATCCGCCGTTTGTCAACGCGGTCGCGCGCGTCGAGACGGAACTTTCGCCAAGGGAACTTATGACGCTGTTGCATCGGATCGAGGATAGTTTCGGCCGCAAACGGGACAAGAAGAACGCGCCACGAACGCTCGATATCGATCTGATCGACTATCATTCCCGGATCGAACCGGGACCGCCGGAAGTTCCGCATCCGCGTCTGAAGGACCGGGCGTTCGTGCTCGTGCCGCTTGCCGAGATCGCGCCGGATTGGCGTCATCCCTCGACGGGCCAGTCGGTTTCGGAATTGCTCGCCGCCCTGCCGGATGACGAGCGTGCAATCGCACGGCTGGACACTTGAGCCGCGCGGCCGCTGCAGCGATGATGGCCGCTTGGGTTCGCTACTGGGGATATGACGACGTATGAGCAGTCTGGGCTCCTTCCTGCCGCCGGCGTTGGCGCTGCTGATCATCGTGCGCCGGGGCTCGAAGCCGCGTCGCGTGAAGGTCGCGACCTTGTGGCGCTTTCCGATTCTGATCTCGCTGCTGGCGCTCGTGACACTCGCCGGCTCTACGGTGCCCGGGATCCTGACGCTCGCCATGTACGTCGCCGGCCTTGGCGCAGGTACGGCCGTGGGATGGTTCTCGGCGCAGCATGTCGAACTCACGCTGGATTCCAAGACCGGAACCATCATGAGCAAGCCGACCGTTTTCGGCACCATGATGACGGCGGGTGCTTTCATTGTCCGGTTTGCGGTCGACTATGTGATGAAGGGTGGGCTCGACGGCGATGCGCGCACCCCGGCCTTCGCCATGCATCACGCGACGTCCATCGTCGGGTTTACCGACGCGCTGCTTCTTTTCGTGGCGGCGCGCAGCCTGGCCGGCGCGTGGCACATGTGGATCAGGACACGTCCTATGATCGAACAGCACAAGGCGGCGCAGGTCGAAGCGACAGGCCAGAAGTAGCGCTTGGGCCGAATCGCCCAGCCTTGTATGGCCGACATCACTCGTATAACGTCCGCCGCCTTCCGGACGGACCAGGTCGATTTGCGCGACCACTTCCGACCAAGAGTTTGAAAGATAAGGACTTCCATGGCTCGCGTCACCGTCGAAGACTGCGTCGACAAGATTCCCAACCGCTTCGATCTGGTGTTGGTGGCCGGGTTCCGCGCCCGTCAGCTCTCAGGCGGAGCCGATCCTCTGGTCGAGCGCGATCGCGACAAAAACCCCGTCGTGGCGCTCCGCGAGATCGCGGCGAAGGAGATCAAGCCCGACGAGGCCAAGGAAGAGTACATCAAAAGCCTGCAGAAGCATGCCGAGGTGGACGAGCCGGAGGAGGCGCGCCCCGACTCCGATGATGCTCGCGAGGACAGCGCCTTCCGTCAGGTGACGGAGGAAGAGTTGCTCCGTGCGCTGACGACGGAAGCCCAACGCCGCGCCGAACCGCAGCCCGAACCGGAAGCGGATTACGAAGAGTAGAGCCGGCTCGTCCCAGCGCGATCGATCCAGCCCCGGGGGCGCCTTGGCGCTCCATTTGAATCAAACTGCCAAAATCGCCGCAGACATGGCGGTCGAGACGGAATGGGAACGAATCCCATTTCGCCTATATACTATGGGAATGAGCGCTCCGGTGTCGCCCGAAAGCAAAGTTGCGCAGGCCGACCCTGCATCCGTGGTCGTGGCTGCGGCCCCGGCCAAGGGGCTGGCGCGTCGGCGGCTGATGCGTCAGACCGAACTGGTCGATCGCGTCAAGGCCTATGATCCGGACGCCGACGAGGCATTGCTCAACAAGGCGTATGTCTATGCCATGAAGGCGCATGGCAAGCAGTTCCGCGCCTCGGGCGATCCGTACTTCGCTCATCCGTTGGAAGTCGCTGCGATCCTGACCGACCTCAAGCTCGATGTCGCGACCATCGTCACGGCGCTGCTGCACGACACGATCGAAGACACGCTCGCAACCTACGAGGATATCAAGTCGACGTTCGGCGACGAGATTGCGGGTCTTGTCGACGGCGTGACGAAGCTGTCGCAACTGGAACTGTTTTCCGAACGCACCAAGCAGGCGGAGAATTTTCGCAAGCTGATGCTCGCCATCACCAACGACATCCGCGTGCTTCTCGTGAAGCTCGCCGACCGTCTGCACAACATGCGAACGCTGCACTTCATTGAGAGCGCAGAAAAACGCCATCGCATCGCGCAGGAGACGCAGGACATCTACGCGCCGCTCGCCGGGCGTATCGGCATGCAGAACATGCGCGAGGAACTCGAAGATCTCGCCTTCGCCGAACTCAACCCGGAAGCACGCAATTCCATCGTCACGCGGCTTGCGCGGCTCGATGCACAGTCAGGCGAACGCATCGGCCGCATCGCCGATCAACTGAAGAAGAAGCTCGCCGGGGACGGCATCGAGGCGGCGATCTACG
>DATLOU010000061.1:0-2958 GCA_035536115.1 Rhizomicrobium sp.
CTACGTCCAGAACCGCATGCGCGATGACGGGCGCGATCTTTGGGTCTGGCTTGAGCGTGGTGCGCACATATATGTGTGCGGCGATGCTTTGCGCATGGCGAAAGATGTTGAACGCGCTCTTATAGATGTTGTGGCCGAACATGGCAAAGGCAGTCCTGAAGATGCCGCGCGCTATGTCGCCGAACTGAAAAAGAATGACCGCTATCAGGTCGACGTGTATTAAGAGGCCATGCCGGTGAACGAGCACCGAACTCCGTCAGAAGCAAAGGCCGCGCGCATGAGCGCGCTGGCGCGGCTTCCCGTTTTTCTGGCGCTTGAGGGCAAGCGCGCCATGGTTGCCGGTGGCAGCGGCTCGGCAGCGTGGAAGGCAGAGTTGCTGTCGGCTGCGGGCGCGCGCGTCGACGTCTATGCGATCGAGATATGCGACGAGCTACAGCAGCTGGCTGCGGATCCGCCGCGTGGCGCGATCGTCATCCATCGCTGCACGTGGTCGGCTGAAAATCTCAATGATGCTGCGATCGCGATCGGCGCCTTCGAAGACGACGAGGGCGCCGCTGCTTTTGCGGCGGCCGCGCGCGCCGCCGGTGTGCCGGTGAATGTGATCGACAAACCTGCGTTCTGCGATTTTTCGTTCGGGGCGATCGTCAACCGCTCGCCGCTGGTGATCGGAATTTCAACCGATGGCGCGGCGCCCGTCTTTGCCCAGGCGATCCGCGCCAAGCTCGAAGCGCTGCTCCCGAAAGGTTTTGCGGATTGGGCGGCCATCGCCGCGCGCTGGCGCGGCGCGCTGAAGCTCGCGGGGCTGTCATTCGCTGCACGGCGGAAATTCTGGCAGCTGTTCACGGCGCATGCCGTCGCCAATCCCGATCGCGCGCCGGTCCAGGCCGATTTCGACAGCTTCGTTGCCGAAGTGAAAGGCCTGGGAGCGGCGGTCGAGAGCGGATCGGTGACCTTGGTCGGCGCCGGGCCGGGCGATCCGGAATTGCTGACGCTGCGCGCCGTGCGCGCGCTTCAATCCGCGGACGTGATTTTGTTCGACGATCTCGTGTCGCGCGAGGTGATGGATTTCGCGCGTCGCGAAGCGAGGAAAATGCTGGTCGGGAAGACAGGCTTCGGTCCGTCCTGCACGCAGGAGGACATCAACAGCCTGATGGTGAGCCTGGCGAAGCAGGGCAAGCGCGTCGTCCGCCTCAAGGGCGGCGATCCGCTGATTTTCGGACGCGCGGCCGAAGAGATCACGGCCTGCGAAGTGGCCAATATTACTGTCGATGTCGTGCCCGGCATTACCTCGGTGCAGGGCGCGGCGGCGCGGCTTGGCATTGCACTGACGGATCGCAGGAAGGCGCGCCGGCTCCAATACGTTACCGGTCATGCTAAACGCGGCGGCCTGCCGGCCGACCTTGACTGGAAGAGTCTCGCGGATCCTTCGACGACGACGGCCGTCTTTATGCCCACGCGCACGCTTGCCGCACTGGCCGAGAAAGCGATTGCCGAAGGTCTCGATCCCGAGACTCCCGCGATAGCGATCTCACGCGCCACCCGGCCCGATCAGGCCGTCGTCACGTCGTCCATCGCTGAACTTCCGGAGCAGCTTGCGCAGGCGGGATTGCCCGGCCCGGTTCTTGTCATGATCGGAAACACCGTGTCTTCGGCGAGCGGCGCGGTATCAAGGCGTTCGACGGGAACGGCATAGCGCCGAGCAAGACTCTTGGGTGACTTCGAAGCGAAGTATGTCGCTCAATGACATATGCGGGTGCGCTTTAGCGCCCGGCGCCCGTTCTTATCGACAACCCATTTCCGCTGCCACACGCAAGTTTGGCGAACGTCGGGCGGGTTATAACTATAGTACGGGCCTTCCGTGTACGGATTTGCACCGAACGTGAAGCCAAACCCCCAACACGCGGTTGCGGTAGCTGCCAGCGCAGCGACGATCAACGTTGCTGTCTTAAGGATCATGAAGCTTACACTAAATTTCTATGCCTTCGGTTTCAAAACGTGGCGCTCACAGTGCTGTTTCAGTGCCAATATCGATGATGCCGGTACCCGGGGTGATATCGATGGCGATGATGCCAGTAGGGCTGGTAAGCATAGGATCTGTAAGCACGCTTCTGAAGCGGAGGGTAGGTGCCGGCCACTGGTTTGCCATAACTGTCGCCATACGAAGGCGCGTTGGGGCCGAAGTTGGTCAGGCTTTGCGCGAATGAGAAAGACGTCGCGCTCAATAGCATCGCGAACGCCACGATAAATCGTTTCATGGTTCAATCCTCCTTCCCATTTGTTGGAGAACTTTCCTGCGGCTCTTTTAGTTCGATAAAAACCGCTTGAGTTCCGAATTTGCCGATTTAGCGAGGGTCTGCGAGTTCCACTATTGGCACTTAGCGGACATGCGTGGGTGCCCTGTACATGTCTGCCTTTGACCCAAGGCGGACATCACGCTGACCGCACAGAATGGCTCGGGTGTTACGTTTTCGTCGCCAAAATTCGGGACTTACAGTAATCGCTGCGGTTTCCACCGTAGCGTTCACCCAGATAGCATCGGCGGCCGATTTGCCGCGCAAGGCACCTGCTTACACGCCACCGCCCGCACCGGTCGTTAGCCGGATCGGATTCTATGTGGGCGTAGGTGTGGGCGCACGATGGATGGATTCGGATTGGATAACCACTGCAGCGTTCGATCCCGGTGGTGGATTGATTCCGTTTTCGACTGATCCGAATGCATCATTCTCGGACATGCCTGATGCCTGCTGGTACATTGCGGTGGGCGGCGCCAGCCTGGCTATGTTAAATTCAAAAGACATCGCAGCAGCAACGGGGCGTCGGTCATGGCGGGAAACGGATTTCAAGTGCGGCGTCTGTCGGGTTCGATCGGCGCGGAAATCCTGGGTATCGACCTTGCAAGTGAGCCGGGCGACAATGTCATCGGCGAAATCCGCCAGGTCTGGCTTGAGCACAACGTGA
>DATLOU010000062.1:0-3037 GCA_035536115.1 Rhizomicrobium sp.
AGGCGCGGATGCGGCGCAGAAAGCGCTGAATTCGGCGCAATCTCCCTCCGACCGCGCTGGTTGCGCAGCCCCGCCATTCGCTTTTGGCCCTGCCCACCAATTTATGGCCATGCTAGGCATTCGCCGAAACTCGCCGGGGCCCTTCCCTTGACCGCCGATAGCCTCGACCGCGCCGCTAACCGCGCCGATCGTATCCCGCTGGGCATTTTGTTCATGCTGGGTGCGACAGTCATGTTTGCGATCTCAAGCGCCCTCTCAAAATGGCAAGTCGCCGAGTATTCGTTCATTGAGGTTTTGTTCTTCCGTGCCATCGCCTCGCTGGCGACGTGCGCTGCACTGATCCTGCCCCGGACGGGGCTCAAAGTGCTCCGCACAAACCGCCTGCGCGATCATCTCGGCCGCAGCGCGACTCAGGCGACGGCGCAGAGCCTGATCATCATCGCTTTCGGATTGATGCCGTTGGCGGGCGCCGTCGCCATCAATTTCTCCTCGCCCCTGTTTGCGACCTTATTCGCCGCAATTTGGCTCAAGGAAAAAGTGGGTCTTGCCCGCATTGCGGCATTGGGGGCCGGCTTTCTCGGCGTCATGCTCGTTGCTGCTCCCGGCGCTGACAGCTTCCGCCTCGGCGCCATGTTCGCGATCGCCAATGCTGTATTGTTTGGCAGCGTGACGGCGGCCGTGCGAGGCATGACGACGACCGAGTCGACAGAAACGCTCACCATGTACCAGATGATCTTCCTCGCGCTGTTTTTCACGCTGGCGCTGCCCTTTGCCTTTGCCTGGCCGAGCCCACTCGACGCGGGAGTTCTGATCGCCAACGGCGTGATCAACGCAGTCGGTCAGTACTGGTGGACGCGTGCGCTTTCGCTCGCCCCACCGTCCGCAGTGGGCCCATTTTATTATTTCATGCTGGTGTGGTCGGCGGCCCTCGGCTTCTTCTTTTGGGGAGACGTGCCGACGTTGGCGCTGCTCGGTGGTTCGGCAATCGTGGTGGGATCTGGCCTATTCCTGCTCTGGCACGAGACCAGTAAAAAGCCTCTGCCCGTCGACGAGTCTTTGTAGTTTGCAAGTCCCAGGAGAACACTCATGAGCCTCAATATCCGCCGTGTTGTTACCGGGCATGATGACCAGGGCCGCGCGAAAGTGCTGATCGACGAGACAATCAAGAACGTCACGTCGCAACGTCCGGGCGCACTTTACAGCGTGATCTGGTCCAGCGAGGGCTTCCCGGTCAACAACGACGGCGACGCCGATCCGTCCGGCAAGAAGATCGGAACAACGATCCCGAACGGAACAGTATTTCGTATCGTCAGTTTCGGCCCGGGCGTAGCGCCGCGAAACCACCGTACAGATTCAATCGACTATGCTGTCGTCGTGTCTGGCGAGATCGACATGGACCTCGACGGGACGACCGTCCACCTCAAGGCCGGCGATGTGCTCGTGCAACGCGGAACGATCCATAACTGGATCAACAAGGGCACCGAACCTTGCGTCATTGCATTCACGCTTGTGTCGGCCAAGTCGGTGAGTGCTGGTGGCAAGACACTCACGGCACTGGGCTAAAAACCGATTAGTGGTCCAGCTCGGGATAGTGCCGGAAAATTCCCATCTCGTTGAAGGCGATCCGTCGTGGTGATGCGAGGTACGCCTTGATGCCGGGCCGTGTCGCGACCTTGTGCCGGACGGAAACGAGGCCGGGTACCCGTCGCTCGATGTCTTTGGCCGAGTTTGGGAAGGCGTAGCGCAGCCCCTCGATCAACTGAAACATCGACAGGTCCACATAGGTCGCCTTGCGGCCAAGCAGGTAAGGCCCGCCGCTCTTTTTCAGCACGGATTCGAAGTAGCCCAGATATGTCGGCGCGCGCTCATCGAGAAAATTTCCCGTATAGCGTTTTGCTTCCGGCTTCTGGTCCTCGTAGTAAAGCCCCGAACCGACTGGATGGTGCGTGTCGTGGATTTCTTTCACGAAATCCGTGACCGTCAGCTGCAGCTGGTGCAGCCATAGCCGGCCTGCTTCATCGCGTGGGCTCAGTTTCAGGCGAGGTCCAAGATAAAAAAGAATGTTTGCCACTTGCCCGATCACAAGCTTACCCGCCTTCAAAAACGGCGGCGCGAACGGCGGATGTTTGTCACGCCCGCCTTTCATAACTGCAAACATTCGATCCATACCGCCCGCTTTACGGGCAACATCATCATAGGCGGCACCCGCATCTTCGAGCGCAAGCCGCACGAACTCGCCACGGCCCTGAATTTCCGGCCAATAGAACAGTTGGTAACGCATGAATGCACCGTTGGATGTGTCATGCCCACGCCTGCCGAAGGCAGCGCGTTCGCGGCCATTCAAGCAAGACGACCGTGGCCGGGACAAGCCCGGTCACGGTCGTCTTGCTTCCACCGGTCTCCTTTAGCCCGCGTGAACGAGCCGCATGCCTTTCTCGCCGCCGACAACGCGATTGCGTCCGGCGGACTTTGCTTCATAGAGCCGCCTGTCGGCAACGTCGAAGAGCGCTTCGTAGTTTCGGCCGTCGCCCGGACAATGGGCGATACCGATGCTGACCGTGAGCCGGCCTTCGGACCCGCTCCCGCCGGCTGCGACGCGGCGTCGAATGCGCTCGGCCAGCGCCCAGGCATCGTCGGTATTGAGACCATCGGCGATAACGACGAATTCCTCGCCGCCGAAACGGTAGGTGAAATCAGACATGCGAACCGTCGCGATCACGTCCAGCACAATGCGCTTCAGGATACCGTCACCGGCGGCGTGACCGAACCGATCATTGAACTCCTTGAAGTGATCGATATCGACGAGCAGCAACGCTAAGTGCCGGCCTGCGGCGGCAGCATGCTCGACGGCACGGCGTCCGTGCGCTTCGAGAGACTGGCGGTCGAGCGCGCCGGTCAGGGCGTCACAACCGGTGCGCGCCAACAGGTTTTCATAGCGCTCGCGATAGGTGAGTGTGTCGAAGACGTCCCAAATGCGTGGGGCATCGGTGCGCCGCCTGAGCGGCCTCTCAATGTAGATCAGGTAAACCCCGGCAAG
>DATLOU010000063.1:0-42637 GCA_035536115.1 Rhizomicrobium sp.
GTTCAGCGGCCATAAGACGCGGCACGTCGGCGCCAAGAAAGTCGAGCTGATCGAAGTCGGTCCCGCGCACACCGGCGGCGACGCGCTGGTGCACGTGCCCTCCGACAAAACGCTCTTCACCGGCGACATCCTCTTCATCGACGGCACTCCGATCATGTGGGTTGGGCCGGTAGAGAACTGGATCGCGGCCTGCGAAACCATCGCTGCGATGGATGTCGAGACGATCGTGCCCGGCCATGGACCCGTCACCGACAAGAAAGGCGTGGCGCGGGTGCGCGATTATCTTTGCTACATCCGCGACGAAGCGAGAAAGCGCTTCGACGCCGGCATGGGCGCGTTCGAGGCGGCGCGCTCCGTCGCGCTCGACGATTATGCCGGCTGGGGCGACAGCGAACGCATCGCCGTCAATGTCGCCACGCTCTATCGCGAATTCGGCTCGAAAGACACGCCGTCGGATGCCGCCACACTGTTCGGCTGGATGGCGCAACTATGGAAGGACAGGAAGTGACGAGTGCAGCGTCGGCGCGAATGATTGAGATCGCGACCTGGCTGGCGCTGGCTCTATTCCTCGTTGTCGTCATCGGCTTTGCCTGGAATCCCGGGCCGTTCGGCCAAGCGCTCGCTGCAACTGGAATTTCAGCTGCGATTCTGCATTCGTGCCTCACCTACGGATGGAAGAGGGCTTCGACCCTTCTCGCAATTTGTCTCGTCGTCTCATTCGCGATGGAAAACCTCTCGAGTGTTACCGGCTTTCCTTTCGGTCACTATCACTTTGTCGTCGGGGATTGGATGCCGCACATTGGAACCATTCCCATCATTGTCGGCTTTCTCTGGTTTGGAATGGGATACTTCTCCTGGATCGTCGCCGCTACGTTACTTGATCACGCCGACATGCGGCTGCGAGAAGATGGCAATCTCTTCGTGCTGCCAATCATTTCCGCCTTTGTCATGACACAGTGGGACCTGGTGATGGATCCACCAATGGCCACGATTTTTCGTGCCTGGGTATGGCACGATGGTGGCGCAGACTTTGGCGTGCCAATGTCCAATTTTGCGGGCTGGTTTCTAACTTCGTGGCTGTTTTTTCAGTTGTTCGCATTCATCCTGTCACTTCGAGCACCCCGCTCCCCGATAGTGCGCGAACCTATCTTGCGACTGACAGCGATAATACTCTACGTCGCTCCGGGACTGACGCACATCGTGCCGTGGCTGACGCAGCAGCCGCGCGCCGTCGCAGATGCCGCCGGACATGTCTGGCAGGCCAACGATATCCGCAGCACCACGGTCGTCACAATGGCGCTGACCATGGCATTCACGGCGACTCTCGCTCTCATGCGCTTGACACGAAAATGGAAATGAAACGACAGCGACTAGCTGCTTTGATATTGGAGGCATCATGACCGTCATTGTTTACGAGCATCCCCTCAGCCCTTATGCGCAAAAGGTGAAGATCGCGCTCGACGAAAAAGGCGTGGCCTACGAAACCAAGATGCCGAGTGCCATCGGCTCAGGTCAACCGGACCGCGAATTCCTACAAGCCAATCCGCGCGGCGAAGTTCCCGCCCTGATCGACGGCGAGACGATGATCTTCGATTCGACGATCATCCTGGAATATATCGAGGACAAGTGGCCGATCCCGGCGCTTCTGCCAAAGTCACCGGCCGAGCGCGCCAATGCGCGCACCATCGAAGACGTGATGGACACGCTGTTCGAGCCAATCAACTGGGGCATGGGCGAGATCCGCTGGTTCAAACGCGCGGAAGGCGAGCGTGCCAGGACGCTGGAGGCGCGCGCGATGTCACAGGCGCGCGGCATTTATGAGTGGCTGACGCGTCACCTCGGCAGTGCGCAATGGTTCAACGGCGAGACGTTCGGATGGGGCGATCTTTCCGTCGTGCCTTATCTTAACGGTGCGCGCGGCAACGGCTTCGGGCCGGATGAGAAATCGCCGCTCGGCCAATGGCTCACCCGCGCCAATGCGCGGGCGTCGGTGCGCAAGGCCGCAACCGCGGCGGCCGACTCGCTCAAAGGCATGACGCAGGTTGCGGGCGCGGTGCAGAGCGGCGTCTTCAAGCGCGAATATCGCGATCATCGCCTGGAATGGATGATCCGCTCCGGCGGGTTGGACGTCGTGTTGGAAGGCATCAAGAACAACAACATCCGCTTCTCGAACGAATTGAGTTGACGACAAGAGATAAAGGAGTTTCACCCCGTGGCCCACGACATCATCCTGCACAACTATCCGAACTCGCCCTTCTCAGAGAAGGTGCGCGTCGCCTTCGGCATCAAGAAGCTCGCCTGGCGCTCGGTCATCCAGCCGGTGATCATGCCGAAGCCCGATCTCATTCCGTTGACCGGCGGCTACCGCAAGATTCCGGTGATGCAGATCGGTGCGGACATCTTCTGCGACAGCCAGATCATCCTGCGCGAGATCGAGCGCCGCCATCCCACGCCGAGCCTTTCACCCGAGAACAAGGGCGCGCCTTACGGTCTCGGTTTCTGGGCCGACCGCCAGATCTTCCAGGCCGCCGTCGCGATCATCTTCGGCGAGATCGGCGACATGGTACCGGAGGACTTCAAGAAGGACCGCGCGGCGATGAGCGGCGGCGGATTTTCGTCTGATGCGCTCAAGGCCGCTGTGCCGTTCATGCGCGATCAATATCGCGCGCATACCAGATTCCTTGCGGATCAGCTCGAGGACGGCAGAGCCTTCTGGGGCGGCGACAAGCCCGGCCTTGCCGACATTCACGCCTTCATGAATCCCTGGTTCGTCAACAGTGCGCTGCCGCACCGGGCGAAATCGACGCTCGAGGAATTTCCCAAGGTGCTCGCCTGGTACGAGCGCGTGCGCGCCATCGGTCATGGCACCCACACAGATCTGAGTCCGAAGGAAGCGCTCGCCATCGCCAAGAATGCGACATCGGAGGCCAAGCCGGCGCAGGATCCCCACGATCCCCATGGCAGAAAGCCCGGCGACAAGGTCCACGTCGCCGCGGACGATTACGGCCGCGATCCGATCGCCGGCGAAATCGTGTTCTGCAATGCGCATGAAATCGCGATCCGTCGCTCGAGCGCCGAAGTGGGCGACGTGGTGGTGCATTTTCCGCGCGCGGGATTTTCGGTGACTTCGGCGTAACTCTCAGCGCGCGCCGCTGCGCGGCATCACATAGGTGACGGAGAGAACGAGCGGCGTCGTCTTTCCCGGCGCCGACAAGGGTGCGACCAGGCTCTCACCCGCCAGGTAATCGAGCTCCGGCACCTGGAAATCGCGCACCACTCGCATGGGCTCGAGACGTTCCAGCACGGTGTCGTATACACTGGTGTAGCTGCCGATAAGATCCGGCGGGATCATCTCGTCCAGAAATTGGCCGGTCTTGTCGCCCGCATAGCTCGCAAGCGCGGTGCCATGCAAACGAACGCGATAACGTGGGCCCTTGGCGGTTTCGACCCTTTCGAGAAGCGACATGTGGGGCATGTAAGCCTTCATCAGCCTGGCCGTCATGTCGGAGCGCGCCGGCATCGCGCGGCCCTTCGCCTTCTCACGCCAGAGTGCCAAAGCGCCCGACAGAGCCGGATGATTGAAGCCCGTCGCGGGGCCGCACGTGAAGGTCCAGCCTGAGGCTTTCGCTTGTTCGTTGAACGCCTTCATTGGGTCGGAGCGCGCTACGGTTCGCATGCCAAACTAATGCCCCTTGCCCGTCAATTTCCGGTTAAGCTTCGGTGGCGCCCTTTGCGTGGCGCTCCGAACTTATGTCACCCATTTTGGTGTGGCCGGGATAGCCGAGTTGGGGGATGGGATGGACCAGGTACTATCCGCGACCGTCGAGATCGCACAGGGCAAGCTCCAGGGCGTGGCCAGAGATGGCGTTCTCCGTTTCAACGGCATTCCCTTCGCGAAACAGCCCGTCGGACACTTGCGCTGGCGCCTGCCCGAGCCGCCTGAGCCCTGGGTCGGCACGCGCGACGCCTCGCGCTTCGGCAATATTGCACCCCAAATCGAAAGCGCCTCGGGCGCGGTACTGGGCGGCACGCCGGGCACGCGCTCGGAGGATTGTCTCTATCTCAATATCCAGACGCCAGCCTGCGACGCCGGGAAGCGCGCGGTTCTGGTTTGGATTCACGGCGGCGGCTTCGTCAACGGCGCCGGCAGCGTCGGCACCTACAACGGCAAATTCATCGTGCCGCGCGGCGACGTGGTGCTGGTCACGATCAACTATCGCCTGGGCGCCTTTGGCTTTCTCAACCTGCACGATGCGAGCGGCGGCAAGTTTCCGGGAACGGGTGCGGAAGGCCTTGCCGATCAGATCGCGGCTCTGACGTGGGTGCAGCGGAACATCGCGGCATTCGGCGGCAATCCGGGAAACGTCACCATCTTCGGCGAGAGCGCCGGCGGCATGAGCGTCGGCGCCTTGCTTGCCGCGCCTTCGGCCCGCGGCCTCTTCCACAAGGCGATCGCGCAATCCGGTGCCAGCGACATCGGCTATGCCCGCGACACATCGGCGAAGGTGGCGCACCATGTGCTCGAAAAGCTCGGCTCCGCCGATCCGTCTGATGCGCCTTGGGAGACCATCCTCGGCATCCAGAAGGACATGCTCGCATCGCCCCGCGAAGTGGGATTGGGCATGCCGTTTGCGCCCACGATCGACGGAACGATCCTTCCCAAGCGGGCCATCGACTGCGTTGCCGACGGCTCGGCCAAAGGCGTGCCGGTGATGACGGGCACTACGCGCGATGAGTGGAAGCTCTTCACGGTTTCGGCGGCGAACTTGCGCGCCATGGACGAAGCGCGCCTGCGCAAGATGACGGGCAATCTCGTCGGCGACGCCGCCGTCGGCAATTTGCTTCTTGGCTATGCCAAAGGGACGCCATTCGAGCGCTGGAACGAGGTGATGACCGATCACTCTTTCTTCATCCCGGCCACGCGGCTTCTCGAAAGCCAGGCCGCGCACGCACCGGTCTATGCCTATCGCTTCGACTGGACGTCACCCATGATGAACGGCGCGCTCGGCGCGTGTCACGCACTGGAACTCGGCTTCATGTTCGGCACCATGCGCGTGAAGGGCGCAGCACCCTTTTTCGGCGCGGGCGCCGCAGCCGAGGAACTGTCCAACGCGATGATGGATGCTTGGATCGCCTTTGCAAAAACCGGCAATCCGTCGAGCGAGGCTGCGCAGTGGCCAGCCTACGATGCGGCCAAGCGCATGACGATGATCTTTGGCGATGGCGCTCTGCATGTAGCGTCTGCACCGACCGAAGAGCGCCGTCTGGCGTGGCAAGCAATCCCCGCAGACAAGATCGGTCCTTGAGGCAGCAATACCCGGCCATGTCGAGGGCGGCCATGACGATTTGAGGATGGGCTTGTCGACGGATGGCCGCAGCGGTGGCTTCGTGCTAACCCGAGGCCATGACTTCCCATAAGATTATTCGTCTCAGGCCGAAGGAAGGCCGCCGCGCGCGCGCGGGCGCACCTTGGATCTTCTCCAACGAAATCCAGATGGACGCGGCAGCGAAGGCGCTGGAACCTGGAACGATCGTCGCCGTCGCCGGCGATGACGGCCGCGTGCTCGGAACCGGCTATTTCAACGCAAAGAGCTTGATTGCGGTGCGCCTGCTCGATCCCGCACCGGACACGATCATCGGGACCGGCTTCTTCGTGCGCCGTCTCGAGCGTGCGTGCGCGCTCCGTACGGCTCTCTATGACAGGCCGTTCTACCGCCTCGTCCACGCCGAAGGCGACGGACTGCCAGGCCTCACCATCGACCGTTTCGACGACACGGTCGTGGTCCAAGTCACGACCGCGGGTATGGAGAAGCTCATCGACCCGCTGCTGACGGCGCTCGAAAAGACGCTCGCACCCGCGAATGTCATCTTGCGCAACGACACACCGTCGCGCGCTCTCGAGGGACTCGACGACTATGTCCGCGCGGCCAAGGGCGATGCTCGGCGCATCGTGGTCGAAGAAAATCACGTGCGCTATTTCGCCGATGCGACCGGCGGCCAGAAGACCGGCTGGTACTACGATCAGCGCGACAATCGCGCTTTCATGGCCAAGCTGGCGAAGGGCAAGAGCGTGCTCGACGCCTATAGCTATAGCGGCGGTTTCGGCATCGCGGCGGCAAAAAACGGCGCGCGCGAGGTGATCTGTCTCGATTCTTCGGCTCCGGCCTTGGCGCTGGGCGAGGAAGCTGCGGCGGCAAACGGCGTGGCGGGCAAATTCGTCAAGGTCGATGTGTTCGAAGAATTGGAACGGCTTGCGGCAGCCAAAGAGATGTTCGACATCGTCATCGCCGATCCGCCGCCGTTCGTGCGCGCGCGCAAGGACCTCGAACCGGGCGCGAAAGCCTACCGCAAGCTTGCGCGTCTGGCCGCGTCTGTCGTCGCTCCGAACGGATATTTGATGCTCGCATCCTGTTCGCACAACATTTCGCCGGAACGCTTCGCAAGCGAGAGCGCGGCAGGCATTGCGCGTGCCATGCGCAGATCCACCCTGATCCGCCAAGCGGGCGCTTCACCCGATCATCCCGTGCATCCGCTCTTGCCCGAGACCGCTTATCTGAAGGCGCTCGTCTATGCGCTCGACTGATCAGATCGTGATCTGGGTTCCCAATTCGACGACGCGATTGGGCGGAAGCTGGAAATAACCGGCCGGCGCCAGCGCGTTCGACGCGAGCCAGGTGTAGAGCGCAATGCGCCAGCTTCTAAGATCGGGATGCGCACCTGGCACCAACGTCTCGCGGCCGAGAAAGAAAGTGGACGTGTCGGGGTCGAGCGCCAGGCCAAGCGCGCGGCAACGTTCCAGCGCACCCGGAACGTCCGGCGTCTGGAAGAAGCCATAGCGAATTTTGACCTCGAAGAAGCCCTTGCCGAGCTTCGCGACCTCGACCCGCCGCTCGACGGGGACGAAGGGCACGTTTTCGACCGAGATCGAGGCAAGAACGACGCGCTCGTGCATCACCTTGTAGTGCTTGAGACTATGCAGGAGCGGGCCCGGGACAACATCGGTGCGCGCGGCGAGGAAGATCGCCGTTCCCGCGACGCGGGCGGCGGGAGCCCGCTCCAGGAAGACATCGAGCGGCAGCGTGTCCTCGCGCATGTGATCGACATGGACCCGGCGTCCAACGCGCCAGGTGTCGATCAGAACGAAGACAAGCGCCGCCATGGCAAGCGGCAGCCAACCGCCCTGCACGATCTTGAGCGTGTTGGCCGAAAGGAATGTCAGGTCGACCAGGCCCAGCGCACCGAAGACCGCGATGACGACCGGCATACGCCATTTCCATTGCCGCACTGCGACGATGCCGACGAGGAACGTGCTGATGACCATCACGCCGGTGACCGCGATGCCGTAGGCTGCCGCGAGCGCATCCGAAGTGCGAAAGATCAGCACGATGAGGACGACGCCGACCGCGAGCATGGCGTTGACGCGCGGAACGTAAATCTGGCCGTACTCGGTCGCTGAGGTATGCCGGATCTCCATGCGCGGCAGCTGGCCGAGCTGCACCGCCTGGCGCGTGATCGAGAACACGCCCGAAATCACGGCCTGTGAAGCAATGATCGTGGCCATGGTGGCAAGCGCGACCAGCGGATAATGCAGCCAGTGCGGCGCCAAAGCATAGAAGGTATTCGACGACGTCCTGGGATCCGCGAGCACGGCAGCGCCTTGACCGAAATAGTTCAGAAGCAGGCCCGGCAAGGCAAAGTAAAGCCAGGCGAACCGGATCGGTCCGCGGCCGAAATGTCCCATGTCGGCATATAGAGCTTCGCAACCTGTCACCGCCAGGACTACGGAGCCGAGCGCCACGAACGCGGTCCACGGAGTACGGATGAACAGGGAAATGCCGTACCAGGGATTGATCGCCTCCAGGATAAGCGGATCGTGCACGATCGCAACGATGCCCAACCATGCCATGACGATGAACCAGACAATCATCACCGGCCCGAACATCCTGCCGATACTTTCCGTCCCAAAGCGCTGCAGGACAAAGAGACCGATCAGAATCATCAACGTGAGCGGCAGAATCGCTTCCTTCAGGCTGTCGCTTTCAACGCCGAGTCCTTCGACGGCGCTCAGCACCGAAATAGCCGGCGTCAGCATCCCATCGCCGTAGAAGAGTGCGAGTCCGGCGAGCGATGCGAGTCCGATGGCCGTTTTGATGCCGCGGCCAAGACCGGTCGAACGGTGCGCGAGCGCGGCCAGCGCCATGACCCCGCCCTCGCCATTGTTGTCGGCGCGCATGATGATGAAGACGTATTTGACGGTCACAACAAAAATCAGGGACCAGAAGATCAAGGACAGCGCGCCGAGCACCGCAGGAGGGCCGGGAAGATTTCCGCCGGCGGCAATCACGGACTGCTTCACCGCATAAAGCGGACTGGTTCCGATATCGCCGAACACCACGCCGAGCGCACCCAGCGTAAGACCCGCTTGGCGCCTGAAAGTGGGACCTTTGATCACTGCTTCGCTCATCTAGATCGAGACCTGTGTGCCCAACTCCACGACCCGGTTGGGCGGAAGGTGGTAGAACCGCGCCGGGGACAGCGCGTTTGATGCGAGCCGCATATAGAGCCAGGTGCGCCAACGGCCCAGCTCGGAATGCTCCGCCGGGACCAGCGTTTCGTGGCCGATGAAGAAGGTCGCGGTATCGACATCGATGACGATGCCGAAAGGCCGCGCCTGGGCGAGCGCCTCTGGCACGTCGGGCATTTCGAAGAAGCCATGATGGATGCGCACGCGGAAAAAGCCCTTGCCCAGCTTCTCGACCTCCAGCCGCTGGTGATCCGGCACGATCGGCGTGTCTTCGACCACCACGTTGCAGATGATCACACGCTCATGAAGCACCTTGTTGTGCTTGAGATTGTGGAGGAGCGCACCTGGAACCACGTCGCTGCGCGCCGCCATGAAGACGGCGGTGCCGGCGACGCGCAGCGGAGTCTTGTCCGCCCGCTCGAGGAAGAGATCGATGGGAAGCGAATCATCGCGGATGCGGTCCTGATGGATGCGCCTGCCAAGACGCCAGGTCTCCATCACAACGAAGACGCCGGCGGCGATCGCGAGCGGCAGCCAGCCCCCTTGCGGAATCTTCAGGAGATTGGCGAGCAGCATCGTCACGTCGACCAATCCGAGCACGCCGAAAATCGCGACCGCGAGCTTGACGCCCCAATGCCACTGCTTGGCGGCGACCAGCGAGACATGGAACGTATCGATCACCATCACGCCGGTGACCGCGATGCCATAGGCGGCGGCCAGCGCGCCCGACGTACGGAAGATAAGAACGATCAGCACCACGCCGATCAGCAGCAGCGCATTCATCCGCGGTACGAAGATCTGCCCGAAATCCGTCATGGAGGTGTGGCGAATTTCCATGCGGGGCAACTGTCCGAGTTGCACCGACTGACGCGTCATCGAGAAGACGCCCGAGATCACCGCCTGCGATGCAATGATGGTGGCGCAGGTCGCCAGCACGACCAGCGGATAATGCGCCCAGCTCGGCCCCATTGAATAGAACGCCGTTGCCGCGTGATGCGGATTGACGAGAAGCGACGCACCCTGACCAAAATAGTTCAAGACGAGCGCGGGAAGCGCAACGAAGAACCAGGCGCTGCGGATCGGTACCTTGCCGAAGTGCCCCATGTCGGCATAGAGCGCCTCGCAGCCAGTCACGGCGAGTACGACCGAACCGAGCGCGACGAACGCCGTCCAGGGTTCGTGCGCGAACAAGGAAAGTCCGTACCAGGGATTAAGCGCAGTCAGGATGATCGGCGCGCGGATGATCCAACTGATGCCGAGGACCGAGAGAACGAAAAACCAGACCACCATCACGGGGCCGAACAAGCGTCCGATGCGTGCAGTCCCGCGGCTCTGCATGACGAAAAGCCCGATCAGGATCGCCAGCGTCAACGGTATGACGAGAGGTTCGAACGTATGACTGACGACGCTGAGACCTTCAACCGCACTCAGCACCGAAATCGCCGGCGTCAGCATCCCGTCGCCGTAGAACAAGGCAAGTCCCAGGATGGCACCGAAGCCGATCAGCATCTTGACGCGCCGCCCAAGTCCCGGCGAGCGGTGCGCCAGAGTGGCGAGGGCCAAGACGCCGCCTTCGCCGTTGTTGTCGGCGCGCATGATGAGGATGACGTATTTCAACGTCACGATGATGACGAGAGCCCACAGGATCAGCGATAGCGCGCCGAAGATGGCGGCTTGGCCGGGGACGGCGCCGCCCGTCGCCAGCACTGTCTCGCGCATCGCATAAATCGGGCTCGTACCGATATCGCCGAACACGACGCCGAGTGCGCCCAACGTCAGCAGGGCATCGCGCTTTCGCGAACGTGGCTCTGCCGGCGCATGTTGCGCAGCCGCCGTGTCGGCAGCAGCAAGGATGTCACTTGCCAGCGGTTGTGGGACGGATGCGTCTGTCTTGTTCACGGCGTGCGACTAGGGCTATCCCGCGGAACGGTCTGTCGGAGCGGGACCGAGTCGAAGCACCAGTTCCGCAAAGGCGCGGGACATTAGTCTTGCGCCCGCGACAGGCAAAGAGGGGCGAGGCGGAATGGCACAGAAATGTCGCCAAACCACGGAATTCGTTCAGCGAATAGCTCTCGAGCGGGGTGCCGAAACGGTGGGAGCCGCGGGATAGTCGACCGTCGGATCGGACGCGGCGATTTGGCGGGCAATCAGGTCGTCGTCCGGTTTCGTGTTGGACGACACCAGCGGATTGGCCTGCCCCGGCCCGATGAAGCCGCGCAAGGCGTAGATCTTGGTGCCCCAGGTGCCGGAGCGGATATTCCAGACTTTCACTTGGCTCCAGTCATTGTCGGGACTGACGTCGATGACCGGATCGTTGACATAGATCGCGCCGTCGTTGAGCCAATTGGCGTGGTCGATGCGAATTTCGCGCGGCGTGACGAGCCGGCGCACGATCGCCACATGGGCGCGGTGCTTGCCGGCATAGCCCACCATGACCATGACGGAGCCTTCGACGGGGGCGGAGCTACGGTCATAAACGCCGGCGGCTTTCTCCCACCAGGTATAGGCATCGCCATGGATGTCGACGACGGAATGCGCCCGTACATAAGGAACGCACTGAACGGCGCCAGCCACCAACGCCGGCGAAGAATCGCGATCATCATCGGGGAAAAGCGTTGGATCGTCGGCAGGTCCCGCAGGCACGGTGCCGCGCTGATCACGGGCATAAGACGAATCGGGCGGTGAAGGCGCGATGCCATCAAGCGTGCCGCACCCTGCAAGCAGCGTGCACAAGGCAACGGCGGCGGCGTACCGCCCGACTTCGGCAGAAACCATGTATTGCCCCCTTTTTGTCCTGTTGCCGGTCTGAGAGCCATGCTCACAGGAAAGGTTCAAAACGCAGTTAGCCGAGACCGCCAACTTTTAAAAGCAATAAAAATGGTTGATTTCCGCGCTATTCTCTGGATCGGATTTCGCGGCTGGGCAGCGCCGTCGTCGCTCCCGAGAGACCCATCGCGCCGATTGAAACGAGGCCCGTGACCGCAAAAAAGAAGAACGGCGCGCTCCAGGCCTGCTCCGCAAAGGCGAAAATCGGCAGGAGCAGACCCGCAACCAGCTCCGGCCCGCCGCGCCAACCACCGGCATAGCGCTCGCCTGAGCGAAGCGTACGCTGAAAATTCAACTGCGAACTGAAGAAGGCCTCGAAGGTTGCGCGGCTGTTCGCCAGGATCAACCCGCTGGGGAACACCACGGCGAGCGCGATGGAGCGGGCAATGCAGGGCAGACGCTCGCGCCCGAGCATCACTTGGCCGAGATAGAGATAGGCCGTACTGGCGATGAGCCCGAGTGCGGAAACCGAGAGGCCGAGCAGCGAGATACTCAAGAGGTACACGACGTCCATGTACATGAGGGCCAAGCTGATGACGGCGCTGACAAAGGCGAGTGTGTAGAAGGCGAATTGGATCATCTGCAGCGACATGGCCGTCTTCTTCCACAGCGGCATGCCGCTCGCCCAGATCGCAGGCAGAAGCTTTCTTGCCGTCTGGGCATGGCCCGTGGTCCAGCGCGCCTGTTGCGCACGCCAGGCGGCGGCGGTGTCAGGCAATTCGCCTGGCACTTCGACGTCGGCAAGCAACGCGCTTCGCCATCCCTTCATCGCACAGCGCATCGACAGATCGAGATCTTCGGTCAACGTGTCGCCGGTCCAGCCGCCGCCATCGTCAATCGCGTCGCGATTCCACACACCTGCCGTCCCGTTGAAAGACATTGGCACACCGGCGCGAAACCGCGCTTCCTGTTCGACCGCGAAGTGCGCGTCGAGCAGCATGCCTTGCGCACGCGTCAGCCAATTCTTCGTGCGGTTGGCGTGTTTCCAGCGCGCCTGGACATAAGCAAGTCCGGAGTCGGCGATCAGTGCGGGAACGGTTCGACGCAGAAAATCGGTCGGCGGCACGAAATCGGCATCGAAGATCGCAACATACTGCGCATCGCTATGCTTGAGGCCGAAAGCGAGGTTGCCCGCCTTGAAGCCAGAGCGCTCGCCACGGCGCAGCACTTTCAGATTCACATCTTGCGGCACCACGCTCATGATCGCATGCGCGAGTTCCTCGGGGTCGCCGGAGCGCCCGTCGTCCAGAACCTGGATCTCCAGCTTATCAAGCGGCCAGTCGAGCCGCGCCGCGGCCGCGGCGACGCGCACCGCCAAGGGGCCTTCGTCGCAGACCGGCAGCTGAACGAGAACACGCGGCAACGCTTCGTCAGGCAGAAGCGGCCTGCGCACGCGCGGGGCCGGGCGGTACAGCCTGATGTAACCAAGGACGATCAGTTGCAGCGAAAGAGCGGCGATGACGCAGAGGACGCCCGCGAGCGAAATTTGCAAAATCAAGGATAGGCCGGTCATGCGAAGCGTTCGGACCCCACCAAAAAATTCCGAAAAGACGCCCCGTTTCCCGGGGGTTCTGCCTGGGCCCGAACTTGGAACGGGCAGCTAGCTTTAGCAAGGCTGAGCGGCGGCCTCAATCGAGGGTGCGGCGAAATCTGAGCAGCGCGATGGTGAGGACCGCGAACAGAAAGAGAATGAGCGGCCAGACATCCGGCCAGATCTCGACCGGCCCGTTCCCCTTGAGCAGAATGCCGCGGACAACGCGCAGAAAATGCGTTACCGGCAACACTTCGCCGATCCATTGGGCCCATACCGGCATTCCCCGGAACGGGAACGCAAAACCCGACAAAAGGATCGCCGGGAGCAAAAAGAAAACCATCATTTGCATCGCCTGGAGTTGCGACTGGGCAATGGTCGAAAATGTGTAGCCGACCGCCAGGTTCGCGGCGATGAAGATGAGCAGAACCCCGCCCAGCATGGCGAGCGAGCCGATCATGGGTACGCCGAAAATCAATTTCGCGGCGAGCAGGACCAATACGCTTTGCAGCATCCCGACCAGGATGTTGGGCGCGATCTTGCCGATCATGATCTCGGCCGGATGGGTCGGCATCGCCAGAAGGTTTTCGTACGTGCCACGCTCGCGCTCGCGCGTCAGCGCCATCGACGTCAGCAGCACCATCGTCATGGTGATGATGATGCCAAGAAGGCCCGGCACGATGTTGTACTGTGTATTGGCCTCGGGATTGTAAAGCAGGTGAACGATCGTCTGGAACGGCGGCGCGGACTGCGCGCGCTGCGCCAAGGGTCCGGTCAAATCATCGCGCAACGCATCTTGCGCAATGCGATTGATGGCGCCGATCGCATTGGACGACGACGCCGGATCCGTCGCGTCGGCTTCGACGAGCAGGTTTGGCTGCGCGCCCCGGACCAGGTCGCGACTGAAATTCGTCGGGATTTCCACGACGAAGGCGACGTTTCCCTCTGCCAGCAAGCGCCTGGCTTCGACCGGCGAATTCGTCGCCAACCGGATATCGTAGTATCCCGAATTCTGCAGCGCCGCGACGATGGAATCGGAGAAGACGCCAGGATCGGAAATTGCCACGGCGGCAGGCAGATGCTTGGGATCGTTGTTGATGGCAAACCCAAACAGCAAAAGCTGCATGATGGGCACGCCGACGATCATGCCGAACGTCAGCCGGTCGCGGCGCAGCTGGATGAATTCCTTCACGAGAATCGCAAGGATGCGCGAAAGCGAAAAACGCCGGCCGTTCATGACGGATCGTCTCCGTTCTTGTCCTGGAGCTGGATGAAGACATCCTCGAGGCTGGGCGGGGCCTCGTGGATTTCCAACCCCGGCCGGTCTTTGAGACGCTC
The DNA here is from genome assembly GCA_035536115.1 of Rhizomicrobium sp. GTDB lineage: Bacteria > Pseudomonadota > Alphaproteobacteria > Micropepsales > Micropepsaceae > Rhizomicrobium. The sequence continues at coordinate 14,220 of DATLOU010000063.1, forward strand.
CATCGCCTTCGTGAGCGCAGCGCGGTCACGACCGCTCACGTGAAGGGCGGTACCGAAAAAGGCGACAAACTCCACGCCCGGCGAACCTTCGAGTTCGCCTGCCAGCGCCCGCGCGCCCTCGCCCTCGGCGACGAATGTGAAGAGTCCTGAGCGTGCCACGACCTCGGCGACGGTGCCGCGCGCGACGATCGAGCCCAGATTGATGTAGACGATGCGATCGCAGCGTTCCGCCTCGTCCATATAATGTGTGCTGACGAGAACGGTCAGTCCTTCGCCGCTCAAGCGGTGGATCTCATCCCAGAAATCCCGCCTGGCCTTGGGATCGACGCCCGCGGTCGGCTCGTCGAGCAGCAACAATTTCGGCGCGTGCAGCATGCAGGCTGCAAGGGCAAGACGTTGCTTCCATCCTCCCGAGAGTGTGCCCGCCAATTGGTCCTGTCGGGCGGCAAGGCCAAGGCGGTCGATCGCAGCGGCTGCCGCATCGCGCGGGTTCGGCAACTCGTAGACGCGCGCGACAAAATCGAGATTCTCTCGGATCGACAGATCCTCCCAGAAGCTGAACTTCTGGGTCATGTACCCGACCTGACGCTTGATCTGTTCGGATTGGGTACGGAAATCGAAGCCGAGACACGTGCCCTCGCCCGCGTCGGCATGCAAGAGGCCGCATAGCATGCGGATGGTGGTGGTCTTGCCCGAGCCGTTCGGGCCGAGAAACCCCCACACCTCGCCTTCCGGCACTGCAATGTCGATTGCGTTCACCGCGGTCTTGTGCCCGAACCGCTTGGTCAGACCATGCACGTCGATGGCGAGCCCAGCCATCAGAGCGGCCGCACCTGCACCGGCTGGCCGGGATTGAGCCTGAGCCCCCCGGGCGCGCGCGCTTCGACCTTGAACACCAGCTTTTCGCGGCTGCCGTTGGAGAAGATGACGGGTGGGGTGAATTCTTCTTGTTGCGCGATGAATGCGATGGTCGCCGTCAATCCCTGCTGACAGCCATCGCAACTGATCGAGACGCGCTGACCAAGTTTGATCTTGGCGAACTCGGTTTCCGGCACGAAGAACCGCACATAGACATTCTGTGGCGGCAGGATCGACACCACGGGTGTCATCGCGGGCGCGTATTCGCCGGTGCGAAAATAGACATCCTCGATCCGGCCGGCGGTCTTGGAAACCACATCGCGTTCCGAAAGCAAGTAGCGCGCATTGGCAAGCGTGGCGCGGGCCTGCGCCTCTTGCGCGTTCATTTGGTTTATGCGGGCCACCGCTTGTTCATAATTGGACTTGGCGATGTCGTAGTTCTGACCCGTACCCGCATTGGCCCGCAGCAAACCGGACTGCCGCACCAACTCCTTTTGCGTGAGCACGAGATTGGCCTCGGCTTCGCGCATCTGTCCCTCGGTCATCGCGATCGTCGCCACGGCCTGGTCTCGCGCCGATGTCTGGCTGGTATCGTCAAGCGCAAAAAGAATGTCGCCGACCTTCACGGCGTCGCCGCGCCTGACGCGCATATGCGCCACCCATCCGGCTTGCGGCGCCGCGACGAAGGCATTGTCGCCTTCGGCATAGCCGAGCCAGGCATCATCTTCCTTGCCGCAGCCGCAGAGCAAAAACAGGCACAGGAGGGCGGCCGCTCGTCTCATGGCGCCGTCCCCCCGACAGCGAGGCCGCGAAAGAGAACATCGAGGTGGGTCTCCACGAGGCCCCGATAGTCATAGGGCTCCGCATCTAGATGGGAAAAGGTCACCCGCCAAATGGCGCAGAGCAGGACCGGCGCCACGCACAGCCGCGCAACATGATGGGTCGGGAGCGGACGAAACTCGCCTTGCGCGATGCCGCGTTCGATGATCGACATCAAAAGCTGCATGCCCTTCTCGATGATCTCGAAGCGGTAGAACTCGGCGAGCCAGGGGAAATTGCTGCTCTCGCTGATGACGATTTTCGGCAGGACGAATCGCTCGCCTTCAACCAGGAGCTGGGTCACGCGCGTCAGAACCATCTTGATCAGGAGCCGCGCCGAACCGTCGAAGGTCTGAACATCCGCCGCGACGTTGGTGAGCGTGGTGCCGACCGCCTCGCGCACCAGCGACTTGAACACCGCCTCCTTGTTCTCGAAATAGAGGTAGATCGTGCCTTTGGTGACGCCGGCTTCCTTGGCGATGTCGTCCATACGCGCGGCAGCGAAGCCCTTGTGGGCGAAGACCTTGAGCGCGGCATCGAGGATCTCCGCAGGCCTGGCTTGCTTACGTCGGGTCCAGCGAGTCTCGGCAGGGAGCGCAGTCTCTTTCATCACCTCAATTAAATAACTGACCATTCAGTTATCAAGTGAATTCTCGAACACAAGCCTGTGAGCCTGTGACCGTGGTATGATGGCGACGCGCGTGGCAGGAGAACCGCTATGAATTTCAATAGGCTAGCTCTTGTATCGACATTTCTGACACTCGCCGCCTGTATGTCGCCCACACCCTATCGAGCCGCGGATCCGGATCACCCCTTGGGCTACTCCGACCAAAGGCTGGCGGACAATCGCATCCGCGTCAGCTTCAGAGGCAATGCCGCAACGGTCAGAGAGCAAGTCGAGAATTATCTCTTGCTGCGTTCAGCCGAAGCGACCCGCGAAGCCGGTTATGCCTGGTTCGAGTTCGACACCCGCGATACCGAAGCCAAGACGACCTATCACACCGACTTTGCCGGTTGGCCCGGCTGGGGTCCGGGGTTCGGCTGGTATCGCCATAGCTGGGCCTTCGACCCGTTCGATGATGTGGAGACCACAATTCCGACGACGCAGTACGAGGCTTACGCCGAAATCGTTCTTCTGACGCCGCAGCAGGCGAAGGCCAATGCGCATTCGCTGCGCGCCGACGATGTCATCGCGCGGCTTGGTCCGCTGGCGGATCGTTCGATGGCTCGCTAGGTCTTCTCAGCCTGAGCCGGACGCATCCAGCGTCCTTGCGAACGGACAAGACGTCGATCGCTTCCTGCGCGCACATATGCGGGATGTCGACGGCCGCCAACGGATCGTCGGCAATGATGTCGAACACCGTTCCCGCCGCGTTGCGCAGCAACACCCGCTTGGCCAGCAAGGCCGGCATCGGACATTTCAGTCCGCGCAGGTCGAGCACTTCCGCTGTGGCGCAGGTATCGCTATCCATGACGGTCCATCTTACGGATTTTGACCCGCACGCCCATGGGATTGTTCGACGCCGTCGCGCGCGAATACACATACATCTCCGCCATCTCGCGCACGCTGATCGGCATGCGCGACGTGAAGCCGGATAGCCCGCACACGATCGTCGACGTCGTCGAGGCGCAGGCGCGCGCCACACCGGACGCCATCGTGTTCCACTATCTCGACTCGACCATCAGCTACGCCGCCTTGAACGCGGCCGCCGATCGCATCGCCCATTGGGCGCGGCAAACCGGCATCGAACGCGGCGAAGCGGTCGCGCTCCTGATGGAAAACCGGCCGGACTATGTCGTCGCCTGGCTCGGGCTGCTCAAGGCCGGCGCGGTCGCGGCGCTGATCAACACGAACCTGCGCGGTGCCGCCTTGGCCCACTCCATCGCCCTCTCGGGCGCGCGACACGTCATCGTCGGACACGAACTCGCAGACGCCTACCGCGACGCCGAGCGGGAGATCGATCCGCGGACGACCGGCTGGTGCGATGGCGGCGCGACCGCCGGAATGCAGGATCTCGATTCGGCGCTTCGATCTCTTCCCTCTCTCCCCGCCGAACGCGCCTGGCGCGACGGCATTCGGTGCAAGGACAGAGCTTTCTATATCTACACGTCGGGCACGACGGGCCTGCCCAAGGCGTCCAATTTCACCCATTTGCGGCTGCTCTACATGATGCATGGCTTTGCCGGCGGCCTGAACGCCAAGGCCTGCGACCGCATGTACAATGTCCTGCCGCTTTATCACTCCGCCGGCGGCGTCTGCGCGCTCGGACCCGCCTTGCTCACCGGCGGCTCCGTCATTCTCAAGCGGAAATTCTCCGTCCACGAATTCTGGGACGACGTGCATCGCTACGAGGCGACGCTCTTTCAGTATATCGGCGAACTTTGCCGCTATCTCTTGAATGCGCCGACGGCGAGGTTCGAGCATGAGCACAAGCTGCGCGTGATCACCGGCAATGGCTTGCGTCCCGAGATCTGGACGCAATTCCAGCAACGTTTCGCCATTCCCCGCATCATCGAGTTCTACGGCGCCACCGAAGGCAACGTCTCGATGCTCAATTATGACGGCAAGGTCGGTGCCGTCGGGCGCATCCCGCCTTATATGCGCGGTCTCATGAAGACGCGGATCGTCAGGTTCGACATTGCGCGCGAAGTCCCTGTGCGTGGGCCAGACGGGCGCTGCATCGAATGCGAAACGGACGAAGTCGGCGAGGTCGTCGGCAAGATCAGCGCCGAACCCGGGCGCAGTTTCGACGGCTATACCACCAAAGCCGATACCGAAAGGAAAGTGCTGCGCGACGCTTTCGAAGCGGGCGACAGCTGGTTTCGCACCGGCGATCTCATGCGGCAGGACGCCCAAGGCTATTTCTATTTCATCGATCGCATCGGCGACACCTTCCGCTGGAAAGGCGAGAATGTCGCGACTAGCGAAGTGACCGAGGCGCTGGGCGTCATCGCCGGCATCAAGGAAGCCATCGTCTATGGCGTCACCGTGCCCGGAACCGATGGCCGCGCCGGCATGGCAGCGCTGGTGACGACGCCGAGCTTCGATATCAGCAAGCTCGCGGCAGAACTTTCGACCGCGCTTCCCGCCTACGCCCGGCCGGTTTTCGTTCGCCTGTTGTCGGAGATCGAAATCACCGGCACCTTCAAGCAGCGCAAAGTCGATCTGGCGAAGGCCGGATTCGATCCCCATGAAATCCGCGACCCGATCTTTTGGTTCGATCCCGAGACGGCGCGCTACAAGCCGCTGAGCGAAGACGTCTATGCGACAATCGTGTCGGGCCGGGTCAAGCTTTAGGCGAAGTTCACCTCTGCGGCCGGGACGACCGCCCCGAAGTCCTGGCTGATCAGATTTTGCAGCGCGACGATATCCTTGGCCGTGGCGATGCGCGTGTCGCCGGTCGAGTGCGCGTCGGAGACCAGCGTAATCTTGTAGTCGCGTTCATAGGCGCCGCGGATCGCGGAGTTCACGCAGAATTCCGACTGCATGCCGGCAATCACGAGATGATCGATGCCGCGCGTCTTGAGCTTGGTATCGAAATCGGTGCCGTGGAAGGCGCTGGATTTGTGTTTCACCGTCACGTCGTCGCCAGCCTTGGGCGCAATGGCATCGTGAAACGGATAGCCCGGAAGGCCGGGTTTGAATGGGTGCCGAGGCTCGTCCACATTATGATGCTGCACATACATCACCGGCGCGCCCGCGGCGCGGGCCTTGGTGATCAGCGCAGCGATCCGCTCCAGGACGCCTTTGTCGTCATAAGGCGGATAGTCCGGGTTCTCCCACATGCCCTTTTGCACATCGATGATAACAAGCGCCTTGCTCATTCGAGAAACTCCGTGACAGGCGTCCACATCGCGGAGCGGCGCGAGGTGCGTCCCGCCACATCCTCCGCGGCGAAATTCTTGGCGACGGCGATGATGTCATAGGCCGGCGGCGGCTTGAAGGTGTTGGCGTTGACGGTGACATAGTTCCTGCCGTCCTCCGTCATGAGCGCGCCGACGAACACGCCGCAGGCCCGACAGATCAGGAAGTCCGCCGTCTTGAGACCGAAGCGATAGCGCTGAAGCTTTTCCCGGTCGTGGATCTTGAAGCGCATCGCGCCGTTGGGATCGCTCGTCGTGCGGGCGCCGTGGGCGCGGCAGAAGCTGCACTGACAGGCACGCAGGCCCAGTGCTTCGACGCTCTGGCTCGCGTCGAAAACGTAGCTGACATTACCGCAGTGGCAGGAACCCTCGATACGGTATCGCGACATCGGTCGAGCATAGCGCAAAATGAAACGGGGAGATGTCAGCAGCACGCATGACACCTCCCCGAAAGTGACTGACCTAAGCTATTCCGCAGCCTTCGGCGTTTTCTTGGCCTGTTCTTCCTGGTGCTTGGCGATGGTCTGCATCGCGGCGCTCATGGCGGCGCCGATGAAGCGCTCCTTGTTGTTGCGCGCCCAGTCGAAGGCTTCCGCCCGCGCCGCGTTGGCGTTGTTGATCACCGGCGTGACATGGCGCTGCCACAACTCATAGGACTTCTTGGTGTTCTCGAAATTGGCCCAATTGTGCGCCAGCTGGAGGAAAACGCCGAACTCGCCCTGCTTGGCCTGCAGGCGGCGGATCTGCGCGATGGCATCGTCAGGCGTGCCGACGACGATCTGTCCGCTCTTGGTCAGGTCCTCCAGCGTCAGCTGTTCCATGCCCTCGCGGCCGGCGACTGCGCTGATCCCGCTGAAATAATTGCGCCACTTGTCGAGACCGAATTCGACATTCTTGTAGGCCTCGGCCCGCGTCTCGGCGATGTGCACCGGACCGACCAGGCGGAGCTTCTCCGGATTCATCTTGCGACCGTTCTCGGCGGCGACTTCGTTGGCGATTTTCCAGTTGATGCCGAGCGCGTCATAGCCGCCTTCCTGCGTCGCCGCCACACACAGCATGCCGAAGCCGTGCTTGCCGGCGAGCTTGCCGCCCGACGGCGTCACCGAAGAGGCGACGGCAATTTCGGGATGCGGCCAGGTGAAGGGCCGGAGCTGACACGTCGCATCGACGAGCGTGAACCACTCCGACTTCTGCGTCACGCGTTCGCCGGCAAAGAGCTTCAGGATCACGTCGATCGATTCGACCATGCGATCGCGCTGCGTCGAGGGATCGATGCCCATCGCGAAGGCGTCGGACGGCAAGAGACCCGGACCGACGCCAAGCATGAAGCGGCCCTTGGTCTGATGGTCGAGCTGAATGACGCGGTTCGCCGTCATCAGCGGATTGTGGTAGGGCAGCGAAATCACGCCCGAGCCGAGCATAATGCGCTTGGTGCGTTCGGCCGCGGCGGCAACGAACACTTCCGGACTGGCGATAATCTCGTAGCCGGCCGAATGGTGTTCGCCGATCCAGGCCTCGTCATAGCCGAGCCGGTCGAGATGCTCGATCAATTCGAGGTCGCGCTGCAGGCAGAGCGTCGGGTCCTCATCGACCGGGTGGAAGGGCGCAAGGAAGATGCCGTTGCGCAATTTGATCGCCATGAACAGTCTCCTGATTTTTTGCGGAATAGCGGTTCCGCCTTATCGCATATCGTTCGGGCCGAGGAAAATCGGAAGCTATAGCTCCGGCGGCGCCCTGAAACCGCCCAAGCCTTCCTCTACGGCGGCCGCGAAATCGAACAAGCGATCCTCGCCGTTCCAGGGGCCGACGATTTGCACGCCAACCGGCAAGCCCTTGGCCGTCTGACCGGCCTGCACGGCGAGGGCCGGCGCATGCAACGCCGTCGCCGGCGAAATCCAGTTGAGGATGTTCGGATAGGGCGTCGGCTTGCCGTCGAGATCGAGGATGCGGTCCTGGAAGCTCGGCTCTTGTTGGTGCGGAAACGCCGTCACCATCGAGATCGGCATCACGATGGCATCGTAGCCCTCGAAGAAGCGGGCGAGCTTGTCCTTGTGCGCCTGCTGTTTGACGTGCGCCGCGGCGATTTCGCGGAAGCTTGCAGTCGCGCGCAAACGGTAGCTCGCACCCGCCGCGTCCGGCCCACCCTCGGTCACGATTTCGCGGTCGCGGGCCCGCGTTGCTTCCCAACTGTCGAGGAGCGGACGCGGCAGACCGGCCGCGATGATCGCCGTCAGAATGTCGAGGTAGAACGCCATCAATTCCGAGCCGTCGATGTCCGGCTTGGCATGCTCCACGCGCGCGCCCGCCTGTTCGAGGGCTTTTCCGGCACGCTCGGTCCCTTCGCGCACTTCGCGCGCCAGCGGCCAACTCGCTTCCTCGTTCCAGATTGCGACGCGCGCACCCTTCACGTCGCGCCGCGCTTTCTCAGGCGTGCCATGCAACACGCTCCACAACAATTTGAGATCGTCGACGTTGCGGGCCATGGGGCCGAAGACGCCGAGATCGCCTTCCGAATATTGATCCGGCGGAGGCGGAACGTGACCGCGGCCGCTGAGCGCCCCCCATGTCGGCTTGAGCGCCGTGACGCCGCAGAAGTTCGCCGGATGCCGGAGCGAGCCGCCGATGTCCGAGCCGATCTCGAGTGGCGTCACGCCGGTGGCGAGCGCCGCGGCCGCGCCGCCCGACGAGCCGCCCGGCACGCGCGTCACGTCATAGGGATTGTTCGTCGTGCCATAGATCGCGTTGTAGCTCTGGATGTCGCTCAGCATGAAGGGCACGTTGGTCTTGCCCCAGATGACCGCGCCCGCCCTCCTTGCGGCCGCCACGACGGTCGCGTCGGCACAACTCTTCGGCCGATCCTTGAATGCCGGATTGCCGGAAACGGCAGGCATGTTCTCGACGTCGAAGCCGTCCTTGATGGTCATCGGCAATCCCGCGAGCACGCCAAGTCGTTCGCCCTTGGCGCGCGCCTCATCGATCGCCGCGGCATCCTTCTGCGCGCGCGGAATGTGGGTTTCGATGACCGCGTTGATCGCTTTTGTGACCTTGTCGTTGCGCGCCAGGTGCAGATCAAGCAGTTCGCGCGCCGAGACTTTCTTCGCCTTCAGTTCGGCGATCATCTCCCGTGCCGTCGCGTAAACGTCGGTCATTTCCCACCCCATTTTCTTCTTCGCCGCCGATGACATAGGCTTGTGCCAAGCCTGTCCAGAGAAAAACGAGGGTGTTCCATGCGTGCCGCAGTCTTCAGGGAAATGTCCAAGCCGCTGGTCATCGAAACGGTGCCCGACCCGAAAGCGGGCGCGCACGACATCATCCTGAAGGTGAAGAATTGCGGCATCTGCGGCTCGGACCTGCACATGACGGAGCCGACATCGGCCATGCCGCTCGCGCTTGGTTCCATCATGGGTCACGAATTCGCCGGCGAAGTGATCGAGGTCGGGAGCGCAGTCAAGCACCTCTGGAAGGCAGGCGACCGGCTCGCCGGATTTCCCGTCATCTGCTGCGGCGACCACACGCCATGCATCAATTTCGGCCTGCGCGGCACCTGCAGCAAGATGCTGAGCGTCGGCCTTGGCGCTTCGCCAGGCGCCTATGCCGAGTATGTCCGCATCGGCGCGGGCAGCGGCTACAAATTGCCGGCGAATGTTTCGTTCCAGGAAGGCGCGATGGTGGAGCCTCTCGCGGTCGGACTGCACGCGGTGGACATGGCCAAGATGCCGCGCGGCGCAACCGTGCTCATCATCGGCGCGGGCCCGGTCGGCCTTGCCACCATGCTATGGGCCAAGTTTCTCGGCGCGCGCCATGTCATCGTCAGCGAAAAGGCCGAGGTTCGCCGCCAGATGGCGGCGAAGTTTGGCGCCACCGATGCCATCGATCCCGGCGAGCCGCTTGTACCGCAGGTGCAGAAGATCGCCGGCAAGGCGCCGGACGTCATCTTCGAGTGCGTTGGCGTGCCGGGGCTTCTCAACACCGCCATGCTGGAAGCGCCGCGCGGCTGCCGGATCGTCGTGGCCGGCGTCTGTCAGCAGCCGGATACGATTTTGCCGTTGATGGGGATCGTCAAGGAACTCGAAATCCAGTTCGTGCTCGGCTACCGCCCCGACGATTTCGACTATGTCATCGCCATGATCGCCAGCGACCGGATCGATGTCGCGCACATGGTCACCGACGTCGTCGACCTCAATGCGCTGCCCGCCGCGTTCGAGGCGCTGCGCAAGCCATCGCATCAGTGCAAGGTGATGCTGGAGAACTGAGCTGACCGACTTTCGGCAGGCGCTGACGAGTGAAAAGCTGAAAGGCGTTTTCGACGCCTGGGACGCTTTGCGCGCGGGACGCATCGGGCCCAAGCGCGACGAGATTTCGCCGGCACCTCTGCGTGGTCTCCTCCCCTTCACGTTCATCATCGACGTCGTCGATGGCGGACGGGATTTTCGCTTTCGTTTTGCCGGCGAGCGCATCATCCAGTTCATGGGGCGCCGCTTTGCGGGAATGTTGCTCTCCGAGCTCTCAGGGACGTCCTTCTTCGACGGCATGCGCGCCATGTATTCGGGCTGCGTAGCCGCAAAGGCTCCTATCAGCAGCGGCGTTCGCCGGTCGACGTACCCGGGCAAGGACTTTCTCGAGATCGAGGCGATGGTGCTGCCGCTCAGCGAAGACGGCGCCGGCGTCACCCACTTGTTCGGCGCGTTCGACAGCTGGCAGCTCGGCACCCATTCGTCGGATCGCTAGGAAACGCCGCTTGCTGGGAGTTCAGAAAATGCCGGCACACTACGACTATCTGACGTTTTCCCTGGAACGCGGCGGCCAGGCATGGGCGGCGTTTTCCGATCATGTGCGCGATGTGGCGACGCCTGCCATCGCTTCGACCGGCGGCGAGGTCCTTGGCTTGTTTCGAGGACAGCTTGGTTTCGCATCAAACGAAGCGGTTATGCTCTTGCGTTTCAAGTCGGCAATCCGCGACCGCTTGCGCGAAATCGATCGCGCACCTGGTGTCGTCGCCATGCATCCGGAAGTCCTGACGCCGACGGTCAGGCCAAAAGACGAAGCCGTCCTGACCGGAGGCGGAATTTATGTGCACCGCTGGTTCAACGTCGACGCCGATTCGGTTGCGGATTTCATTTCGCTCTCGAATCGTGCCTGGACGAATTTCGAGGGCAGCTATGCCACCGAAATCTTCGGCCTCTTCACCGCGGAACGCACGGCACAAGACGTTCGTGAGGGTGCCGGCCGTCTCTTGCTCCTGACTTATTACGCCAGCCATGGCGTCTGGGAAGCGTCGCGCGACCAAACGCGTGATCCCAACGGCCTCTTTGTCCAGCGCCACGCCCTGACCCGGTCGACGATCGGGCGAAGCTCCGTGCTCGTTGCGCTTCGCTGAGCCTAGGCGGTTGACTCCAATAGAGATTTTTCCGCGCCGGCGGTTTTCATGACGTTGTCGTCAACGAAGCCTTGCGCGAAACCCGTCCGAACACTTAGATGCGTGCCTTCATCAAGGGAGGTACGGCGCATGTCCGTCGACGGCAAGTGGAATATCACCATCAATTCACCCATGGGCCCGCAGAAGGCGACGCTCGATCTCAAGGCCAACGGCAGCACGCTCACCGGCACGCAGGGCGGCCAGCAGGGTTCCATGGAAATCGCGAACGGCAAGGCGGACGGCAACAACGTCTCGTGGTCGATTTCGATCACCTCGCCCATGCCGATGACGCTTGAGCATTCCGGCACGGTCGACGGCGACAAGATTTCGGGCAATGTGAAGGCCGGCGCGTTCGGCTCGTTTCCGTTCTCCGGCACGCGCGCTTAGGTCATTGCGCGCCAAGTCCAAGGGGCGGCTCTGGAGCCGCCCTTTTTCTTTGTGCGCATGATGCGCTAGACGGGGCGCGCGAGGCAGCGTTGAGAATTCCGATTCACCGCGAAGGTGTTCCCTTCATCGCCATTTTCATCGCGGTGAATGCGTGCCTGTTCTGGCTCTCATCCGTTCTTGGCGTGCTGTTTCTGCCGCTGACGCTTTGGTGCCTCGCCTTCTTCCGCGACCCAGAGCGCACGCCGCCGCCAGGCGACCATCTGGTCATCAGCCCCGCCGACGGCGTGCTCCTTCCCATCGTGAAGGCAGCCCCTCCCGAGGACCTCGAACTCGGCAGTGAACCGCGCCCGCGGCTTTCGATCTTCATGAACGTCTTCGATGTGCATGTGAATCGCATGCCGATCGATGGCGAGATCGTCGCGCTTTCCTATCGGCCCGGGCGCTTCTTCAATGCCTCGTTCGACAAGGCGAGCGTGCACAATGAGCGCATGTCTGCCCGTGTCCGGTCGAACGGCAGTCACGATCCCGAAGCCGACCTCGCCGTGGTGCAGATTGCGGGTCTAATTGCACGGCGCATCGTCTGCAGCCTCAAGGTCGGCGAGCGCATCCGCAGGGGGGAGCGATACGGCATGATCCGCTTCGGCAGCCGGCTGGACGTCTATTTGCCTCTTTCCGCCAGGATCGTGATAAAAGAAGGTTCCGTGACAAAGGCCGGCGTAACGGTTCTCGCGGAACTTCAAGGTTAGGCACGCCATTGACCTATCGCAAAATTGATCCGCGCCGCATGGCCGAACGGCTGGAAGAGCTTTCGGTCGGTCGCGTGGTGCCGAGCGTCTTGACTCTGCTTGGCCTGTGCAGCGGGATCACGGCGATCCGCTTTGCGCTCGATGCCAACTGGCCGGCCTCGGTCGCGGCCATCATTTTCGCGATGCTGTTCGATATGCTGGACGGGCGCGCAGCGCGTTTCCTGGGCGCGGACACGCGCTTCGGCGCGCAACTCGATTCGCTGGCCGATCTGGTTTCGTTCGGCGTGGCGCCCGGGGTTCTCGTCTTCATGTGGAGTCTGTCGCGCATGGGTAATGCCGGCTGGATCGCGGCGCTCATCTTCTGCGCCTGCAGCGCGATTCGCCTGGCGCGCTTCAACGTGCAAAGCGTGCGTGACGAAGGCTCGTCGCCCGCCAATCCTTATTTCACGGGCTTGCCGACTCCGGCCGCGGCAGGTCTTTTGCTGCTGCCCATGCTTTTGAGTTTTCAGCTGGGCGGCGAAGTGTTCCGCCACCCCATGATCAGCGGCGCGATGATCGCGATTGCCTCGAGCCTGATGGTCAGCCAGCTGCCGACGCCGTCGATCAAGTATATGCGTCCCGCCCGCCAGCACCGTGTGATCGTCTGGGGCTTCATCGGCCTTCTGGCAGGCTTCATGATCACCTGGCCGTGGATCACGCTGACCATCGGCATGGTGATCTACCTGACGTCGATCCCCTTCGGCATTGCGCTGCAGGCGCGTCAAAAGGCCCGTTCGCGCCACTGACGTTTGGGCTCAGGACGACTGCTGCTTCAGCACCTCATCGAGCTTGATGCCCTGCTTCTGAAGCATCGCCATGAGCATGTCGTTCTGGCGCTCCAGATGGTTGAGGATCGTCTCGATTTCGGCCTCGGCCTTGATGTTCACGTCCAGATCGTGTTCGGCGCGCGCTTCGGACTGACGTCCTTGGATATTCTGGCCGATCATCAAAAGCGGCATCAAAAGGATCTGGATCATGTTCGAGATGAACAGCCAGAACACGAAACCCATCGGCGGATCGAACTGAAGCCTTGGCGGCGCTAGGAAATTCCAGCCGAGCCAGATCACCGTCCAGCCAAGAATCAGCAAGAAGAACGCCATCGTTCCGACATGTTCCGTAATCCAGACCGCCAGTTTCTCGAGCTGGCCCATGCTGGCCTTGATCTCGGCGTAGGTGTTGTGGAGCGGATGGTGGCGGCGAATCTCCGCAAGCCGTTCAAGGGACAAGTGTGCCATGCGGCGTCTCCTGCCTGATTCCTCTGCGCCATCCATATCGTCACGCTTAGCGCTTGTACACGCGGGCGGGTGGACGAACCGGATTGGACGCGACTTCGGCTGAAGACGCGTGTAGTTTTGTTTACGCGATCGCCGAGCGATCGGCGCGAGGGGATCGTCGAACTGGAAGGGGAACGTCACTTGAGATTTGGAAATCTGCTTTCTGCGGCCTCCGTCGCAGCTGTTATCATGATCTCGTGTCTTACACCCACGGCTGCGAAGGAAGGCGCAGCGGCGCCTGACGGCGCGGCGCGCGCCAATCTTGCGGCGACGCTGGCGCAATACGGCACGGCCAATCACGACCCGGCCGCCCTTCTGGCGGCGGCGCACATTATCAACGGCCTCAAGGCAAACGTCGCCAAGCAGAGCAAGATGCCCGGCGGCGGCAAGCCCGAATCGTACGATGCGCTCTCGCTGCTCAAACTCGCCAAGACCTATGCAACGGGCGCGAACGCATCCCTGGCATCGGCGATCGATGGTGAAATGAAGAATGTCAGCGCGACTCAGGCCGTGTGCTATTACGAGTACTACTGCAATTACGGATATTGCTGGTACCAGTACTACTGCTACTAGCCGGCCGCGACGCTCGCTCGTGCGCGCGCTGCTTTTCGGCGGCGCACTTGCGATCGCCGCCGGGCTGACGCCTTCGGCGCAGTCGGCGACGGCGGTGCGACACGCATTGCTTGTCGCGGTGCAAGGCTATGACAATCTCCCCGGCGTGAGCCTGTTCGACGGCCCGCGCAATTCGCTTCTGCTGTGGAACGACTTTCTCCATGCGCGGGGTTTTTCGGACGTCAGCGTGCTCGCCGAGGGGATGAGCGCGAGCGACGTCAAGTGGACGAGGAACGATCCCCACGTCGCGGCACCGACGCGGGTCAATATCCAGCGCGCCTTCTTCGAACTCGAGAATCGCCTGGCCAAAAGCCACGGCGACGACACGGTTCTGATTGTTCTCATCGGACATGGCAGCCAGCAGCGCGCTGCGCCGAACGACCCTCCCAAGCCGTTCAACCTGGACGAAGTGTTCCTGCCGATGGACGCCGGTCCGAGGCCGAAGAACGATCCCGAAGGACCTTTCGCCAACGCGCTGGTCGACCATGACATTGCGCCTCATCTCAAGACCATGTCGCGTCGCGCGCGCTTCATCTGGCTGATCTTCGATTCCTGCCACTCCGACACCATGACCTATGATGCGTTGCTGCTGCATAGGAAGCCCGTACTGTCCACCGAAATGGGCGCTCTGAATTACGCCGCCCGACCGACGACACCGACCATGAAGGCTGCGGCGCCCGCTCCTGCGTTCGGCCCTTCGCCGCGCGACAAGGACTGGCCGAAGAACTACGTCGCGTTTTTCGCATCGAGCGCCGATGAAACCACGCCCTTGATCGTCGCCGATGCCGGACCCGCGGCGGCGCGCATCGGCGGCGGACCGGCACGCTTCACGGCGTTTTCCTACTTCATCGTCGACTCGCTGCGAAAGAATCCGCGAGAGACATTCGCCGACATCCTTTCCGGGGTGCGAGCAAATTACAAAGTGTCCTATCCGGGCGAACCTTATGAGCCCAAGGTCGAAGGCGGCACGCGTCTCGAATTGCCGGTCGACAGCGTGCTGGGGACGGCCGCGCGTCAGGCCAGATAGGCTGTCGCAAGCAGCACGATACCGACCCCGCCAAACCCGAGCGCCGTGAACCAAAGCCAGTGGCGGCGCGTGATGATCGCAACGGTCGACATCGCAATGCCGATTTCGAACAGGGTTGCCGCCCCGGTCAGCCAATGGTGACGTTCTTCGTGCGCGGCGCTGACTGCCAGCAGACGCACCCGCTCGGCTTCTTCGGCCCGCGCGTTTTTGCGGATCACATCCTGTTTGTCGATATTTTCCTGTACCAGCTTGCGATAACGATCCGCATTGGGTCCGCCATTGTCGGCGGCCACGCCATAGATGTGTTTCTTCAGGCTATCGGCTTGATATTCGCCCCACGCGTCGGTCGCCCTGTCCTGCTCGAGAACCGCCTGGCTTGTGAAATTCAACGCGCGGCCGCCCTCGACGGTCTCGAGACTGCCCGAAACGGCCGCCAGAACGGCCAGCACCGCAACTGAGATCGCGATGCGCGAGATAAAGGGGTCGTCGGCATGCGCCGCATGTCTGGCATGCTCGCTATGTTCATGCGCCTGCAATGCGGAATCGTGCGACATGTCGGTCTCGACCGTTCTAGGCGGCGCCGCGCAGAAAACGTTCGGCGATTGCGGCGTGCAGCGCGATGCCGTTGGCCATGGCGGCTTCATCCATCATCATGCGATTGGAATGGCAGGCGTGCGCGTGATGATGCGACACGCCTTCAGGTGTCACGCCGAGGAAAACCATGCAGCCCGGCATGCGCTGCAGCACGAAGGAAAAGTCCTCCGCGCCCATGATCGGCGCGGGCATTTTCAGAAAACCCTTCTCGCCAAAAAGATCCTGCACCACATTCTGCGCGAAGCCGACGAATTTGTCGTCGTTGATCGTCACGGGATAACCCGGCGTGAGCGTGACGTTCGCCTCGACGCCGTGGGCGCGGGCGATTCCCGTCGCGATGCGCTCGATGCCCTCGCGCGCCTGGGCGCGGCTCTTCTCGGAGAAACTCCTGAGCGTGCCGAGGAGGCGCGCATTCTCGGGAATGACATTTCCCGTCGTTCCCGCCGTAATCTTGGTGATCGACAGAACCACGGGATCGAACGCCTCGATCCGTCTGGTGACGAGGCTTTGCAGCGCGGTGACGATTTCGCAGGCCACGGGAATCGGATCGAGCGTGTAATGCGGCTGCGAGGCGTGGCCGCCTTTGCCGACCACTTCGATGTCGATCGTATCGGTTGCCGCCATCAACGGGCCCGGGCGCGAAGCGATGACGCCGGTCGGAACATTGGGCGAGATATGGATCGCGAATGCGGCCGACGGAGTCGGCGCCTGGTCGAGCAGGCCTTCTTCGATGACGAAGCGCGCCCCGGCATAGCCTTCCTCGCCGGTCTGGAAGAGAAATTTGACGTTGCCGTTCAGCTTATCGCGATGCCGGTGCAACAAATGCACCGCGCCGGCCAGCATGGCAGTGTGCGAGTCATGACCGCAGGCGTGCATGCGGTTTTCATGCTGCGACTTGAACTCGACGTCGGTGTCCTCGGGCATGGGCAATGCGTCCATGTCGCCACGAAGCAGGATGGTTGGTCCCTGCTGCGCGCCGCGCAACGTCACGACCAGGCTGGAGGTCGTCTTGCCTTCCACGATTTCGACGTCGAGACCGGCCAGCGCCTCGCGCGCGCGACGCGTGGTCTCCGGCAAATGCAGGCCAAGCTCCGGAAACTTATGCAGCTCACGCCGGAGCTCGACCACCATCGGCATGAGATCCCGGGCGCCCTCGCGCCAAAGCGTCAGATCATCGGCCGGCTTATCCATGTTGCACCCCACGTTGCTGAAAAAGAGTCAGAGAACGACCTCGATGAGACGCGGTCCTTTGTGACGGATGGCGGATTCGTACTGGCTTTCAAAGTCGCGGATATTCGTGGCGCGCGACGCCTCGACGCCCATGCCGCTGGCGAGTTTGACCCAGTCGAGTTCTGGGTTGTGCAGGTCGAGCATCGAAAGCGCCTTTGGGCCCGGATTCAACGCGCCGACACGCGCCAACTCGATGTTCAGGATGGCATAGGAGCGGTTGGCGAAGATCACAGTCGTCACGTCGAGCTTCTCGCGCGCTTGAGTCCAGAGCGCCTGCAGCGTGTACATCGCGCCACCATCGCCGTGCACGCAAACGACTTTGCGACCCTTTGCAGCGACGGCGGCGCCCGTCGCCACCGGCAATCCCTGCCCGATCGAGCCGCCCGTCAGGCCGAGTTGATCGTGCGGCGCCGCGGTCATCGTGGCGAGTGCGGTGCCGGCGCCTGATGTTGCAGCTTCGTCGGAAAGGATTGTTCCTTCCGGTAGATAGCGCGCGATGACCTGTCCGATGGTGTACTGGTCGAATTTGTCGGCGATGGACTCGGGCTTCTTGAAGTCTGCGATGTTCGCCGCTTGCTTCGGTGCACCCAGCGCTTCGGCAAGTGCTTCCAGCGCCTGGGTGCCATCTTCATGCGCATGCGCGAGATAGTGCACTTTCGTACTGGCCTGAAGTCCATAACTCGGCTTGCCGGGATAGGCGAAAAACGAAACAGGCGGCTTGCTGCCGACGAGAATGAGTTGCTCGGTGTCCTGGAAGAACTCGACGATCTGTTCGGCGAAATAGGGAACGCGGTCGACGCGCACGCGGCCCGCGCCACGCTGCAACCGTGCAATGAAGGTATCGCAGGCGATGCGTGCGCCCGACTTTGCCGCGATGCGGCCGGCGGCCGTCAGGCCGCGTTCCTTGAGCACGGCACCGCGCATGAGGATGGTCGTCTTCTTGCCGGCTTTCAGCGCTTGCGCCGCACGATCGATCGCGTCGCTCGAGACCGTGGCCGGCTGAATGCGTGGCAGCGCCGGCGCCGGACCATCGGCATCGTTCCAAGCCGTGTCGGCGGGAAGAATGAGCGTCGCGATCTGGCCGGGCGGCGTCAGCGCAGCCTGCACGGCGCGCGCGCCGTCCGCGGCCACGGTCAAAGCACTCGGCGAGGAATGCACCCAGGCCGAAACCGGGCGCGCGAAGCCGGCAATGTCGGACGCGAGCGGCGCATCATATTGCGCGTGATACGTCGCATGATCGCCGACGATGTTCACGATCGGCGTCGCGGCGCGTCGCGCGTTATGCAGGTTGGCAAGACCGTTCGCGAGTCCCGGTCCCAAGTGCAGCAAGGTGCAGGCAGGCTTCTCCGCCATGCGTGCGTAGCCGTCGGCCATGCCGGTGACGGCGCCTTCGAACAAGCCGAGCACGGCGCGCATGCCGTCGACACGATCGAGCGCGGCGACGAAATGCATTTCCGATGTGCCGGGATTGGAGAAGCAGACTTCGACGCCGCTTGAAACCAGCGTGCGGACCAAACTCTCCGCGCCGTTCATTTTGGTGTCGGCCATGATGTCTTCCCCGAAGTCGTCGCTGATCTAAAGACCATTCTAACCATCGAATTCGCAGCTTTACCGCTCGCCTCCGCGCAAAAATGATGGAAGCCTCGCGTTGCCTAAATTATCCCTATAGTTCCCTATTGACACCTAATATACATCAATATAGGGAACATTGCAGGAGATTTTCAGTGACCCATGAGCTTTACTCCGTCGAGCAGATCGCGGACCTCCTCGGCCTCCATGTCAGGACGGTGCGCCACTATGTGCGCGACGGAAAGTTGAAGGCGACGCGGATCGGCAAGCAGTACCGCATCGCGCGCCAGGATCTGGAGGCGTTCACCGGACAATCCGCATCCGCGCTCGAGCGTGCGCCGGTGCGCCGTCAGCGGCACATCGAAGTTTCGACCGTGGTCCTGATCGACGCTGTCAGTCAGGACTCGGCGTATCGCCTCACGACATTTCTCAGCGCCGGATTGAGCGGGCGTTCCCAGTCGGATGCGCCCGCGCGCGTCGAAACCGTCTACGACGAAGAACGTGCGCGGCTGAAAATCATCATTTCGGCGAGCATCGAGACCACGAACACGCTTCTTGGCGCCATCGCCGCCATGGCGGGGAGTTGAACGATGCCGGCGATCTACAAGTCCGAAGAGGGCGCGCGCGCCATCCATGCGCGCTATCGCGAAATTCTGAGCCAATGGCCGGTGCCGAACCGACAGTTCACCGTGCCGACGCGCGCGGGCGAGACCTTCGTCATTGCCTGCGGGCCGGAAAATGCGCCGCCGGTTCTGCTGTTTCATGGCTCCGCTTCGAGCTCGTTCATGTGGCTCAACGATAGCGCGACCTTGGCAAAGGACTTCCGCCTCTATGCCGTCGATCTGATCGGCGAGCCGGGACTTTCGGCGCGCACGCGCTATCGTCCCGGGACGGACGAGCATGCGCTCTGGCTCGATGACGTGTTCCAGGCCTTGTCGCTGAGCTCTGCGTCTCTCGTCGGCGTGTCGCTCGGCGGCTGGCTCGCACTCGACTATGCGATTCGGCGACCGGGACGCGTGAAGGCGCTCGCCCTCATCTGCCCGGCGGGCATCGGCAAGATCAGGAACTTCCTCTTGAAGGCTTTTCCGCTGTTCTTCCTCGGCGAATGGGGGAGAAAGCGGATTCGCGCGATGGTGCTGGGCCGCGCCTATACCACGTTGCCCGCGCCGGCCAAGCCGATCAGTGATTTCCTTGGCCTCATCTTCCGCAACTTCAATCCGCGCCGCGATCCCATACCTCCAAAGAGCGATGAAGAGTTGCAGACTCTCAAAATGCCGATCGTCATTTTTCTGGGCGGCGAGGACGCGATGATCGATTCCTTTGACACCAAGCGGCGCGCGGAAAAGCTGTTGCCGCAAGCCGAGATTCACTTCGACGCCAAAATCGGCCACTTCATTCCGACACCCACGGCGGCGATCGCCGACTTTCTGCGCCGCGCCGGGTGATGCCATGGCCGACACCGTTGAAATGCTCGGGGGCATTCGCGCGCTGTTCTGCGACTCGGATGGACCGACCATCCGCAGCGACCGCGATGCCGTCGATCTCATCGGCATGGCACTTTCCGAGCGCTGCGGCCTGGTCGTGCTGCCGGTCGAGCGCCTCGGCGACGACTTCTTTCAGCTGAAGACCCGCATCTTGGGTGAGGTGATCCAGAAGTTCGTGAACTATGAGCGCCGCCTTGCCATCCTGGGCAACATCGACCACCGCCTCGAAGCGAGCAAGGCACTGCGCGACTTCGTCTATGAAACCAATCGCGGCCGCCAGGTCTGGTTCGTCGCGGACAGGGCTCAACTCGAATCGAGGTTGCAGTCCGGCTGATTTCAAGCGACACAATCTCAGCAATCGCGAAGGCCAAGGATCCATGATGCGCAATTTGATTGTCGTGCTGGTGTTGCTCACGCCGATGGTCGCGTTCGCCGCCGAGGAAGCGCCGCCGCCCGGACCGATCCCGCACGGTCAGAAAGACGTGACGCTCGCGCTCGCCGGAACCTACAAGCTCGACCCCGCCCATTCCGCCGTCATCGCCCGCGTCTCGCATGTTGGATTTTCCCGCAGCGTCTTTCGCTTCGACCGCGTCTCGGGCGAGCTCAACTGGAATCCCAAAGAGATCGACAAATCCAAGCTAACGGCGAGCGTCGATACCGCATCGATCGACACGCCTGTCGCCAACTTCGCGGTCCAATTGGCCGGCCCCAAATACCTGAATGCCGTCCAATTTCCGAACGCGACGTTCGTCTCGACGGCCTTTCACCCGACAGACAAGACCCACGGCAAAGTCGAGGGCATCTTCACGTTGATGGGGAAATCCGAGCCCGTGACCTTCGACGTCTCGTTGGTCGGCGCAGGACCGTTCTTTGGCCACTATGTCATCGGCATCCACGCCGAGACGGCGATCAAGCCGCAGGATTTCGGCTTGCCCCAAGTGTTCGACGAACCGATCGAGCTCGTGATCGACACCGAGTTCAATCGGCCCGCCTGAAGCCTCAGGCGCGATTGAGCTCCAGACCCTTGAGCGTTCCTTCGCCGCGCCAATCTTCGAGCAGCTTGGCGAAGGCAATGGGACCGTGGCCGTAGAAGCCGTTGCGCGCCGCCAGGGCCGAGGGCTTGCCTTCATTATTGTAGTAGCCCGGCGTGCATTCCTCCTGGAATTTCTGGCGCATGATTGCCGAGGAGATGATGGTCTGCACCCACGCGTCTTCCGCGTCCTGTCCCGCCTCCACGACGCGAACCTGGCGCGCCAGACACTCCTGGATGATGTAGGCGAGATGCTTGCTCTGTTCGTTCAACATGTGCGGATAGTTGGCGGTAAAGCCGGACTGGCTGTTGCTCATGATGAAGACGTTGGGAAAGCCGCGCGAATGCATGCCGTGCAAGGTCGAGACGCCGTCCTTCCACTTGTCGCTGAGCGAGATGCCGCCGCGGCCATAAAGCTGATAGCCCGATCGGCGCGTATAGTCCGTTCCGACTTCGAAGCCCGTGGCATAGATCAGGCAATCGATTTCGTATTCCTTGCCGTTGGCGACGACGCCATGTTCGGTGATGCGCTCCACACCTTTGCCGTCCGTGTCGATGAGATGCACGTTCGGGCGGTTGAAGGTGTCGAGATACTGATCGTGGAAGCAGGGGCGCTTGCAGAATTGATTGTAGTAGGGCTTCAGTGCCGCGGCTTTCCTCTGATCGCGCACGACCTGATCCACGCGGGCACGGATCTGTTCCATCTTCTTGAAGTCGGCGAGCTGCAGCGTCTCGCCGAGATCGACGCTGGCTCCGGCTTCGTTCTGCTTGCGCATCAGCGTCAGGAATTTCCCGATGATGTCGGTCCAGCCGTCGCTGACGAGATCGACATCCTGCGGCACGCCGGAAACCAGCGCGTTGAAATTGTCCATGCGCTTTTGCTGCCAGCCCGGCTCGAGCGACCTGGCCCAGTCGGGATCGGTCGGCTTGTCGTTGCGCACGTCGATCGATGAAGGAGTGCGCTGAAAGACATAGAGCTCCTTGGCGGCGGCGCCGAGATGCGGCACGCACTGCACCGCCGTTGCGCCGGTGCCGATGATGCCGACGCGCTTGTCCTTCAGACCGGTCAGACCGCCGTGGCAGTCGCCGCCGGTATAGTGATAGTCCCAGCGGCTGGTGTGAAAGGAATGGCCTTTGAACATCTCGACACCCGCAATGCCGGGGAGCTTCGGACGATGCAAAGGTCCGTTCGCCATGACGACGAAGCGCGCCTTCATGGCATCGTTGCGATTGGTCTTGATGATCCAGCGCGAGATCGTGTCGTCCCAGCGCATCTCGGTCACTTCGGTCTGGAAGCACACGTCGCGATAGAGATCGAACTTGCGCGCGATGGCGCGGCTGTGTTCGAGGATCTCGGGCGCGCGGGTATATTTCTCGACCGGCATGTAGCCGACTTCTTCGAGCAGCGGCAGGTAGATGTAGGATTCGATGTCGCACGCCGCGCCCGGATAGCGGTTCCAGTACCAAGTGCCGCCGTAATCGCCACCCTTCTCGATCATGCGGAGATCTTTGACGCCTGCCTCGCGCAACCGCGCGCCGGCGAGCAAGCCGCCGAAACCGCCGCCGATCACGACCACTTCGACGTCGTCGGTCAGCGGCGCGCGCGTGAATCCGGGTTCGACGTAAGGGTCGTCGAGGTAATGCGCGAAGTCGCCCTTGATCTCGCGATATTGTTCGTTGCCGTCGGTGCGCAAACGCTTGTCGCGTTCCGCGAGATATTTTTTCTTCAGTGAGGCGGGATCAAAGCCGAGCTCTTCCTGCCCCGGTTTTGTCCGCGGTTCCGCCGTCTGCGACATGAATCTCGACTCCTGGAGAACTGACTTATTGTCACTATGCGTGAGAACCCCTACCCCCGCGAGAAAAATCTTCGACGCCTGGGTGCGGTTCGGGCGGGCAAATCGGCTCTCGCGGCGGGCGAAAGTTGTCCCCACCGTGCAATGCCATTTTTTTGCAGTTTTTCGACATTCAATTCCCGATTTTCTGGCTCAACCCCTTGCACTGACAAATGAAAGGACGCGGATAAGGTCCTTCGGCAATATAATTGTGCCGACTTTTTCGCTTCACCCGCTCTTTCCGTTCCTGACGGTCGAAGAGGTAGATAGGAACTAATTCCCGACGATCAAGAGGCGATCAAAAACTTGTTCTGTAAAAGCAAAATGTCGCATCCGGTCGAGGCCGCGCCATGACTCGAAAGATGAGAACCAAAAACGCCAACGCGATCGTCGCGAGTCTGGAACTGGCGTCCGAACGGCTGGGCGATCTGACACCGCACGTTTATGCCGCTCTGTTCGCAGAATACCCCGAGATGAAGCCGCTGTTCTGGCGCGACACGAACAATGCCATCAAGGGCGAGATGCTGGCCAAAGTGTTCGAGATCATTCTCGACTTTGTCGGCGACAATATGTTCGCCTCGAACATGATCCAATGTGAGGTCATCACCCATTCCGGCTACGACGTTCCGCCCGCCGTGTTCGCAGTCTTCTTCGGCGTCGTGAGGACGGCATTGCGCGAACAACTCGGCGCCGATTGGACGGGCGAATTCGAGGAGGCCTGGAATGAGCTTGTCGCCGCGCTCGACTATTTCGTCACGCACCCGGATCAAAGCGAAACGGCGGCGCTGTCGTGAAAGCGCCCGCAACGCAGGTCCGCGATCTGCACACGGGGCATCCGCTATGGAGAGGCGTGTCCGTGCCGGGGAGATCGCTCAAGAAGTCCATCCGGGTCGACATTCTGATTGTCGGAGGAGGCGTAAGCGGCGCGTTCGTGGCCAACGCGCTGGCCGGACGCTATCCGCGCGTGGCTCTGGTCGATCGCCGGATTCCTGCGCATGGCAGCACGATGGCGAGCACGGCGCTGTTGCAGTTCGAGATCGACACGCCCCTGATCAAGCTTGCGGACCAGATCGGCCCGAAGAAGGCGGCGCGGGCATGGCGAAGATCATGGCAAGGCACGCAAGCTTTGGCCGCGCTGGTACACGCGCAGCGGATTCGCTGCGGCTTCGAACGGCGGGACTCGCTTTATCTTGCCGGCGATGAGACCGGAGCGCGGGCACTCAGAGCCGAGTGTCGGCAGAGAAATAGAGCCGGCCTACCAGGCGAGTTTCTCGACACTGCAAGGCTGCGCGAGATTTTCGGGATTGACCGCAGAGGCGCGATCTTCAGTCCAGGCGCCGCCGTCGCCAATCCGGTCGCACTCGCGGCGGGCCTTCTGAAGCGCGCAGTGAAAAGCGGGCTCGAGATCTACACGCCTGTCGAGATCGCCGATGTGCATGCGACGCATCATGGTGTGCTCCTGGATGCGGGCGCGCATGTCATCGAAGCCAAGCACTGCATTTTCTGCACCGGCTATGAGAGGTTGAAAGGGATGCCAAAGAGCGGCACCAAGATCACCTCGAGCTGGGCGCTCGCCTCGAAGCCGCTCGCCCGATATCCAGGCTGGCTGGACAGCACAGTCGTGTGGGAAGCCTCCAAGCCCTATCTCTATATGCGCACGACGCCCGACCGCCGGCTTGTCGTCGGCGGTGAAGACGAAGACGTCGATGCGCCCTCCTATCGCACACGCGCCTTGCCGGTGAAGCGGAAACGTCTTCTGAAAAAAGTGCACAAGCTCTTGCCAGACGCGAGGATCGAAGTCTCGCACTCCTGGGCGGGAGCATTCGGCGAAAGCACGGACGGGCTACCCATCATCGATGTCGTGCCCAGCATGCCCGGCTGCATCGCGGTGATGGGCTTCGGCGGCAACGGTACGATCTACAGCAAGTTGGCCGCGGAGATCGTGCCGACCTTCCTCAGAGGACGCCGCGACAAGGATGCGGACCTTTTCGCCTTCCGCTGACAGCCGTTCGATCAGTCTTAACGAATTTTCGCGTGCGGTGGATCGCTCAAGAGAGGTACCCCGAGCGCGCGGATGCCCTTGATCGCGGTCTCAGGGTAGGACGCCACGAGATATGTCGCGAACACCAAGCCGACAATGAGGCCGAGGAGAAATCTACTCATGACGCGGTCGCACTCTAAGGCTGGCTGGCCTCTCCCAAGCCTAGCCCCAAATCTTCGTGACGTCTCGTCTCGTAAGATCGCGAAGTCATCAGGCGACTTGCGGGTCGATGAAAGAATGCGGTCGTGAACATGAAACGGAATTAAGCGAACGCTAGCCGGCAGCTGTCGGCTCAGTTGGCGCTGTCCACGAGCGCCGCTTCAAGCAGCGCCACGAAGTCGGCTTTCTTGGCGTCGTCGATCCAGCGCACCACGGCCACGACATCGTGGCGGTAGTCGATGAAAACGATGTTGTCGCCATTGCCGATATAGGCGACGCAGTCCTCGCTCGCCGCCGGAAAAAGCTTGCGGTCCGTGTTCAAAAACCAGTTCATGTAGCCGTAGCCGGGATTGGGACCGGTCGGCGTGCGCGCCATTTCGATCCATTTCTCCGACAGGACTCGGCGCGAGCCCCATTGGCCTTGGTAGAGGCCGAGCAACCCCATGCGCGCCAGATCGCGCGCCGAGATGAACATGCCGCCGCCCCAATGGCCGCCGCCCGGCACGACGTGGATCTTGCGCCCGCCGAGCGTGATCCAGGAATTCCTGTAGCCTTCCCAATGCCAGTCGTCGGACGCACCGATGGGTGTCATCACCGTTTCGCGCAGCACATCGGGCAGCGGCCGTTTCCAGAGAGTGGTCAGTGCCAGCGCGAAGGCGTTGACGCGAACGTCCGAGTATTTCCATTCCTGGCCGACCGGCGGCGGCCCGGCGGCCAGTTCATCCCATGGATTCTTGCCCGGCCGATCCGCCCACCACGGTTTTCCCCACATCGTGCCGATCCAGCCGCTGGTCTGGCGCAGCATCTCGTCCCAGGTGATCGGCAGATTGTGGGCCAAGAGAAAATCCGGCGTCGGTCGGACATAGTCGACGACACGATCGTTGACGTCGCGGATCATGTGACGGTCGTAGGCGATACCGGCGAGCGTCGAGAGGAATGTCTTGGTCACCGAGTGGGCCATGTCGACCGCGCGCGTGTCGCCCCACTCGGCGACGATATAGCCGTGGCGGAGGATGATGCCGTTGGCGGGCGCGTGCGGCTTCAAGGGGCCAATCGGATCGGAAAAGGGTCCGGAAAACTGCAGCGGGATGGCGATGGCCATGTCGCGCGGATCGGCGACGCTCTGAAGCGCGGGAGGAAACTTCGTCTCGTTGGCGACGGCGAAGTCGATTGCCGCCTTGAGCCTGGCGGGATCGAACCCTTCCGACTGAGGCTTATGGGTCTCCCAACCGCCCTTCGGCGGAACATAGTCGGTGGCGTTCGCCGCCGGCGCGAAGATCAGCGCGGCGATGAAAAAGATAAAGCGAAGAGGGTTGGTCATTTCGAGAATCGAGCGAGCGTGAAGGCAGAGAGATCGAAGCGGCTCTGCTCTCCGAGAGCAAGATCGCCAATCGCTTCGCCCAGCGCGGCGGAGTGTTTGAAGCCGTGGCCAGAACAGGGCGAGGCGATGATGATGCGGTCGTGCTCTGGGTGGCGATCGATCACGAAGCCGAAATCCTTGGTCACCGTGTAGAGACACGTCACCGCCCTCACGCACGTTACGCCGGCACCTTTGATGTGCGGCGCCACAAGCTCGCGATACATCGCGGCGATTTCCTGCGGCGTGACATCGCGTGTCACGGTCTGCGGCGTCGTCGTCTCCAGATAGTGTTCCGTCGAAATCTTGAAGCCGCCTTTGGGCCCGTCGATGGCGGGAAAGCCGTAGATGCCGCGGCTCGCGCCCGGCAGCTCCCAGATGAAGATCGGAAACTTGTCGGGCGTGAAGTCCGCGATGTGCGCCTCGACATCGAACCAATAGAGCGCCTGGCGGTAGACTTTGAAGTGGCGCGCAAGCTCCGGCAGCAGTTGGGTCAGCCACGGTCCCGCCGCGACCACGAGCCGGTCGGCTCCATAGCGGCCTTTCGCGGTCGTCACTTCCACTGTGCCGCCCAACTGTTCGATTCTTTGCACCGGTTCGTCGAGCCTGAGGCTTGCGCCGAACTGCTGGGCTTGCCCAAGCTCAGCGCGAATGCAGGCTTCGGGCCGCACGAACCCGGCGCTCGGTTCGAAATAGCCGCGCGTCGAATCGTCGACGGCGAATTGCGGAAAACGGCGGTGGATTTCTCCGGCATCGAGCAGTTCGTGCGCAATGCCATGACGACGCGCCGCTGCGACGGTCGTCGGAAAGAAGGAAGCACCGTGGAACGTCTTCTCGTCGGAGCCGCTGGACATGATGAGCCCGCCGTTTTCCGTCAGAAGCGAAGCCCCGGTGGCGCCTTCCAGCTCGCGCCAGATCTCATGTGAGCGCTTGGCCAGCGGCGTGTAATGCTCACCCTCCCCGATCGCGAGCCGCGTGACGCGCGTATCGCCATGTGTCGAGCCATGCGCATGCGGCGGCGAGAAGCGGTCGATGCCGAGGACCTTCGCGCCGCGCCTGGCGAGCTGATAGAGCGTGGCGCTGCCCGCCGCGCCCAAGCCCAGCACGATGACGTCGAATTGGCTCAAGGAACGATCCCGCTGCTACGCGCATGGGCAGGCTAGCCGATCGGGCCGTGAATTGCGCCTCCGCGACGGCGAGCGGGAGTTGGGCTAGAGTTCGCGAGGCAAGCGCAGGAGACCGGCATGATCGATCTTGTCCCGGAGCTGAAAAAGTTGCTCGGCGAGAATGCCGTCAGCGACAGCGCGGAAGCCGTCAAAAGCGGTCTGGGCGGTCGCGGCCGGCTCGGTGTGCCCGTCGCGGTCGTCAAGCCGGCGTCGACAGCGGAAGTCGCGAGCGTGCTTCGCCTTTGTCATGGCGCCGGCCAACCGGTCGTGCCCTGGGGCGGCTTGACCGGACTGGTCGAAGGCGCGCGCTCCGACGGCGCCATCGCACTCTCACTGCAGCGCATGAATCATATCGAGGAGATCGATTCGGAAGGCGCGACCATGACGGTCGAAGCCGGTTGCGTGCTGCAGACGGTGTGCGAAGCGGCGGAGGCAAAGGGGCTCTTCTTTCCTCTCGATCTCGGCGCCCGCGGCTCGGCGACCATCGGCGGCAACATCTCGACCAATGCGGGGGGAAATCGCGTGCTGCGCTACGGCATGATGCGCGAGCTGGTGCTGGGCCTCGAAGTCGTCCTTGCCGACGGCACCGTGATGTCGTCGCTCAATCATCTTATCAAGAACAATGCCGGTTATGACCTGAAGCACGCCTTCATCGGCTCGGAAGGCACGCTGGGCGTGGTGACGCGCGCGGTCTTGCGGCTTCGGCCGAAGCCGGTCAGCCAGAACATGGCGCTGTTGGCGGTCGATGAATTCGCGCACATCCCGCGCATCCTGCGCAATCTGGAACGCGGCTTCGGCGGCACGCTCTCGGCCTTCGAGGTGATGTGGGAGGATTTCTACAAGCTGGTGACGACACCGCCGGCCAAAGGCCGCCCGCCGGTGCCGCACGGTCATGCCTACTACATCCTCATCGA
>DATLOU010000064.1:0-28106 GCA_035536115.1 Rhizomicrobium sp.
GCGTGGACCGCAAGGCACTCTCTATGGCCGCAACGCCATCGCCGGCGCGTTGAACGAAATCACCCGCGGACCGACGAGCGAGTTCCAGGGCGAGGTGCGTGCGACTTATGGCAACTATGATCACGTCACACTCGAGGGTGGCTTCTCCGGACCGATCGCGGATGGCTGGGAATACAAGGCCTATGTGAACTGGGACTACCAAAATCAGGGCTATGCCAAGAACATCATTCCCGGCAGAAAATCTGAATACGGCCGTCTGAACGATCTCTATGTCGACGATCAGATCCAGAAGACCTTCTTCGGCGACAAGCTCGACTTCTGGCTGAAGTACCAGACCGCCTGGTGGTATGGCGGCGCCGGCAACGCCGGTTCCCAGTCGGCGGGCTGGAATCGCTACGACACGCCGACCTATGAATTCGGCGCCGCCTCGACGGGATTAAACCCCGGTTACGGGTGCACAGCGCCTGGCTTCACGGACGCGACGCCAAATACGACCGTTGTCAGCGCGACGAGCCCCCTTCCTGCGGCGACGGCCTGTCTCAATCCTGAAGTCAAAACTCCGTGGAAGATCGCGCACCTCGTTTCGTACAACGTCGTGCTGCCATCCTATGACAACGTGAACATGCACTTGACGTGGCACGCCAAGGACTTCGACATCAAATATATCGGCGGCGGTACCTACTACCACTACATCCTGACTGGTGGCACGGATAACGGCGGTGAAGGCAACGGCTCCGACGCACGTGCGCCGATCTCGTCGTACAAGCTCTTTTCGAATTCCGGCGCCAGGTTTGGACTCGGTTCGGTCGTTGGCCTCACCGTCAATCCTGTCGAGTCGTTCAACTACCAGGAACATAATGGCTTCATCAGCAACGAAGTGAACTTCATCTCGACCGGCGACAGCCCGCTGCAATGGGTGGCCGGCGTCTACCAATTCCAGCAGCACTACAGCCAGCCGGTGTTCACCACGAGCCCGGTTCAGCCGCAATGGAATGGCCCGTTTGGGTTGCCAGCCTTCTTCTGCAGCGCCCCCGCCTCGAATGACGGCAACGGCGTCGGCACAAATGGCGTGTGTGCCCCGGAAACCGGCTTCCGCCGCTTCGACAACCAGCCGCGGTTGCACGCGTCATCGGACGCGGTCTATGGCCAGCTTGACTGGAAATACAATGACCAATGGCGACTCACTGGCGGTCTGCGCTACTCCGAAGATCGCAAGTACGGCACGGAGAGCGTTCGCCTGCTTTGCTTCGGTGTGCCGGCCTGCTTCACGGCTCCGGAAAACAATTTCACGGGGGCCTTCAATCTTCCGGCAGTGGATCTGACACAGTTGGGAACCGTCATTGCCAGCGGACTGGCTAACAACGGCACAACGGTCAGTCTCCCGCGCGGAGTAACCAGCGTTACTACCTTCAACCCGGCTACGGGTCTGGCCTCGCGCAACTACCATGCGAGCTGGGGCGCTCTAACAGGTACCGCAAAGGTCGAATGGACGCCCGACGAGTCTGCGTTGGTCTACGCAAGCTACAGCAAAGGCTACAAGTCCGGCGGTTTCAACGTCGGCATCTTTACCGTACTGAGCTTCTCGCCCTGGACCGATAAGGAGAAGGTCGATTCCTTCGAAGTCGGCGCCAAGAAGACGTTCGGCGATTGGCTGACCGTTAACACCGCGTTGTTCCACTATGCTTATCGCAATCTGCAAGTTCCGTTGCTGGAGGTTCAATCAGCTGGCGGCGTCTCGCAAAACGAAACGGCATTCATCAACGTGCCAGGTTCGATCTCGCAGGGCGCCGAACTCGAAGCCATCGTCTCGCCGCTCGAGAATCTACAGTTTCTTTTCAACTACTCTTATCTCGATGCGCACATTTCGCGAGCCGCGTTCGCAGATCCGGCCGACCCGGGTGCAACTGCACCCGGCGCTACACCGGCGCTGACTGACGCGCAATGTCTGGCAGACTTTACCAAGTTTGGTCCGCCCATCATCAATGCGGCCGGAGGGACAATTCATTCCAGCAACCCGAACGCGATTTGCTCGGTGGACCTTTTCGCATCAGGTAATGCTCCGGGCTTTTCCAACGCTCCCGGTGCTGGACTTGGTTGGAACAAGCCGCAGAACCTGAAGGGTAATCAGTTGCCGAATGCGCCCAAGAACAAGATCGCGCTCAACGTGTTCTACACCTGGGCGACCGACCTTGGTAAATTCTCGCCCTCGGTCAGCTATGTCTGGCGCGACGTCCAGTACGGCAACTTCTTCACCCGTTCGTACAACAAGGCTCCATCCTGGGATCAGGTCGACGCGCGCTTGAGCTGGGATTCGGAGGATGGTGCGTGGGAGGCAATCGTCTTCGGTCGGAACATCTTTGGGACTATAGGCTATGACGGCGGCGCCAATGGCCACCGCCTGGCCGGCACGGTTGATCTTCCGATCTGCGGCGTGAGAACAATCGTTGCGAATGGAAGTGCGGAGTGCAACTTCGTCCAAGGCGTGAACAACCCGGCGGGCTATGGCCGCGTGCGCGGAGAAAACGCGACCGGCCAGGTCACCACCTATTCGGTGACGCCGCCGGCGCTGTTCGGCATCGAGTTGCACTACAAGCTTTAAATCGTTCGATCGACCAGTCGCGAGTGATGCGTGAGGAAGGCGCCGTTGAGGCGGCGTCTTCCGGCAGATCAATAAATCAAGGTTGTCTCGCCAACCTGCAGACAACCGGTGTACCCATCGCTCGGCGCTCTCCCCAGGAGCACGGGCATGGGAAATCCCCCGGTCGAAGCTCCTCCTCGGGCCAGGCCGGGGGATTTCTTCCTTGGCAGCACAGCGAGCGGTATCGGCACCTTGTCGCCGAGACCCGTCAACGCGATTGAGCAGGCAACCGCAATCTGCTTCGATCAAGCGGGCTCGGGAGCAAGGCCTTTTGAACATCCTCTTCATTACGGCCGACCAATGGCGCGCCGAGTGTCTTTCGGTGCTCGGTCATCCGATCGTGCGCACGCCCAATCTCGACCACCTGGCGGGCGAGGGCGTTCTGTTCGCGAGGCACTTCGCCAATGCCGCACCTTGCGGCCCGTCGCGCACCTCTCTCCATACCGGCATGTATTTGCAGAACCATCGCTCGGGAACGAACGGCACGCCGCTCGATGGGCGCCACACCAATTGGGCCAAGGAAGCGCTGGCCCAGGGCTACGATCCCGTCCTGTTCGGCTATACCGACACAAGTCTCGATCCCAGAGAGCTGAAGGACGACGATCCCTGGCTTCGCACCTATGAAGGGCCTTTGCCGGGAATCCGTCCGCTCGTGCTGATGGGCGAGACGCCATACCCCTGGATCGATTTTTTGAAGTCGAAGGGTTATCCCGTTCCCGAACCGATTTCGCGCGCCTACGGCACCCGTGCCGAGGGCACGGAGTACGAAGACGGCGCGGCGGCGCCTAAGCCGCTCGCCTATCCGGCAGAAATTGACGACACCAATTTTCTCGTCGACCGCTGCATCGACTACATCCGAAGCGCGTCCGGACCATTCATCGCGCACCTTTCGATTCTGCGACCGCATCCGCCCTTCATCGCGCCCGAACCCTATAATGCGATGTACGACCCCATGTCGGTCCCCGGCTTCACACGCCTGAAGACGCCCGGCGAAGAGGCGGCACAGCACCCCTGGCTCGCCTATCAGCTCTCCCGGCGCCAATTCCGCGCCACCGCCAACGACAAGAAACTGCGCCGGCTGAAGGCGGTCTATTACGGGCTCATGAGCGAGGTCGATGCCGCGCTTGGCCGCGTGTTCGCCATGCTGAAGGAAACCGGCCGCTGGAACGACACGCTGATCATCTTCACGTCCGACCATGGCGAGCAGATGGGCGATCACTGGCTGCTCGGCAAATGCGGCTATTTCGATCAGTCCTATCGCATCCCGCTGATCATCCGCGACCCGCGCAAAGGCGCCGATGCAGGCCGCGGGACGGTCGTCGAGCGCTTCAGCGAAAATGTCGACATCATGCCGACCATGCTGGAAGCCATCGGCGCGGAGATCCCGCTGCAATGCGATGGCCGTTCGCTGAAGCCCTTCCTCGAGGGGTGGGCAGCACCAGCCAATTGGCGGAGCGAAGCGCATTGGGAATTCGACTTCCGCGATCCGTCCGACGATGCGGCCGAGCGCGAATTGAGCCTGACGCTGCATCAATGCACGATGAATGTGATCCGCGACGAACGCTACAAATATGTCCACTTCACCAAGCTGCCGCCGCTCCTGTTCGACTTGACGAAGGACCCGGACGAGTTCGTCAATCGCGCCATGGATCCCGGCTATCTGCCCATCACGCTCGAATATGCGCAAAAGCTTTTGTCGTGGCGGATGAATCACGACGAACATGCTCTGACGCACATCGCGCTCACGCATGACGGGCCGGTGACGCGCGCCGCGCCGCGCTATTGAGCATCGTTCGTACACGGATGAGTGTCGGCTAGTCCTCCGGCACCATCTTCGCTTCAAGGGCGCCGATCTTGTCGATCTCGACGCGCACCGTGTCGCCTGCCTTCAGAAGCTTCGGCGGCTTCATCGACTGGCCGACGCCGCCCGGCGTGCCGGTGAAGACGATGTCGCCGGGCATCAGTGTCATCGCCTGGCTCAGATACGATATCTGGTCGAAGCAGTTGAACACCAGGTTCTTTGTATTTGAACTTTGTCGCGTTTCGCCATTGACAAGACAGCGGATGGCGAGCGCATGCGGATCGCCGATCTCGTCGGCAGTCACGATCCAGGGTCCGAACGGCGCGTGCGTGTCGAACGATTTGCCCACGATCCATTGCGCGGTATGGAACTGCCAGTCGCGCACGCTGACGTCGTTGCCCGCGGCATAGCCGAAGATCACTTCGTGCGCCTTCTCCTTCGTCACGTGACGGCAACGTTTGCCGATGACGAAGACAAGCTCGGCTTCATAGTCGATGGCGCTCGAAGCCTTCGGAATTTGAATCGGATCACGGGGTCCGTTCACCGCATTCGGCAGCTTGGAAAACCAGATCTGCCGCTCCGGCGTCGCCGCGCCGGTTTCTTCGATGTGATCGGCATAGTTCAAGCCGATCGCGAGAATCTTCTGCGGCCTCGGCACCGGCGCCAGAAGATGCACATCCTTCACGCGATGCCGGGTCTTGCCCTCGCGCGCGAACTTTTCCGCCTTGTCCTTGAAGTGCGGCCAGCCGTCGATCAGGGAGATCATCGTCGATGGCAGTCCCTCGCCGGAGAACTCGACGATCTCCGCGTCCACCACAGCGCCGATTTTTTCGCGGCCGTCGATTTCGAATGTTGCGAGTTTCATGCGCGTGCCGCCTTCGGTTTGGTGCCTTTGACGCTGGTCCGGACCATCTCACGGCGATGGCCGTGATAATCGTTGAGCGCGAAGTGCTGGGTGCAGCGATTGTCCCAGATGGCAAGCGTTCCCTTCGCCCATCGGAGCCGCCAGGTGAAATTCTCGTTCACCGCATGGCGGTGGATATGCGCCAGGAGTGCGTCGGACTCCGCCTTTGACCAGCCGGCGATGCGCTGCGTATAGACCGGGTTGACATAGAGCGCCGCCTTGCCTGTCTCGGCATGCGCGATGACGGCGGGGTGGGTTTGTTCCTTGTATGCATCCTTCGACGGTTCGATTCTGGTCGAGAGTTGGTGCTTCACGGTGTCGAGATAGCCGCCCGTGCCGTAGGCAGGACCGGCAGAATGCACCGCGTTCAGTCCCAGCAGCGTGTCGCGCAATCCCGCCGACAACGTCTCGAAGGCAAGATACTGGTTGGCCCAAACCGTGTCGCCGCCGACGGGCGGTGTTTCCAGGCAATAGAGAATGGTGAAGCTCGGCGGCGCATCGAGATAGGAAAGATCGGAGTGCCAGGCATTGGCGAAGTTCAGCTTCTCGTGCGGCTCCTTCAGGATCCGGATGACATGCGGGCGGCCTTCGATGGCTGCGACGAAGGGCGTGATGTCACGCCCGCCGAGCGCATCGGTGAAGCGTTCGAGATCGTCGAGCGAAAGCGTCTGATCGGGAAGCGCGACCACCTGATGGTCGAGGAGCGCCCTGCGTATGCTTGCGATCTCCTCCGCATCGTTCGCCTTTGAGAGATCGACGCCCGTGACATAGGCGCCGGCCGAGCCGCCCGCCGGTGTCACCGTCACGCGCGTCTTGGTGTGAATGGCCGCGGACATCTCCCCTCCTATTTCAGCGCCGACGCGAAGAACGCGACGGCCAGCGCGTGGCTTCGTTTCGTCGCTTCCGGATTATAGCGCATGATGACCTTGCCACCCTTGCCCTGATTGCCGAAGGGATCCTCCACCTCAATGTCGGCGCCCGGCATGTCGAAACCGTGATGGGCGCCAGTCATGACCTCTAGGCGGATTCTGGCTCGGTCTTTCGCGGCGAGGCCGGCGACCAGCTTGGCGGAAATCTCGGGATCGTTGTCATACTGATCGAGCGCTCCAGTTATCAGCAGCATGGGCGCATCGACGAGATCGCCGAACTCGAAATCCGGAACCCGGTTGTACGTCCAGGTCGCGGGATAGACCGGCATGAAGGCGCGGAAATGATCGTCCTTGAGAAAGCGGTCATTGTACATCTTCGTCGCGGCCAGCATGGTAGCGACGCCGCCAAAGGAAAATCCGCAAATCCCGATGCGCGTGGCATCTACCGCAGGATGCGCGGCGAGGAATGCACGCGCGCCGTAAACGTCGGGCAATGTCTCGATCACGCTGCGCGGCCGGCCCGACGAGCCGCCGGCGAGCCCGCGCGCCGACCATTGATCTGGCTCCAAGGTGACGAAGCCCGCGGCGTTCAAGACGTCGGCATAGCCGCCTTCGCGCGCGCTCGGCCCGGCCGAGCCGTGCAGCAGGATCACGGCCGGATGTTTTTCCTTGCCGTCCCGCGGTACGCGCAGGCGCGCGGCGAGCGAAAGCGGTTGCTCATGCAATGATTTGAATACGACGTAGTGCAAAGCGACCGTCACATCCAACCCCTTGAGATCAAACGATCGGCGTACATTCGAACCGCCCGATTTGCGATTTTAGGCGGGGGTACCCCCGCTCTCGGCATCGTACGTCTTACGCATCGCTTGCGCGATTTCTGATTCATTTTTCGGGATCAATTCGTCTCCTCCAAAGTCGACAGCTGGAGATAGGAAGATTATCTCCAAGCGCAAGAGGTCGACGAAAGTCTTACGCCGTCATTTCCACTTCGTCATGGCCGGGCTTGACCCGGTTCATCAGGATTACGACCTCTCTTTGTCATGGCCCGCCGGAGTGCGGGCCACCCAGACGAAGCCGCGTTCGGTTCTTCAGGAATACATCGGATGTTATCTGGGGTGGCTCGCCTTTTGCTGGCCACGAGAATGGAAGATCAACCTTATCCAATCGCGAAATGTCGAGTGGAATGATCTCTACAGCACGTTGAACAACTGAGACACGTCACCTGGGTGGCGCAATCTGTCAAACTTCCGCCACGCGTTTTGCCGGCGTGAACGTCACCGGCATGACCTGCGGGCCCGAGATGAAGTTCGAGGGCAGCCATTTCGGCTCGCCCGCGAGTGCGAAGTCCTTCATCCGCGTCAGGACTTCGACCAGCATCGCATCGATCTCGATGCGCGCGATGTGCTGGCCAAGGCAGCCATGCGGCCCGGTGCCGAACGCGATGTGCTCGTTGGGCTTGCGCGCCAGATCGAGCGTGTCGGCATGATCGAACTTCGCCGCATCGCGATTGGCGGAGGCGAAATACATCACCGCCTTGTCGCCTTCCTTGAGTTTCTTGCCCGCGATCTCGAGATCGCGGCGCACGCGGCGGCGCATGTAGATGACCGGGCTGCACCAGCGCAGCAATTCCTCGCGCGCGGAAGCGAGGCGGTTCGGCAGATCCTGCATCAGCCAATCGAGTTGATCGCGATTGTCGAGCATCGCGATCATGCCGGACGACAACAGGTTCCGCGTCGTATCGCCGCCGGCATCGATCAGGAGGAGGAAGAAGAGAAGGAATTCGATGTCGTCGAGCTTCTTGCCGTCGACTTCGGCCTGCAACAGCTTGGTCGCGAGGTCGTCCTTCGGCCTAGCGCGTTTCTCGTCGATGACCTTCCGGCCATACTCGAACATCTTGAAGACCGCGGTCACGCCGGCTTCGGTCGGCGAACCGCCGGCGGTCGTGTGGATCGCCTCGGTCAGTTTGTAGAGCTCGCGCCCGTCGTCGAGCGGAATGCCCATCAGCTCCGCGATGACGTAGGAGGGCATTTCGCCAGCCACCTGGCTGACGAAATCGCATTCGCCTTTCTCGATCACCTCGTTGACGATCTGGCGCGCCAATTGCTGCATGCGGGGTGTGCGTCCGGCGGAGACCGGAACCGTGAATTCCTGGCGGATGAGTTTGCGGAACGCCGTGTGCTGCGGCGGGTCCATCATCAGCATCATCTTGTAGCCGCCGAAATTGTTCGTCTGTTCCGGCGAATCCTGAATCATGATCGTCGGTTCGGAGGAGAAGGCCTGGAAGTTGCGGTCGACTTCCCACACATCCTGGTAGCGCGTGATCGCCCAATAACCGGGGCCGTTCGGCTCCTCCTGAAAGTGCACCGGATCGTTGGCGCGCAGCCAATCATATTGGGCGTGCGGATGGCCGTGCGCAAAACTCTCGGGATCCCAAAGATCGATCTTCATGTCGCGAGACCCGTCGGTTTGCCGTCGATGACCTGGTCGAGATATTCGCTCAAGCCGTAACCCGTCATGCCGTTGCACGTATATTCCGTCATGCCCTCGGTGATGCGGGTGTTGAGCTCCTTGCCGTCCGGCGTTTTCCTCCGGTTGCGCAGCGGGATCAGCGACAAGACCTTGCCGCTGACCTCATAGCGTGCGCCGGATTCCGTCTTCACCTTGGCGCGCAAGGCCGTTTGATACCAGTTCTCGTCCCAATCGGTGTCGATGGCGCATTCGGTGATGAGATCGTACTTGCTGTCCTTGAACACCATGCCGCCCTCGCGCGGCTTTCCTTCGCTGCCGGCGACGATGGAGAGCATCATGCCGAAGTCGCGACCGAAATTCATCGGACACCAGCGATACCAGTTGATCGCCTGCCAATAGCGCGGGCCCCAGCTTTTGTCGCGCAAGCCGAATCCTTCGATCACAAACGTTTCGTCGCCGATGACGAAGCTTCCCTTGGCCGCCATATGCTGTTCGTAATGCGCCTTGGCGAAGGATTTCTCCGGATCGACGGCGATGGGCTCACCGTCCTCGCGCACATATTCGCCGCCATACATGGGAGACACGCCTTCATAGTCGAGCTCGACCTTGCAATCGAGCGACGGGTTCTCGCGAAAAGCCTTCGAGGGCTCGGCCATGTCGAAGGGCCGCGCCAGGACACACGCTTTGCCGTCGTAGGTGACCTTCAGCTTCTTGAACGGCTCGACGACGTCGATGCGCATGCCGCCGGCGTTCATCTGTTTGTTGTCGGCGATCCTTGGGCGGCCATACATGAAGGCGACGCGGCCATCGGGAAGGTAAAGGCACGTCGTCATCTCCGCCTGGCCTTCGTTCGGGCGATTGCCGAGGCGAAACCAGCCTCCGATCTTTCGCACCGGATCGAAGATGTTGAAATACATGCTCTCGTTGTAATTGGCGGCGGCATCCGGCGTGTGGGTGTATTCGTCCTTGGGCTCCAGACGCAGCGTGAAACCGGTTCGTGTCGCCATCAGGGCCTCCCTTGTGTTCCCTCGATCTTGTCGCCTTCGCCGCAGCATCTGCAATCGCGTTGTTCGCCGCGCCGACACTTATTAGAGTGAGACAAA
The DNA here is from genome assembly GCA_035536115.1 of Rhizomicrobium sp. GTDB lineage: Bacteria > Pseudomonadota > Alphaproteobacteria > Micropepsales > Micropepsaceae > Rhizomicrobium. The sequence continues at coordinate 9,785 of DATLOU010000064.1, forward strand.
AGAACGTTGGGTGGGCTTCCCCAGCGTCAGCCTCGCGCGGGAGACGAACATGGCGTGGAATTTTGGCGACATCCTGGACGCGATCTCGGTCGTGATCCCCGGCGATACGCCGGCTCTGATCCATGGCGACCGCGTGATCGGCTGGGCCGAGACGACGCGCCGCTCCAACAATCTCGCGCGCGCCCTGATCGCCAGGGGCGCCAAGCCGCGCGACAAGGTTGCCTTCTACATGCGCAACCGGCCCGAATATACCGAAGGACTCGCCGCCTGCTTCAAGGCGCGGTTGACGCACGTGAACGTCAACTATCGCTACAAGCCGGAGGAGGTCTTCTACATCTTCGACAATTCCGATGCGCAGACGGTGATCTTCGGCTCGGAGTTCCGCGACACCGTCGCCGAGATCAGGCCGCGGCTGACCAAGGTCAAAACCTTCGTCGAAGTGACCGACGGCGGCACGCTGGCCGATTTCGCTGTCGACTACGAGACGCTGGCGGCTGAGGGCGACGGTTCGCCGCTCAAGATCCAGCGTTCGCCCGACGACGAATTCTTCCTCTATACCGGCGGCACCACCGGCATGCCCAAGGGCGTGATCTGGACGCACAACGATCTGCGCGAAACTTCGCTCGTGGCGCTGCGCAAGCTCGGCCCGGTGCCGGAGAACGTCGAACAAGTGGTGGCCGCGATCCGGATGGCGGGTCCCGGAAACCGCCTTGTGCCCGCCTGTCCCTTGATGCACGGCACCGGGCTTTTGATGGCGGTGAACACGATCCTTGCCGGCGGCACGGTCATCACGCTCACGCATCACTCCTTCAATGCGCACGAGATGTGGCGCGCGACCGAGAAGAACAAGGCGATGACGCTGGTGATCGTCGGCGACGCCTTTGCCAAGCCGATGCTCGCAGCACTCGAAGAACAGCCGGGCCGCTACGACACGTCCAGCATCGTCAACATGGTGTCGTCGGGCGTGATGTGGAGCCGCGAAGTGAAGCAGGGGCTCTTGCGCCACATCCCGCAGGCGATCCTGGTCGACAGTTTCGGCTCGTCGGAAGCGGTCGGCTTCGGCACCTCGATGATGACCAAGGACGGCGAAGTGCAGACCGCCAAGTTCCAGATCGGCGAACGCTGCAAGGTTTTCGACGAGAACGACCAGCTGGTCGAGCCCGGCTCGGGCAAGGCCGGCATCATCGCGATGAGCCCGCCGATCCCCGTCGGCTACTACAAGGACGAGAAGAAAACGGCGGAGACCTTCAAGATCATCAACGGCGTGCGCTATTCCATGCCGGGCGACTGGTGCGTGGTGGAGAAGGACGGCACGTTGACGCTGCTCGGCCGCGGCAGCGTCTGCATCAACACGGCGGGCGAAAAAGTCTATCCCGAGGAGATCGAGGAGACGCTGAAGCTCCATCCCACCATCGAAGATGCACTGGTCGTCGGCGTACCGGACGAAAAATGGGGCCAGTCGGTGACGGCGGTGGTGACGGTTTCCTCTCCCGACGATTTCCGCGAGGACGATGTGCGCGCCCATGTCCACCAACGGCTCGCGGGCTACAAGACGCCGAAGCGCGTTCTGATCGCGGGTGTGCCGCTGCGGGCCTCGAACGGCAAGGCCGACTACAAGAGCGCGCTCGACTTCGCCAAGCGCGAGCTCGGCATCGCCTAGGGCAGTTCCTTCCAGGTATCGGCGCCGTCGAAGCGGCGCACGCGCGCCCTTGCCACGACGTCCGGCGGCATCATGCGGGCGTTCACGCCCATGCGGTCATGATCGCGTTTGGTGGCAAGCCAATGCGTGAGCGAGCCGCAGACCTTGCAGCGGTGAAACTCGATCATCCGCTCGTTCCACATGTAGATGTCGGTGGCGCCGGCAGACGTGAAGCGCACCCGTTTCGGAGAATAGTACGCCCAGAGCGCGCCGGAACGGCGGCAGATGGAACAGTTGCAGTCGGTCACCTCTTCCGGCGCGCCGTCGACCTCGAAGGTGATTGCTCCACAATGACAGGACGCTTCGATCGCGCTCATCTCGTTTCTCCTTATGCGCCGGTTCTCTCCTTGAAAAACTGGATCACGCGCCGCTCGGTCTGGCGCGTCATGCTGTCGGGATCGCTGTCGATGAGGTTCAGCGTCAAGACGGAGTGCGGCCCGAAGCCCGGCGCCGGCTCGGCATGCTCGTCGTCGAGTTCGATGGCTTCGAACTTGTCGCCGAACGCGTTCTTGAACGACTGGAAGCGCTCCTTGGTGACGATCGGATCGCCCTTGAAGCGCAAACCGAGGCACGAGAGATCTTCGTCGATGAAGCGCTTTTTGGCGCATTCAATCTCGTCGGGCGAAATTCCCGTCGCCGCCTTGGCGGCCGCACTGAAGCCGAGCGGTAGAGACGGCTGCGAGAGAACCGGAGCTACGACCGCAGGCTCCGTCATCATCGCGAGCGCGAAATTGCCGGTGAAGCACATGCCGATGGCGCCCACGCCCTTGCCGCCGCACTCCGCATGGACCTTGCGCGCCAGCGCGCGCAGCCAGTCGACGATCGGGCTCGACCGGTTGTGCGCCCACACGCTGAATTCGCGCCGGATGCAAATCCCTTTGAGCATCTCGCCGATGGCGTAGCCGGGGCTGACGGGTTTTCCGGGCTGGCCGAAGAGCACGGGAAGAAAAACGGTCATGCCGGCGTCTGCGACGCGGTCGGCGAAGCGCACGACGAGGGGATGCAGACCCGGCATTTCATGGATGACGATGACGCCAGGTCCGCTTCCTTTGCGATAGACCGGCCGCGTCCAGCGCCCGTCGCCGAACTCGAACTTCGTATATGCGTTGAGAACATCCAGTTCGCTCATATCTGCCCTTTCAGCCCCGGCCGCCCTCAAACTAACATGCGGTTCGATCCCCGTGGCCAGAGGCAATGCGCAAGCAGAACATGACGGAGCAGGTTCTGCCGCTGCCCAAGGCGCGGCTTCGCATCGGCGTCACCGGACACCGCATCGGTGCCAAATTCTCGCAAAGCCAGGCCGAGGCTGTGCGTGCGACCATCGCGCGGCTTCTGTCCGACATCACCCGCCTCGCCCGGGAAGCCGTCGAAGCCAATCGCTGGGCCTTTGCCGGGGGCGAAGCGGTGGTCTCGACGATCTCCGCCCTCGCCGAGGGCTCGGACCGCATCCTGGCCGAGGCCGGACTTGACCAAGGCCATCCCTTGAACGCGATCCTGCCGTTCGGGCGCGCCGACTATCGCCGCGACTTCGCAAGCGAGGAATCGCGCCAGGCATTCGACTCGCTTTTGGCACGCGCCGGGGCGGTCTTCGAATTGAACGGCACTCGCGACAATGCCGAGCGCGCCTATGAAGCGGCTGGCCTGCTGATGCTCGCCAATGCCGACATCGTCATCGCGATCTGGGATCAGCTTCCTGCCGACGGCATCGGCGGAACGGCGATGATCGTGGAACATGCGGTGGCCGAGGGCGTGCCCGTGATCCTGATCGATCCGCGCACGCCGGCCGAGGCCGTCGTCCTGTGGCGCGCCGACCTCGCATTGCCGACGGCAAAGACCGGCATCGAGGACGTACCGCGCCGTCCCCTCGCAACGATATTGGAAGAGATGATTTCGATCCTGTTGGCGCCGCCCGAAAGCGTGGAGCGAACTGCGTTTCGCCAGGCGTTGGCCGAGCGGCCAAGGCGCTGGAATTTCGCGCTCTCTTATCCGCTTCTGCTCTTTCTCGTCGCGGTGCGCGCGCTGCGCTGGTCGGATGTTCGCCTTCCCGATCACCGCCAGGATGGCGCGGAGCGCTGGCGCGCTTATCTCGAGGCCGATGTGCGCAACACGCGCCTTTCGACGGTGGTGACGGCAAAATTGCTCGACGCTTATTCGTTCGTCGATCATCTCTCCATTCGTTACGCGCAGATCTATCGCAGCGTCTATGTCTTCAGCTATGTCGCCGCGGCCGCTGCAGTGCTGCTGGCGCTCCTCAGTCTGGTGCTGGCGGCACCCGTCAAGCCGTATCTTCTCGCGGCCGAAGTGATCCTGATCGTCGTGATCCTCGCCTTGATCGGGCAGGGCGCGCGACGCCAATGGCACCGCCGCTGGCTCGAATATCGCCGGCTCGCGGAATTGTTGCGTCACCTGCGCCTGCTGCTGCCGTTGGCCGCCGCGGCGCGGTTCGAGCGGCCGGGAAATCGTTCCAGCAGGCCGCAAAGCTGGATCAACTGGTATGCGCGCGCGCTCGAACGCGAGATTGCGGTCCCGAACCTCGCCGTCGACGGGGACTATCTCGCGGCGGTGCGAGATGCGGTTCGCGGCGCCGAGCTCAAGGCGCAGATCGCCTACAATCGCAACAATGCGATTGCGATGCAGAAAGCGGGCGACAGGCTGCACCTGCTGGGCGCTTCGCTGTTCTTTGCCACATTCGTGATCTGTGTCGCCGATCTCGCGGTCTATTTTCTCTTGCCCGACATCGCCAACGCCTATCAGGAATGGGGCGTGGTCCTGACGGCGCTTTTCCCCACCATCGGCGCGGCCGTCAACGCGATCCGTGCCCAAGGCGATTTTCAGTCCGTGGCCGAACGCTCCGAGGAAACGGCGCTCAACCTCGAAGTGTTGGATGCCGCGCTCGTCGCCGAGCCGCTGGAATTCGCCCGTCTCGCCGACAGGATCGAGAAGGTCGCCGACCTCCTGATGGCCGACCTGGTGGAGTGGCATGTGCTTTTCCGCACCCTGCCCTTGAGCCTCCCGGCTTAGGGCCCGGCCTGCGGGTGGCCCGATCCTTGCCTTTACTGCGTCCGATCATATGGCCGTCATTTAAGGCCAAAACACCAACGATTTGCTTGCGTTTGCCCCCGACCTTCCCGTTAAGTGCGCCCCGTCAAAGTCGCGGGGTTCCCGAAGAATGCCAATACATATGACGAGTACACCCATACGCGCGGCGATTGGGGCGGTTTTGTTCCTGGTTGGCCTCATTGCGGGATGGTTCGGCCACAAGATCATCAACGGCCAACCCGATATCGCAACGGTCGCTCTTTACCAGGACTGGCGGCTTGCCTGTCCGCCATCGACCATACCGGACGGCACCTGCGAGCTGCAGCAGGACGTTCTCGACGCGAAAACCCACAATGAACTGGCACGCCTGTCGATCTTCCGCCTGAAGGACGAGAACACGCTCCTCATCACGGTGCCGTTCAACGTTCTTCTCGAGCCCGGCCTGGCGCTCGGCTTCGGCAACGACAAGCCGACCGTCTATCAATACGAAACCTGCAACGGCGTCGGATGCGTCGCGCGCATCAAGCTCGACGACACGCTGCGCAAGTCGCTCGGCAACACGACCCAGGCGCGCGTGCTCTTTGCCGGGCTGGACGGCAAGCCCGTCGGCCTGCCGTTCTCGGAAAAAGGATTTAATGATGCGGCGGCGGCGTTCGACACGGCCGAAGCGCGGCGCCATTCCTGGTGGCGGAGACTCTGGTCATGACATTCATGCGTTCAACCCTCGCCGCCGTCGCGGCGCTTCTTCTTTCGTTCGGCACGGCTGCCGCCCAACCTCAGCCTGCGGCGGCGCCAGGCTCCGCGCCGCTGCAGCCGAGCGAAACCAAGTCCTTCGGCGACTGGACGGTTCGCTGCTATCCGATCGCCTCGCCATCGCCCTGCGACATGTATGAGCTTCTGGCGAACAAGCAGAACAACCAACGGGTGATGAGCCTGTCGATTGCCTATCTGCCGGCAGGCGACAAGCATGTGATTCAGGTTGCGGTGCCGCTGGGCATTCTCATTCCCAAGGGCCTCGTCATCGAATCCGACACGTACACCTCGCCGACGCTGCGCTATCGCCGTTGCGACCGCGGCGGCTGCTATGTCGAAATGTTGTTCGACACTGCTGCGGTCAATGCGCTGGCGACGGCGAGCGGGCCGGCGAAGATCAAGATCGTGGCGGACAATGGCAAGGTGTTCGAGATTCCGTTCTCGCTGAAAGGCTATGCCGACGCGCATGGCGCGATGGTCGACCTGGCACGGAAGAAGACGGCCGAGAAGCCGCCGCCGGCAACTCCGCCCGCAGCGCCTGCGGCGACGCCTTAGGCGTTACCCGAAGAGTGCATGATAGGCCGAACCGAGCGGGCCAAGCGCGGCGGTGCCGAGCGCGCCCGTGGCAATGAGCACGGCCGACCATAGAAGCGCCGACGACACGTTCGAGACCTGAAACGGCACAAACGCCATCTGGGAAATTCCCGCCACGATGGGAACGGTGGCGCGCAAGGGTCCCGTGAAGCGTCCGAGGAAGATCGCCCAAATGCCCCAGCGGCGAAAAAACGTCAGCGCCTTTTCCATCTGGTCGGGAAAGCGCGAGATCGGCCAGATCGCCAGCGCATGTTCCTTGTAGTGATGGCCGATCCAGTAGGAGATCCAGTCGCCCAGGATCGCCCCCGCCGCCGCACCCAGCCAGATCGGCACGGGATTGATCCCCAGTGCCTGGATCAAGACACCGAGCCCTACGAGGATCGTCGTGCCGGGGACGAGGAAGGAGACGCCAACGAAGGACTCCCCAAAGGCCGAGATCGTGGCGATGGCAAAGGCCGATTCCGGGTAGGTGCGCGCGAGCTGGAGCAGCCAGTTCGCGGTGTCCTGTATCCAGGCAAAAAAGCCATGCATTTCACGGATATCCGGGGTGGAATGGGGTGAGTCGGGGCGGAGCTTACAGTTTCGATATGAGGGTTCCAGCCGCCCTCGCCAATGAGCGTCGCGACACTTTCGACAAATTTCCAGCTTAAGCGTTTGCTATCAGCCCGCTGTTCGGGGCAGCGAACGGAAATCCGGCTTTAGCGAGAGTTTCGATGAGCAGTCCCGGCAATCTCAAACATGTCTTTGATACGGCCTGGGACCAGACCGAAAGTGCCTGGCGCTGGGGCGCGGCCAGGGTTCCGGGCGGCGGCAAGACCTTGGCCATCGGTCTGGGCCTTCTTCTCCTTTTGCTCCTCCTCTGGGCCATTCAGCCCGCCAAGAATTCCGCCCGCAACGGCGCCTTCGGCGCGGGCGGTCCGCAAGCGGTCGGCGTGGCCCAGGCGGCGACAGGCGACATGAACATCACGCTGAACGCGCTTGGCACCGTCACGCCGCTTGCCACCGTGACCGTGCGCCCGCAGGTAAGCGGACAACTCGTTCAGATCCTCTTCCACGAAGGTCAGATCGTGAAGGCGGGCGATGTCCTGGCGCAGATCGATCCGCGCTCCTTCCAGGCGGCGCTCGATCAGGCCGAAGGGCAACTGGCGCGCGATCGTGCCCTGCTCGAAAACGCCAAAGTCGATCTGGCGCGATTCAAGGCGTTGTCTGCCGCCAATGCCATCGCGCAGCAGCAAACCGCGACGCAAGCCGCATTGGTGAAGCAGGATGAAGGCATCGTGAAGTCGGACGAAGCCAATGTGGACGCCGCCGCGATCAACCTCGGCTATACGAAGATCACTTCGCCGGTCGACGGCCGCGTGGGCTTACGGCAAGTCGATGTCGGCAACATCGTCCAGGCCGGACAGACAAACGGCGTCGTCGTCGTCACGCAGGAAGAGCCGATCTCCGTTCTCTTCACGCTGCCCGAAGACAATATCGGCGACATTCTCTCGCGCACCGGCTCGGGCGCGACACTCGTTGCCTATGCCTATGACCGCGCCCAGACGCGGCTCTTGGCGACGGGGACGCTCGCCACCGTCGACAACCAGGTCGATCCGACGACCGGCACGGTGAAAATGCGCGCGCTGTTCGACAACAAGAACGGCGGACTCTTCCCCAATCAGTTCGTCAACATCCGCCTTCTGGTGAACACCGAACACAACCAGACGCTCGTTCCTGTCGCGGCGGTGCAGCGCGGCTCGCAAGGCGACTTCGTCTTTGTGGTCGAGCCGGACAAGACGGTCAGCATGCGCACCGTCAAGCTTGGCGCCAGCGACAGCACGAAAATCGTCATCCGCCAGGGTCTGAAGCCGGGCGACACAGTCGTCGTGGACGGCGCTGATCGTCTGCGCGACGGCGCCGAAGTGACGTTGCCGAACGTCAAGGCGCCGATTGCAAAACCAAGCGCCTCGGCCGCGGGCGGCGAAGACAATGCGCGTGCCGCGCGTCGCGCCAAGATGGCCGCGGCGCTCAAACAATACTGCGCCGCCGACATGAAGAAGTACTGCCCCAACGCAGAGCCTGGCGCGGACACCTTCATGTGCATCCGCCAAAACCGCGACAATTTCAGCGACGCCTGCCAGGCGGCGTTGAAGACGATGCGCGGCGGGCGACGTGGTGGCGGAGGCGGCGGGCCCTAGTGGTCCGATTCCGATGAATCCCTCCGCGCCTTTCATCCATCGCCCCGTCGCAACGTCGCTGCTGATGATCGCGATTTTGCTGGTGGGGCTCGTCGGCTACGGCTACCTGCCGCTCTCGGCGCTGCCCGAAGTCGATTATCCGACGATCCAGGTGCAGACGTTTCTGCCCGGCGCCAGCCCGGAAGTGATGACGTCGTCGGTGACCGCGCCGCTGGAAAAGCAGTTCGGCCAGATGCCGGGCCTCAATCAGATGTCCTCCGTCAGTTCGGCGGGCGCCTCGGTCATCACGCTGCAGTTCGATCTGAGTCTCAATCTCGATATCGCTGAACAGGAGGTGCAGGCGGCGATCAATGCCTCCGGCAACCTTCTGCCGCAAAGTCTTCCGGCGCCGCCGGTCTATGCCAAGGTCAATCCCGCCGACGCGCCGATCCTGACGCTTGCGATCAGTTCGCGCTCGATGCCGCTGACGGCGGTGGAGGACATCGCCGACACGCGCATCGCGCAGAAGATCTCCCAGCTTTCCGGCGTCGGCCTCGTCAGCATCGCGGGCGGGCAGCGGCCGGCGGTGCGCGTGCGCGCCAACCTGCAGGCGCTGGCGGCCTACGGCCTCAACATCGATGATCTGCGCACGACCATCGCCAATGCCAACAGCAATGCGCCCAAGGGCAGCTTCGACGGCGCGGCGCAATCCTACACCATCAATGCCAACGATCAGCTGCAGAGCATCGACGACTACAAGAAGATCGTCGTCGCCTATCGCGACGGCGCACCCGTATTCCTCTCCGATGTGGCGACGGTGCTGCAAAGCGCCGAGAACGTGAAGCTTTCGAGTTGGATGAACAAGACGCCGGCCATCCTCCTGAATGTGCAACGCCAGCCCGGTGCCAACGTCATTGCGGTGGTGGACAGCATCAAGGCCCTGCTGCCCCAGATTCAGGCCGGCCTGCCGGCGGGCATCGACATGACGGTCCTGACCGACCGCACCAACACGATCCGCGCCTCCGTCAACGACGTCGAATTCGAGCTTGGTCTTGCCGTCCTCCTCGTGGTGCTGGTGATCTTCCTTTTCCTGCGCAACGTTCCGGCCACGTTCATCCCGAGCTTGTCCGTGCCGCTCTCCATCATAGGCACCTTCGCGGCGATGTATCTGCTCGGTTACTCGCTCAACAACCTCTCGCTCATGGCGATGACGATCGCGGCCGGTTTCGTGGTCGACGACGCCATCGTGATGATCGAGAACATCACGCGCTATCTGGAGGCGGGCGACACGCCGATGCAGGCCGCGCTCAAGGGCGCGGGCGAGATCGGCTTCACCATCGTGTCGCTGACGGTGTCGCTGATCGCGGTCCTCATTCCCCTTCTCTTCATGCAGGAAGTGGTGGGGCGGCTCTTTCGTGAATTCGCCGTCACGCTCGCGATCACCATCCTGATTTCGGCGGTCGTATCGCTGACGCTGGTGCCGATGCTGTGCGCCAAGCTCTTGCGCCGCCACGACCGCAGCAAGCAAGGCGCGCTGGCGCGGCGATCCGAGGCTTATTTCAATCGCGTCATCGCCGAATATGACCGCCTTCTCACCTGGGTCCTGGACCACCAGCCCTTGACGCTGGTCATCGCGGTCATCACGCTTCTTCTGACGATCCTGCTCTACATCGTGATCCCGAAGGGCTTCTTCCCGACCCAGGATACGAGTCTCGTCCAGGCGATCACCGAGGCGGGGCCGACGGTCTCGTTCAGCGAAATGGCGCGGCGCCAGAATGCGCTCGCCGACGAGATCCTGCGCGATCCCAATGTCGAGAGCCTCTCCTCCTTCATCGGCGTCGACGGCACCAACAACACGCTGAATAGCGGGCGCTTCCTGATCAATCTCGTGCCCAAGGACCAGCGCTCGCAAAGCGTGACTTCGGTCATCGACGATCTGCTCGGCCGCGCCAGGAATGTTTCGGGAATTTCGCTCTACCTGCAGCCGGTTCAGGACCTGACGATCGATTCGACCGTCAGCCGTGCGCAATACCAGGTCGTGCTGGAGGATGCGAGCTCGGCCACGCTGACGGAATGGGTGCCGAAACTGATCCAAAGGATGTCGGCGTCGCCCGCGCTCGAGAACGTGTCCACCAACTTCATGGATCGCGGGCTCTCGGCGACCGTGGTTGTCGATCGCGATACGGCGGCGCGCTTCGGCATCACCTCGGCCACGATCGACAATGCACTCTATGATGCGCTCGGCCAGCGCATCATCTCGACGATCTTCACCCAATCCAACCAGTACCGGGTGATCCTGGAGTCCGATCCGGCGGTGCAGAACTCGCTGGCGTCGCTCTCCGATATCCGCCTGCCGTCGGCCGGTGGCGGGCAGGTGCCCATGTCCGCCTTCGCGCGCGTGGAGGCGCGGCCGGTGGCGCTCGAAGTCGATCATCTGGGGCAATTCCCGGCGGCGATGATCTCGTTCGACGTAGCCCCCGGCTATTCGCTGGGCAGCGCCGTGGATGCGGTCAAACAGGCGGAAAGCGACGTCGGACTTCCCGCCAGCATTTCGACGCAGTTCCAAGGTTCGGCGCTCGCCTTCCAATCGGCGCTGTTCAACGAACTCCTGCTCATCATCGCTGCCATCGTGACCGTCTATATCGTGCTCGGCGTTCTCTATGAAAGCTTCATCCATCCGGTCACGATTCTCTCGACGCTGCCCTCGGCCGGCGTGGGCGCGCTTTTGGCGTTGATCATCTCGGGCAATGATCTCGGCGTCGTCTCGATCATCGGCATCATCCTGCTCATCGGCATCGTGAAGAAGAATGCGATCATGATGATCGACTTTGCGCTCGAGGCCGAACGCAACGAAGGAAAGGCCGCGCGCGAAGCGATCCATCAGGCGGCGCTGTTGCGTTTTCGCCCGATCATGATGACGACGGTGGCGGCGCTGTTCGGCGCGCTGCCCTTGATGATCGGAAGCGGCACCGGCTCGGAGCTGCGCCATCCGCTCGGCATCGCGATCGTCGGAGGCCTTCTGGTCAGCCAGCTCCTCACGCTCTTCACCACGCCTGTCATCTACATCTATTTCGACAGGCTGGGCGGGCAGTTCCGCGAGCGGCGCGCGGCGGTCGCGACATGACGTTCTCGGAAGTCTTCATCCGCCGCCCGATCGCCACGACGCTCCTGACGATGGGCCTGGCGCTGACGGGAGTCGTCGCCTATTTCCTCCTTCCCGTCGAACCGCTCCCGAGCGTCGATGTGCCGGTGATTGCGGTCTCGGCGGTGATGCCGGGTGCAAGTCCCGAGACGATGTCGACGAGCGTGGCGACGCCGCTCGAACGCCACTTGGGCGTGATCGCCGACGTCGACGAGATGACCTCGACGAGTTCGGTCGGCACCACCCGCATCACGCTGCAATTCACCTCCAGCCGCAATATCGACGGCGCGGCGCGCGACGTGCAGGCGGCGATCAATGCGGCGCGCGCCGATCTCCCGGCAGCGCTGCGAAGCAATCCCACCTATCGCAAATTCAATCCGGCCGACCAGCCGATTTTGATTCTGTCGCTGACCTCGGCCTCGCTCACGCCGGGCCAGATCTACGATTCCGCCTCGAACATCCTGCAGCAGAAGCTGAGCACGGTGGACGGGATCGGCCAGGTTCAGATCAGCGGCGGCTCGCTGCCGGCGGTCCGCGTCGAACTCAATCCGCGCGCTCTGTTCAAGTACGGCATCGGGTTGGAGGATACCAGGGCCGCCCTGTCCGCCGCCAACGCCAATGCGCCCAAAGGCGCCATCGAGGATGGCGCGCGCCGCTTCCAGGTCTATGTCAACGACACGGCGACGAGGGCCGAGCAATACCGCTCGCTCATCCTCGCCTACCGCAATGGTGCGCCGGTGAGGCTCTCCGACGTTGCCGACGTCTCCGACGGGGTCGAGGACGTGCGCAACATCGGCATGTCGAACAACAAGCCGGCGGTGCTCGTCATCCTGTTCCGCACGCCCGGCGCCAACATCGTGCAGACCGTCGCCAATGTGAAAGCGGTCCTGCCCGAGCTTCAGGCGGCGCTGCCGCCGTCGATCAATCTCGCCGTCGCCATCGACCGAACCGCCACGATCCACGATTCGCTGCGCGATGTGCAGCGCTCGATGATCATCTCCATTCTGCTCGTCATGTTCGTCGTCTACTTCTTCCTGCGCGACGGCAGGGCTGCGATCATTCCGAGCGTCGCGGTGCCGCTTTCGCTGATTGGCACGTTCGCCGCGATGTACATGCTCGGCTATTCGCTCAACAATCTTTCGCTCATGGCGCTGACGGTTGCGACAGGTTTCGTCGTCGACGATGCCATCGTGGTCCTGGAAAACATCACGCGCCATGTCGAGCAGGGCCAATCGCGTTTGGAAGCGACGCTAAAGGGCACGCGCGAGGTGGCCTTCACCGTGCTCGCCATGAGCATATCGCTCGTCGCGGTGTTTCTTCCCATCCTCCTGATGGGCGGCATTATCGGGCGGTTCTTCAGCCAGTTCGCGCTCGTGCTGACGATCGCGATCGCGATTTCGCTGGTCGTGTCGCTGACGACGACGCCGATGCTGTGCGCGCTGCTCGACCTGCACATGCCGGAGCGGAAGTACGGCCTCCTGCTGCGCGCCTCCGAGCGTGGTTTCGAAGCGGGCCGCAGATTCTATGGCCGTACGCTGACATGGTCGCTGGAAAATCCGGGAACGATCCTCTTCATCCTCGTCGTCGCGATCGTGCTGAACTTCTACCTCTACTTCATCGTGCCGAAGGGTTTCTTTCCTTCCGAAGATACCGGCCAGGTGTTCGGCGGCATCCGCGCCGGGCCGACGATTTCCTTCCAGTTGATGAAGCAGAAGTTCGAGTCCTTCATGCGCATCCTGAGCGAGGATCCGGCGGTCGAGTCGGTCACCGGCTCGACGGGCTCCGGCGGCGGTGGGCCGCGCGGCGGCGCGACCAACACCGGCAATGTTTTCATCCAGCTCAAGCCTCTGTCGGAGCGCGGCGGATTGAGCACCGACGACGTCATCCAGCGCATCCGCGACAAATTGGGCAACGTGACCGGCGCCAGGCTTTATCTGCAAGGCGGCCAGGACATCCGGGTCGGCGGTCGCCAGGGCAACGGCGCCTACCAGTACACGATCACCGCCGACACTCTGGAGGATCTCGAACAATGGATGCCCAAGATCACCAACGCGCTCCAGGACGTGAGCGAGTTGCAGGATGTGAATTCGGACCGCGGCGACCAGGGGCTCGAAGTCGAGCTCAAGATCGACCGCGCGACGGCGCAACGTCTCGGCATCACCGCCGCCCAGATCGACAACACGCTCTACGACGCCTTCGGACAACGTCAGGTCTCGACGATCTACAACGAGCTCAACCAGTACCATGTGGTGATGGAGGTGGCGCCTGAGTTCTGGCAGAGCCCCGAGACGCTGAAGGAGATCTGGATCAGCAAGTCGGGCGGCTCGATCAGCGGCACGCAGGCAACCGGCGCCGTCGCCGGAACGACCGTCATCACGACCGCCACCGCATCGACCGCCGCCGATGTCGCAGCCGACCTCGTGCGCAACCAGCAGCAGAACGCGCTCATCAACAGCGCCCGCGGCAGCGCCTCGACGGGCGCGGCCGTCAGCACGCGGGTGGAAACGATGGTGCCGCTCTCGGCTGTGACAAGCTACGGGCCGGGATCCGCGCCGCTCTCGATCAACCATCAAGGGCCGTTCGTCGTCACCACCTTTTCGTTCAACCTGCCGCCGGGCATCTCGCTCGATCAGGCCACGGGCGCCATCCAGCGCACCATGGGGACGATCAAGACTCCGGCCTCGATCCAGGGCGTCTTCGCCGGCACCGCCAAGGTCTTCCAGGAATCGCTTTCAAACCAGCCGGTGCTGATCCTGACCGCCATTCTCACGATCTATATCGTGCTCGGCATCCTCTATGAGAGCTACGTCATTCCGCTCACGATCCTGTCGACCCTGCCGTCGGCGGGCGTCGGCGCGTTGCTGGCGCTCCTCATCTTCAAGACCGAACTCAGCCTGATCGCGATGATCGGCATCATCCTCCTGATCGGCATCGTCAAGAAGAACGCGATCATGATGATCGATTTCGCCATGTCCGCCGAACGTACGGAAGGACTCAATGCACGCGAGGCCATCTACAAGGCGTGCATGATGCGGTTTCGTCCGATCATGATGACGACGTTTGCCGCGATCCTCGGCGCCATGCCGCTGGCGTTCGGCTTCGGGACGGGTGCGGAACTGCGCCAGCCCTTGGGCATCTCCATCGTGGGCGGGCTCCTGGTCAGCCAGATCTTGACGCTCTACACCACGCCGGTGATCCATCTCTATCTCGATGGCTGGCGCAATCGCCGCAAAGCCCAGTGGGATCGCTGGTATGCCGGCTTTATGGGCGACGATTCACCCGCGCCGGCGGAGTAGCTACAGATTCGGCAGGTTCTCGGTGTCGGGCGCGCCGTTGCGGATCTCCGCATTGCGGTGCTGGCGGTAGAGGCTGCGCGTCGTGGCATAGAGATCGACGGAAGTGCGCTCGATCTGGTCGAGATTTTCGACATTGCGCGCGCGCACATCGAGGACCCCGACGCCCGCCCGGATGCCGTACCAGAGCGTGCTGTTGTTGAAGCTCACATAGGTCAGGGGATCCATGAAGATGTCGGCCACTTCGCCGGTGAGATCACGCGGATTGCTGGGACCGGCGAGCGGCAAGACGAGATAAGGTCCTTCGCCCACGCCCCACACGCCCAGCGTTTGTCCGAAGTCTTCGTCATGGCGCGGGATTCCCACCTTGGCGGCGACATCGACGAGACCGCCGACGCCGATGGTCGAATTGATCACGATACGGCCAAGCGTCTGACCCGCACGATCGGCGGAGCCTTGCAGCACGTCGTTGCTGAGCGTCACTGGCGCGTCGAGGTTGCCGAGGAAATTGTGGATGCCGTCGCGCGCGAATTGCGGAACGGCGTGGTTGTAGAAGACCGCAACCGGACGGGCGACGGCGTGATCCAGCGCCTGATCGAACGCGAAGATCGACCGGTTCGTCTTTTCATAAGGATCGTTCTGACCACTGGGATCGGTGGTGGCGCAACCGGCGAGAGCGGCGCAAGCGACAAGCGCCGCGCAAAGGGGCGATAAACGGTTCATGACCTCACCAATACTGCCCGGCCGATTTCAGAATCGTTTACCGGTGAAACTATCTCGCGAAATATCAGGGTTAATTCGGCACAGGGCAAGTGCCCCCAATGGACCTTCAGATGCCGCCATACCATTGATAGCCCTGATCTTCCCAATAACCGCCTTTGCCTCCACCGATACGCGCGAAAGTGTCGGTCAGTTCAATCCGTTGGACATATTTCGGCATTTTGTAGCCAAGTTGACGCTCTGCGCGCAGGCGAACCGGCGCGCCATGCTCTACGGGCAGGTTTTGACCATTTAATTTGTAAGCAAGAATTGTCTGGGGATGGGTGGCCTCCAGAAGGTCCAGGCTTTCGTAATAGTAAGGCGGCTGAATGATGTTTCCGTTGGCATCCATCGTTGCCTCGCCCATGGGGTCGGCGCAATAGAAGACGGCGTAGCGCGCACTGTCCTTCGGCCCCGCCATCGCCAGAACCACTTGCAAGGGCGTCCCGGTCCATTCGCCGATGCAGCTCCAGCCTTCGACGCAATCGTGGCGCGTGATCTGGGTGCGCGACGGCATGGCCCGCAGTTCGGCCATCGACAGCTTGAGCGGCTTGTCGACCAGCCCGCCGACGGCGATGGTCCAGTCCTTGAACCCGTTCGCAAGGTGGGCGGTATAGTCGTTGGTGTTGGGATTGAGCGTGCCGTTGGCGCGGAATTTGGCCGCGATATCGGCTTTCGAATATTCCGGCGCGAGCGCGTGTCCGCCGGCAAAGAGACGTTGGGCGCGGCGCGTCAGATTTTCGACCTCGCCCAGAATGTTCAACACCCAAGGTGTTTGCGACGGGTCGCTGCAGCCCCAAAGCCCCAGCGTGCTTGCCAGCGCCGCGGTGCGCGCGAGAAAACGTCGCCGGCTGGTCGTCGCGTCAGCCATTTCTGTTCTCCGTCTCGATCGCATAACGACCAGTGATCATAGAACGCACATTGTTCCATGTGCCGGACAGGATCACCATGATGATGTGCACGAGGAAGAACGCGACGAACGAAAACGCGCAGATAAAGTGGATCGTACGCGCGCTCTGTCGACCGCCGAAGATCCAAGGCAGGAACGGGAAGGCGCTGTCCATCGTCGGTGACATGGTGAGGCCGGTGAGAACGATCAACGGACCGAGCACGAAGATCACGACGAAATACGTCATGCGCTGGATGCCGTTATAATGCTTGGCGGCCTCGCCCCTGGCGAAGCGCAGCCGCGCATGGTTGGCGATTTCGTGCGGCAGCTCGGCGAAGTCCTTTGACGTCGGCAGAAGCTCCTTGCGGAAATGCCCGCTCGCAAACGCATAGGCGACATAGGCCATGCCATTGGCGACCAGAAGCCAGGCGAAGGCGAAATGCCAGAGCCGCCCGAGCGCCAGGTTCGGAGAGGCTGCCGGCAGCGTCACCCAGTCGGGAAAGCCGCGCACACTCTTGACGCCATCGGACGTGGACGCGCCGAGCACGCCGTCGGTGTTGAACGTCCAGGAACCGATCTCAGTCACGCCGTGGAAATTGTCTTGCGTGCCAACCGCGGTGAGCGAGATGAACGGATGATCGAAGTCGGCGCCATTGCCCCAATAAAGCGCGGGGTGCGCGTTGAAGATCTGCAAGCCGCTCATCAGCATGACGAGCATAATGATGGCGTTCAGCCAGTGCAGCGCACGCACCGCAATCGTGTGGCGATAGAAGAGATAGTTCGGCTTTCTGGGTCGAAGGCCGAGCGCGGCACGGACGCGATCAGACGGCCCGCTCGCGTCAGCGTTCCCCTGCGTCATCGATCCTGGCGTATCCGTCATGCCTGGTTCTCTTGAATCGGTGGGCGCAGCATAGCAGGCCCACCTTCAATTCGCTGCTGTTGCCCAAATCGTTACGTCCGCTCAATATCGCCTTTGGGGCCCCGCAGAGGCCGGAATTTGGGAGGTGAGGCATGGCCATGCTCGCGCGCGACGGCGTGAACATCTATTACGAAACGCATGGCGAAGGGCCCGTCATCCTCTTGAGCCATGGTTATTCGGCGACGTCGCAGATGTGGCGGGGCCAGATCGAAGCGCTCTCGAAGAAGCACAAGCTGGTCCTGTGGGACATGCGGGGCCATGGTCAAAGCGACTATCCCGAAGACCCATCACTCTATAGTGAGGAGGCGACGGTCGCCGACATGCTGGCGCTTCTGGACAAGGTCGGCGCCAAGACGGCCATCGTCGGCGGCCTCTCGCTCGGCGGCTACATGTCGCTGGCGTTTCATGCGAGCCACCCCGAGCGCGTGCGCGCGCTCCTGATCATCGACACCGGTCCCGGCTACAAGAATGACAAGGCGCGCGAAGGCTGGAACCAGACGTCGCTGCGCACGGCCGAGCGCTATGAAAAGGAAGGCCTGGGCCTTCTCGGCAATGCGAGCGCCGAACGTGCCACCGCGCAGCATCGCGATGCCAAGGGGCTCGCGCGTGCCGGTCGCGGCATGCTCACGCAGAAGAATGCACGCGTGATTGAGTCCCTTCCCAATATCAAGGTGCCGTCGATCGTCATCGTCGGCGCCAACGACACGCCGTTTCTCGCGGCGTCCGACTATATGACGGCGAAGATTCCGGGCGCGCAAAAGGCGGTCATTCCCGATGCCGGTCACGCCGCCAATATCGATCAGCCGAAAGCCTTCAATGCGGCCGTCGAAACCTTCATCGCCAAGCTGAACTAGGAGAACGCCCATGGATCGCGTCAAAGGAAAAGTCGCTCTCGTCACCGGCGGCGCCAGCGGCATCGGCCGCGCCAGCGCGCAACTCCTGGCCAAAGAGGGCGCCGTCGTCGTCGTCACCGACGTCCAGGACGATATGGGCAAGGATTGCGTCGCCGCGATCAAGAAAGCCGGCGGCGACGGCATCTACCTGCATCATGATGTGGCGAGCGAAGAGGCGTGGAT
>DATLOU010000065.1:0-100569 GCA_035536115.1 Rhizomicrobium sp.
CATCGTGATGGACAAGTCCACCGATCTCGTGCGCGTGATTTCACGGCTGGCGTATTTCTACAAGCATGAGAGCTGTGGCCAGTGTACGCCATGCCGCGAAGGCACCGGCTGGATGTGGCGGGTGATGCGGCGTCTTGAAACGGGCGACGCGCGGGTCGAGGAGATCGACCAATTGCTTGAAGTCACCAAGCAGATCGAAGGGCATGTGATCTGCGGACTTGGCGACGCCGCGGCTTGGCCGATCCAGGGCTTGGTCCGCCACTTCCGCCCGGAACTTGAGCGCCGCATTGCGGAGCGCGCGAAGATGGCTGCGGAGTAGAACGATGCAACATCTGGCGCAGGTCAACATTGGACGAGTCTTGGGCGGACCAGACGATCCCCGCATGGCCGACTTCTACGCCAATCTCGGGCGCATCAATGCGCTGGCCGAACGGATGCCGGGTTTCGTCTGGAGGCTGAAGGATGCCACGGGCGTCGGCGCCATCGGCCTGCACTGGCCGGGCGATCCCACGATGAACGTCAACCTGACGGTGTGGGAAAGCGCCGAGGCACTTGGGACGTTCGTGTTTCAGACCGTCCATCGCAACATCTATGCGCGCAAGCACGAGTTCTTCGAAAATCCTTCGCGGCCTACCGTGTGCATGTGGTGGATCGATGCCGGACACATTCCGACGCTCGACGAGGCGAAGGAACGGCTCGACGATTACATCGCGCACGGGCCAAGCGCGTTCGCCTTCGGCTGGTCCGACCTTCCGTCTGCAAGGCTCTGGCAAGCGAAACGGTGCGCCTGATGTCGTCGCGCAAACTCATCATAGACGGCAAGGAAATCGAGGCGGACGACAGCCTCACGCTGCTGCAGGCTTGCGAGAATGCGGGCGCGGAGATTCCGCGCTTCTGTTATCACGAGCGCCTTTCAGTGGCCGGCAATTGCCGCATGTGCCTCGTCGAATGGGTCGGAGCGCCGAAGCCGCAAGCGTCGTGCGCGCTCCAGGTTCGCGATATCTTCCCCAACAAGGACGGCACGCCGGCGAAGATCAACACGACGTCCCCAATCGCGCGCAGGGCGCGCGAAGGCGTGATGGAATTCCTCCTCATCAACCATCCGCTCGATTGCCCGATCTGCGATCAGGGCGGCGAATGCGATCTGCAGGATCAGGCGATGGGTTACGGCCGCGCCGCTTTCAATCGCTTCCATGAGAACAAGCGCGCCGTCGAAGACAAGTATATGGGCCCGCTGGTCAAGACGGTGATGACCCGTTGCATCCAGTGCACGCGCTGCGTTCGGTTCGCGACGGAGATCGCCGGTGTTTCCGATCTCGGCGCAACGGGTCGCGGCGAGGATATGGAGATCACAACCTATCTCGAAAAGGCCTTCGCGTCCGAGCTGTCGGGAAATGTCGTCGATTTGTGTCCAGTCGGGGCTCTGACTGCGAAGCCCTATGCCTTCAACGTACGCTCCTGGGAGCTGCGCCACACAGAATCCATAGACGTCATGGATGCGCAGGGCTGCAACATCCGGATCGACACGCGCGGCAGCGAAGTGATGCGCATTCTTCCGCGTTTGAACGAAGCCGTGAATGAAGAGTGGATCGGCGACAAGACCCGTCACGCCTGTGACGGTCTCGCACGCCAGCGGCTTGATCGCCCCTACATTCGCAAGGCCGGAAAGCTGGAAGCTGCGACGTGGAATGAGGCATTTCAGGCGATTGCGGCGCGCGTTGCCGCGACGCAACCGGAGCGCATGGCGGCGATCGTCGGCGACCTCGCTGCGGTCGAGGAGATCAAAGCGCTCAAGGACCTGATGGACTCGCTCGGCGTCAGAAATCTCGACTGCCGTCAGGATGGCGCGAAAGTCGGCGGCCAGCGCCAATCCTATCTCTTCAATTCGACCATTGCCGGCATCGAAGCTGCGGACGCGATCCTTTTGGTCGGTACCAATCCGCGCTGGGAAGCACCGGTGCTCAATGCCCGCATTCGCAAGACCTGGCTTGCCGGCAATGTGCAGATCGCCGCACTGGGCGTGACGATGGACCAGACCTATCCGGTGCGCGATCTCGGCCACGATATCTCGACGCTTGAGAAGATCGCCAACGGCAGCCACGAATTTGCGGGCGTTCTTCGCAACGCCAAGCGGCCGGCCATCGTCCTCGGGAGTTCAGCGGTCGCGCGCAAGGACGGTGCAGCCGTTCTGAAACTCGCTGCCAAGATCGCCGCCGAAACCGGAATGATCGGACCCGCAGGAGGACCGCTGGAAGGCGGCTGGAACGGCTTCAACATTCTGCACACCGCAGCGTCGCGCGTCGGCGCGCTCGATCTCGGATTCGTGCCGGGCGAGGACGGGCGCGACACCGCCGGAATTGTCGACGGCGCGCAGAAGGGCGACATCGATTTCGTGTTTCTTCTCGGAGCCGACGAGTTCGACGTCACGCGTCTGAGTCGGGCCTTCGTCGTCTATCAGGGCAGCCACGGCGACGCCGGAGCTCATCGTGCCGATGTCATTCTTCCCGGCGCTGCCTATACGGAAAAGGACGGGCTCTACGTCAATTTCGAGGGCCGTGTTCAACGCGCACGCCGCGCAACGTTTCCGCCCGGCGACGCGCGCGAAGATTGGGCGATCCTTCGCGCGTTGTCGGACGTTCTCGGCAAGCGCCTCCCGTATGACAATCTCGACGCATTGCGTGGCGCGATCACGGATTACGCGGAGCATTTCGGCAAGCACGGCGAACTCATCCCACACGCAGGCGCAGGCGCGACGAATTGGAATGCGGTCGGTGCCGATGTCCCATTAGACACGGCCGAGCCGTTGGGCTGCTCCATGTCCGACTTCTACCTGACGAATGCGATCGCCCGCGCAAGCGCGACCATGGCGGCGTGCAGCCGCGAATTCGTTGCCGGCTCCAGCAAGATGGCGGCGGAGTAGGCGATGTTCCTGACGCACTATTTGCAGGGCTTGGGGCTGAGCTTTGGGGCCGCTTGGACCGTCAGTCAGGTGGTGTCGGTTCTGCTCATTCAGTTGCCGCTTCTGGTCTCCATTGCCTTTTTCATTCTCGCCGATCGCAAGATCTGGGCGGCGGTTGCGCTGCGTCGCGGACCGAACGTCGTCGGTCCCTTCGGTCTGCTCCAAACCATCGCCGACGCCTTCAAGTTCATGTTCAAGGAAATCATCATCCCGTCAGGCGCGAACAAGGTGATCTTCATTCTGGCGCCGCTTGTCACCGCAACGCTCGCTTTTGCGGGCTGGGCGGTCGTGCCGTTCGCGGATGGCTGGGTCATCGCCGACATCAATGTCGGAATCCTGTATCTCTTCGCGATCTCGTCGCTCGGCATCTACGGCATCATCATGGCAGGGTGGGCGTCGAACTCGAAATATCCGTTCCTGTCAGCGCTGCGTGCCGCGGCGCAAATGGTTTCCTACGAAGTCTCGATCGGCTTCGTCATCATCACGGTACTGCTCTTTGCCGGCTCCCTGAACTTGTCGGCGATCGTGCGGGCGCAGGAGCATGGCTGGTTCGCCTTCTCGATTCTATTTCCCATGTTGCCGATCTTTTTCGTCTCGGCCCTGGCCGAAACCAACCGTCCGCCCTTTGACCTGGTCGAGGCGGAGTCCGAGCTCGTGGCCGGGTTCTTCGTGGAATACTCGTCGACACCGTTTCTTCTCTTCTTCCTCGGCGAATATGTGAGTGTCGTGTTGATGTGCGCGATGTGCACGATCCTCTTCTTTGGCGGCTGGCTCCCGCCTCTGAGCATCTGGCCATTCACGGCGGTACCGGGGATTTTGTGGTTTCTGGCGAAGGTGATCTTCTTCTTCTTTCTCTTCGCGATGGCGAAGGCCATGGTGCCACGCTATCGCTACGATCAATTGATGCGCCTGGGCTGGAAGGTGTTCCTGCCCACATCGCTGCTTTGGGTGGTGGTGACCGCGGGCTGGGTGCTCGTCTTCCACCACCATGCGTGAGACTGCTATATGACTCTCGATCGTTCCGCGCGGCAGATTTTTTTCTGGGAATTCATCCAGTCTTTCGTTCTGGCCATGCGCTATCTGTTCAAAGAAAAAACGACCATCAACTATCCGTTCGAAAAGGGTGCGCTCAGCCCACGCTTCCGCGGCGAACATGCGCTGCGGCGCTATCCCAACGGCGAGGAGCGCTGCATCGCCTGCAAATTGTGCGAGGCGATTTGTCCGGCGCAGGCGATCACCATCGAGGCGGAGCCGCGCGAAGACGGCAGCCGCAGGACGACGCGTTACGACATCGATATGGTCAAATGCATTTACTGCGGCCTGTGCCAGGAAGCTTGCCCTGTCGATGCCATCGTCGAGGGACCGAACTTCGAATATGCCACCGAGACGCGCGAGGAACTCTACTTCAACAAGGAGCGGTTGCTCGCCAACGGCGATCGCTGGGAACGCGAGATCGCGAAAAACCTCGAACTCGACGCACCCTATAGGTAACGCGGAATGCTGCAGGCGATCGCATTTTATCTCTTTTCGGCCGTCATGCTCGCGTCGGCGTTCATGGTCATCGCTTCGCGAAACCCCGTGCACTCCGTGCTGTTCCTGATCCTCGTTTTCTTCAATGCCGCGGGCTTGTTCGTCCTCTTGGGAGCGGAATTTCTCGCGATGATTCTCGTCGTGGTTTATGTCGGCGCCGTCGCCGTGTTGTTCCTGTTCGTTGTGATGATGCTCGACATCGATTTCACCGAACTGAAGAGCGGCGCGCAGCAATACATCTTGGTCGGCGCCGGCGTCGGTATCGTGTTGCTCCTTGAATTGATTGGCAGTGTCAGCCTTTGGACATTTTCGGTTGCTTCGCCCGGAGAACTGGCACATCGCACGCCTCCCGGCGTCAGCAATACGGTGGCTTTGGGCCGGATTCTCTACACCGATTACATCTACTATTTTCAGATCGCGGGGCTCGTACTCTTGGTGGCGATGATCGGCGCCATCGTCCTGACATTGCGACACAGGCCAGGGGTTCGCCGCCAGAACATCAAAGTCCAAAATGCGCGCGTGATGGCAGACGCCATGACCATAGTCGACGTCAAGCCGGGGCAGGGGGCGTGACATGACGATCGGTCTTCCGAATTATCTCTCCGTTGCGGCCATCCTGTTCACGATCGGCGTGTTCGGCATCTTCCTGAACCGGAAGAACGTCATCGTCATCTTGATGTCGATCGAGCTGATCCTGCTCGCCGTGAACATCAACTTCGTGGCGTTTTCCTCTTATCTGCACGATCTTGTCGGTCAGGTGTTCGCTCTGTTCATTCTGACCGTCGCCGCAGCGGAGGCGGCCATCGGCCTTGCCATTCTCGTCGTTTATTTCCGCAACCGCGGCACGATCGCCGTGGAAGACGTCAACCTGATGAAGGGCTGAGGAGCGTGTACACAAGCATCGTCTTCCTGCCCATCCTCGCGTCCGCAATTGCGGGCCTCCTCGGCCGTTTCATCGGCGCGCGCGCATCGGAGTTGGTGACGACGGGCGCCTTGTTCGTGTCGGCGGCGCTGTCGATAGCCGCCTTCTATGACGTGGCGTTGCTCGGCCATTCACATCTGATTCAGGTCCTGCCCTGGATCCATTCCGGCGACTTGCGGGTCGACTGGTCGATCCGTGTCGATGCGCTGACCGCAGTCATGCTGGTCGTCGTGACCGGCGTCTCCTCGCTCGTACATCTCTACTCCATCGGATACATGGCGGAGGATCCTGGACGCCCGCGCTTCTTCTCGTACCTGTCGCTGTTCACGTTCGCGATGCTGGTGCTGGTGACCGCAAACAACTTCCTGCAATTGTTTTTCGGCTGGGAAGGCGTCGGTCTCGCGTCCTATCTGCTCATCGGCTTCTGGTACAAGAAACCCGAGGCCAACGCCGCCGCGATCAAGGCCTTCATCGTCAACCGCGTGGGCGACTTCGGCTTCGCGCTCGGCATCTTTGGAATTTTTCTGGTCTTCAAGACACTGGATTTCGGCGCGGTGTTCGCCGCCGCCCCCGCGATGGTCGGAAAGACGTTCCTGTTTGCCGGCTACAACACCGACATTCTGACGACGCTCTGTTTGCTCCTCTTCGTCGGCGCGATGGGCAAGTCGGCCCAGATCGGGCTGCACACCTGGCTACCGGATGCGATGGAGGGGCCGACGCCGGTTTCCGCCCTGATCCACGCGGCGACCATGGTCACGGCCGGCGTGTTTCTCGTCTGCCGTTGTTCGCCCTTGTTCGAGCATGCCCCGGTCGCGCTCGAGTTCGTGACTTTCATCGGTGCGACGACGGCGTTCTTCGCCGCTTCGGTTGGACTCTTCCAGAACGACATCAAACGCGTGATCGCCTATTCGACCTGCTCGCAGCTTGGCTACATGTTCGTCGGCGCCGGGGTCTCCGCCTACGGCTCGGCGATGTTCCATCTCTTCACGCATGCCTTCTTCAAGGCGTTGCTCTTCTTGGCCGCGGGTTCGGTCATCCACGCGATGCATCACGAACAAGACATGCGCAAAATGGGCGGACTGGCGCGCGCCATTCCGATCACCTGGGCGCTCATGCTGATCGGCAATCTGGCGCTGACGGGCGTCGGCATTCCGATTTTGCATGTCGGGTTCGCCGGCTTTTACTCCAAGGACTCCATCATCGACGCCGCCTATAGCTCTCACTCCGCCATGGCGTCCTATGCATTCACCTTGACGCTGATCGCAGTTGCCATGACATCGTTCTACTCCTGGCGTCAGTTTCTCATGACGTTTCACGGGCGCTATCGCGGTCAGGATCACCTGCACGTCGAGTCCAACGTGCACGGCGAGCCTGATGAGCATGGCGAACATCACGCTCCCGCGCTCTCCGAAGTCCATGAATCGCCCATGGTCATGCTGGCTCCGCTTGCGGTTCTGGCAGCGGGCGCGGCGTTCGCGGGTCTCTTGTTCGAGCGCTACTTTATCGGCGAGCAGGGTATCCAATTCTGGCATGGATCCATCGCCGCCATCGCGGGCAATGGCCTTGGTGCGCAAATCGAGCACTTCCCGTTCTGGGTCGAAGTGGCGCCGTTCGTTCTTACCGTGTTCGGTTTTGCAGTCGCTTATTACTACTATGTCCTGCACCCCGAGCTCCCGCCCCGCATGGCTGCGAGAAGGGGGATGCTCTACACCTTCCTGTACAACAAATGGTACTTCGACGAGTTCTACGATCTTCTCTTCGTGCGTCCGACGATGGCTCTCGGGCGAATGCTGTGGAAGGTCGGCGACGGCACCATCATCGACGGGTTTGGACCTGACGGCGTTGCCGCGCGTGTCCTGGACGCCACGCGCGGAGCCGTCCGTCTGCAGTCCGGCTATGTCTATCACTACGCTTTCGCGATGCTGATCGGTGTCGTCGCACTCGCGACCTGGTTCATGCTGGCAGGAGGCGCGCCATGATCGCGTCCCACATCCTCAGCATCGTGACGTTCGCGCCGCTCATCGGCGCCGCCCTCATCATGCTTGCGGGTGGCAGCGACGTCGCACGGACCGCGCGCTGGATCGCACTGGTCACGACGCTGATCGAGTTCGCGATCTCGCTTGTGATCTGGTTCAAGTTCGACGGGAGCATTGCCGCGTTCCAGTTCGTCGAACGAGCAAACTGGCTCGGCCCCGGCATCGGCTACCACATGGGCGTCGATGGCATTTCCATGCTGTTCATCGTGCTAACCGCCGGTTTGATGCCGATCTGCATCTTGGCAAGTTGGGAGTCGATCCAGACGCGGGTCTCCGAATATATGATTGCGTTCCTCGTCCTCGAGACACTGATGATCGGCGTTTTCTGCGCGCTCGACCTGGTGCTGTTCTATCTCTTCTTCGAGGGTGGCCTGATCCCGATGTTCCTCATCATCGGGGTGTGGGGCGGCAAGCGGCGCGTCTATGCCAGCTTCAAGTTCTTCCTCTCCACGCTGCTCGGCTCGGTGCTCATGCTGCTGGCGATCCTGGCGATGTACAACATGGCCGGCACCACCGACATCCCTCTTCTGCTGCACTACCATTTTCCGCCGGCGATGCAGACCTGGCTGTGGCTCGCCTTCTTCGCATCCTTCGCCGTGAAGATGCCGATGTGGCCGGTGCACACCTGGCTGCCGGACGCGCACGTCGAAGCGCCCACGGCCGGCTCCGTGATCCTGGCGGCCATTCTGCTCAAGATGGGCGGCTACGGCTTCTTGCGCTTCTCCTTGCCGATGTTCGCCAGTGCTTCAGCGACCTTCGCACCGCTGGTCTTTGGCCTTTCGATCGTCGCCATCATCTACACCTCGCTCGTGGCGCTGGCGCAGGAAGACTTCAAGAAACTGATCGCCTACTCGTCCGTCGCCCATATGGGCTTCGTGACGATGGGCATCTTCACGCTCACGCATCAGGGCGTGGAAGGCGGCATCTTTCAGATGCTGAGCCATGGCGTCGTCTCGGGCGCCCTCTTTCTCTGCGTCGGCGTGATCTACGACCGCATGCACACCCGCGAAATCGCCGCCTATGGCGGGCTCGTCAATCGCATGCCGATCTATGCGGCGTGCTTCATGGTCTTCACGCTGGCCAATGTCGGGCTTCCGGGCACCAGCGGCTTCGTGGGCGAATTCCTGACGATGTTGGGAGCCTTCGCCGTCAACAGCTGGGTCGCGATCTTTGCCACGACCGGCATCATCCTATCTGCGGCCTATGCACTCTATGTCTATCGCCGCGTGATATTCGGCGATCTGGTCAAACCCGCACTCCAAACTATCAGGGATCTCAGTGCGCGCGAATTCGCGATTCTTGCGCCGCTCGTTGTCGTCACGATCCTCATGGGGCTCTATCCCAAGCCGATATTCGATGTGACTTCGGCATCTGTCGCCAATCTGATCAGCGACTACCACACTGCGCTGGCCGTCGATCATCCGCCGCGCGTTGCGGAGCGCGTGCAGGGGGGCGTCAAGTGAACCTCCACGCAGATCTCATCACGCTTCTGCCCGAACTGATCGTCGCGGTCGGTGCGATGGCGCTTTTGATCGGCGGTGTGTTCGCCGGCGATCGGGCCACCGGCGTCATATCCTGGCTTGGGATATTGCTCCTCGCGGTCGCCGGCACCCTCGTCTTTGCGCACACCGACAAGAGTTCGGCGTTTCATGGCGCATTCGTGGTGGACGGGTTTTCCCGCTTCACGAAACTCCTGATCCTCGCCGGCTCGGCGCTCTGCATCCTGATGGCCAAGGAGTTCTACGCCATCGACCGCGCGGCGCGATTTGAGCTGCCTGTGCTGATGCTGCTCGCCACACTGGGCATGATGCTGATGACGTCGGCCGCCAGCTTCGTGGCGCTCTATATGGGCCTGGAACTGCAAAGCCTCGCGCTCTATGTCCTCGCCTCCTTCAATCGCGACTCGGTGAAGTCCACCGAAGCGGGCCTGAAATATTTTGTGTTGGGAGGACTCTCGTCGGGCATGCTTCTCTACGGGATTTCGCTCCTCTATGGCTTCACAGGCACGACCGAGTTCGCGGGCATTGCCTCAGCGGTCGGCGCGGGCGGCCTTCACATCGGGGTGATTTTCGGTCTCGTGTTTCTCGTTGCCGGTCTTGCTTTCAAAGTCGGTGCGGTGCCCTTTCACATGTGGACGCCCGACGTGTACGAAGGCGCGCCGACGCCGATCACCGCCTTCTTCGTGACGGCGGCCAAAGTTGCCGCGTTTGCGCTCTTCATCCGCGCCGTCATCGCACCGTTCCCGGCCGTCATCCACCAATGGCAGCAGATCATCGTCGTCGTCTCAGTCCTCTCGACCTTGCTCGGCGCGGTCGCTGCCATTGGCCAGACGAATTTCAAGCGTCTGCTCGCCTACAGTTCCATCGGCCATGTGGGTTATGCGCTTTTGGGACTTGCGGCTGGCACGCAGGCCGGCATCCAGGGCATGCTGGTCTATCTCGCCTATTATCTGGTCACGAACCTTGGCATGTTCGCCTGCATCGCTGCGATGCGGCGCGATCGCGAGAGCATCGAAGACATCCGCCAACTTGCCGGGCTCGCGCGCACCCAGCCGCATTTTGCGCTGGCGCTGGGTGCTCTTACTCTGAGTCTCGCAGGTCTGCCGCCGCTCGCCGGCATCTTCGCCAAAGTGTACGTCTTTGGAGCCGCCATGCAGGCGCATCTCTACGTTCCGGCGATCATCAACATCGTCGCGAGTGTGGCAGGCGCCTTCTACTATCTGCGCATCCTCCAGATCATGTATTTCGACGATCCCGTTCGCGGCTTCGATCATGACGTCGGGCACGGCACCAGCGCCATCATGTGGGGAACGAGCGCGATCTCGATCTTCTTCGTCTTTGTCCCGGCACCTCTCATTGCCATCGCGGGCACCGCGGCACACGCCCTCTTTCCATGACCGTGACGTGGCCAGAAGGCTATGCGCTGAAGTCGTTCGACGTCATCGATTCCACCAATGAAGAAGCCAGGCGCCTCGCGGCGGCGGGGGAGTCCGGACCCATCTGGATCACCGCCGCGAGGCAGACAGCAGGTCGCGGGCGGCGTGGACGCAGTTGGCAATCGCCTACGGGAAATCTCGCCGCAACGCTCATGCTGCGGCCGGGCAAGCCTGCGGGTACATGTGCCCAGCTTTCCTTCGTGACGGCCATCGCGGCACGCGATGCGTTGGCGATCTTCGCCCCGTCATCGGAGCTTTGCGTCAAATGGCCGAACGATGTTCTGGCTGGTGGCAGGAAGATCGCCGGCATCTTATTGGAATCGGCCAGTCAGGGTGACGCGCCTCCGCCATGGCTCGCCATTGGCATCGGCATGAACTTGGCAACTCACCCCGAGGACACGGAATTTCCCGCGACCTCGCTTGGCGCCCTGGGCGCGTTGCCGCCACCGCCGGACGATGCGCTGCTTCACCTCGCCGCCAACTTCGCCAAATGGTATGAGGTCTGGCGCGCCGAAGGTTTTGGTACGATCCGCGATGCCTGGCTGGCGCGTGCTGCTGGACTGGGCGGCCGCATCCGTGCCCGGCTGGCGCATGAGGAGGCAAGTGGGGTGTTCGAAGGCATAGACGAGAATGGCGCATTGCTATTGCGCGCAGCCGGCGGAAGCGTTCGCGCGATCCCTGCCGCTGAAGTGTTCTTCGCGTAGGACCCGCCATGCTCCTTGCCATCGACGCCGGAAATACCAACATCGTTTTCGCCGTGCATGACGGAAAGGAGATTCGCGCCGAATGGCGTGCGGTGACCGAGACGACGCGCACGTCGGATGAATACGCCGTTCTTCTGCAGCCATTGCTGCAGCTCCAGGGCCTCGCGTTTGACGACATCACGTCGGCGATCATTGCCACCGTCGTTCCGGCCGCCCTGTTCGATCTGCGTCAGCTCTGCCGCAAATATCTGAAGTGCGAACCGCTCGTGGTCGGCGACCCGGATGTCGACCTCGGTATCAACGTCAACGTCGACCGACCATCGGCGGTGGGAGCCGATCGGCTGGTGAATACCGTGGCGGCGCATGAACGCTACAAGGGCGCGCTGATTGTGGTCGATTTCGGTACGGCGACGACCTTCGATATCGTCTCCGCGAAGGGCGACTATGAGGGCGGCGTGATTGCTCCTGGCGCAAATTTGTCGGCAGAGGCGCTGCACGGGGCCGCCGCCATGCTGCCGCGCGTCGCGGTCGGGCGCACGCAAAGCGTCATCGGCAAAGACACGGTGCCCGCGATGCAATCGGGGCTCTATTGGGGCTATATCAGCCTGATCGAAGGGTTGGTCGCTCGCATCCGGGAAGAGTACGGCAAGCCCATGAGTGTGATCGGAACCGGCGGCCTCGCCAATCTCTTCTACAAGCAGACATCGGCGATCGAGTATCTCGATCCGGATCTGACTATTCGTGGCTTGATCCAGATTCACGCGCGCAACATCGAACGCGCCAAGGACAAGCCTCCCAACGCATGAATGCTGCCGCGCGCGACGACGAGTTGGTCTTCCTGCCGCTAGGCGGGTCGGGCGAGATCGGCATGAACTTCAATGCCTATGGTTACGGCCCACCCGACAACCGCAAATGGATTGTCGTCGATTGCGGCGTTCTGTTCGGCCGCGAGACGACGTCGCCGGGTGTCGATCTCATCATGCCGGATATCCGTTTTCTCGCGGAGCAGCGCGAAAACGTCATGGCGATCGTCGCGACGCATGCGCATGAAGACCATATCGGGGCGATCCCGCATCTCTGGCCAATGTTGCGATGCCCGATCTTCGCGACGCCCTTCACGGCGGTTCTGATCGAAGGAAAGCTCGAAGAGGCGGGACTGGCCGATCGGGTCCATCCCAGACGCGTGCCGCTTTCGGGAAGAGTTGAACTGGGCCCGTTCAGAATCGAGTTCATGTCGATTACGCACTCAATTCCGGAGCCGAATGCGCTCGCGATCCGAACGCCGCTCGGTGTCGTCGTTCATACTGGCGACTGGAAGATCGACCCTGAGCCCTTGCTTGGCGAATTGACCGACGAGAACGCTCTGAAGAGGCTTGGCGACGAAGGCGTCCTCGCCCTGGTCTGCGATTCGACCAACGCCCTCGTCGCGGGTGAGTCCGGTTCGGAGGCCCGCGCGAAGGAGAGCCTGACCAATCTCATCGGGACCCTGAAAGGTCGTGTCGCCGTCACGTCTTTTGCGTCGAATGTCGCGCGTCTCGAGTCCATCGCCAACGCCGCCAAGGTGCACGGCCGACAGGTGGCGCTTGTCGGGCGTGCGATGCACAAGATCACCGACGCCGCGAGAGAAACCGGTTACCTGAAATCGTTTCCCTCGCTTATCGACGAGGAGGAAGCGGCGCAATTGCCGCCCAATCGCGTCCTCTACTTATGTACCGGGAGCCAGGGCGAGGCTCGCGCGGCGCTTTCCCGCATCGCCGACAACAATCACCCCACCGTCAGCCTCGGCAAGGGCGATGCCGTGATCTTTTCCTCTCGCGTCATCCCCGGAAATGAACTCGCGATCTTCGAACTGCACAACAAGCTAGCGGCGCTCGGCGTCGAGCTGCTGACGTCCGAAGACCATTTCGTACATGTTTCGGGACACCCCTGTCGCGACGAGTTGGCTGAGATGTATCGCTGGACCCGACCGCAGATTGCCGTGCCGGTGCACGGCGAGCCGCGTCACCAGACCGAACATGCCCGTCTGGCGCGTTCGCTCCAGGTGTCCCAAGCTATCGTGCCCACGAACGGCCAACTCATACGCCTGGCGCCGGGCCGCGCGGGCGTGATCGACGAGGTTCCGTCGGGCCGCATCCACATGGACGGTCGCGTGATGATCGAAGAGGGCGTCGGCTTGGCGCGCAAGCGCCGGGCCCTCGGTCTCGCCGGGGTGATCGCAATCACCTTGGTCATGGACGGCAAGGGTCGGCTGGCCGCAGATCCAGCCATAGTCCTCGAAGGCATCCCGGAGCCAGTTCATGGCGCCATCGCTGCGGCACTCAACGAACCGATCAAGCGTTACAATCCCAAGCGTTCGGACCTCTCGGAGCTGAAAGAGAGTGTGCGTCGGGCGGCGCGCCGGGCGGCGGAAGACGCCTGGGGCAAGAAGCCGGTGACGCGGGTGGAAGTCATCGAGATTTGACGCTAGATAAACCCAGATGCAATCGAAGGAACACTCATGATAGGCCGGCTCAATCACGTCGCCATTGCGACCAATGACATCAAGAAGGCTGCGAAGATCTACCGCGACACGCTGGGCGGAAATGTCTCTGAGGAAGTGCCGCAGCCCGATCACGGTGTGACGACGGTATTCGTCGATCTCGGCAACACGAAGATCGAATTGCTCGAGCCGCTGGGCGACAATTCGCCGATCGCGAATTTCCTCAAGAAGAATCCGAATGGCGGCATGCACCACGTCTGCTATGAAGTCGAAGACATTTACGCTGCTCGGGACAAGATGCGGGCGGAGGGCGCCACGATTACCGGAACGGGCGAGCCGCGCATCGGCGCGCATGGCAAGCCCGTGATCTTCCTGCATCCCAAGGATTTCGTCGGCACGCTTGTCGAACTGGAACAGGCTTGAACGGTCTTGTGCATGGCGTCGTTCTGTTTGGCGCCTTCGCGATTTTCTGGTTCCTCGCGCTTTTTTGTCTCTTGCCGGTCGGACTCGGCGCGGAGCGTGATCCGGCATCGGGCGCGCCGCTCTCGCCTCAGCTTGGCCGCAAGGCGCTTGTTGCGCTGGCGATCGCAGCTTTGGCGTGGCTCATATTTTATGCGGCGATCGCGCTCAAGATTGTCGACCTCTGAGGCCAGAAAAAGAGAGGCCGGTCGCCCGGCCCTCTTTCTGCGTGCACCACGCCACTCCCTGAACTTGGCCGCTCTTTCGGCGTTCCGTGTCCGGCTTGGTCTTTAATGTACTTCTGGAGCCCTGTCACGAAATATTGGCGCGCATTTTAAAGTCACTTAGCAATATAATTGTCCCTCAATAGGCGCGCGAAATCAGGACCTCTTCAACTCCTGGCGTGCCCATGAATATGCAGGGACCAAAGGTTCGCGGCTGATCGAGCGGTGCATTGCGCAGCGTGAGCTTGAAAGACTTGAGCTTCGCGTCGATCGCTTCCAACTCTTTGCCGCCGGGTTTGCACCAGGGCGCACGCACCCAGCCCCTGAACTCGCCGCTCTCGTCATCGTCGCCGCCGGCGCCGAAATAGGCCGCCAACGCCTCGAACGTCGTGATGTCCGTCTTGATGTTGGCGTCGAGACGAGTCTTGGCTTCCTTGAAGAGCGTCGTCTGAATTTCAGCAAGCAGCGCCGGCACTGTCGCGACGAACGCATCGTGCGCAAGCTGGTGAGATTTAATCTTATCGCCGTCGCGCAGCGCATCGCGGCGCATGAAGGTCACCTGGCCAGCTGCCGCGTCGCGCGGTCCGATTTCGACGATGAGCGGCGCGCCGCGCCGCACCCAGTTCCAGCGCTTGTCGGCCGATTTCGTGGCCCGCGTGTCGAGGAGGACACGGACACGTTCGTCGAACGCCCGGGTCGCGCGCAGCGCATTCACCAACTCGTTTGCAAACGTCAGAACCTGCGCGTCTTCCGGCTTGTCGCGCAGCATGGGCACGATCACGACCTGTCGCGGAGCGACCGCGGGCGGCAATCTCAGGCCATCGTCGTCGCCATGGGTCATGATCACGCCGCCGATCATGCGCGTGGAAAGGCCCCAGCTCGTGGTGTTGCAATAGGTCAATTCGCCTGTTTCATTCTGGAAACGAATATTCTGCGCCTCGGCGAAATGTGTGCCCAGGAAATGCGACGTGCCGGCCTGCAACGCCTTGCCGTCCTGCATCATGGCTTCGATCGAGTAAGTGTTCACCGCGCCGGGGAAGCGCTCGTTCTCCGGCTTTTCGCCGGCAATGACGGGAAGGGCGAGCGTCTCCTCGGCGAAGGCGCGATAGACTTCGAGCATGCGCATGGTTTCTTCGAGCGCTTCCTTCGCGGTGGAATGCGCCGTGTGGCCTTCCTGCCAGAGAAACTCGGTCGTGCGCAGGAACAGGCGCGGGCGAAGCTCCCAGCGCACCACATTCGCCCATTGATTGAGCAGAACGGGCAGGTCGCGATAGCTCTTGATCCAGCGTGAAAAGGCGTCGCCGATGATCGTCTCGGACGTCGGGCGCACCACATAAGGCTCTTCGAGTTCGGCGTCGGGATCAGGTCCGAGCTTGCCCGCGATGTTCTTCAGGC
This sequence comes from Rhizomicrobium sp., assembly GCA_035536115.1. GTDB lineage: Bacteria > Pseudomonadota > Alphaproteobacteria > Micropepsales > Micropepsaceae > Rhizomicrobium. The sequence continues at coordinate 15,644 of DATLOU010000065.1, forward strand.
GGTGGTGTGTGACGACCGCCATTTCCTTCGCAAAACCCTCGACGTGCTCGGCTTCTTTCGCGATGAAGGAAAGCGGGATGAACAGCGGGAAATAGGCGTTCTCGTGACCTGTTTCCTTGATGCGGCGGTCCAGGTCGCGCTGCATCTCCTCCCAGACGCCGTAACCCCATGGCTTGATGACCATGGCGCCGCGCACCGGCGACGGCTCCGCCATGTCGGCCTCGCGCACCACGGCTTGGTACCATTGGGCAAACGTCGACCGATTGCCGGTCATCCTGGACACGCTGAGGGCGCGTTGCGACATCGAGTTCCTGCGAATTGCTCTGATAGCCCGGGTTTCGTATGAAGGAATGAGCCGATTTGCAACCGAAACCCAGGCACATAGCCGATATGGCGAATCATAGCATGTCCGACGGCGCCGGATCGCATGCGGTTGCTCGCCCCGTCGCGACCCGCCCTTTCGCCGCGTTCGAATGGATGATCGCCCTGCGTTATCTGAGGGCCAAGCGGACCGAGAGCTTCGTATCGGTCATCTCTGGCTTTTCGTTGATCGGGATTGCGCTCGGCGTTGCAACGCTCATCATCGTGATGTCGGTCATGAACGGGTTCCGCCACGAATTGCTGGCGCGGATTCTCGGCCTGCAGGGCCACATCATTGTTCAAGGTGAGACCCGCACGCTTTCCGACTTCGATTCCATCGCCGCACGCGTGCGAGGCGTTCCGGGCGTCGTGCGCGTCGCGCCGATCGTCGACGGGCAGGCGTTGGCGTCTGGAGGCGGGTCCTCGCCCGGCGTGGTCGTGCGCGGCATCCGCGCCCGCGACCTGGCTTCTCTGACGCTCGTGTCGCAGTCCTTGTCGAGCGGCGCGCTGGAGCGATACCGCGGCGGCGACTCCGTCATCATCGGAGCGCGGCTTGCGAACAAGCTCGGCATCATTCCGGGCGGGACGATCACGCTCATCGCGCCACGCGGAAACGTCACGCCGTTCGGCGTCACGCCGCGCATCAAGACCTACACCGTGGCGGGCACCTTCAACATCGGTATGAGCGAATATGATGCGCAATTCGTCTTCATGCCGCTCTCCGAGGCTCAACTGTATTTCAACATGGGCGATACGGTGACCGGTCTTGAAGTGATGGTGGGGTCGCCTGACGATGTGAACGCGTTTGTTCAGCCGATTGCGCGCGCCGCCGGGCCGAGTGCGGTGGTTCGCTCCTGGCAGGCGATCAGCCAGAGCTTGTTCGAAGCGCTGGAAGTCGAACGCAACGTCATGTTCCTCATCCTCACACTCATCATTTTGGTCGCGGCGCTCAATATCGTTTCCGGATTGATCATGCTGGTGAAGGACAAGTCGGGCGATATCGCGATCCTGCGCACCATGGGCGCGACGAAGGGCGCCGTCATGCGGGTCTTTTTGATCTCCGGCGCCAGCATCGGGGTCATCGGCACGATCGTCGGGTTCATCATCGGAGTCGTCTTTTGCGCCAACATCGAGGGCATCCGTCAATTTCTCTCGTCCCTGACGGGAACGACATTGTTCAACCCGGAAATCTATTTCCTCAGTCGCATGCCGGCGGAGATGGATGCCGGCGAAGTGATCGCGGTCGTGCTGATGGCGCTCGGACTGACGTTCCTGGCGACGCTTTATCCGTCCTGGCGCGCCGCGCGTCTCGATCCGGTTGAGGCGTTGCGTTATGAATAGCGCGCCCGTGCTGCAGCTTCGCGATGTGGCGCGGAGCTATCCGCAGGGCACCGGAACGTTGGAAGTGTTCCGCGGCATCAGCCTGTCCTTGCATCCCGGCGAACTCGTCGCGCTGGTCGGACCGTCCGGCGCCGGCAAGTCGTCGCTGCTGCACATGGCGGGTCTGCTCGAGGCGCCCACGCGCGGCGAGGTCGTCATCGAAGGCAAGGCGGCATCGGCGCTGCCAGATCAGGAGCGCACGCGTATCCGGCGCGACACGATCGGGTTCGTCTATCAGGCTCATCATCTCCTGCCGGAGTTCAGTGCCCTGGAGAATGTCGTCATCCCGCTGCGCATCGCGGGCAAGAGCCGCGACGCGGCTGAGAGCGATGCGACACGGCTTCTCATGCATCTGGGCCTCGGCCAACGTCTCTCTCACCGACCATCGCAGCTTTCGGGCGGCGAACAGCAACGCGTGGCCATCGCGCGCGCCCTGGCCAATCGTCCGCGTATTCTGTTGGCCGATGAGCCGACCGGAAATCTGGACGGCCGCACTGCCGCGAGTGTCTTCGCTTCGCTCGTTGCGCTCGTGCGCGCCGAAGGACTGGCCGCACTCATCGCGACCCACAATCTCGAACTTGCCGAGCGCATGGACCGCTCGCTGGTTTTCCATGACGGTCAACTCATCGAGGGCAGCGCGCACGAAGCGCACGCGCCCATCTGAGCCGCGCTATAGGACGGCAAACTGGTAGGTGATTTTTCCGACGAGGGCGGGCTGGCACCAGGTCATGTGATAGCAATTGGCGATGCTGATGTTGGTGCCGTAATAGCGCACATCGAACACCCACTGCTGGCGCCAGGTCGCGGTCACGCCGAAATCCCAGTGCGTCGAGTCCACGCGCTTCTCCCATTGGCGACCGACATTGGCGCTCACCTTCAGCCAGTCGTTGGGCGAATAGGTTGCAGCTCCATTCAACGACCACAGGAAACCGCCGTGGCTAACAGGCCGCGGCTCCAGGATCGCTTTGCCGCCAAGGTTGAATGCGCCGAACGAGTGGGTCAGTTCGCCCGCCGCTTCGAAGAAGTTGTAATTCGGCAGGATGACGCCTGGTGGGGCGTAGCTCGGGTGCCCGGCGATGTCAGGGTCGACGCCATACAGGATTTCTAGGTTCAGGTCGTTGTCGTCAAAATAGAAGTGACGACCGCCGTAGAAGTCGACTTCGTAACTCGTGTTGCGGAAGTCGTTGAAATCCACACCCGAAGTGAAGACGCCAACATAGAAATCGTCCGGTGCAGCCCAATGCAAGCCGCCTTGCATCGTTGCATGACGATCGCTTTCGCTCACGCCATAGAAACGATAGTCGGTGGTCCAATCGACATAGCCGTAGAGATGGCCCCAGTCGCTGGCGCGAGCAGGTCCGCCCCCAAGAACGAGGGGCAGCATTGTAAAAGTCAGAAGAAAGTTTCTCACGCGTGACTCCGACAAGGCGCCATCAGACTAGTCACGCGCGTGAAATTGCATTATTGAATTCGATTCATGAGCGATATCGACTTCAATAATATCAGGCGTCTCGATGGCGGCCTGCTTCTCGTCTTTCGAGGACTTCTTCGCCGCCGCCAGACAACTGCCGTCGCGCTCGAGCTGGGGCTCAGCCAGTCAGCCGTCAGTCATGCTCTGACGCGGCTGCGAGACTTGTTCGAAGATCCACTTTTCATTCGCCGGCCGCACGGTCTCGAACCGACGCGACGCGCGCTGGAACTGGCGCCACGGGTCGACGCGCTCATCGATCTCGCGGGCGAGACGCTCGAACGCGAAGGCAAGTTCGATGCAGCCAGGAGCACGCGGCGTTTTACGCTGGGCGCGCCTGAATCCTTAATGGCGCTCATCGGAGCGAATTTGGTCAAGGCCTTTCGCAAATATGCGCCGAACGCCTCGTTCGAAATCATCTCCGAAGGGCGAGAGCCAACGCTCGATGCCATTCGCCGCGGCGAACTCGATTTGGCGGTTGGCAACTTCGGCACGACACCGCCAGGCGTGACGTCCCGACTCGTGTTCGAGGATCGCTACTGCGCCGTTGCGCGCCGCGGTCATCCAAAAGTCAAAGGCAAGATCAGCTACAAGGATTGGCTCGCCATGGGCCATATCTTCGCCGCCGCAGAACCGGAACGTGACAAAAAGGACGTGAGCGACATTGCAATGGTCGGTGTGGTCCCGCGCTGGCTGACCGCACTGGTGATGGCTTCAGCAAGCGACGCGATTGTCACTTGTCCCATGAAGCTGGCAAAGCGCCTGTCGAAGATTCTGAACCTTCAAGTCATCGCTGCGCCGTTCCTGCAAGACCGCATTCTGGCTTTCTCTGCTCGACGTGAATCGGCGAACGATCCAGCGATCGACTGGTTCGAGAAGCAGGTCCGACAGGCCATCGATTAGCCGGCCCTCAAAAGGCTCAGGGCGCCCTCCCGATCACGTTTTGTTCTTGACAAGAGAAGAACAAAATGGGAACATATTCTTTCAATAGGGAGAATTTCAAGATGTGGCTGAGGGATGTAATCGCTGGCGTGGGCTTGATGCTCTTCGTGGCATCGTCGTTCGTTTTAACGGGGGCAGCGCAGGCTTATCTGACGCTGTAAGCAGAGCTTGCTGTGGATGATCACGCCCGGCTGCTCGCGCCCTTTGCCCACCTGTCGTACGTCCTGTGGGGGGAGGGGGGTAGGGCAAAGTCGAAAACGAATAAACCGGGTCCACTCAGGGACTTGGTCGTTAGACAAGCCCCTTCGGTGTTGGATAAGTGATGGATCGCAAACTGGCCGCCTTCGTGCATTTACGGGTTAAGAGCGCCTATTCCCTTCTGGAAGGCGCCATTCGTCCGGGCGAACTTGCAGAACTGGCGCGCGCGAACGCGATGCCTGCGGTCGCAGTCACCGACGTCAACAATCTGTTCGGCACCTTCGAGCTCTCCGACACGCTCGCCAAGGCCGGGATACAACCGATCGTCGGCTGCACGTTGTCCGTCGAGTTGGACGAAGCCGCGCCGTCCAATGCAATCGGCTCACGGCGAAAGCCGGCCGCAATCGCACTCCTGGTTCAGAACGACACCGGCTACCGCAATCTCGCCAAGCTCCTGAGCGCCGCCTTCCTGAAGGCCGAGCCCGGCGACTGGCCGCATGTCAAAGCGGCCGTGCTCGGCGAACTCTCCGAAGGGCTGATTGCTCTGACGGGCGGCAATGGCGGCCCGATCAACCGGATGCTGCTCGAGGGCCAGCCTGACGCCGCAAGAGCAGCCACCGATCGCTTGGCGCAGATGTTCGACGGCCGGCTCTATGTCGAATTGCAGCGACACGGTCTCGCCGAGGAGCGCGCTACCGAGGAGGCGCTGATCGACCTCGCATATGACCGAAAGCTGCCTCTTGTCGCGACCAATGATGTGCATTTCGGGCGCGAGGACATGTTCGAAGCGCACGACGCATTGCTGTGCATCGCAGACGCGGCCTTTGTCTCGCAAACCGATCGCCGCCATCTGACGCGCGAACATCGCTTCAAGTCAGGCGCCGAGATGGCCGCGCAATTCGCCGATTTGCCGGAGGCGATCGAGAACACGATCGAAATTGCCCGCCGTTGCGCCTTTCGGCCCAAGAAGCGCGATCCGATCCTGCCGCGTTTCGTGCCGGAGTCGGGGCGACTACCTGACGAAGAGCTTCGCGCCCTGGCAAATAGCGGGCTTGCCGCCCGTTTGGCCAAGCACGGCCTCCACGCAGACGAGAAGGTTTATCTCGACCGGCTCGAATACGAGCTCGATATCATTATTCGGATGAACTTCGCCGGATATTTCCTGATCGTGTCCGACTTCATGAAATGGACCAGACAGCAGAGCATTCCGGTCGGCGTCCGCGGCTCCGGCGCCACATCGCTGGTCGCATGGGCGCTCGACATTACGAACCTCGATCCCATCCGCTTCGGCCTCGTATTCGAGCGCTTTCTCAACCCGGAACGTATTTCGATGCCGGACTTCGACATCGATTTCTGCCAGGAAAGACGCGACGAGGTCGTGCGTTACGTGCGCGACAAATATGGTCACGATCGCGTCGCGCACATCATCGCGCTTGGATCGTTGCAGGCGCGCGCCGCGGTGCGCGATGCCGGTCGCGTGCTGCAGATGCCGCTTGGTCTTGTCGACCGCATCGCCAAGCTGGTGCCAAATCCGCCGGGCAAGCCCGTCGCGATACAAGACGCGATTGCCGCCGAGCCGCGCCTGCAGCAGATCATCGAGCAGGAACCCGTTGCCGAACAGCTTTTCTCGATCGTTGAAAAGATCGAGGGCCTCTATCGCCACGCCTCGACCCACCCGGCAGGCGTCGTGATCGGCGACCGTCCGCTCGACGAGCTTGTACCGCTCTATCGCGATCCGCGTTCGGAAATGCCGGTGACGCAGTTCGACTATGAAGATGCCGAAAAAGCGGGGTTGGTGAAGTTCGACTTCCTGGGTCTGAAGACATTGACGGTCATCGCGAAGGCAGAGGAATTGCTGAAGCGACGCGGCGTCATCGTGGACACGCAGAACATCGAGTTCGAGGACACGGCAACCTACGACATGCTGGCGAGCGGCGACAGCATCGGCGTCTTCCAGTTGGAAGGTCAGGGCATGCGCGATCTCATGCGCAAGATGAAGCCGGACCGCATCCACGATCTCATCGCCCTCGTTGCGCTCTATCGTCCCGGACCGATGGATTCGATTCCGAAATACATCGCATGCAAGAACGGCAAGGAGGCGCCGGAATATCTCCATCCGCTGCTCGAGCCTATCCTGAACGAAACCTACGGCGTCATGACATACCAGGAAGACGTCATGCGCATCGCGCGCGAACTCGCCGGCTATACGATGGGCCAGGCTGATCTCTTGCGCCGCGCGATGGGAAAGAAAATCGCCGCGGAAATGGCCGTGCACCGCGACACATTCGTGAAGGGCGCAGGCACCAAGGGCATTCTGCCGTCCGTCGCCGAGCAGATTTTCGAACAGGCGGCGAAGTTCGCGGGCTATGGCTTCAACAAAGGCCATGCTGCGGCGTATGCGCAAGTTGCCTATCAGACGGCCTATCTCAAAGCGAATTATCCGGTCGAGTTTCTCGCCGCATCGATGACGCTCGACATCGGCAATACCGACAGGCTGAACGTCTTTCAGCAGGAGGCCCAGCGACTGGGCGTAAAGGTGCTGCCGCCCGACATCAATCGCTCGGAAGCTTTTTTCGCCTGCGACGCGGACAAAGGCGAGATTTTCTATGCGCTGGCCGCAGTGAAGGGTGTCGGACGGCAAGCGATGGATCATGTGGTCGCCGAGCGGCATGCGAACGGAGCGTTCACCAGCCTCGCAGACTTCGCGCGGCGGATCGATCCGAAGCTGGTCAACAAGCGTGCCTTTGAAAGTCTGGCCCGTGCCGGCGCCTTCGACGCGCTCAATCGCAATCGCAGGCAGTTGGTCGAATCGAGCGACATTCTTCTTGGCAGCGCGGCACGGACCCAGCTCGAGCGCGAGACGGGGCAGGCCACGCTTTTCGGCGATATCAGCGAAACGCAGCAGGAACTGAGACTCGCCGGTGTCGCGGACTGGCCGGCACACGAGCGTTTGAGCGAGGAATTCTCAGCGATGGGATTCTATCTCTCCGGCCATCCCCTCGATGGGTACGCCGCAGCTCTGAGGCGCCTTGGTGCGACCACCTACGCGAGCTTGCTGGAAGACCGCAGGCGTTCGTCGTTCAAGGCGGTGCTCGCCGGTACACTGATCCGAAAGCACGAGCGCCGCGGGCGAAGCGACCAGACATATGCCTTCGTCTCGTTCTCCGATCCCACCGGCATGTTCGAGGTCATGCTGTTTCCGGAGGTGCTGGCCGCGTCGCGGCCGCTTCTCGAAGCCGGAAAGTCGATCCTTGTCACGGCAAGCGCGGACTGGGATGGCGATGAACTCAAGTTGCGGGCGTCTTCGCTCCTCGATCTCGAGGCGGCTGCCATCAATGCCGGCGAAGGGCTGCGGGTTCATCTCGAGGACGGGACGTCTCTTGGCGCCATCGCGGCGCAATTGAAGCAGCCCGGAAAGGGCATCGTCACCTTTGTCGTACCGGGCGCGGTCGGCGAGGAAGTGGAGATCGCGCTGCCCAAGCGGCTTCAGGTCACCACGGCCCTGAAGAATGCGATCAAATCTTTGCCGGGCGTCGCCGCCGTCGAGTCGGTCTGATCGGGCGCCAACAAGTGGCGCGTGCTGATCGCTTTACAAAGTGGAGAGCGCCTTTTCGATGCGCGAAAGCCCTTCGGCAAGCAAGGTCGGATCCTGGGCGAAGCAGATGCGCACAAACGAGTCGTCGTGACCGTCGCCGGCCGGCCCGAACGCCGACCCCGGCGCAACGCCGACACGCGCCGTTCTGACCAGGCTTCGCGCGAACGCAAGAGAATCCTTGAGACCGTCCAAATGGAGAAAACCGTAGAACGCGCCCTCAGGCTTGATCCAGCGAATACGATTCTGTCCGTCGATGAATTTTTGCACGACGGTGCGACCCGTCAGGCACCGGTCGAGCATCTCCCCGCGAAATGCGTCGCCCTCAGGAGACAATGCGGCGAGCGCACCATACTGAACAAAGCTCGTGGGTCCCGTGTTGTTCGCAATGGTCATGACTCCGAGCTGCTCTTCCAGGCGCGCAGGGTGGACAAGCCAGCCGATCCGCCACCCCGTCATCGCCCAGGCTTTGGAGAAACTGTTGATCACGAAGACATTGTCGTCGGGATCGCAAATCTGAAGAAAGGACGGCGCGTGCTTCGATCCGTCGTAGATCAGCGTGCCATAGACTTCGTCGCTGATGATGGCGATGCCGCGTTTCCGCGCGAAGTCGAGCACAGCTTGCTGTTCGTCGCGCGTCATCACCCAGCCCGTGGGATTGCCCGGCGATGCAATGAAGATAGCTTTTGTGCGCGCGTCGCAGAGCGAAAACATCTTTTCGAGATCGAGCTGCCAGCCCGAAAGAGTGGCACCCCAATTGTCTTCAAGCCGCGCGAAGCGCACTTCGGCGCCCATCATCTGCGCCGCTTGAAAAATGCTAGGCCAGATCGGCGACACGACGACGACGTTGTCGCCGGGCTCGGCGAGGATTTGCAGCGCCGTGACGACAGCGAGCGTCGCGGCGCCGGGCATCGAAATGCGATCAAGCCCGACGTCGGCGCCCACGGTGCGCTTGTGAAAATCGCGAATGGCCTCGCGCAGCGGCAAGATGCCTCGCGACGCACTGTAGAAGGTCTTGCCCGCATCGAGCGCCTTTTTGGCTGCCTCGCAGATGAACGCGGGCGTGACGAGGTCGCTCTCGCCGAACCAAAGCGGGATAAGGTCTGGCTCGCCCAGCCCCATCATGGCGACGAGGCCAATTCCGTTGGGTTCCAGGCTTTCGATAACCGGCCGGATGGGATTCATAGCAAGACTGTACCGTGGCTCTGGGTTGGCCGGACGCGCGCGCGATGCATGGCGACTAAGCACCTTTTCGGCGCAGGATTGGAACCGGGTCTCTTGCACCGCGCAGGTCAAATACGTATAAGCCCGGCCATCTCGCACGCAAGGGTGGGTTCCGAAGGGTTTTCCTTCGTCCCCGTCCGGTGTCCCGAAAGGGATAACCCTCGCGTCTGGTCAACCGGAAAAGGAGACTGAACAATGGCTTTGCCAGAATTTTCCATGCGCCAGCTGTTGGAGGCAGGCGCGCATTTTGGGCACCGCACACAACGGTGGAATCCCAAGATGCAGCCCTACATCTACGGTTCGCGCAACGACATCCATATTCTGGATCTGACCCAGACCGTGCCGTTGCTGCACCAGGCACTCGTCGCATTGCGCGACGCCGCGGCGGGCGGTGGCCGCATCCTGTTCGTCGGGACAAAAAGGCAGGCTTCCGAACCGATCGCGGCGGCGGCAAAGCGGTGCGCACAGTATTACGTCAACCATCGCTGGCTGGGCGGCACGCTGACCAACTGGCAAACGATTTCAAATTCCATCAAGCGCATGCGCAGTATCGAGGAGACCTTGTCCTCGGCGCAGAGCTCGGGCCTGAAGAAGAAGGAACTTCTCGGCCTGCTCCGTGAGCGCGACAAGCTCGATCGCTCGCTTGGCGGCATCAAGGAAATGGGCGGACTGCCGAACATGTTGTTCGTCATCGACACCAACAAGGAAGCGATCGCAATCTCCGAAGCCAAGAAGCTCGGCATTCCGGTCACGGCGATCCTGGATTCGAATTGCGATCCTGACGGAATCGCGCACCCGATTCCGGGTAACGACGATGCGGCACGGGCGCTGGTTCTCTACTGCGACCTTGCGGCGCGCGCCATCATCGACGGGCTCAGTCAAGGTCAGGTAGACGCCGGAATTGATACGGGCGCTGCCGAAGTGCTGCCCGCATTGACCCCCGCCGCCGATGCCGCGTCGGCCGAAGTCAGCGCGTAAGAACGACAACGGAGCCTCAGATGGCCAATATCACCGCAGGAATGGTGAAGGATCTGCGCGACAAGACCGGCGCAGGTATGATGGATTGCAAAGCCGCGCTTGGCGAAACCAATGGCGACATGGAAGCGGCCGTCGACTGGCTGCGCAAGAAGGGAATCTCGAAGGCAGCCAAAAAAGCCGGACGAACCGCTGCGGAAGGGCTCGTGGGCGTGGCGATCGGCAACGACGCGGGCGCGCTCGTCGAAGTGAATGCTGAAACGGATTTTGTCGCCCGCAACGAAGAGTTCAAAGGCTTCGTCAAGTCCGCGGCGCTCCTGGCGTTGGAGGAAAGCGGAGACGTCGAAAAACTGCTCAATCGCAAAATGGGTGCTGCAAGCGTTCAGGCAACACTGACGGAATTGGTCGCCAAGATCGGCGAAAATCTCAGTGTGCGCAGGGCAACCGCGCTGGCGGTGAGCCCAGGCGTGGTCGCAGCCTATGTCCACAACGCGACATCTCCGGAGTTGGGAAAGATCGGCGTGCTGGTTGCGCTCAAATCGACGGCCGACAAATCCAAGCTATCGGCGCTCGGCAAACAGCTCGCCATGCATGTCGCGGCGGCTGCGCCATTGGCCTTGACACCGGAGCACTTGGACAAAGCGGTGGTTGATCGCGAACGCGCGATCCAGACCGAAATCGCGAAACAGTCCGGCAAACCCGACAACGTCATCGAAAAGATGATGGAGGGCCGTATGCGGAAATTCTACGAAGAGACGGTGCTGCTCCATCAGACATTCGTCATCGATGGCGAAACGCGTGTCGAAAAAGTCATCGAGAAGGCAGCCAAGGAATTTGGCACGCCGGTTGAGATTGCTGGATTTGTCCGCTTTCAGGTCGGCGAGGGCATCGAAAAAACCGACAGCGATTTCGCTGACGAAGTCAAACAGATGGCTGGCCACTAAGGAGACGCAGATGGCCTCCGCGCCGAAATATCGCCGGGTATTGTTGAAGATCTCCGGCGAGGCGCTGATGGGCAGCCAGTCATACGGCATCGACGTCGAAACAGTCGACCGGATCGCGGCGGACGTGGAACCCGCCACTCGCGCCGGCACGCAGATTTGCATGGTGATTGGCGGCGGCAACATCTTTCGCGGGATCTCCGGCGCCGCGAAGGGGATCGACCGGGCCACAGCCGACTATATGGGCATGCTCGCTACGGTGATGAACGCGCTCGCAATGCAAGCGGCGCTGGAACGTGCCGGCGTCCCAAGCCGCGTTCAGTCGGCCATTCCGATGAGCACCGTGTGCGAGCCCTACGTACGCCGACGCGCCATTCGTCACCTGGAGAAAGGTCGGGTCGTGATTTTCGCCGCCGGGACGGGCAATCCCTTCTTCACGACTGACACGGCTGCGGCCCTCAGGGCGGCCGAAATGAATTGCGACGCTATGCTCAAAGCCACTCAAGTTGACGGCGTCTACAGCGCAGATCCGAAGAAGGTGCCGAGCGCGGAGCGCTACGATTCTCTTAGTTATCATGAGGTCTTATCGCGTGATCTTCAGGTAATGGATGCCTCGGCAATTAGCCTTTCGCGTGAAAACAGGATCCCGATTATCGTATTTTCGATCCATGATCGTGGCTCTCTGGCCGCTGTTTTGAGAGGTCACGGCAAATCGACGATCATCGAGGACCGGGTCTGACTTTCGGTTAGACTTACAAGCAGTCTGCGGGCGAGACGATCATGGCTGAGACTTACAACAGGGACGAATTGATCCGCCGCATGAAGGGGGCGGTGGCGACCCTTCGGGGCGAATTCGCCGGCCTCAGGACGGGTCGAGCGAGCCCGGCGCTGCTCGATCCAGTGCACGTCGAAGCCTATGGCAATCAGGTTCCGATTAATCAGGTGGGAACGATTTCCACTCCAGAACCACGCCTTCTGACGGTGCAGGTTTGGGACAAAGGGCTCGCCAAAGCCGTCGACAAGGCCATTCGAGACGCGAATCTTGGCTTGAATCCCCAAATGGACGGCCAATTGCTCCGCATTCCCTTACCTGAACTTAACGAGGAGCGGCGCAAGGAACTTGCCAAGCTGGCCTCAAAATACGCTGAAGCGGCCCGAGTCGCGGTCCGCAATGTGCGGCGAGACGGCATGGATCTCCTGAAGCGGCTCGAAAAAGACCACAAAATTGGCCAAGACGAGCACCACAAACACGGTGACGAATTGCAGAAGATCACCGACGCGCACATAAAGGAAATCGACTCCGTGCTTCACGGCAAGGAGCAGGAAATCATGCAGGTCTGACGGGTCTGCTGCGAGGAAAGAGATGGCGCTCGCGCCAAATGCACCAACAGTCCTTCCGAGGCACGTCGCCATCATCATGGACGGCAATGGTAGATGGGCGCGCAAGCGGCATCTGCCGCGCGAAGCCGGCCACGTCGCGGGTGTCGCCGCCGTTCGCGAAGTCGTCCGTGCTGCGAGCAACATCTGCCTCGGCAATCTCACGCTCTTTGCCTTCTCGTCGGAAAATTGGAAGCGGCCCAAAACGGAAGTCGGCGCGCTCATGGGTCTGTTCCGCGCTTATTTCCGAAGCGATCTCGATGAACTTGTGGAGCGTGGAGTTCGTGTTCGCATCATCGGCAGCCGCTCGCGCGTTTCTCCCGACATCCACTCGATGATCGAGGATGCGGAAAAACGCACCGTCCACAACAAGGGTCTCAACCTGACATTTGCGTTCGACTATGGCGGGCAGGAAGAGATTGCCAATGCCGCCCGGGAACTCGCGAGAGGGGCCAAGGAAGGTCGTCTTGATCCAGAAACGATCACGCCGGAGCTTTTCGCAGCGAGACTATTCACCAGCGCCCTTCCGGAGCCCGATCTCGTCATCCGGACAAGCGGCGAACATCGGTTGAGCAATTTCCTGCTGTGGCAGTCTGCCTACGCTGAGTTGGCCTTTGTTGAAACTCTCTGGCCGGATTTTACCAAGGAAAAATTCTTGGAGTGCCTGGAGGATTACGCGCAACGCGAGCGCCGGTTTGGCGCGGTGTCGGAAGCGGTCGCTTGAATAAGTCGGCAAACGCGGTTGCGCAACCGAGCCCCGCGCCAGGCTTGCGCAACGTCACATTCAGCAAGGACTGGATCACCCGGCCGTTGTTCGGAGCGGCGCTCGCTCTGATCACGGTTGCCGCAGTTTTGGGTGGCGCCGAATATTTGGCGATTCTCGCAGTGGTAGTCGGGATTTCCGCCGCCCGAGAATGGCACCGAATGGTCACCAGCCGCGTATACGGCAGGGACTTTGTGATCACCTCGGCCACAATCATCGTCACCGTGATCTCCGAGTTGATTTGGCCTCGCTCGGCAGTTTCATGGCTTGCAATCGCAGCCGGCATGACGCTATCGGCCGGAATGGCGCGGTCGCGGGGCGAGAGAGTGATCTGGCAGGGAGCAGGTGCTGCCTATCTCTGCATTCCCATTGTTGCGCTCTTGCTTTTGCGCGGGGCGCCGCATGGCGCCATGATCATCATTGCGCTCTTCATTGGAGTGTGGATGACAGACACGGGCGCACTTATCGTGGGAAATCTCATCGGTGGCGCACGGCTTTGGCCGTCGCTCTCTCCGAACAAGACTTGGGCGGGAACGCTTGGCGGCGTGGCTGCCGCCGCCGCCGCCGAGGCCGGGTTCGTCACGCTGCTGGGCGGACACGCTCTCGACGGTGTGATACTCGGCAGCGGAATTGCGGTTATCGCGCACTGCGGCGACCTCTTTGAGTCATGGGTGAAGCGCGTGTTTCAACGCAAGGACAGCGGCAGCATGATTCCGGGTCATGGCGGTGTGCTGGACCGGATCGATTCGACGCTCGCCGCCGCGCCTTGTCTCGCAGTCCTGGTTCTCGTTGCCGGCATCAATCCCTTGTTCGGAACGCAGGCATGAACGCACTTGCGGCCACGCGTCATGATTTTGAGATCGCGGGGCTGGAGCCCGTGCTGGCGCGCAGCGTCTCGGTATTGGGCTCAACAGGTTCTATCGGCGTCAGCACGCTTGATGTGATTTCGCACGCGCGAAAGACGTACGGCGCGCATACGATGCCGGTGGAGGCCATCACCGCACATTCCAATGTAGCAATGCTGGCCAAACAGGCGCGTGAAATTCGGCCCAAGCTTGCCGTCGTCGGCGACGAAAAGCTTTACGGAGCGCTGAAGGCGGAACTTGCGGGGAGCGGAGTTGAAATTGCTGCAGGTAGAGCAGCCGTCATCGCCGCCGCCGCGCGGCCTTCCGATACGGTCATGGTGGCGATTATGGGAGCCGCGGCCCTCGAACCTGCGCTCGCCGCTGTCGCGCGAAGCGCAACAGTGGCTCTGGCTAACAAGGAATGCATCGTCGCGGCCGGCAACGTCTTTCACCGCGCTCTTTCCAACTCCTCGGCATCGGTCATTCCCGTCGATTCAGAGCACAACGCGGTCTTTCAAGTCTTGAACGGGGATGGCGCGCAGGAAGTTGAGAAAGTCACACTCACGGCTTCCGGCGGTCCGTTCCGGGACTGGTCGCTCGCGCAAATGGCTGCCTGCACGGTGGAGCAGGCGGTTGCCCATCCCAATTGGTCGATGGGAGCGAAGATTTCCGTCGATAGCGCGACGCTGATGAACAAGGGACTTGAACTGATCGAAGCGCACTTCTTATTTGCGTTGCCGGCGGCCAAATTGGACGTGGTCGTTCACCCGCAGTCGATTGTCCATTGTCTTGTATCCTATGCTGACGGATCGACTCTCGCCCATCTTTCGTCGCCCGACATGCGTACGCCCATCGCTTACGCTTTGGCATGGCCCCGGCGTATATCGTCTCCTTCGCGCAGGCTCGACCTCTCGCAAGTTGGCCAACTTACGTTTCGAGCACCCGATTATGACCGCTTTCGCTGTCTCGGTATTGCGCTTGACTGCCTACGAACGGGAGGAATTGCACCCACGATCCTTAACGCGGCCAACGAGGTTGCGGTCGAGGCGTTTCTCCATCGGCGGATTAGTTTTCTAGACATTCCTCGGATTGTCGAGTCCGCGCTCAACAGCAGTCCAAACGCCAACACGTCTGTGGATACGTTGGAGGGAGTATTGGCGGCCGACGCTCGTGCTCGCGAGATTGCCGGCGACATATGTCGTCGCGTCGTGAACTGAACGGCCGAAAAGGGAGAAAGCATGTTAGAGGCATTGCAAGGGTTTCTAAGCTGGTCGGTGTACGGCATTCCAGCCTTTCTCTTCCTCATAACCGTTGTCGTGTTCTTCCACGAGCTTGGTCATTTTTCTGTCGCCCGGCTTTTCGGCGTGCGTGTCGAAACCTTTTCGATCGGATTTGGACGAGCGCTTTATTCGTGGACCGATAGAAAAGGCACT
This sequence comes from Rhizomicrobium sp., assembly GCA_035536115.1. Classification (GTDB taxonomy): domain Bacteria; phylum Pseudomonadota; class Alphaproteobacteria; order Micropepsales; family Micropepsaceae; genus Rhizomicrobium. The sequence goes on from DATLOU010000065.1 coordinate 31,142, forward strand.
CGCTGGAAGATTTCATGGGTCCCACTCGGCGGATTCGTGAAGTTTTTTGGCGATTCCGACGGCGCAAGCAAACCCGATCGCGAAGCTGTAGCCCGCATGAGCGTCGCCGACCGCGGCGTGGCATTTCCGCTCAAACCGCTGTGGCAGAGATCATTGATCGTCGCCGCCGGACCATTCGCGAACTTTGTCTTGGCATTTGTCATCCTGACTTTGTTTTTCATGATCGTGGGACGCGTTCTGACGCCCGCGAACGTGACGGAGGTCGTGCCGCACAGCGCCGCCGAAGCATCAGGAATTCGGGCGGGCGATGTGATCGTTTCTATCGATGGGGAATCGATCTCAAGTTACGAGGAAATCCAGCAAATTATCTCTGTGAGCGCGGGGATCCGCCTGCCGATTGTCGTGAACCGATCGGGGCACGAGTTGACCCTGTATGCGACTCCGCGTGAGACCGAGGTGACAGACGCCTTCAAGAACAAAATGAGGGTCGGTCAGCTTGGTATCCGAAACATTTCCTCGCGTGCGGTCGTCAAGTTGGGTCCCTTCACGGCCGCTCGTGCCGCGATCTCGGACATCGGCAACATCATTTCCATCACCTTCCGAGCTCGTCAGCAGTTGTTCAATGGCAATTCAAGTCAGATTTCCGGGCCCATCGGAATCGCCAAACTCTCTGGTCAGGTCGCGTCCGTCAGTTTCCTTGCGCTAATCCAACTGGCCGCTCTACTTTCGGTAAGTATTGGGCTGGTCAACCTTTTCCCGATCCCGCTGCTCGACGGGGGCCATCTTCTGTACTATGCATGCGAGGGTGTTTTGGGCCGCCCTCTTGGAGAGCGGGCCCAGGACCTCGGATTTAGGCTCGGGCTGGCGGTCGTGTTGGGTATTTTTATTCTCGCGACCTGGAATGACTTGGCACGGCTAAATCTTTTCTGAAACGTCGGCGAAACGCCGCTACTAGCGGCGATCGAGCCCAGCAACGAGTGCTTGAGACGACTGGATGAGCCGCATCACCCTGTTCGCCAAAGTAGCGCGCGCCTCGCTTGCGGCAGCAACTTGCTTGGCATTGGCAGATTCCACAACGGATGCCCAAACGCCGGGGCAGGCTCCGTCAGCCGCAACCCCGGCCCCTCCCGCGCCGGAAGCGAGAGTTGTTCAGCACATCGTCGTGCTGGGAACACAACGCATCGAACCCGCGACCGTTCTATCGTACATCTCGGTTCACGAGGGCGAGCCTTATAGCGAGCAGGCGTCCGACCTGGCGCTCAAAACGCTCTACCAGACTGGGTTGTTCGCCGACGTTAAGGTCAAATTCGACGGCAAAACGCTGACGGTCAGCGTGGTAGAGAACCCGATTATCAATCAGATCGAATTCGAGGGTAACAGCAAGGTTTCTCAGAAGGACCTCGAGAAGGAAGTTCAGCTAAAGCCCAGGACGGTTTTCACGCGGTCCCGGGTTCAGGCCGACGTCCAGCGAATTGTCGAACTCTATCGACGTAATGGTAAGTTCGCAGCGTCAGTCGATCCTCAAATCATTCAACGTCCGCAGAACCGGGTCGATCTGATTTTTTCGATTTCCGAAGGTCCCACCACCGGGGTCGCCCGCATCAACTTCATCGGAAACAATGTCTTCGACGATGGAACGTTAAAGGCACAAGTCGCGACGGAAGAGAGCGACTGGTACAAATTCCTGTCGTCAAACGACAATTACGATCCCGATCGTCTAACGTTCGACCGAGAACAGCTTCGCCGCTTCTATGTGAGCCACGGTTACGCGGATTTCCGTGTCGTCTCTGCGGTAGCCGAGCTGACGTCGGACCGTCGACAATTCTACATTACCTTTACGCTCGACGAAGGCGACAAATACAATTTCGGCAAAGTCGAGATTGAGTCCGGCATTAAGGAACTAACGCCAGCCACTTTGCGTCCGCTGGTCAAAATCGAATCCGGCGACACCTACAATGCCGATCTCGTGCAGAAGGCGATCGACGCGCTTACCAACGCGGCGGGAACCAAGGGATATGCCTTTGCCGAGGTCCATCCGCGTATTCGACGCGATCGAGACCATCACATAATCGACGTGGTCCTCAAGATCGATCAGGGCCCGCGCGTCTATATCGAAAAAATCAACATCGTCGGCAACACGCGCACGCTAGACAAGGTCATTCGTCGTGAGTTTCGTCTCGTCGAGGGCGATGCTTTCAACCGCGTGCTCGTGGATCGGTCCAGAACACGTATCCGTGCGCTCGGCTTCTTCAAAGACGTATCGGTCAAGCAATCCCCCGGCTCACAACCGGATCGCACAAATCTCACCGTGACGGTCACGGAACAGTCGACCGGCGAGTTGTCTCTGGGAGCCGGTTATTCCTCGACCAGTTCGTTCGTCGGTGAGTTCAGTTATACGGAGCGCAACCTGTTCGGTCGCGGCCAATATCTACGCGCAAGTATCCAGCTCTCGACCATCAGCAAGCAATTTCAGTTCAGCTTTACCGAGCCGTTCTTTCTCGATAGGCCGTTGAATGCCGGTTTCGATCTCTACAAAATTGTAACGGACTACCAGCAGGCAAACTACCGAGGAGACACGACAGCAGCCGGCTTGCGTTTCGGCTTTCCGACATCCGAATACGGAAATGTCGGTCTTCGCTATACCTACAAGATCGACAAGATCACACCCTTCGCGGGTGCTCCTCTTGAGGTGCAACAGGCGGCGGGAACGACAAAGACATCATTGATCGGCTATACATTTGTGTACGATACGCTTGACGATCCCATTAAGCCCACCAAGGGCTGGGCGCTCAGCTTCTCGCAGGAATTCGCGGGGCTCGGTGGATCGTTGAAGTACCTGCGGACCCAGGGTTCGGTGGGATATTATCATCCCATTCTCTGGGACGCGTCGGTCGGTTCGATCAATCTTCAGACGGGCTACATTACCGGCTACGACGGCCAATCAATTCCCATTCAAGAACGCTTCTTTAAGGGTGGTGATTCGTTCCGTGGATTCGCGCAGGCGGGTGTCGGCCCGCGAGACACGATCGTCAGGGGCGATCAGGGTGCGGTCGGCGGCAACTTCTTCGCCATCGGCAGCGCTCAAATGCGGCTACCCAGCTTTCTGCCGGACAGCTACGGCGTGAACCTGGCTTTGTTCAGCGACTTCGGGACAGTGGGGCACCTCGATTTCACGGTCCCGCCCTGTTCTCTGACGAGCTGCATAAAGGATAATCTGGCAATGCGTGCGTCAGCGGGACTTGCGGTCGCCTGGAAGTCGCCCTTTGGACCGATTACAATTGATTTGGGTGTTCCCTTCCTCAAGACATCTTACGACAGATCTCAAATCATCTATTTCAGTGCAGGGACAGGATTGTAACTTCTATGAAAAACGCATCGCGTCTGGTCAGCACCATGATTGTCGCGGCCATGCTCCTGGTCGCACCGCAGCTGGCATCCGCGGCGGCGCCGGCGCCGACCGGCACGCCAAATCCCAAGATACTTGTGATCGATCGCGCCGCGATCCTGCGTGGCTCCGTGGTCGGGCAGAATATCATGAAGCAAGTCCAAAGCCTGACCGCCGCCGCAGAGAAAATGCTCAAGGGTCAGGATGCGGCGCTTCGCCAAGAAGGAGCCGCACTGCAGCAGCAATTGGCCATCCTTTCGCCTTCCGTGAAGGCGGCCAAGATAAAGGCGTTCCAGGCCAAACAAGCCGCGCTTCAGCAAAATGTCCAAACCCAGCAGGGGCTGATTCAGGGCGGTGTCTTGAAAGCGCGCCAGCAAGTGGAACAAGCGCTCGGCCCGATTCTACAAGCGATCATGACCGAACGGGGAGCAAACCTTCTGCTCGACCGCAATGCCGTTGTTCTTGGAACCGTGGATGTCGATGTCACCGGCGTCGCCATCGCACGCCTCAATCAGAAACTTCCAGCTGTGAAGGTCGTATTGACGCCGCTGCCGCCGGGAGCAGCTGCGCCGCAGTAGAGCAGAATGCCTGATGGCGGATCCACGCTTCTATGATAATCACGGGCCATTCTCTCTGGCTGAAATCTGCGCCGCGTCTGGCGCGGCGGTTCCTGATGGCATCGATGCCACGGCTCGGGTGTTGGATCTGGCGAGTCTCTCCGGAGCCGGACCCGATCATCTGACCTTCTTTTCCGGCGTCGGCGAAACTATTCGCGCGCAACTGGCGCAAAGCGGCGCAGGCTTTTGCTTTGTTCCGGCCAAAAACGCAAAGCCTTTGCAGTACCGTGTTGGAATGAGCGCGATTGCAGTTCGCTCGGTTCAACATGCATTTGCTGCGGCTGCGCGCCTCTTCTATCCTGATTCCGGCTTGACATCGTGGTCGCAGCAAACGGCGGTCGATCCGTCCGCATCCATCGGCGCCAAGGTCGAACTCAGTCCGGGAGTCGTCATTGGTCCGGGTGCCGAAATCGGCGACAGGACTCGCATCGGTCCGAACACAGTCATCGGACGCGGGGTGGCGATCGGAAGGCAGTGTGAGATCGGCAGCAATTGCAGCATCACCAACGCCTACGTCGGCGACGAGGTCTTGATACTTTCAGGTGCGCAGATCGGCCAGCCCGGTTTCGGTTTCGCCTCCGGCGCCGAGGGTCACGTCAAGGTACCGCAAATAGGCCGGGTGATCATCCAGGATCGGGTCGAAATAGGCGCGTGCACCACAATCGACCGCGGAGCGCTTGGTGACACTATCGTCGGAGAGGGGACCAAGATCGATAATCTCGTGCAGATTGGGCACAACACAAGGATCGGTCGGCACGATATGATCGTCGCGCAGGTCGGAATTTCCGGTAGCTGTGACTTAGGAGATTTCGTCGTTTTGGGCGGTCAGGTTGGTCTTGCGGATCATGTCACTGTGGGCAGCGGTGCCAGGTTTGCCGCGCGAGCGGGTGTACCGCCGGGTCAGTACCCAGGCGGCCAGGACTATGGAGGCATGCCAGCCAAGCCGGCCCGCGAATGGATGCGCGAGGTTTTTACATTGGCGAATCTCGCGAAGAAGTCGAGACGGGGCAACAATGGGTGAGAGCGGGCAACTCGGGCTGGTTCTCGATATAGAGCAAATCAAGAGGCTGCTGCCTCATCGCGCTCCGTTTCTTTTTGTCGAGCGCCTCGAAGAAATCGTCCCGTTTGAAAGTGCGATCGGACACAAGGCCGTTAGCTTCAACGAGCCTCATTTCGCCGGCCACTTTCCCAACTATTCCGTGATGCCCGGGGTTCTGATCGTTGAAGCTATGGCGCAGACCGCCGGTGCGTTGATTGTTCATTCGATGGCGTTGCAGGAGACTCCCAGCGTATTCTTCATGGGCATAGACAAGGCACGATTTCGCCGCCCGGTCGTTCCCGGTGATATGCTTCGCTTTCCTGTCAAAGCGCTTCAGCACCGTGGGCCAGTATGGAAATTTGAAGGCAGGGCATTTGCGGGCGATGCTCTCTGCGCCGAAGCAGAATTCAGCGCGATGATCCGCGTTAACGACGCAACTTGACAATGGCGATCCATGCCTCCGCAATTGTCGAAGACGGCGCAACGCTGGGTCCGGGCGTGGACATCGGACCGTACTGCATTGTTGGGCGCAACTGCGTTCTTGGCGAAGGTGTTCGCTTGCTATCCCATGTTGTCGTCACCGGCCGCACGCAAGTCGGCGCACGGACCGTGATACATCCGCAAACCGTTCTGGGCGGAGAAGGTCAGATACGGAACAATGACTTCGACGAAGCACGCCTGATCATCGGTACGGACTGTATCATTCGCGAAAGCGTCACGATGAGCGGCGGAAGTCGCGGTGGTCGCGGCGTGACCAGTGTCGGCAACAATGGCTACTTCATGGCATACAGTCACATCGGTCACGATTGTGTCGTCGGGGATGATGCCAATTTTGCCAACAACGCAACTCTTGCGGGCCATGTCAAAATCGGCCAAGGCGTTATCCTCGGCGGTCTTTCCGCGGTCCAGCAATACGGCCGCGTTGGCCGTGGAGCTATGATTGGTGGCGTCACCGGCGTCAACACAGACGTCATTCCGTATGGCATGGCGACCGGTGACCATGCTGTTCTCGGCGGACTGAACATCATCGGCCTGAAACGTCGCGGGGTTAGCCGAGAGGCTATCCACGCGATCCGCGCTGCCTTTCGTGAAATCTTTCTCGAAACCAATGGTACGCTCTTGGATCGCGCGCGAAAGGCAAAAGATGCCTGGCCCGGAGTTGCGCAAGTCCAGGAGATTGTCGATTTCATCCTGGGCGACGCCAAGCGAGGACTTTGCGTCGCCGATCCCTCTCGCAAGCATACGGACGCTGTCTAGTGAACGGTTCGGCGATCGGAATCATCGCAGGTGGCGGAGATTTGCCTCGCGCCATCGCCGAGAGCGCGCGTGACTCAGGGCGCAAAGTGTTTGTTCTTGGACTGCGCGGTTCCGGCGAAAACTGGGTTTCAAACTTCCCACACGCGTGGATCTCGCTCGGCGAAACAAGCAAGGCGTTCCGGGCATTGCGGGCGGGTGATGTTGGAGAGGTGCTTCTGGCCGGAAGAGTTGAGCGGCCGAAGTTCTCGGAAATCAAGCTTGATGCGAAGTCGGTCATGCTCGCCCCGCGGGTCATGGCGGCAGCGCTCAAGGGTGACGACGCTCTCTTACGTTCCCTCGTCGATTTATTCGAAAGAGAGGGATTTCGCGTGATTGGAGCCGCCGAGGCTGCTCCGAAGTTAGTCGCTGACATAGGCGCATTGGCACGTTCGCGTCCGTCTCCCGATGACGAGCGCGACATAGCGCTGGCCTTCAAAGTCGTTCGCACACTGGGAGAACTCGACGTCGGCCAGGCCTCGGTGGTTTGCGCCGGACTTACGCTCGCTGTCGAGGCTGCGGAAGGAACCGACGCAATGATTGCGCGCATTGCGGAGTTGCCGGAACATCTGCGCGGCACAACCACTCGTCGCCGTGGAGTGCTCGCCAAGGCGCCGAAGCCTATACAGGATCGCAAGACCGACCTTCCGGTAATCGGGCTGCAAACTGTACGCAACGCTGCGGCAGTCGGACTTGCAGGCATTGCAGTAGAGGCCGGCGGCGCGCTGATTGTCGACAAGCGCGCCGTTGGCGAGGAAGCAGACAAGCTTGGCCTATTCGTCGTGGGCGTTCCGGCTTGAGCAATTTGCCGGCAAAAAACTTGTCACTAATGCTTGTGTGCGGCGAACCGTCGGGCGATCAGCTCGGCGGGCAATTGATGGCCGCGCTCAAAGCGATTGCAGGCGACCGCGTAGTCGTGACTGGTGTTGGCGGACAATCCATGGCCAGTCAGGGACTGAAGACACTATTTCCGCTCAGTGACACCGCGGTCATGGGCTTGAATGAGGTCGTGCCGAAGATTCCCGTCATTCTCAGGCGCGTTCGGGAGTTGACCGACATTGCCATTCGCACACGACCCGATGCCGTCGTCCTGATCGACAGCCCGGACTTTACGCATCGCATAGCCAGGCGTCTGAAACGCCTAGATCCGACGATGAGAACGATCGATTATGTAGCGCCGCAAGTGTGGGCGAGTCGTGCTTACCGCGCGCGCGCCATGGCTCGAAACTTCGATTTGCTGTTGGCGCTCCTGCCATTTGAGCGGCCGTTCTTCGAGAAATTCGGACTTCATACGGTCTTTGTCGGCCATCCCGTTATCGAACGCGCCAAACTCATGGCCGGCGGCGCCGACCTTCGTGCGCGACTCGGTATTGGTCCCACCGATCCACTCCTCATGGTTTTGCCTGGTAGCCGCTCGAGCGAAATCAGGTTTATTCTGCCCGTATTTCGGGCTGCCGTTGCCAAGATTGCTGAGCGTCTCCCCGATCTGGTCACGGTGATTCCAACTGTGCCACATGTCGCTTCGCGCGTGCGGGATGCCGTGCGTGACTGGCCGGTACCACTGCATCTCATCGAGGGCGAAGCCGACAAGTTCTCTGCGATGAGCGCCGCAAATGCTGCGTTGGCTGCGTCTGGAACCGTTACAACAGAGCTTGCTCTGGCCCGAACGCCGATGGTCGTGGCCTATCGCGTCGGCTGGTTGACATATTTGCTGGCGCGGCCCCTTTTCGTGTCCAGGTGGTTCACTTTGGTCAATCTGCTGCTCGAAAGAGAAGCGGTACCGGAATTTCTGCAGGGCGCAGCCTCCGCGCGGGCGCTGAGCGACGCCGTCGTGCATCTGATGACTGATGCTCGCGCGGCCGATATGCAACGCTCCGACCTCGACCTGGCGGCCAAACTTCTCGGTCAAGGTTCCGAAGCACCGTCATTGCGTGCGGCACGGGCAATCATCGAGTTCGTCAGCAAGTAGCTGACTAGCGCTTCGACAGCGGCGTGTAATCGCGCTGTTTTTTACCGGTGTAGATTTGTCGTGGCCGCCCGATCTTTTGATGCGGATCTTCTAACATTTCCTTCCACTGCGCGATCCAGCCTACGGTGCGCGCCAATGCAAAAAGGGCGGTGAACATGCTTGTCGGAAAGCCCAGCGCCCGCAGCGTGATGCCGGAATAGAAATCGATGTTGGGATAGAGCTTCCGCTGCACGAAATAGTCGTCTTCGAGCGCGATCTTTTCCAGGGCCACTGCAATTTTGAGCGTGGGGTCGTTGTGATGGCCGATCTCGTCGAGCACTTTGTGGCACTGAATCTGCATCGCCTTCGCGCGCGGATCATAGTTTTTGTAAACCCTGTGTCCGAAGCCGGAAAGGCGGAAGTTGTCGTTCGGATCTTTCGCCTTCTTCACATATTCAGGAATACGATCGACCGAACCGATTTCTTCAAGCATCTTGAGCGCGGCTTCATTCGCACCGCCATGCGCTGGACCCCAAAGGCAGGCGATCCCCGCGGCAATGCACGCAAACGGATTCGCGCCGGAAGAACCAGCGAGCCTCACGGTGGAGGTCGACGCGTTTTGCTCATGATCGGCATGCAGGATGAAGATGGTATCAAGTGCCTTCGCCAGCACAGGATTGACTTTGTATTCCTCAGCGGGGACAGAGAATGTCATCCGCAGGAAATTTTCCGTATAGCCCAAATTATTGAGTGGATATACGAACGGCTGGCCCATCGAATATTTGTACGCCATGGCCGCCATCGTGGGCATCTTGGCGATCAGACGGTGACTGGCAATCTCGCGTTGACGCGGGTCATTGATGTCCGTGGAGTCATGATAGAAAGCAGATAATGCCCCGACGACACCGCACATCACCGCCATCGGGTGCGCATCCCTGCGAAACCCGCGAAAAAACTGAGCCAGTTGCTCGTGCACCATTGTGTGGAACGTGATGGCCCTGTCGAACTTGGCCATCTCATCCTTGTTTGGGAGATCACCATGGAGAAGGAGGTAGCAGACCTCTAGAAAGTTGGAATGTTCGGCGAGTTGGTCGATCGAGTACCCACGATAGAGCAAGATGCCCTTGTCGCCGTCTATGAACGTGATGTCGCTTTCACAACTGGCCGTCGACGTGAATCCTGGATCGTATGTAAAGATATCGGCTTCGCCGTAGAGCTTCCGAATGTCCACGACTTCGGGACCTTCGGAACCACTGAATGTGGGAAGCTCATACGATTTGTTCTTGTAAGTCAGTGTGGCCGAGCCTGCGGACTTGATTTTACTCTCTCTCATGGAATGGCTCCTTGGGGGCCACGCAGAACCTGGCGGCCAGTATTTTGCGTTGCGGAAACTATAAGCAATCTGGGCTGGGGACGTCACCACCCACATGTAGAGACCGTCCGTACGCCACTCTATTCAAACAGAGTAAGCCCCCAATCGCACGAGGGACTCTTCGCGACCGAGCAAAGCCATCATCTCGAAGAGCGGCGGAGATGTCGTTTTGCCGGTCAGCGCAGCGCGAAGAGGTTGTGCAATCTGACCAAGCTTTAATCCCTCGGTCGTAGCAAAGTTTCTGACGGCTTCCTCCAGAGCCGCTCCAGTCCACTCCGTCTTGCTCAACACAGGAACAAGTTTGGCGATAATGGCCCTGGCTTCGGGCTGCAAGAGCTTCTGAGCGGATTGGTCGAGCGTCTGGGGGCCGTTTGAGTACAAGAAATCCGCCGCCTGAGCCAATTCGACGAGCGTTTTAGCCCGCTCTTTGAGGGAAGGCATGGCCTCGAGCAGTCTGTGTCGCCCGACCATGTTAACCACGCGCGGCGGCGTTTCACGCGCGAGAACGGAAAGTACCTCGGCGGTGAGCGCGTCATCCTTGGTCTGACGGATATAGTGTCCATTGAGGTTGTCGAGTTTTTTGAAGTCCATCCTTGCCGGGCTCTTGCCGATATTCTCCAGATTGAACCATTCAATGGCTTGTTCCGTTGAAATGATTTCGTCATCGCCATGGCTCCAACCCAACCTCAGCAGGTAGTTGCGCATGGTCTCCGGCAGATAGCCCATGTCTCGATAGGCTTCGACGGCCATCGCGCCATGGCGTTTTGAAAGTTTCGTTCCGTCCGGCCCATGAATGAGAGGGACGTGGGCATAGACAGGCTCGGGCCACCCCAATTGTTCGATGATCTGCAGCTGTCTCGCTGCATTGTTGAGGTGGTCCGCTCCTCTAATCACATGTGTGACACCCACATCGCGGTCATCGACCACGACGGCAAGCATATAGGTGGGGGTTCCGTCGCTGCGCAGCAGCACCATGTCGTCGAGTTGGTCATTGGCGAATGTGACGTCGCCCAGAACCGCATCCTTGACGACCGTCTCACCAGTCTGGCGGGACTTAAGCCTTACGACGTACGGCGTTCCAGGTGTCGCTTCGGACGGTGCGCGGTTTCGCCAGCGCCCATCATACCTCTGCGGCAGTTTTTGTTCCTTCTGTCGCGCCCGCATTACTTCGAGTTCTTGCGGTGTCGCATAGCAACGATAGGCCTTCCCGTCGGCCAACAAGAGCTCTGCGACCTCGCGGTGGCGATCCGCTCTCGCAAATTGGTAGACAGTTTGCCCATCCCATTCGAGGCCCATCCAAGCCAATCCATTCAAAATTGCTTCTACGGCTTCAGGCGTTGAGCGCTCACGGTCGGTGTCTTCAATGCGAAGCAGAAAAGTGCCGCCCGTGTGCTTGGCAAATAGCCAATTGAACAACGCAGTCCGCGCTCCACCGATATGCAAATATCCAGTGGGTGACGGAGCAAACCGGACGACGGGCTTCTTGTTGTCTGTCATGGTACCATTTGCACAGGTGGGCCGGCGTTTGCGGCTGCGTCAGCTTCTAGCAAACGGTTTCCCATGGGGGTAGGCCCGAACCTACTGTCTCGCCGGCTGGCAATCAGAACTGAAATCAAGACGGCCTGGAATCGCCCTTGGCCCATCTCTTGGTCGGAAGTTGGCGCTGAGCTTCGCGAGGAACGGGATCGCTGGCCGCTTTGGTTGCCGGTGGCGTTGGGGTTCGGGATTGCTGTCTACTTTGCATTGCCGACCGAGCCCTCCGATATCTGGGCGTCGGCCGCAGCACTGACGGCGTTGGCCAGCATATTCGTCATCCGTCTGACTGGACGGAATCCTGTCCGTATGGGGTTGTCCGTTCTGGCTGCCGCTTTATTCGGCTTTGCGATCGCGAAAGTACGAACGGAGTTGGTCGCCGCGCCCATTCTTAGCCATCGCATCGGACCACTCGGAATTGAGGGGCAAATTGAACAGGCCGAACTTCACGGCACAGGCTATCGAATAGTTCTCGGACACTTGCATATTCGCAGATTGTCGGAACTGGACACTCCAGCACGCGTACGAATATCGTTGAAAGCGGGAGCAGAATTACCACCGCCCGGGAGTTGGTGGCATGTGACGGCTGTATTAATGCCGCCTCCCGCTCCTGCGGCTCCAGGGGCTTATGACTTCGGTCGTGCGGCATATTTCATGCGCCTAGGAGCCGTTGGCTATGCCTATGGCCGTCTGACCAGAATTGACACGAGAGATCGTGCGTCGCCTTGGGACCAGGCGGCATTGGTTGTTGAGCGACTTCGCGCTCAGATAACTGCGCGCATCCATTCCGTTTTGCCAGGTAGTACTGGTGGAATTGCGTCGGCCCTCATCACCGGCAATCGAAGCGCAATCTCAAGTGATGACGAACAGGCACTTCGCGATGCTGGCCTCGCACACGTCTTGGCCATCGCGGGGTTGCACATGGCGCTCGTCGGACTGGGACTTTTTTGGGTCGTACGCGCCGGTCTTGCGACAATTCCGGCGATCGCATTGCGCTGGCCGATAAAAAAATTGTCGGCCGTGGCGGCCCTGTGTAGTGCCACCTTCTACCTCATGATCAGCGGTGCCACCTCCGCGTCGACTCGCGCTTTTGTAATGCTCGCTATGATGCTGTTGTCGATATTGTTTGACCGGCCGGCGCTGTCGATGCGGTCGTTGGCTCTAGCTGCAGCCGTCATTCTCGTCCTTGGTCCAGAAAGTGTCCTCGAACCAGGATTTCAGATGTCATTTGCAGCCGTCATGAGTTTGATCGCCATCGCGGAGTGGGAGGCGCGCCGCGAAAAACGCGACCTGGATACAGGGCCATCAACTCTACGCCATCTGCGGCGGTATCTTCGTGGAATCGCCGTGACCAGCTTCGTCGGCAGTGTGGCGACGATTCCGTTCGCAATCTTCCATTTCAATCGTGCGACGCACTACGCGGTTCTTGGCAACTTGCTGGCTATGCCGGTGATGGGTTTTGTCGTCATGCCGTTCGCCGCGTTATCGGTGTTGCTGATGCCCGTCGGCTTGGATGCGGGACCCCTTCACGTCACGGCATGGGGAATCAATTTCATGCTTTGGGTGGGGCGCTGGGTTTCTGGGTTGCCGGGTGCGGTTTCGGTGATGCCTGCATGGCCGACCGGCGCGCTTGCGTTGGTATCACTTGGCGGACTTTGGATGGGACTGTGGCGCCGGCGGTGGCGTTGGTTCGGACTGGTTCCGCTTCTGGTTGGTCTCGCGGTGGCGTATTGGACCCCTCAACCCGATATTCTGGTTGGACGTGATGGCGCCACAGTGGCTCTTCGTGTGCCGGACGGATCATTGAAACTGCTGACGCAAGCAAGGGACACTTACTCCGCCGACGAATGGCTCAGGCGAGACGGCGACACACGGATTTCTGAAGATGCAGTGGCTCATCCGTCGGACGGCGTTATATGCGATGCGTTGGGCTGCGTGGCGAAGGCGCATGGGGGCATGAGGGTTGCGGAAGTTTTTCGACCCGAGGCATTGGCAGAGGACTGCGCCGACGCGGACGTTGTGATCAGCAAGGCGCCCGTCCGAAGTACATGCGCCGGCCCAACCCTTGTCATTGACCCGGCCGCCTCAGTCCGAAGCAGCGGGTTCGCGATTTGGCTCGGACCGTCAATTCGCTGGCAATCGGTTGAGGAATTTCGGGGCCACCGCCCATGGAGCGCACAAGATTGGCCGCGAAAAGCTCAATATCGGCGGATAAGGCCTACCAGCTTGCCCTGAATGCGAACGCGATCCGCGCCGTAAAGACGCGTTTCGTAAGCCGGGTTTGCAGCTTCCAAGGCGATCGAATCGCCTCTGCGGCGCAGTCGCTTCAGCGTTGCTTCCTGATTATCGACAAGGGCCACAACGATCTCGCCGGTATTTGCTGTGTCGGATTCCTGGATAATGACCGTATCGCCATCGAGGATGCCCGCGTTGATCATCGAGTCTCCGGTCACTTCCAGCGCATAGTGGTCGCCGCGCCCGATCATGCCACCGGGAACAGGTACATCTGCGACCTTGTTCTGGAGGGCTTCGATCGGCGTGCCAGCCGCGATGCGGCCGACAAGGGGCACATTGACGGCAGCTTCACCGTCGCCACTCGCCCGGCGCGGACTGCCGGCGGCGCGCGCGTCGGACGAGATGCGGCTTTCCCCGCGACCGTGACGCACTGGCGGCCGCTGAGCCTGGCTGCGAGTAGTCGCGGGCCTCAATGTGTCCGCCACGTTGTCAGGTAACTTTACGATTTCCAGCGCCCGCGCCCGCTTTTCCATGCGCCGTAAAAAACCGCGCTCCTCCAGGGCCGTGATCAATCGGTGAATGCCGGACTTTGATTTGAGATCAAGTGCGTCCTTCATCTCGTCGAAGGACGGCGGGATGCCGGATTCTCGCACCCTTTCGTGGATGAACATCAGAAGTTCGTATTGCTTGCGGGTCAGCATAGCGTCCATGTCCTTCATTGCGTGCGCCCAAATCAGGGCGAACAAAGGCGAAACATGGAGAATCGTTCTACTTTAGTTCTAGGGGTGCGTCAACGCGGAAAAGCAGCCGAATCAACCGCTTTTGGGACGGACCGCGGCCGAGAGCGATAGAAAGCAGGCGACGCGGCTCAGTCGAGGCTTACGACGGAGACTGTATCTCCGACTTGGGCCAAGGGGGCATGAGGAGGACGAACGATCAGGACATCCGCGGCCGCAAGGGCGCTCAGCATTGAAGAATCCTGAATTGGTAACGGCTCGACCCAGCGTTCACCTTCGCGAACGTGCATCCTTGCGCGCAAGTAGTCCTGACGGCCGTCGTTTGATTTGAGTGCGCTAACAAGTCTGGCAGATACTGCGTTTGATGTCTGTGCAGTTCCCAGCATCGCGGAGACCGCCGGCCGCACGAAGAGAAGTGCGCACACAAGAGTCGAAACCGGGTTGCCCGGCAGGCCGAGCAAAGGCGTCTTCCCCAGGCGGCCGAATATCAGCGGCTTACCTGGCCGCATCGCAATTTTCCAAAAGTCTAGCTCGAAGCCCTTTGGTCCCAGCGCCTTTTGAACCAAATCGTGTTCGCCCACCGAGGCACCACCGATGGTGATGACGAGATCAGCCGACCTGGAGTGATCCGCGATACTAGCGACGGCCTCCTGCGTATCGGGAAAGATACCAAGATCGGTCGCGACGCCTCCCCAGTCCGCGATCATAGCCGCGAGGCCAAAGCCCGATGATGCGACGATGCCACCTGGTTTTCGTGGAGCTCCAGGTAGAGAGAGTTCGTCGCCTGTGGCCGCTAGGGCAATGTTCGGACGTCGGCGCACGGCTACGTACGCAACATCGCCAGCCGCGATCAGCGCAACATCGCGCGCCGTGAGACGACGACCGCTGCGCGCAATCACATCATGGGACTTGAAGTCGAGTCCGGCGGCGCGTATGTGGCGACCGACGACTGCAGCGATATTCACCGTGACCTGATCGTCCGTAGCAGTCGTATCTTCTTGAATCACGATTGCGTCGGCGCCTTCGGGTAGGACCGCACCGGTAAATATTCGAATTGCTTGTCCCCGGCCCAACGAGCCGAGAAAGGGATGCCCGGCAGGCGCCGTGCCGATGACGTGCAGCGTTGTGCCGGGCTTGGCCGCGTCGGCGGCACGTACCGCATAGCCGTCCATAGAAGAGACAGGCGAGGGAGGTTGAGCCTGTCTCGCCAGAATGTCGCTGGAGATTACTCGCCCCGCCGCTTCGCTGATCGGTATTGTTTCCGAGTCGAGCACGTCGAACGCGGACACAATTCGATGCTCCGCCTCCTCAACGGAAATCATCGAAACATATCTTCCACGGGCGAGTGTGCCGCGTTCGCCAGTTTTTCGGCAACTTCGGCTGGCATCGATCGGGTTTTACCCGTGAGGAACGCATAAATCTGAGCGACTGGTACCTCTGCCTCCATTGCCCACTGCGTTGCCCGCAGGCGGCGCGACGTCATGAATCGCCTAAACGCCTCGCGCTGTCCATTGGCATCGCGGCGTCCGCCGGGGCCCATCTTTGCAACGGGAAATGAGGTTTCGTCCATCAGAATCGCGGGCTTTGCAGAAGACTTTGCGCCGAGGTTATTTGCGACAGCTTTTGGTGTCTGTGTGACCCCGTGCTGATATGCACCGCTCTTGCCGCCCGACTTCGAGAGAAGTCGAATGTTTTCAATGACGGACCCTTTGTCCATAGACTTGGTCATGTCGTAGATCGTCAGCGCTGCAATACCCGCCGCCGTCAATGCTTCCATCTCAACGCCGGTCTGTCCCGCCGTTTTGACGGTTGCCACAATTCGAATTGCGTGACGTGGTTCATCCGGCACGATCTCGACACTTGCCTGAGTAAGCGCAATGGGGTGACAAAGGGGGATTAGTTCGCTGGTTTTTTTAGCGGCCATAATGCCCGCGACCCGCGCGACCGCCTGGATATCGCCCTTCTTCGCAGTGCCCGCGATAAGGGAGTCAAATGCTTCGACCGAAAGTGAAATTGTCGCCTCGGCAACCGCGATCCGTTCTGTCACGGATTTCTCCGTTACGTCGACCATTCTGGCAGCGCCGTGATCATCGAGATGGGTTAGCCTGCTCATGGGCGAACAATAGCGCCAATCAGTCGCGCTGTCGCTGCTGCCACATCCGCTTCGCGCATCAGGCTTTCGCCTATGAGAAATGTGGTGACGCCGACCTCGGCCAATTGTTCGAGGTCCGCAGCGGTACTAAGCCCGCTTTCCGCGACCGCCAGAGTCTCCGCCGGGATCATAGGGGCCAAGCGGAGTGTGACGCCCAAATCGGTCGCGAATGTCTTCAAGTCGCGATTGTTGATTCCAATAAGCTCCGCATTCAACTTGATCGCACGTTCGAGCTCCCGCTCGTTGTGTATTTCGACAAGCACATCCATATTCCATTGACCGGCGACCGCGACGAGCTCGGACGCCAGGATATCGTCGACCATCGCCAAGATAATCAACGCGCAATCGGCACCCCAAACGCGCGCTTCAACGACCTGGTACGTATCCAGAATGAAATCCTTCCGCAGAACCGGGAGAGTCGCGGCTCGCCGCGCTCGCTTCAAATATTCAGGAGCGCCCTGGAATGATGGCGTGTCGGTCAAGACCGACAAGCAAGTTGCTCCGCCCGCCTCGTAACTCTTTGCCAGTTCTTCCGGATCGAAGTTGGCGCGAATGAGACCTTTGGAAGGGCTCGCCTTCTTGATTTCGGCAATCAGACCAAACTGCTTTTTGCTGCGCGCTCCCATTAAGGCTGAGAGAAATCCGCGCGGCGCATCAACATTGCGGGCTTCTGCTTCGAGTTGGGCGAGCGGCATTAGCACCTTGGCTCTCGCCACTTCCTCGCGCTTGTATGCGGCGATGTCGCTCAGGATCGTCATGTCGAAGCGTTCGAGACTGCGACCAACTTGTCGAGTTTTGCTCGGGCTGAACCATTGTCGATCGCCGAAGCAGCTTGGGCGACACCTTCTTTCAAGTTCCCTGCCTTTCCTGCGATCACCAATGCGGCGGCGGAGTTTATCAGGACGATGTCGCGGTACGCACCAGTTTCGCCGTCGAGCAACCGTTTCAGGGCCATTGCGTTCTCGGTCGCCGTTCCTCCCGCAAGCGCCGACAATGGGGACCAGCTAAGGCCCGCATCCTCGGGGCCGATTTCCCGCACCGCGATCTTGCCGTCACTCAACATGGCAACACGAGTTGGGCCGGAGATGGCAATTTCGTCCAAGCCGTCGCCATGCACGACCCATACGCGATCAGAGCCTAGTCGCGCGAGTGTCTCGGCCAGAAGCTCGACCCATTCGCGGTCATAGACGCCAACCAATTGACGCCGAACACGCGCAGGGTTCGATAGTGGTCCTAGAAGATTGAATATTGTTCGAAAGCCTAGCGTTTGCCGCACGCGCGCGGCGTATTTCATAGCGGGGTGATATGTTTGCGCGAACAAAAAGCACAGTCCGGCCTCGCGCAGGCAACGCGCGGCGTCGGCCGGACCCAGTTCAATCTTGACACCAAGAGCTTCGAGACAATCGGCGGTACCGCTCTTCGAAGACATGTTGCGATTGCCATGCTTGGCTACCGGGACGCCGCAGGACGAAACGACAAATGCACAGGCTGTCGAAATGTTGAGCGTACCGGCCCCGTCTCCGCCCGTTCCGCATAAATCGATTGCGTAGGGGTTGGCTTCGATCGCGGTCATGGCGCTGCGCATCGCGCGCACCGCGCCCACAATCTCGTCGATCGAGGGCTTCCGCACTGCGAGCGCGGTAACGAAGGCAGCAATGCGAACATCGCTTACCGTGCCTGTCATAATGAGGCCAAAAGCACGCGACGATTCGTCAATCGCGAGTCGGTCGCCCGCCGCGACCCTTTTCAAAAGCGTATCGAATTCAGCGTCGCTCATGCGGTGGCAGTCGCGCGCGCAAGTTGGAGGAAATTTTGCAGAAGCGCGTGCCCATTCTCGCTGGCGATACTCTCAGGATGAAACTGAACGCCGTGCACGGGATGTGTCTTGTGCATGACGCCCTGAATGACACCATCGCCGCTGGTTGCAGTAACTTCCAATGAGGCCGGCATACTTTCCGGCACGATAGTCAAAGAGTGATAACGGGTAGCTTGAAAGTCGTTGTTGAGACCGCGGAACACGCCTTTGCCTGTATGGCGGATACGCGAAAGCTTGCCGTGCATGGGTTCGGGCGCGCGGGCAATTCGGGCGCCATAGGCCTGCCCAATCGATTGATGGCCGAGACAAACGCCCAAAATTGGGTGACGGCCATCGGCCAGCCTGACAAGATCAAGACAGATGCCCGCCTCGTTGGGCGTGCAGGGGCCTGGCGACAGCACGATCGCTTCGGGGTTCATGGCAAGCGCTTCGGGGGCTGTGACCTCGTCGTTTCGCCGGACCACGACTTCCGCACCCAACTGTCCGAGATAGTGGAAGAGGTTGTAGGTAAAGCTGTCGTAGTTATCGATCAGAAGGAGCAAGTGACACCTAAGGGTTGTCCGGCCCAATTGGACCTTGGCCAAGTCAAGTCGTTGTTTCGTTCCCTCTTCTACGATGACGTGCCAGGGCGTTGAAAGGTCTCACTGCAGCAGCAGGCACGCGTTTTGGCAGAAAGCCCCTGCGTAAATCGCGACCCCGGGACCCCGCCGTCGCAGTTCCGCTTATCAGACGCCACGAGCGCGGTTGACGACCTCCGAGACGAGCCTAATTTGGGCTCAATCATTCCATTTCGGAGCACCGATGACCAAAGCAAACGGCCGCAAGGCGATTTTCATTACGGGTGCGGCATCGGGAATGGGGCGCGAAACGGCGCGGCTCTTTTGCCAGAGGGGGTGGTTCCTTGGCTGCTATGATGTGAACGTCGAAGGACTTCGATCGCTTGAACTCGAGCTCGGCGCCGACAATTGCGTGGTCCGCAAACTCGATGTTTGCGATCGCGCTGACTACCGCGCCGCTCTCTCGGAATTCGCAAGCCATACCGGCGGCACGCTGGACATTCTCTTCAACAATGCCGGCATCGGCCGCGGGGGACCGTTCGAGAGCCAGTCCTTCGACGATGTCATGGCGGTCGTCAACACCAATTTTGTCGGCGTTCTGATCGGTATTCACGAAGCAATCCGGTATCTGAAAGCGACTCCGAACTCGTTGTGTTTCACAACGTCCTCATCGTCGGCGACTTATGGAATGCCGGGCATAGCGGTCTATTCGGCCACCAAACATGCGGTGAAAGGTTTGACCGAAGCGCTTGCAGTCGAGTTCAAGGCGATCGGCGTTCGCGCCGCCGACGTGCTACCCGGATTGATCGATACGCCCATATTGCCGCCGGGCGTTGCTGCGAACGCGCCCAAGGAGGGAATGTTCAGGGCGATTCCACCGATCGAGGTGGCCAAAGTCGTGTGGGACGCCTACCACACGGACAAGCTCCATTGGTATGTTCCGCCGGAAATTTACGAGTTGGACAAGGCCGCCACTCTTGCGCCCGAGCAGACACGCGATGGTATGGCGAACGGCACTTTGTTCGCCCAACTGACGGCGGCCACTTCACCATGAACGACGACTTAGTCGGCGAAGTTTCGCCTGCACAACGCTTCGACGAGGAGAGGCTCAGATCGTATCTCGAGTTGAAGATTGAAGGTTTTGGTCGCGACCTGACCGTGCAGCAAATCAAAGGTGGCGCCTCCAATCCGACGTTCAAGCTTACGACGCAGGGAGCGGAGGGGCCTCAGCGTTATGTGTTGCGCAAGAAGCCGCCGGGCCAGCTACTTGCCAGCGCCCACCAAGTCGACCGGGAACACCGTGTCATGAAGGCCCTCGAGTCGACCGGTGTGCCTGTGCCCCGCATGCGCCATCTTTGCGATGACGCCTCCATTATCGGCACAGCATTCTATGTGATGGATTTTCTTGACGGACGGATCTTTCGTGACGCGACTCTTCCGGGACTTTTGCGCAGCGAGCGCAGCGCGATATATGACGACCTGAACGCGACGCTCGCGAAATTGCACCAAGTCGACTACGTCGCTCGCGGATTGTCGGATTTCGGTCGGCCCGGTGGCTATTTCGAACGCCAAGTGGCCCGATGGATCAAGCAATATCGCGGCGCTGAGAGCGAACACATACCGGCGATGGAACAGCTTATTCTGGAACTCCCGACGATGATTCCGCAAGACCAATCGGTTTCCATCGCTCACGGCGATTATCGTTTGGAGAATACGATGTTCCATCCCACCGAGCCGCGCTTGATCGCCGTGCTGGATTGGGAGCTTTGCACCATAGGCCACCCGCTCGCCGACATCGCGTACAATTGTTTTTTGTGGCACTCCGAGGGTCAAGGTTGGGGAAGCTTGCTCGGCGTTGATTTTGCTTCGAGCGGAATACCCACGGAGAAGGAATATGTCGACGCCTATTGCCGGCGAACGGGGCGAGACGGCATCGACAATTGGAACTTCTACGTGGCCTTCGGCGTGTTCCGGCTGGCTTCCATTTCCCAAGGCGTTTATCGGCGCGTCCTGAACGGCGTGGCGCCGAGTGACCGGCCGGCGATCAACGGAACGCCGCGATTGGCCGAACAAGCGCTCGAACTTCTGCATCGCAAGACGTGACGTCATGGTTGCGCCGACACCCACCGTTGTTCCTCGTGGCGATCAGGATTGGGAAGTCCTTGTTCCGCTCGACGCGCTGTCCGCATGGATGGATGGGCAGGGCATCGAGCGCGGCCCAATCGAAAACCCGCGACTTCTTGGAGGGGGGACACAGAATATTCTGCTGAAGTTCGAACGCGGCTCGCGCAGTTTCGTTCTGCGCCGGCCGCCAAAGCATCTGCGCAAAAACTCGAATGAAACCATGCGCCGCGAAGCCCGCGTACTGACTGCGTTACGCGGCACCGATGTGCGCCACCCCGGCATGATTGCGGCCTGCGGCGACGAGGCGGTGCTCGGGGCAGCATTCTATCTCATGGAACCCGTCGAAGGATTCACGCCGCGGGAGGAGATGCCGACTCTGCATGCGAACAATCCGGCCGTTCGCCGTGAGATGGGTTTCGAGATGGTCGATGCGATCGCCGCTCTTGCAGGCGTCGACTATGTCGGGCGCGGCCTTGCCGATCTTGGTAAGCTGGATGGCTATCTCGATCGCCAGGTCGGCCGCTGGCGGGCGCAGCTTGAAAGTTACGCCGAACATCCCGGCTGGCCTGGGCTGGCAGGAATTCCGGGTGTCGATGAGGTTGGGGCCTGGTTGACGTTGCATCGGCCAGATTCGTTCGTTCCGGGCATTATTCACGGCGACTTTCACTTCGGAAACGTGTTGTTCGATCGCCAAAGCTCCAAGCTGACCGCCATGGTCGACTGGGAGTTGACGACGCTTGGTGACCCACTTGTTGACCTCGGCTGGCTCTTATCGGCCTGGCCGGAGGACGGCGCCGAGACCGTGCCCGTCAAGCCGTGGCACGGATTTCCGCACCGGAGCGAGATCGTGGCACGTTATGCCGAAAAAACTGGTCGAGACGTCCGTCACGCCGATTGGTTCGAAGTGCTCGCGTGCTACAAGCTCGGTTCGATTCTGGAGGGCACTTTTGCACGCGCCTGTGCTGGCCGCGCGCCGAAGGAGACCGGAGACTATCTTCACGCCTCGACCTTGGCGCTCTTTGAGAGGGCACTGAAGAAGATTTCCTAGCGCGTCTGCCCGCCGTCAACCGCCAAGACGGCGCCGGTGATAAAGCTTGCCGCGGGACTCAGCAGGAATGCTGCTGCGGCGCCGATCTCTTCAGGCTTTCCGTAACGTCGCAGAGGCACCTCGCGCTTGATCCATCTCGCCCAGGCTTCCGCGCGCTCTCCTGTTGAACGCGCTTCCCAGTCACCGCCTGGAAAAATGATGTTACCTGGAGCGATTGAATTCACGCGAATGCCAGCAGGCCCAGCGATCTTCGCCAGCTCCTTCGCGAGATGATTCATCGCCGCCTTGGCTGTGCCATACGTCAGCGGCGTTCCCATCGCGCCCAATCCCGCTATCGAGCTGATGAAGACGAGCGAGCCCTCCTTACGAGGAGTCATGCGCCTAAGAACTCCCCGTGCCAGCCGGAAAGCTGAATCGAGATTCTGCGCAAACGCCCCACCCCAAGTGGTATCGTCCACGTCATAACCCGGGGGCGTCGGATATAGACCGACATTGGCGACCCCGCCCCAGATTGGACCGAGTTCGCGCTCTGCCGACTCCAATGCCTTCTCGATCGTCGCGGTGTCGCGCATGTCGCCTGCGGTTGACCAGATGCGATCCTTGCCGAAAGTGTCGGCCAGCCTTTTGTGCGTCTCACCGAGTGCCTGTGCACCGCGCGCGGTAATCGCCAAGCGTGCGCCCTCCCTCAGACAAGTCTCGACTATCCCCAGGCCAATTCCGCGACTGCCGCCGGCGACAAATATAACCCTGTCTTTGAGCTGCAGATCCATGATGCCCTCCAAACCTAAAGTCCGAGTACTGCCTTCGATAGGATGTTCCGCTGCACTTCACTCGTTCCGGCATAGATCGATCCTGCTCGATCGTTCAGATACTTCGCCGCGACGGTCCAGCTATACTCGGGCCCGACCGGACTTTGATTGCTGGGCGGTCGATAATTTGGTGAGGGTCCACCTGCGGACACGGCGAAGGGTTGGTAGGGGAGGGCATTGAACCCGATAGCCTCCAGCGCCAGTTCGGTCAGTCGCTGGCTCAATTCGGTAGCGACCATCTTCAACATGGACGATTCGGCGCCCGGCGCTTGGCCTCTACTCAATTTGGACATCACGCGAAGCTCAACAGCCTCAAGCGTGTCCACTTCGATTTGAGCGTGGGCAAGCCTGCTTGCGAAGTTGTCGTCGCTGATGTTTTCGGCCTGCGCGATGGATCGAATTCGTTCCATCCGTGACTTGAGCCCCGGCGAACTGACGCCACCGCCTCTTTCAAACTGCATGAGGTACTTGGCGACGGTCCAGCCCTCGCCAACTTGGCCCACGACATTTCTCCTTGGCACTCGCACGTCGCTGAAGAAAACTTCGTTTTGGATATGTTCGCCGCTCAACGAGACAATCGGCTTGACCTCGACGCCGGGAGTCTTCATGTCGATCAACAGAAACGTAATGCCGAGCTGCGGGATCTTCTCACGTGACGTGCGCACCAGGCAAAAGATCCAATTCGCAACGTGAGCGTGTGTGGTCCAGATCTTGTGACCGTTACAAATGAATTGGTCGTCCTCCTCGCGCGCACTCATCTGAAGCGAAGCAAGATCCGAACCCGCGCCCGGTTCGGAATAGCCCTGACACCAGAAGTCTTCGCCCGTTAGGATGCGTGGTAAGTAATGAGACTTCTGCGCCGACGTCCCATGTCCGATCAGAACCGGTCCGCACATGCCGATGCCCATCGGCGAGAGAGGAGGGGCACCAGCCGAGGCCAGTTCGCTGGCAAAAATGTAGCGCTGCGCGACACTCCAGCCACACCCGCCATATTCGATTGGCCAGGCTGGTGCGACCCAACCGCGGCGATGGAGAATGCGCTGCCACGTCATCCCGATTTCGTAATCAGCATAAACACTCGTTAAGGAGCGTCCCGCCCGCCGCAAGTCCGGGGTAAGTTCAGCCGCGAGAAATTCGCGCACATCGTCACGAAATCGGAGGTCAGTGTCACTCCAACGTACGTCCATGTGCTGCTCCAGCCGTGGGAACTGCAATCTTGCGGAAGGGACGTTACGGAACGCAAGACTTAAAATATGTTTGTGGCTAGCGCACCCGCCAACGATCCCCAATCCGAGAGGTAATTGACATGAAAGAGTTGCTTCCGTTGGCCGCAAAGGTCGGCGAACAATTGAAGGAGAGAAAGGAAACGTTGGCGATTGCTGAGTCATCGAGCGGTGGATTGCTCTCGGCTGTTCTGCTCGCGGTGCCTGGCGCGTCTGCATATTTCCTTGGCGGTGCGGTGGTCTATACCGCGAAGGCGCGCGTGCTTCTGATGGACCTTCCGCGTACGTCCGTTGCGGGAATGCGTTCCGCTAGCGAACCGTATGCGATGCTTCTGGCGCGAACCGGGCGGGAGCGCTTTGCAGCAACGTGGGGATTAGGCGAAACCGGTGCCGCTGGTCCGACAGGAAATCCGTATGGCGACGCGGCCGGCCACAGTTGTATCGCGCTCAGCGGGCCGGTGGAACGCTCATTGACGGTGGAAACAGGTCGAGCGGATCGAGTCGATAATATGCGGGCATTCACAGAAGCAGCGTTGAATTTGTTGCTCGCAGAAATCTCTTGAAGAACCAAGAGGGGCGACGCGTCCTATTGTCCACGCGCGGCCGCTGACGCGTAACGCACAGCTTCTTCGGCCGCCATCATGAGCGCCTTGGCCTTGTTCACCGTCTCCTGATATTCGGCCTCCGGAATGCTATCCGCGACGATGCCGCCGCCCGCTTGGACATACATCATTCCGTCCTTCACAATGGCAGTTCTCAACACGATACAGGTGTCCATCGAACCGTCGGCCGCGAAGTAGCCGACGGCTCCTGCGTAAACCGCCCCACGCTTTTCCTTCTCGAACTCATCAATCAGCTGCATGGCCCTGATTTTTGGCGCGCCCGAGAGAGTTCCTGCCGGAAGCCCAGCCGTCAGCGCGTCGATCGCATCCAGACCATCGCGAATCTTGCCTTCGACATTCGAGACAAGATGCATCACGTGGCTATAGCGCTCGATAAAAAAACTGTCCGTTACACGAACTTCTCCGGTCTTTGAGACGCGGCCGACGTCATTACGTCCAAGATCGACAAGCATCAGATGCTCGGCCCGTTCCTTCTGGTCAGCCAGGAGTTCGTCGGCCAAATGCGCGTCTTCTTCGCTCGATCTGCCCCGGGGGCGGGTACCTGCAATGGGTCTAATCGTGACGATTCCATCGCGCAGACGCACGAGTATCTCGATACTAGACCCAACGATCGAAAATCCCGGAAATGCCAGGTTGTAGAGAAACGGGGACGGATTGAGGCGCCGCAATGCGCGGTAAAGTGCAAACGGAGGCAGAGCGAATGGCCGTCGAAAGCGCTGGCTCGGCACGACCTGAAAGACATCGCCCGCGCGAATATACTCCTTCGCCCGTTCGACGATCGCCAAATACTCATCATGCGACGTGTTAGAATCGATCTGCGAAAAAGGAGGCAGATCGATCGGAGCCGGAGATGTTGGGGGCGTCGGGCGTTCCAATTCGCTGACCGCGTCTGAAATTCGTTCGCACGCCCTCGCATAAGCGGCGCGTGCATCGACGCCGGCTTGCGGCCATACTGGCGTTACGACCAGAATCTCGTCGCGGACATTGTCGAAGATTGCGGTGATTGTCGGCCGAATGAGGATCGCGTCAGGCAAATCAAGAGGATCGGGCGGCTCGGGCCCGAGCCGCTCAATCAGCCGAACCAAGTCGTAACCGAGATAGCCGAAAAGCCCGACGGCCATCGGCGGAACCGCCGCGGGAAGGGGCATGCGGCAGGCATTGACAAGCACTCGTAGCGCGGCAAGTGGTTTTTCGGAGTTGGCATCAGGAACGAATTTGTTTGCGTCCTTCTTCGCCTCGCGGTTGATTTCCGCTCTGCCGTGACGACAGCGCCAGATCAAATCGGGCTTCAAACCGATGATCGAATAGCGGCCGCGCGTCTCGCCGCCCTGCACACTCTCGAGCAGAAAGGCGTTTTCCTGCCCTTCGGCGAGCTTCAGGAAGGCAGATACTGGCGTTTCCAGATCAGCTACGAGTTTCGTGTAGAGAACTTGCGGAGCGGCCGAGTCATAGACGCGGGCAAATTCTGAATATTCGGGTTCAATCGCCATCGCGCGCTCACGATCCTGAACCTGAATTGCCGATGGTGGTATCGACGAGTTTCTGATTGATGGTGACACCCTCGCGAACCTGCTCCGCCTTGGCGAGCGAGCTACTGAAATCTGCTGCGATCTCGCCTGATAACTGGCGCACGCCTTGAACATAGCTAGGGTCGCCCTCAGGAGAAGGATGCTCTATGCCCGTGACGCGGGCGATGACGTACCCTCCGCCAACCTTTGGTCCCGACACAACTCCGCCGGCTGGCGCATTAAAAAGCGAAGCAATTAGCGCTTTGCTGAATGTGGAATTGTCAGTCCCACGGGTCAGAGCCGGACTCGTCTGCAAGGATGTCCCGAGTGAAGCGGCGATGTTGTTTAGCGCGTGAGCCATATTGGCCTGGGCAGTCAACGTCGCGGCCTTTGCCTTCAATTCGATCTCTTGCTCCCCGGCGATCCACAGTGCCGACGCCTGCGAACGGATCGCCTCGATCGGTCTGAGTTTTGGCGGAGTGACTCCGTCGACCTTGAGCGCGTAGTAGTGGCCATCGGCAGTCGGGAAAGGATCGCCTTCGTCGCCGATCTCGCTCTTGAAGATCTGGGCCAAGAATTCGGGATTGCCGGCCGCAGCAACCTTGCTGCCGTCGGGAGCCATCCCTTGCACGTCAATGGCAGGGATGTGGGCGAAATGCATGCCGGACTTCCGCGCCGCGTCCTCTACACTCGCGCCGCCTCCGACCGCGTCAGTGAATGCATTGGCGATGTCCGTGAGCTTCGCCGTGGCCAGCTTGCGAACAAGGGCCTGCTTTACCTCGTCGTGACTCTTGGATGTCCCGGCAACGATGTCCGTTACATGAATCAAGACCCATCCGAAGGTTCCTTTGACGGGCGCGCTGATCCCATTACTAGGTAGCGCAAATGCGGCGCTCGCGCGTGCTGGATCAATTGCGAGGTCGGATTGGCTGAGTTCGCCAAGTTGGTAATCGGCTGGACGAAGATTGCGCTCTGCGGCAAGCGCCTCAAAGCTCTTTCCGGCGTCCAGAGCCGTCTTGGCGGCTGTTGCCTCTGCTTCCGATTTAAATCCGATCTGCTCGATACGGCGTTTTTCCGGAACGACGTAGTCGGATTTGTTGGCATCCAATTCGTCCTGAACCTGCTTGTCGGACACGGTTATGGTCGCTGCGACATCGTCGACTCCGATCGACGCGTAACTGACAGAGCGATACTCTGGTGTGCTGAAGCGATCGGAATGCGTCTTAACAAAGGCCGCCAAGACCGCATCGCTCGGTGGTTTGATCGAGCCCACCATTTCAGGCGTCACGATGATGTATTCCGCCGCCCGCAGCTCATTCACATAGGCAAATATGGCACGCGCATAGTCAGGCGGCATGAGAAAACCGCCTTCAATCGAGCGTAGCATTTGGTCACGCGCGGAATCCTTACGCATCGCCGCAATGAACTCGGATTCGGAATACCCGGCGCGCGCGATGATCTGGACAAAAGTCGCGTGATCAAATGTACCCAAGGGACCCTTGAAGGCCGGCGCATCCTGAACTTGGGCTCGGATGCGTGCATCAGTCGTGGTCAGTCCGAGTTTTGAGACAACGAGATCGAGCGCCGTTCCGGCAATCATCCGGTCAAGAATCTGTTCGCCCGCAACCTTGGACTGCTCCGGCGTCAGAGCGGTCCGGGCGTTGCGCATGATGTTGTGGAATTCGCGCGAAAAGAGGTCGGCGCCGACTTGCACCGAGCCGATCGAGAAGACGGTCGTGTCAGAGCTTCCCCTGAAGATGTCCGCGATGCCCCACAGTGCAAAGCTGAGGGCCAGTCCGCCGAGGAAAACGGACGAAACCCACGATTTGGCGTATTTTCTGATTTCCTGAAGCATTGAAAGTTGAGGGTCCTTGAGGGGCCTTGGCGGTGAAAAGCGGCGGATGATAGGGAGGGGCTGTGTCCACGGCAAGAACTGTCGCTGCCGTGCAGTCACCGGCGGTGGTCCATTAGGAGCAGAACAGGATGCGGCAGCTGATCGCTGGAAACTGGAAGATGAACGGTCTGACGTCGTCGCTACGCGAGGTCGCCGATCTCTCGTCTGCCCTGCGCGCAACGCCTCCCCATTGCGACGTGCTGGTTTGTCCGCCTGCCACACTCATATCGCGTGCCGTTCAAACCGGAGGGGTGGCAATGATGTTCGGTGGCCAGGATTGTCACGCGGAAACGTCTGGCGCCTATACCGGTGACTTAAGTGCCGAAATGTTGGCGGACGCCGGCGCAAAGGCAGTGATCGTCGGTCATTCGGAGCGCCGACGATATCATGGCGAGACGGACGCTCTCGTCGCCTCAAAGGCGCGCGCCGCTTGGAGGGCAGGGTTGTTTGCGATCATCTGCATTGGCGAGACACTGTCCGAGCGCGAAAGCGGTCTGGCCGAAACAATTTGCAAATCACAATTGTCGGGCTCTGTTCCCACTGGAGCGACAGGCGAAAATACCGTCATCGCCTACGAGCCGATATGGGCGATCGGCACGGGGAAGACGCCTGACAAAACTGAGATCGCAACGATTCATTCCCACATTCGAAGGTGCCTCGGGCCAAAATTGCGAATTCTCTACGGCGGGTCGGTCAATGCGACCAACGCGAGAGAAATCTTGTCGTTGGGCGATGTCGACGGCGCGCTTGTCGGTGGCGCGAGCCTCAAGGCTGCTGAATTCCTGGCCATCATTTCGGCCTGTCGCGCCACGTAGGGCGGCTGTGCCGACAATGCGTGCGGATGCCAGCCGGTCCACCTGGTCTGGCAAGTCTTTTTCGAGCCGTCGGCGGGGTTTTCAACTCTTGCTTCCCTATGCAGGCGGTTTCGTCTATTGAGCCCCACCGAAGCGTTCGGCGGAGTCCCTATTTGCAAGCCATTTTGATCGTATTCGAGCTTTTGGTGGCGGTCGCGCTCATCGTTACGATTCTACTGCAGCGCTCCGAAGGCGGCGCCCTCGGCATGGGCGGCGGCGGCTCGGGACTTGGCGGCCTTTTCTCGCCGCGTGGCGCCGCCGACACGCTCACGCGCACGACCGCCATACTTGCAGCGCTCTTTTTCCTGACATGCCTTGGGCTGAACTTGCTGGCGCTCCACGGGCGAAACGAGAAATCCTTCCTTGAAGGGCCGGTTTCCAACCCGACGTTACCTGCGCAAAAGACGCCGGCTCCGCTTCCGACAAGCCCCAGCCCCGGAGTTCCCACCCCGCATTGAACATTCGCGTCAGTTGACCGTCTTGGTCCTGTCTGGTGCACACGGAAAAGCGGGCAGAACATATTTTTCCAGAAGGTCGACCGTCTGCTGGTGCATACCGTGCGTGTTGTAGTTTGAGCGCTCTATTACGACCGCTGAGTTCAGGTCTTTGAGAACGACGATCGCATTTCCGCCGTTTCCTGCCATATACCAACCCGAAACCTTGCCGCACTTCGTTGTGTAAGCGTAATTCCAGAAAAAATAGCCATAGGGATGATCAGGAAGGGCTTGGCGGTGCGGGCTCAACGCAACGTCGACCCAAGCTTGTGGGACGATCTGGCGCCCGCGCCAATTGCCTCCGTTTGCCAATGTCCAGGCGATTTTTGCCGCGTCCCGCGCGCGAAGCCTCAACCCGCCGCCGGTCATTGTCTCGCCGCTCGGAGAGTGGGGCCAATCCCACCGGCTGATCCCTAAGGGCACGAGCAGCCTTTTTTCGACATACTCCTCAATAGGCGTGTGCGTGGCCCGCTGGATGATCTGACCCATCAGAAAAGCGCCTGTCGTGCAATAACGAAATGGTCCGAGACCCGATGAGTCACGCTGATAATTCGGCGTTATAGGAAGATCGACCGCCCAACGTGTCCAGTTTTGCTGAGGATGCATTTTGTCCTCATTGCCGGGACTGTTGTCGTCGTCATCGTTGCAGTCGAGCGCCGACGACATGGTCAGCAGATCCTCGATTGTGATCGCGTCTTTGGTGGGGTTGCTGTTGGCGAACGGCTTGAGATCGCCAAGAAAATCAAATGCCAGAGAATGGACAGACGATATGGCTCCGTCCTCAATCGCCAGGCCCGTCGCCAGAGACGTCACGGATTTCATTGCCGAGCGTGTATCGTTGAGCACGTTCGGACCACCGCTATTGGAATAGGATTCGTACACAAGGACTCCGTCGCGCACCACCAGTACTGCGTCGGTCTTTGGATAGTCGCCTCTCGACAACGCGCCTGCGAGACCCGCGAGGGGGGCCGGGTCCAGGCCTTTCGCCTGCGGGGTCGCCACCCCAAGCCCATCTTGAAGGTCAGGCGGACTGGTGACGGCAGCGCCAACATGGGTGTTCAACGTGAATGAAACCAAGAAGCTCGTGATGAGGAGGACACGTGATTGACGCATGAAAATCCTTTGCCCGCAGACAAACCGCTTGAGTAGTCTAGCCGCAGACGAATGGCGTTTTGCCGCGAAATGAGCCCGCAATTTGCGGTTTCCCCGCAATAACGACGTCAAAGAGAGGCCGAAGAGCTGATGGATCAATTGGATCGCAAAATACTTGCGCTCTATCAGCGCGACACTCGCCGTATTGCGGAGTCTATCGGTGCAGAAATCGGTCTCTCGGCGGCTGGCGTGCAGCGCCGTCTGAAACGCTTGCGGAGCGACTGTGTGATCACAGCCGAGATAGCTGTTCTCGATTCAGGTGCTGTCGGCGTGCCGATAACCTGCCTCGTGTCTGTCGCGATGGCATCAGGTTCTGCACCACGCAACAGCCTCGACGACTTCAAGCGCAACATGAAATCCGTCAACGAGGTCCAGCAATGCTATCACGTAACTGGGTCCACCGATTTTCTGCTCGTCGTCACCACAGAGAGCATGGAAGCATACGGCGAATTCGCGCGGCGCTGGTTCGAGTCGAACGAATATGTCGTGCGGTACGAAACGCAGGTCGTGCTCGACAAGGTGAAGGTCGGGTTGTCCGTGCCAATTCGGGAAGACCAGCCGAATCGGTAGCGGAGATGTCGCGACGTCCAATCGGTTGTTTCGCGCAGGTGAGCGCTCTTTTAGCATTGGCGTCGGACCAATTCCCTTTTCTCAGAAGCATTCACACACTTTTTCCCGATACTTTCCAAAAGGTTCGCAACTTTCTGCACGAACCGCTTCTTTCCGCTTGAGTGCGCACGCCACTTTCGTCATGTTGGCCTTCCATGGCGCGGTTGATCTTCATCACTGGCGGCGTGGTCTCTTCCCTCGGAAAAGGTCTGGCGTCTGCGGCACTCGGAGCACTCTTGCAGGCTCGGGGATACAAAGTCCGTTTACGCAAACTCGATCCGTATCTCAATGTCGATCCGGGAACCATGTCGCCGTTTCAGCATGGCGAAGTGTACGTCACGGATGATGGCGCGGAGACCGACCTCGACCTTGGACACTATGAGCGCTTCACGGGCGTATCGGCATCCAAGTCGGACAATGTCACCTCTGGTCGCATCTATAGCCAGGTGATCGAGAAAGAACGGCGTGGCGGTTACCTCGGCCGCACGGTGCAGGTCATTCCGCACGTGACCGACATGATCAAGGAGTTCGTTCTCACCGGCACCGGCGATCTGGATTTCCTGTTGGTCGAAATTGGCGGAACCGTTGGAGACATCGAAGGCTTGCCGTTTTTCGAAGCCATCCGCCAACTCGGAAACGAGCTGCCGCGGGGACAAACGGCTTTCGTGCATCTGACGCTGGTGCCGTACATCGATGCAGCCGGAGAATTGAAGACGAAACCCACGCAGCATTCGGTAAAGGAACTGCGCGCCATCGGCATTCAGCCAGACATTTTGCTCTGTCGGGCGTCACATCCGATCCCGGAAGACGACCGGCGCAAGATCGGCCAATTTTGTAACGTTCCGGCCGAACGCGTCATTCCGGCGCTGGATCTCGATACCATCTATCGTGTGCCGATGGCCTATCATGATGCGGGTCTTGATAGTCAGTTGCTGAACGTCTTCGGCATCACCAATGCGCCACCGCCCGATTTGTCGCGCTGGAAGGCGGTCGTCGAGCGCGTGAAAAATCCCGAAGGCGAGGTGCGCATCGCGGTCGTCGGCAAATACATGCAGGTTAAGGACTCATACAAGTCGCTCTCCGAAGCGTTGGTGCATGGCGGTGTTGCAAACAATGTGAAGGTCCATCTCGATTGGATCGACAGCGAGATATTCGAGCGGCCAGACGCCCCGTCGTTCCTGGAAAATGTCAATGGAATTTTGGTTCCAGGAGGCTTCGGTGAGCGCGGCACCGAAGGAAAGATCCATGCGGTCAAATTCGCGCGCGAACGCAAGGTGCCATTTTTTGGAATCTGCTACGGCCTTCACATGGCCGTCATCGAGACGGCGCGCGATCTCGCAGGCCTCGACGGCGCTGGCACGACAGAAATCGGCAGGCCAAAGCATCCCGTCATCGGATTGATGACGGAGTGGACGAAGGGCAATCAAAAGGAGACGCGCTCCGCCGACGGCGATCTTGGCGGTACGATGCGCCTCGGCGCCTATCCGGCCGTCCTCACGCCAGGCAGCCGGGTTGCCGACGTGTACGGCACCCTCGAAATCAGCGAACGGCACCGCCACCGTTACGAGGTGAACACGGAATACGCCAAAGTGTTGGCGGAGAAAGGCTTCAAGGTTTCCGGATGGTCTCCGGACGGACGCCTGCCGGAAATTATGGAAATCCCCGACCATCCTTGGTTCATCGGCGTGCAGTTCCATCCGGAGTTAAAATCGCGCCCGCTCGAACCACATCCGTTGTTCACGTCGTTCGTTGCGGCAGCCGTGCAAAAGAGCCGACTGGTTTGAGCTTTCGAAGGGAATTGCCCGATGACGCGGCGGCGAGAGGAGCTGAAGGCAGAGTACAAGCGCGAAGCGCGGCCTATGGGCGTGTATGCCGTGCGAAATCTCATAACTCATGTCGCATACATTGGAACTGCGACCGATCTCCCAGGAATTCTCAATCGGCACCGTTTCGAGTTGAAACTCGGCGGTCACCGCAGCGCCGATTTGGCTCGGGCATACAAGGATCATGGCCCCGACGCTTTTGTCTTCGAGATTCTGGACACGCTTGAGCCGAAGAACGAGGGCGGACTGGGCTATGCGTCCGAGCTCGAAACGCTCTTGTCCTTGAGGTTGGAGCAGGGTCTGACCGCGGAGGACGGCGAGCCTGTCAAATTGGTCCTGATGTATTGACGGGTCTTAGTCGCGCGGTACGAGCGTCATCTTGATTCCATCGCGCGGACGCATCGTGATGCGGTGCTGAAGAACGATTTTCTGGTCTGGAATGAGCGTCAACCTGAAACGTTGTGCAATCGTGGCCAAGATGAGCTGCGCCTCAACGAGGGCGAGCGCCATTCCGATGCACACGCGCGGCCCGCCCCCGAAAGGCAGATAGGCAAAGCGATGCCGTCCCTGGCTCCGTTCCGGCGAAAAGCGTTCGGGATCGAAAGTCTCTGGATTGTCCCACAAGAGCCTATGCCTGTGGATCACCCATGGGATGACAGCGACTTGTGCTCCCTTGGGGATTTTGATGCCTGCGACTTCATCGTCTTCCAGAACGGCGCGGTTTGAAAGGCCGGGCGCCGGAGGATAGAGCCGCATCGCTTCTTCGATCACCATCTTGGTGTAGGGAAGATTGGCGAGATCGTCATAGGTAGGAGCGCGTCCGGCGAGAACGCGCGCAAGTTCCGCGTGCAGCTTTGATTCCACCTCAGGATGCTGGGAGAGCAGGTACCAGGTGTAAGTCAGCGCAAGCGCGGTCGTGTCGTGGCCGGCAAGAAAGATAATCACGACTTCATCGCGCACTTCATCATTGGTGAGACGTGTCCCGGTCTCCCCGTCCCGCGCTGCAATAAGGCGATCGAGCAAGTCATGCGGCGGGCGACCCTCGACTGTTCCGCGCGCCTGGATCAGCTTCTGCATGGTTGCATCCATCGTCAAAAAATTTGCGTGGATGCGGGCCATTTTGCGCTTCATGCGCGGAGGTCCAATGATCGGCACTATGTCGAGCAGGTTGAAATCGATAGCTTCGCCCATCCGCCGCAGAGAGCTGTCGACGAGTTCCCCTAGGATTTCGCCGTCGGCCGAAAACATTGTGTTCGAGATTACCCGCAGCGTCAGGTTCGTCATTTCTTCCGCGATGTCCACCGGCGCGCGGCCGCTCCGTTGCGACCAGGCGTTCGTGAAGCTCTCGGCGGCGGCGACCATTGCAGGTGCGTAACTGAGGATGGACCTGAAGTCGAAGCTTGGCGACATGAGCCGGCGGTGCGACTTCCACTTCTCGCCTTGGCTGACCAAAAGACCTTCGCCCACGATCGCGCCCAGCATCTCCGTTTCCATCTGGGTCTTGGGATAATTGGCGACGTTGTCGAGCAAGACACGCTTGACCCCTTGGGGGTCGCTGACGACGAAATTGTGTCCGAAGATGCTCTTCCATTCCCAGATCGGTTTTTCGAACGCGATCATGGGTATCGTTTCGAACTCGTTGGGAGCAGGTGAGAGTATTTGTCGAAGCAGCGACGGCCGCTTTTCGGGCGGCGGCGCCAAAGCGACTAGTGCCGGCGACGGGAGGGATTCGGCAACGCTCACGGCTCTCACTTTCTGAATGTCAGCCACGATGTAAGGTCCGCGGCGGCCGCCTTCAATGAGCGGAATGGCACGTAAACCTGGAACACACAGCCAATCGGGCCGCCCGGTCCACGAGCGTTACCACAAGGCGGCTGCCGGGCGGCAACGCGGCGAAAACGATGCCGGAGAGGCCAATTCGGACAAGTTGAGCAATGGTCGACCGCCGGCTCGGAGGCACGCCTCTGCTGCGCAGTTGGAGCCAAGCCACTTGCGTGATCCACGATGCGAGCGCGAGCGCTGAAGCAGCATGGTCGGACACTAGGGCATGAATCACGCGGAGCTCCGCGGCACCAATTAGCAGACCACAATCCCACATCGACTTCGCCTCAACATTCCTGCGCCTTATGTCAGATGCAGTAGTTCGAACGGCGGATGCGGAAGGTTGCCGTCGATTTGGGCCGTAAGCTCTGGGGAGCACCCATCAAAGGTGTGATTCTCACGTGCGTTCAATGACTTTGTGTTTGATCTTAAAATTCAAGATCAGGTATTTCGACGGTCGCAACAGCGCCGCCTCTATTGTATAGAGGCGCGCGAACGCCCCAGGATTGTCTGATGACCGCCGTGCAGCCAAACGCCGTCGTGAAGGTCGGCAACGTCGAAATTGGCAACAGCCGAAAACTATCGATCATCGCCGGACCCTGCGCGCTCGAGAGCCGGGCTCATGCGCTGGAAATGGCCTCCGCTTTGAAGGAGATGGCAGCAAAGGCCGGCGTCGGCCTCGTCTACAAAACCAGCTTCGACAAGGCGAACCGTACGAGCGGCAATGCGGCGCGAGGTATGGGCCTCGAACTATCTGCCCCCATCTTCGCTGAGATCCGCGAGCGTCTTGGCCTTCCCGTGCTCACGGACGTGCATGAACGTGATCAGTGCGCGGCAGTGGCTGAGGCGGTCGATGTGTTGCAAATCCCCGCCTTTCTGTCGCGCCAAACAGACTTACTCGTCGCAGCCGCAAGGACAGGCAAGGTGGTGAACGTCAAGAAGGGACAGTTCCTGGCGCCGCAAGACATGAAAAACGTCATCGCCAAGATCACAAGTGCCGGCAATCCCAACGTGCTCGTCACCGAGCGCGGCGTGAGCTTCGGCTACCACACCCTCGTAAACGATATGCGTGCGCTACCCATCATGGCTCGATACGGTGCGCCCGTCGTGTTCGATGCGACCCACTCCGTTCAGCAACCCGGTGGCCAGGGCGACAAGACCGGCGGCGACCGTGAAATGGTGCCCTATCTCGCACGCGCGGCCGTTGCGGTTGGCGTGGCATGCGTATTCATGGAGACCCATCAGGACCCTGACAACGCCCCCTCCGATGGCCCAAATATGATCAAGCTCAAGGATCTGCCGACGCTCCTGAGCGACTTGGTCGAGATCGATCAAATCGCAAAGCGCCGGAGCCATCAGGTGGCGTGAACCGCTATCCATGCCTGCACGATGCCGACAAGCGACATGACCAACAGCCCGACATTTGCGACGGCCGCAATCATAAAGCCCCGCCCGCGCCTTTCCGGCGCGGCCATATAACCTTGCATATAAAGCCAACGGCCAATGATCCAAACAAGGCCGAAGACCGCCGGCAGCCATGGCACCATGTGAAAGTACAGGGTCGCCAGCCAAAACAACGGTAGAAAGAGCACGAACTGCTCAAGCGTGTTCATTTGCACGCGATAGGCGCGTTCGAATTCCGGATTGCCGGTCACGGCAGGAGCGGCAATCTTGTGCTTGCCGCGCATGGTTCCGACATTCCATCCCGTATAGAATACGAGAAGCAATGCGAGCACTGTGACTGCCGCACTCAGCAGCGTGGTTGGTACTGCGGTCATGATGTCTATCCCCGTTACTGAACTCTCGAACGGAACGCGCGGGAGTCATACGGCCATCATACAGAGATTCGCCGCTTCGGCCTTGGCGGCCGCTGCCATCCGCTGAATGAAATGCCAGCGCGGCGCTCGCAACGACTGAAGCTGCCGCCACGGCCAAGGTGAGTCGGGACAGATGACTTTGAGCGAACGCCGTTAACACATGAGTGCCCCGCGTTGCGGCCTTTTTCGCAAACTTGAAGCCAGCCAGTTGATCCCGTAAAGCACACTGCGATCCTGTCGGACCGCACGGAGAGCGCATGACCGATATCGTAGACATCACCGGTCGCGAAATTCTGGACAGTCGAGGCAACCCGACGGTCGAGGTCGACGTCCGGCTTGAGGACGGTTCGTTCGGCCGCGCCGCCGTTCCATCCGGTGCCTCCACCGGCGCGCACGAGGCCGTCGAATTACGCGATGGCGGCGACCGCTATGGCGGCAAGGGCGTCGAGAAAGCGGTTGCCGCAGTCAACGGCGAAATCTTCGATACCTTGTGCGGAATGGAGGCCGAGGATCAGATACGTCTGGACCGGCTCATGTGCACGCTCGATGGGACCGAGAACAAGTCGCGTCTCGGCGCCAACGCCATTCTCGGAGTATCCCTGGCCGTCGCGAAGGCGGCAGCGGCAGCGCGCCATCTCCCTCTCTACCGCTATATCGGCGGTGCCAAGGCGCAGACGCTCCCGGTGCCGATGATGAACATCGTCAACGGTGGCGTTCACGCGGATAATCTGATCGATTTCCAGGAATTCATGATCATGCCTGTCGGCGCAGAAAGCTTCCGTGAAGCTTTGCGCATGGGCGCCGAAGTGTTTCACACGCTCAAGAAGGCGCTCCATGATGCCGGTCACAACACAAGCGTCGGCGATGAGGGCGGATTCGCGCCCAATTTGAAAAGCGCCGACGAAGCGCTTGGCTTCGTTGTGCGGGCTATCGAGGAAGCCGGCTATAAGCCCGGCGAGCACGTCATGCTGGCGATGGATCCGGCCGCCACAGAGTTTTTTCAAAAAGGCAAGTACCAATTGGACGGCGAGGGCAAATCGCTCGATTCCGCCGCTATGGTCAGGCTCTATGAGGATCTGTGCGCCCGTTATCCGATCGTCTCGATCGAAGACGGAATGGCCGAGGATGATTGGGACGGCTGGGCCGCCATCACAAAGTCTCTCGGCAACAAAATCCAACTCGTCGGCGATGACCTCTTCGTCACAAATACCAAGCGACTCAACCGCGGTATTGAAGCGGGTGTAGCGAACGCCATTCTCATCAAGGTCAACCAGATCGGAACACTTTCCGAGACGATCGATGCGGTCGAAACCGCGCACCGCAACGCGTATCGTGCGGTGATGTCGCATCGTTCCGGGGAGACGGAAGATTCGACCATCTCCGATCTCGCAGTTGCAACAAATTGCGGACAGATCAAGGCAGGGTCGCTTTCGCGGTCGGACCGCCTCGCGAAGTACAACCAGTTGCTCAGAATAGAGGAACAGCTGGGCAACCAGGCCATCTATGCCGGACGGAGCGTGTTACGAAAATAGTGCAACCAGTTCAGAAAATTCTGCTTGACCGACCGAATCAGTCCGTGATTCGTTCGGGTCATGCGAATCAGACGTAGCGTGACACGCTTCTTCAGCATCGCCGTACTTCCTGCGATGGCGTTCGCGACCGTCTCCTATTTCGGCTACTACGCGATCTGGGGCGAGCGCGGCATACTTGCGCTCACGGACATCAAAGACCGCCTCGGCGTGCAGCGCGAACAGCTGGCGCAAATTCAGTCGGACCGCCAGCGTCTCGAGCACCGTATCCAGCTCATGCGTCCCGGGAACGTGGACAATGATCTGGTCGAAGAACTCGCACGTGCGCAACTTATGGAAGGCGCACCGGGCCAGATTGCCGTTCCGCGCGCAGCACACTAGGCTGTAAGAGCCGGTTCAAGCTTGCCAAAATTAGCGGCTCTTGCCACAAGGCAAGCCATCTTTTCCGCGCAGTTGGGAACACAAAGGTCGCACCGCTATGAACGAGCCTCTCAAGGCCGACGTGGCCGGCGCCAGCGATCCGCCTCGGGTTCCCGACCCAGCTATGCTCAAGAAATTTTACTCTGACATGCTCCTGATCCGACGCTTCGAAGAGAAGGCCGGACAGCTCTACGGCATGGGTCTGATCGGCGGCTTCTGCCATCTTTATATCGGCCAGGAAGCCGTCGTGGTCGGAATGACCGCCGCTAGGCGAGGTACCGACCAGGTCGTCACAGCCTATCGCGAGCACGGCCACATGCTGGCCTGCGGCATGGACCCCAAGATGGTGATGTCGGAATTGACAGGGCGGGCCTCCGGTTATTCCAAGGGCAAGGGCGGCTCCATGCACATGTTCAGCGCCGACAAAAACTTCTTCGGTGGCCACGGCATTGTCGGCGCCCAAGTTCCGCTCGGAACCGGACTGGCTTTTGCCAACAAATATCGCAGCAATGACAGCGTCAGCATTACGTATTTCGGCGACGGTGCAGCCAATCAGGGTCAGGTTTACGAAGCCTTCAATATGGCCGAGCTCTGGAAACTGCCGATCGTCTACGTCATCGAAAACAACCAATACGCAATGGGCACGAGCGTAGAGCGCTCCAGTGCCGAAACGCACTTCTACAAGCGCGGGTCCTCGTTCAACATCCCCGGCGAGCAAGTCGACGGAATGGATGTCGTTGCGGTTCACGCCGCCGGCGAGAAAGCCATTTCCTGGTGCCGCGCGGGCAATGGGCCGACGATCCTGGAGCTGAAAACCTACCGCTATCGCGGACACTCCATGTCGGACCCCGCCAAGTACCGTTCTCGCGAAGAGGTAACGGCCGTCCGCGAGAAGCGCGATCCCATAGAACACCTGGCACAGAAGTTGATCGAGCAGAAGCTCGCCACGGAAGAGGACCTCAAGGCGGTCGACAAGGAGACGAGGGCGGTCGTGAACGCCGCCGCCGAATTTGCCACGGCGAGTCCAGAACCAGATCCGGCCGAACTCTACACCGACATTCTGGTCTAACCATGTCCATAGAAATTCTCATGCCCGCGCTTTCGCCGACCATGGAAGAGGGCAAGCTCGCCAAGTGGCTCGTCAAGGAAGGCGATGAAGTGCACTCCGGCGACATTCTGGCGGAGATCGAGACTGACAAGGCGACGATGGAATTCGAGGCCGTCGACGAAGGCCGCATCGGCAGGCTGCTCGTGCCCGAAGGCACAGAAGGCGTAAAGGTCAACCAGCCAATTGCGACGCTCGTCGGCGAAGGAGAAAAAGTTCAACCTTCTTCGTCTACTCCAGCGCCTCCGGCCAAGTCGGAACCCCCGCCGCCTGCAGCGAAACCAAGACCCGTTCCGCCGCCTCGGACGCTGACTCCGGCGCCGGCGCCGCCGCTCAATACCAATCCCGAAATTCCCGAAGGCACCGAGATGGTGACCATGACGGTGCGTGAGGCGCTGCGCGATGCGATGGCGGAAGAGATGCGCCGAGACGATACGGTCTTCCTCATGGGTGAGGAGGTTGCGCAGTATCAAGGCGCCTACAAAGTCAGCCAAGGTTTGCTCGAAGAATTCGGTGCGCGGCGCGTGATCGATACGCCGATCACCGAACATGGCTTTGCCGGCCTCGGCGTCGGCGCGGCGTTCGCCGGACTGCGACCGATTGTCGAGTTCATGACCTGGAACTTCGCCATGCAAGCGATCGACCAGATCGTCAACTCGGCGGCGAAAACCCGCTACATGTCCGGTGGTCAGATGAGTTCGCCGGTCGTCTTCCGCGGGCCGAACGGGCCGGCGGCTCGTGTCGGCGCGCAACACAGCCAGGATTATTCCTCTTGGTATGCTCATGTTCCCGGTTTGAAAGTGATCGCACCGTATTTCGCGGCCGATGCAAAGGGTCTCCTCAAAGCTGCCATCCGCGATCCGAATCCGGTGATTTTTCTCGAGAACGAGATTGCGTATGGGCGCTCATTTCCGGTGCCCAAACTCGACGACTTTGTCGTACCCATCGGCAAGGCGCGCATCGTGAAAGCGGGCAAGGATGTGACGTTGGTGGCGCATTCGATTTGCGTCGGCCTCATACTCGAGGCTTCGGAGAAGCTTGCCGCCGAGGGTATCGACGCAGAACTCATCGACCTGCGTACCCTGAGGCCGCTCGACACCGCGACAGTCATCGATTCCGTGAAGCGCACGAACCGAGTTGTCACGGTCGAACAAGGTTGGCCGATCTGCTCGATCGGCTCGGAAGTCTGCTCGCAGGTGGTGGAACAAGCCTTCGACTATCTCGATGCGCCGCCCACCAAAGTCACCGGCAAGGATGTGCCGATGCCTTATGCTGCGAACCTGGAAAAACTCGCGCTGCCGCATGTCGATGACGTCATCGCCGCCGTGAAATCCGTGTGCTACCGGGCCTGACGATGAGCAAGACACCCCGCAAGACCTGGCGCAGCGGCGGTTGTCATTGCGGAGCCGTGCGTTTTGAGGTGCATGCGACCGACGATATCGAACTCATCGATTGCAATTGCTCCATCTGCAGCAAGTCCGGCTTTTTGCATCTCATCGTCTCGAATGACGATTTTCGCCTGATCAGGGGCGAGTCAGCGCTGTCGAAATACACGTTCAACACCGGCGTAGCGAAGCACTACTTTTGTTCAAATTGCGGAATCAAGCCGTTCTACGTTCCACGTTCGCACCCTGACGGATGGAGCGTGAACTTTCGTTGCCTCGATGATCGTCAGAATTTCAAATCAGTGATCACCACAGAGTTTGACGGCAGCAAGTGGGAAGACAGTGTCGACAAGCTCGCGCCTCTGGAGAGCCGCTAGTGTCGACCCAGATCCTCATGCCAGCGCTGTCGCCCACGATGGAGGAGGGCAAACTCGCCAAGTGGCTTGTCAAGGAAGGCGACACCGTCAAGTCCGGCGACATCATCGCTGAGATCGAGACCGACAAAGCGACGATGGAGTTCGAGGCCGTGGACGAGGGCCGCATCGGTGCTTTGCTCGTCCCGGAAGGCGCCGAAGGCATCAAGGTGAATGCGCCGATTGCAACGCTTTTGGAAGAGGACGAGAAGCCCGACATCGCTTCAGCTATGCAATCGATCAAACTCGCCGTCCATTCCGAAGCGGGCGCGAGCGCGCCAAAAACGGCACCCAAACCGCTTCCTCCTGTTCCCGCGAAGCCGGCGCCTCCTTCTCCTCCTCCCACCAAGGCACCACCCGCCTCCACGACTGTCGTTCGCCCCGCCAATGGCGAGCGGCGCGTGTTTGCGTCGCCTTTGGCGCGACGCATCGCGCAACAGAGAGGGATCGAACTCTCGGGCTTGAAGGGCTCCGGACCTCGCGGACGGATCGTCAAGGTGGACGTCGAAGGCGCCAAGCCCGGACAAAGGCCCCCGGTCGCTCCTGCCGCCAGAGTCGAGCCTGGCGGAGTCGCACCGTCATTCGCGATCGCACCACTTCCTGACGCGCGCGCGTTTTTCAAGCCGGAAGACTTCGACGAGATTCCGCATGACTCCATGCGCAAGACGATCGCACGCCGACTCACATCCGCGAAAACGCTCATTCCGCATTTCTACCTGACGGTCGATTGCCGCATCGACAATCTGATCTCCACTCGTCTGCGCCTCAACGAAGCAGCGCCGAAAGAGAATGGCTACAAGCTTTCGGTCAACGACTTCGTCGTAAAGGCGTGCGCGCTGTCGCTCATGCGCGTGCCGGAGGTCAACGCCAGCTGGACGGAAACGGCGATGCTGCGGCATAAGCATGCCGATATCGGCGTTGCGGTGGCGCTCGACTTCGGACTGATCACGCCCATCGTGTTTCGGGCAGAGGAGAAAGGTCTCGCTGTCATCTCGAATGAGGTCAAGTCGCTCGCAGAGCGCGCGCGCGCCAAGAAACTGAAACCGTCGGAGTTCGAAGGGGGAAGCTTCGCAATCTCCAATCTGGGTATGTTCGGCGTGAAGGATTTCACCGCCGTGATCAATCCGCCGCAGGCTGCAATTCTGGCCGTCGGCGCCGGTGAAAAGCGCGCTGTCGCCATCGGCGACAGAATCGAAGCCGCCACGATCATGACCGTGACGATGTCTTGCGATCATCGTGTGATCGACGGCGCCACCGGCGCGCGCTTCCTGCAATCCTTCAAGCAATTCGTCGAAGAACCCGCCGCCATGCTTCTGTGAGGGGCGATGGTCGACGATCTCGAAGCCATTGTTGAACTGAGCGGCGCGGCTGCGGTCGAGCTGGCAGCATCGGCGCTGGCCGAGCGCGGTGCCAAGACAGCGACCTGCGCGAACTGCGACACGCCGCTGCTTGGCCCCTATTGTGCGCTCTGCGGCCAGCCAGCGCACAGCCATCGTCGCTCCGTTCGCGCCCTGATCCATGATTTCGTTGTCGACTTCGTCAATTTCGACAACCGGATCCTGAGAACGGCGCGAGCCCTGTTGTTTCAACCGGGCGAACTGCCGACGGCCTTTCGCGAAGGGCGCACGCAGCGATACGTGCCGGCCATTCGCCTCTATCTCTTCGTGTCGCTGATTTTTTTCATTCTCCTTTCGCTGACCGGTATCGCGATCTTGCAGCTGCAAGTGGAAGCCAAACCCATCAAGGTCATCTACGACGCGCAGGGCAACGCCTTCCTGCCCAACCCCGCTTATGATCCGAGCGACCCGGACTCCAAATATCTTCCCAAGACCATTCCTCTTTCGAAAGAAAAAGCGAACCAGCCGGGAGGCCACTTCACCTATTCGACCGAGAGTTACTTTTTCATGCGCCTCGGCAGCATTCATTCCGAGCTTGCCGGTGGAGCGAAGGCGCGCCTGCTGGATTCACTCAAGGCAAGAGGCCAGCAGGAAAATGCGACGGCAAGCTGGTGGAAGGCAAAAATCTTTTCGGGGCTGAATCGGTTGGTGACGGATCCGGCGGCGTTGAACGGGCCTTTGACCGATTGGTTGCCGCGCGCCCTTTTTCTGCTCCTGCCTCTCTACGCGCTTCTGCTGGCGGTTTTTCACCTGCGCCGCCGCAAGGATTTTTATCTCGTCGACCACCTCGTATTTTCGCTGAGCATCCACACCTTTGCCTTTGTCGCCCTCATTGGTGCGGCGGGTCTCGCCCAGATCGCGCCGGGCGAGATGGTCGCGTTGGTCCTGCTCGGCGTCGTCACGCTCTATATTTTCCTGGCGATGAAGCGGTTTTACAAACAAGGCTGGCTGATCACGACGGTGAAGTTCTTCCTGATATCCGGGATTTACACGCTCTTCTTCCTCCTGCCGGCGATGGCGGGCATTCTCGCGCTCAGCTTCTTTGGAGGTTCGTTTGGCTGAACAATTCGATGTCATTGTGGTCGGTGGTGGGCCTGGCGGCTATGTCTGCGCCATCCGCGCCGCGCAGCTTGGTTTGAAGACGGCGGTCGTCGAACGCGACCGGTTGGGCGGCATTTGCCTCAACTGGGGCTGTATCCCGACCAAGGCGCTGCTGCGTTCGTCCGAGATCTGGCATCTCATGCACCGGTTGAGCGAATTCGGCTTCAGCGCCGACAATTTCAAATTCGATCTCGTGAAAATCGTGGAGCGGTCGCGCAAGGTTTCGCAGCAATTGTCCAACGGCGTCGCATTCCTGATGAAGAAGCACAAAATCGCCGTGATCGCGGGCGAGGCGCGGCTCACGGGAAAGGGTTTGCTTCAGGTCACCAAGGACGGCAAAAGCGAATCCTACTCCGCCAAGAATATCGTGCTCGCGACGGGCGCACGGGCCCGGACGTTTCCGGGCATGGAGCCTGACGGCAGACTGATCTGGACCTATCGCGAGGCAATGGTTCCGCAGGCCTTTCCGAAGTCCTTGCTCGTCGTCGGGTCCGGTGCGATCGGCATCGAATTCGCGAGCTTTTTTCGTACCCTTGGCAGCGAGGTGACGGTCGTGGAAGTCCTCGACCGCATCCTGCCGGTCGAGGACGAGGAAATTTCTTCTTTGGCCGCGACGGCATTCGCGAAGCAAGGCATGAAAATCCGAACATCGTCCACCGTCGATAAACTCGAAAAAGCACAGGATTCCGTCACAGCCACGATCAAGGCCAAGGATGGCAAGACCGACACGCTCACCGTCGAGCGCGTCATCCTTGCCGTCGGCATCGTGGGCAACGTCGAAAATCTCG
Source organism: Rhizomicrobium sp. (assembly GCA_035536115.1). Lineage (GTDB taxonomy): Bacteria > Pseudomonadota > Alphaproteobacteria > Micropepsales > Micropepsaceae > Rhizomicrobium. The sequence goes on from DATLOU010000065.1 coordinate 75,763, forward strand.
GTCTCGAACAAGCCGGCGTGAAGGTCGAGCGCACCCACATCATCGTCAACGCGTGGGGCGAAACCGGCTCGCCCGGAGTTTGGGCGATTGGTGATGTCGTGGGTGCGCCCTGGCTGGCGCACAAGGCCATGCACGAAGGTGTCATCGTTGCCGAGCGGATGGCCGGCGTGAAAGGCGTTCATCCTCTGGACGTCTCCAAGATTCCTGGTTGTACATACTGCTGGCCGCAGGTTGCATCCGTCGGCATGACTGAAGCCGCAGCCAAGGCCAGCGGACGCAAGATCAAGGTCGGCCGCTTTCCCTTTCTCGGCAACGGCAAGGCGATCGCACTCGGCGAGGCCGAAGGTCTCGTCAAGACCGTGTTCGATACCGACACGGGCGAGCTTTTGGGCGCGCACATGATCGGTGCCGAAGTCACCGAACTCATTCACGGCTACACGATCGCGCGCTCGCTCGAGGCGACGGAAGCCGAACTCGGCACGACGATATTTCCACACCCGACCTTGTCGGAGATGCTGCACGAGGCAGTGCTAGACGCCGACAAGAAGGCGCTACATATCTAGCAGTTGCTTCAGATCCGACGTCAGGCCGGCAACGTCATCCGTGTTGGTCGTCACCAGGCGCGCGCGACCTGTGCGGTCGAAGAAGAAGGCCGCGGCCGAGTGCATCACCTCGTAAGAATGCCCGGGCGACTGCGGCGTCACGTTGTAGATCACGCGGTAACGCCGCGTGACATCCGTGAGCTGGTCGTCGGTGCCCCTCAGTCCTTCGACTTCAGGCGCGAACGCGCGCGCATAGTCGGCCAGAATGGGCCCGGTATCGCGGTCCGGATCGACCGTGACGAAGAGAATGCGCACGTCATTCGCCCTTTGACCGAGCTTTTGGAGCGCCGCTGCGAAATTGGCGAGCGTCGCCGGGCAGATGTCCGGACAATGGGTGTAGCCGAAATACAGAACGACCACCTTGCCGCGATAATCCGTACCTCGCACGGGGGCGCCGTCTGTCGCGCGGCTCAGCGTGAATTCGAGCGCCGGCATGGCGCCGGTGATGTTCGTCGCGTGCCAAGGTGTTCCGCTTCTGCCGCATGCGGTCAACAGGACAGCGAAAGAGAATGCCACGATCTGCCGGATGGCCATTGCCGCCCATAGCACGGGAACGACGCGGCCTCACCGCACCGGCCGCTGCAAGCGACTGTGACCAAACGCCTCGCAATGAGCCAACCCTGAGCTTTATAAGGCCCGCATGAAGCGGATTTTCGCGCAATGGTACGGTTACGGCGCCTTGCTCGTTGCAGGCGGCGTGATTGACGTAGCGTGCCGTCTCTTCCCGTCCGAATTGCCATTCTGGATGCCATGGGAATTTTCCTGGCCGGTTTATCTCGCCACGACTTTGACTCTGGCCTGGTATGCGCGCGGTTGGCTTGGTCTCGGGCCGGAAGACCGCCCGGCGCTCTGGCGCACCGCTTGTTTCGGCGCCGGCGTGATCTCGATCTATGCCGTGCTGCAAACCCACATCGATTATCTCGCTCAGCACATGTTCTTCGTGCACCGCTGGGCGCATTTTGTGCTGCACCATGCCGGAGCGTTCTTCATTGCGCTCGGCGCCGCCGGCCCGGTGCTGCGTACAGGCATGCCGGCTTTCCTCCTTCCTTTCCTCGACGCGCGGCCCATGCGACGCAGCATCGATATTCTGCAGCATCCGGCGATCGCGCCGCTGCTGTTTGTCGGTCTGCTCTATTTCTGGCTCATCCCCGCGATCCATACGCGCGTGATGCTCGACGCCAATCTCTACGACCTCATGAACTGGAGCATGGCGATCAACGGCGTGATGTTCTGGTCTCTCGTTCTCGATTGGCGACCGAAGCCGCCTGCGCGCTACTCGCATCTCCTGCGTGCGGCAATGATCCTGATCATCGAACTACCGCAGATGGTCCTGGGCGCGATTCTGTCGCTCTCAATGACCGATTACTATCCCGTTTATGAGATCTGCGGCCGCATCCTGCCGATGTCGGCACTGAGCGACATGCACTATGGCGGCTTGATCATCTGGCTGCCTGGAACGTTGACAAGTCTCGCAGCGATGATCGTCGTACTGTGGACGATGCGGATCAATGAAGAGAAGGCCGAAGCGATCCGACTGCTTCAGTAGCCGATCGCCATGCCGTCCTTTCGCATCTCCGAGCCTCCCCAATAGACGCGATTCTTTGCGTCCCACATGATCGCCTGATAGCCGCCGAAGGCGCCAGTGCCCGGCATGATGGTATAGCCGCGCGCTGCTAGCGCGGCTTTCACATCAGGAGCGAAGCCGGACTCCATCTCCACGAAATTGCCGTCTGGTGGTTCGCCGGTGACCTCGCTGCCGCCGTGATGATACCAGCGTGCCGCGTCGCCCGCGTCCTGCACGTTCATGCCGAAATCGATGATGTTGGAGAGGACCTGAACATGGCCCTGGGGCTGCATGTCGCCGCCCATCAGGCCGAAGGACAGGAACGGCTGGCCATCCTTCATCACGAAACCGGGGATGATCGTCTGGAATGGCCGCTTGCCCGGCGCATAGACATTCGCGGTTCCTGGCTTGAGCGAAAACAGTTCGCCGCGATCGTGAAACATGAAGCCCAAGCCGTCGGCGACAAGTCCCGAGCCCATGCCGCGATAATTGGACTGGATGAGGGAGACCATCATCCCGTCCTTGTCGGCAGTCGTCAGATAGGTGGTGTCGCCTTGTGCGAGTTGCGCGTCTCCGGGTCCGACGTTCGGATTGGCGTGCGACAAGTCGATCAGCTTGCGGCGCTCGTCGGCATAAGCATCCGACAGAAGGCGCTTCAACGGGACATTCGCGAATGCCGGATCGGCATAGTATTTCGCCAAATCCTCATAGGTCAGACGCTTTGCTTCCAGCATCGCAGTCAACGTATCGGCACTGCCTATGCCCATCTTCTTCAGATCGTAACCTTTCAGGATCTGAAGCATTTGCAGGACGGCAGCGCCCTGACTGTTGGGCGGCAGTTCATAGACGTCGTAACCGCGATAGTTCACGCCGAGCGGTTCTACCCATTCGCCGTGATGGCTCGCGAAATCGTCGTAGCGAAGATCGCCGCCGATGCGCTTGAAGTAGGCATCGATGCGGTGGGCGATCTCGCCCTTGTAGTACGCATCGCGTCCGCCCTTGGCGATCAGCGCGAGCGTGTGGGCGAGATCGGGATTGCGGAACACGTCGCCTTCGGCGGGCGCATGGCCGTCGATCAGGTAGGTGCGCCGCGCATTGTCGCGTTCTTCGAGCATGGCGGAGCCACGCTCGAAGGCCGTCATGTTGCCTTTCCAATACAAGGCAATGAGTTGCGAAACCGGAAATCCATTCTGGGCATAGGAAATCGCGGGCGCGAGATCGTCGGCGAGCGAGAGCTTACCGAACTTGGCATGCAGCTCGCCCCAGCCGTCCACCGTACCCGGCACAGTGATCGCGAGCGAACCGTATTTCGGAATGTGCGGTTCATACGGCTTGCCCATCTTGGCGTACACCGCCTTGATCTCCGCAATCATCTTGTCGAGGTCGCGACCCTTGGCCGAACGGCCCGAGCCGTTATAGCCATAGAGCTTCTTCGTCTTCGGATCCCAGACGATAGCGAACAAGTCGCCGCCGATCCCGTTCGATACAGGCTCCATCAGCCCGAGCGCGGCATTGGCCGCGATCGCAGCGTCGACCGCGCTCCCGCCCTTCTTGAGAACGTCGATGGCGATCTGCGACGCCAACGGAACCGCTGTCGCCGCCATGCCGTGCTGCGCCAACACCGGTGAGCGCGTCGCCCATGGCGCGCCCGAATAGCGGTCGCCGCGTTCGACTTGTCCGAACGCGACGTTTGAAACCATTCCGACTGCCATGACGATGAACGCCCCTAGTGTGCCGTTCAGAAATTTCATTGATGTTCCAGTTCCGCGTAACTCACGTGGCAGGAGCCGCCATTCTTCTCGAAGTAGCGCTGATGGTATTCCTCCGCGCGCCAGAAGGGCTGTGCATCTTCCACCGTCGTAACGATCGGCCGGCGATACCTGCCGGAGGCGGAGAGTTCGGCAATCTTCGCCTTCGCGACGCGTGCCTGCTCCGGCGAGTGCGCGAAGATCACGGTGCGATACTGCGTGCCGTGGTCCGGTCCCTGGCGATTGAGCTGGGTCGGGTCGTGCATCTTGAAGAAAAGATCGACCAGCTTCTCGTAACGGACTTTGGCCGGATCGAACGTAATCTCGACGACTTCGGCATGGTTGGTCGCGCCGGTGCAGACCTGACGGTAATTTGGATTTGCGACGTGACCGCCGGCATAACCCGATACAACGTCACTTACCCCAGGCACCTCGCGGAAGAAGGACTCCACCCCCCAAAAGCATCCTGCCCCGAATGTGGCTTTTTCCATGGTAGGCCTCCGTTTGCGTGGTCTCGAATATAGGTTAAGTGCCGCGCCGAGGTCACCTCGGACGCCACGCCGAGACAGCGGAGCCTGAAGGTCAAGATCCGGGCCGCTCGACTCGCACTTTGGGGGATATAGCTCAACTGGTGATTTGACCGTCACGGTTCAAGAGGAAGCTGGAAAAATTTTTCGATTTGTAGAATACGACGTACGGATTCCAAAATTCCGCGGTTTGACGCTGTGCGCACGAATCCTTATGCCCTCTGCGCCATGCTCGATGCGCTTATACGCCGTCACACATCGCCAATTCTGGCAGGCCCCTCGCGCCGGATCGCCGCCCTTGGCCTGAGCGCCCAAACTTTCAGAGCCTCGGGCTATGTGGCCGCAATTGCGGCTCTCCCGGCCATCGGACGTCGGGCCTATCTCCTCGGCCTGGCATTGATCGCGCTCGGCAGGATCCTGGACATGATCGGCAGCGCAATCGCTCGCATGCCAACCGGAGCTCGCCCGGCGGCGGACCTCGAACACGTCGTGGAACTCGTCTGGACGGCATGCGTCCCCTTCGTCTTCGCGTTGGCTGAGCCGGAGAGGGCGCTTGCGGCGATGTTTCTGATGTTGGGATTGTTGGCGCGGGCAGCCGTCCTGGATGCGCGCCCCGACGTTGAGCCTTCGAAGACTCTTTCGCTGCTGGAACGGGGCGGGCAACTCCTTGGCAAGAGCGAAATCTTCATCGCCTACGCGCTGGCTTGCCTGTTTCCATCCTGGTTCAGCGTGATCGCATATGCGCTCGGGATCGCATGTTTCGTGATGACGGGTTTCCGCGTCGCGGCCAATGAAATCCATCGGCCATGAAGGTCATCATCATCGGCGCGGGCGTGGCTGGCCTTGCCATCGGCTGGCAGCTGCAGCTTAGAGGCGCCAGCGTGACGATCCTCGAGCGGGCGCAGCCGGCAAGCGCTGCGACGTGGGCCTCGGCCGGCATGATCGCGGCCGGCGGCGAACTTGGCGATGCCGAAACGCCCGAAGCCGAATTCGCGCGCTTTTCGAGCCGACTGTGGCCGGACTTTGCGAAGGAGGTCGAAGAAGCATCAGACCATGCCGTTCACTATCGGCGCTGCGGAGCCATCATCGTGGCGCGCACGGAAGCCGAGCAGGCGGCCGCGCGCTTATGGCAAGGAGCGGAACGGATCGATCGTGCGCAAGCGCTTGCATTGGAGCCGATGCTTGCGCCCGATATCGTCGGTGCGATCTGGGCGTCGGACGAGGCGCAGGTCGACAGTCGGGCGCTTGGCAAGGCGCTTGCTCTGGCGTTCATCCGTTCGGGCGGCGCGCTCGTGCCCAATGAAGTCGTCCTCAGATTCAGGATCGAAGGGAGCCGTGTCACTGGCGTCGTCACGCCGTTCGCACAACACGAGGCGGACGCTTTTGTCATCGCGGCCGGCGCATGGTCGGGCACTATCGAAGGTCTGCCGCCTGACGTCGTTCCCCCGATCAAGCCAATCAAAGGCGAAATGCTCTCGGTCGCGCCGCAAGGCGGGCGCCTGCCGCGTCACATCGTATGGGGGCGCGAAACATATTTGGTGCCGCGCGGCGACCGGCTTCTGATCGGGGCCACTTCGGAAGACAGCGGCTTCGACACCCATGTCACGGATGGCGGTGCTGACTTCCTCTCGACGCACGCGCGTCGCTTGATGCCGGCGATCGCCGACTGGCAGGTGACCGAGCGTTGGGCCGGTTTGCGACCGATGTCGGCGGACGGTCTGCCGGTGCTGGGACGGACATTCCTGGACGGCCTGTTCGTAGCCACCGGTCAGTATCGCAACGGCATTTTATTTGCGCCTGCCATCGCACGGAATATGAGGGGGATCATTCTCGACTGTGACAGTGAGATTGCGGCCTTCGATCCGCGCCGCTTCGCGCAGCGTTGAGAGGTCTGTTGTAAGAATTGTTGACAGATTCCTGGATCAAAGCTCTGCACGATATTTGATTTCAAACAATTTTTGTACTTGGCATTAAAATTGCTTCATGGGTTGCGACAACTCGCGTCTGAGGGGCGAACCATGAAGAACATGATCGGGATGCTCACGATGGCTGTCGCGGCCGCGTTGACCGCGTCACCGGCCTTGGCGGGCGCAACAGTGCATGTCCCTGAACCCGTCTCGATGTCGCTTCTGGCTGGCGGGATTGTCGCGATCGCTGCCGTGAAAGGTCTGCGTCGCAAGTAGCGGGGCAGTTTCGAAGAGGAACGGAAAGATGCGCAACATGATCATCTCGGCATCGCTCATTGTAGCGGCGATGATTGCGAGTGGCGCGGCGCTTGCCGGAGTGCCCGCACCCGTGCCGGAACCCGTATCCATGTCGCTGTTGGCGGGCGGCATCGTCGCCATTGCTGCAGTCAGGCATATGCGTCGCAAATAAGAGCTTCATCCGTTCGACGGCGGAGAGAGCGTTGTGGGACGGCCAAGGACTATCTGACATCGTGCTCAGCGGCGGCGGCATCGTTCCGTTGTTGCTGGGCGTGGCGCTCTTGGAACTTCTAGTTCCCGAACATAAGGATCAGCAGCCTTTCGTGCGCCGATGGATCAGCAACTATTCGCTGATGGCGATCGCCGTTGCGCTCAATGCTCTGCTCGCTCCAGCGCTGGCATTCCTGACCAATCTCATCCTCCAACGATCGCCGCTCAACTGGGCGCCAGGCGAGACGACGTTTTGGATTCACTTGGTGTTCGCTTGCCTGCTTCTGGATCTTCTTGGCTATGCGGTGCACAGGACGCTGCATTCGACTCTGCCGCTTTGGCGGCTGCATGCGCTGCATCACTCCGATGTGTCGCTCGACGTCAGCACGACGGTTCGGCATCACCCCGGCGAGGCTATCGTCACCGCGCTTGTCATCGGCGTCGGCGGTGCCGGTTTGGGCTGTTCGGCACTCGAAGTTGCGGTCTATGGCGTCCTCGAGAATATCGTTCAGCTCATCGGCCACGCCGATATCCGATTGCCGGTCTGGCTGGCGCGCGCCGGTCGCGTCGTGTTCGTCACGCCGCAGTTCCATCGCATCCATCACTCAAGCAACCGGCAGCAGACCGACAGCAACTACGGCCAGGTGTTTGCATTCTGGGACAAGGTGTTCGGCAGCTTCGGCGGATATGCCGATGAAGCGCGCGGACCGGTGGAATTCGGCTTGCGTGATTTTCGCGACCCGACCTCGCAAAGACTCGATCAGGTTCTTCTGCTTCCGTTCCATATCCGGCGCCGGGACTGACCGCTGCGTATCGCTCTGCTAGGCTCGGTAGGGCATGCAAGACTTCACCCTTCATCCGCGCCTCGTCGCCGACACGGCGTTCGTGACCGACTGGATGCTGTCGCGCGTTTTGTTGATGGACGACATGCGATACCCCTGGGTCATCCTTGTGCCGCGCCGTCCACATCTCGTCGAGCTCTTCGATCTCACCAAGCCTGACCGCGCGCTGCTCGTGGAAGAGATTACGCGTGCCGCACAATGTCTGAAGACTACCAGCGGCGCGACGAAGATCAATGTCGGTGCGCTCGGCAACCAAGTGCCGCAGCTCCATGTGCACGTCGTGGCGCGTCAGGACGGCGATACGGCATGGCCTGGACCTGTCTGGGGACATAGTCCGCGAGTGCCTTATCAAGCGGCCGCGCGCAACGCATGGATCGCCCGGTTTCTCAACTCAAGTTGAGTGCGACGGTCCTCATTTGGGTTGCAGATCGCAGCGTCGCCACCTAAAGCCTTTTTCCTCAGTGCAGGGGGAGAATGATGCGCGCCGCGGTCGCATCGGTTTGGGCCGTCATCGTCACGATTGGATTCGTACAGCTCGCCAATGGTCTTCAGACGAGCCTGTTAGGCGTGCGCGCCGGCATGGAAGCGTTCCCGGCATGGACAATCGGCATCATCATGGCCAGCTACTATGCCGGCTATTCGGTCGCCCCGCTGACGAGCCGCAGGATCATCGCGCGCACCGGTCACGCGATCACCATGGCAGTCGGCGCGGCGATTGCCGCGGTGGTAATTGTCGCGCACGGCTATCTCGTGACGCCAGTAGGCTGGGCGGCATTGCGCGCAATCTCGGGATTCTCGCTCTCTAGCCTCTATGTCGGAGCGGAGAGCTGGATTCACGATCGTGTCGAAAACGCCAAGCGCGGCCGTGTCTTCAGCATCTACATGGTCGTGCAGATGATCGGAATGACGGGTTCGCAGCTTCTGCTCAGCGTTGGCGATCCAGCGTCGGTCACGCCCTTCCTGCTCGCCGGCCTTCTCTTCGCGATCTCCTGCATTCCAGTGCTTTATGCGCGCGCATCGGCGCCGAACCATGCACCGCCCGAACCGTTTGGAATTCTGAGGCTGTTCAAAGCTGCTCCGCTCGGCGTTCTCGCAACTCTGTTGGCGGGCATCTCCTGGTCGATCGTTTTCACGTTTGGTCCCGTCTATGCGCAACGGCATGGCTTCAGCCTCGCGCAGGTCAGTCTGTTCATGGCGCTGGCGATGGCCGGCGGCGCTCTTGTGCAATTCCCGTTGGGATGGTTGTCCGATGCGCTGGGACGAAGGCTCACAATCGGTCTGATTTCCGCCGGAGGCGTCGCCGTCGCTCTCATCGGGTTCAGGGCGGGCAGCGACGGATTCATCGCGAAATACGTTGCGTCGTTCCTGGTCGGTGCGCTGATCTTTCCCGTTTATGCCATCTCGGCGGCGCACACGAATGATGCCATCGAACCAAAGAATCGCGTTTCCGCTGCGGCAGGATTGGTTCTGTTGTTCGGACTCGGCTCGATCTTCGGGCCGCTGCTGAGCGGTGGAGCGATCTCGCTGATCGGAAACGAGGGCTACTACGTCGTACTTGCCGCAACGATGACGCTGAGCTTGGCGGCAGCAGCCGTCACTCGCTAGAGTGAACCTTCACAGCGAGGACTCATGGCTGAAAACGAAAAACCCATTGCGGTGCCGGTTCCGGCGGCGACCATCCTTTTGCTCCGCGACGTGCCTGGCGGCCTCGAAGTCTTCATGGTCAAGCGCCATCATCAGATCGATTTCGTCGCGGGTGCGCTCGTGTTTCCCGGCGGCAAGGTGGAGAAAGGCGACTCCGACGCCGCCTTAAAAGAGTTCTTCGATGGCGGCGAGGCGTGGACGGACGCGATGCGCGCCCTTGGCGCCGGCGCCATCCGCGAAGCGTTCGAAGAATCCGGCATCCTGCTGGCGCGCGATGCTCGGCACGGCGACTTCGTCAGTGGCGAGCGTCTGGCCGAGCTGCAGCACTATCGTCCGCTGCTCGATAAGCGCGAAGCGGTATTGGCCGATGTCCTGCGCAAAGAAAAGTTGCGTCTTGCGCTCGATCAACTTGTCCACTTCGCGCATTGGACCACACCGGCAAACATGCCCAAGCGCTTCGACACGCACTTCTTCCTCGCGCCTTCTCCGGTCGGCCATGTCGGAAGCCATGACGGCCGGGAATCCGTCGACTCGATCTGGATCACGCCGAATGGCGCGCTCGCCGATCGCAAGAAGTGGACGGTGATCTTTCCGACCAGGCTCAACCTGATGAAGCTTGACAATTCCAAGTCCGTCGCCGCGGCACTCGCAGCCGCCCGTTCGACGGCCGTGCTGCCGGTCACGCCGTGGATCGAGAACCGACCTGATGGCCAGATCCTGCGCATTCGCGATGATGCGGGCTATGCGCAGACTTCGGCCAATTTGCGCGACGACATGTAGCGAGCCAACTATTAGTCGACGAACTGCTCGGCGAGAATGCGTTCGTCGAGGCTGTGGCCCTCGTCGAAGAGCATTGTCATGGCGACCGTGCGATCCTCGGCGATATCCACGATGGTCACGTCGCGTACTTCGAGGTCGTCTGCGACCGCGCTGACCGGCCGTTTGCCGCTCTCAAGAATTTCGAAGCGTACTGTCGCGCGGCGCGGCAAGAGAGCGCCGTGCCACCGTCTCGGGCGGAAGGCGCTGATAGGTGTGAGCGCGAGAAGTGCCGCATCGATCGGCAGGATCGGCCCGTGTGCCGAAAGATTGTAAGCCGTGCTCCCGGCCGGCGTGGACACCAGTACACCGTCGCAGATCAATTCGTTGATGCGGGGCTTGTTGTCGACCTGAATGCGGATCTTGGCAGCTTGGCGCGTTTCGCGAAACAAGTGCACGTCGTTGAACGCCAGCGCTTCCGTCAGACCCTTGGCGCTTTGGGCGCGCATGCGCAAGGGATGCACCTGAGCGGATTCGGCTGCGGCAAGGCGTTCGACGAGATTGGCTTCGCGAAACTCGTTCATGAGAAAGCCGACCGAACCCAGATTCATGCCGTAAATCGGTTTTTTCTTGCCGATGAAGCTGTGCAGTGTCTGCAGCATGAAACCGTCGCCGCCAAGCGCGACGACGATTTCCGCCGCATCGGCGCCGACGTCGGCGTGCTGCTTGCGCATGACCGCGAGAGCCGCTTGCGCGTCGGGAGCCGCCGCCGCGACGAAATGGAGGGGCGGGGCCATAGGTCAGCCGCCCGTCAACGACATGTGGCGTTCGAGCGCCGGCTTGTTGTGCCGGCGATCGATGAGAAAGTCGTGGCCCTTCGGCTTGCGTGCGATGGCCGCGTCGATCGCGCGGTGAAGGAGGCGATCGTCCTCAGATGCCCGCAACGGCGCGCGCAGATCAGCGGCATCATTTTGGCCGAGGCACATGAAAAGCGTACCAGTGCAGGTCAGTCGGACGCGATTACAGCTCTCGCAGAAATTGTGCGTCAGCGGCGTGATGAAGCCCAGACGCCCTCCCGTTTCGGCGACGCGCACATAGCGCGCGGGGCCACCGGTGCGATAATTGCTCTCTTCCAGCGTGAATTCGCGGGCCAGCCGGGCGCGCACCAGCGAGAGCGGCAGATACTGGTCCATCCGGTCGCCGTCGATTTCGCCGAGCGGCATGGTCTCGATCAGGGTGAAATCGAAGCCGCGGCCATGCGCCCAGCGCAGGAGTTCGGCGATTTCGTCCTCGTTCACACCCTTCAAGGCGACGGTATTGATCTTGATTTTCAGGCCGGCAGCGTCCGCGGCATCGATCCCGTCCAGAACTTTCGCAAGATCGCCCCAGCGGGTGATGTCGCGGAACTTGGCTTCATCGCGCGTATCGAGCGAGATGTTGATGCGTTTCACGCCGGCCGACACGAGATCGCGCGCAAATCGCGAGAGCTGGCTGCCGTTGGTGGTCAGCGTGACTTCCTTGAGGTTGGACTTGCCGATCTGCGCGCCGAGGCGGTCGAACAAGCTCATGACGTTTCGCCGAACGAGAGGTTCGCCGCCTGTAATGCGTAGCCGCTCGACGCCCTTGGCCACGAACGCCATGCTCAGCCGCTCCAGCTCTTCGAGCGTCAGGAGCTCAGCCTTCGGCAGGAACGTCATGTGTTCCGCCATACAATAGACACAGCGAAAGTCGCACCGATCCGTCACGGACAGGCGCAAATAGGTGATATGGCGGCCGAAGGGGTCGATCATGTCCCGAACCTAGCAGGAGACGCCGATTAATTGAATGTCGGGCCGGAAAGCTCGCTCAGGGCCAATGTTTTCGGCACGGTCGCAAAGACCTTGTCGACTTCGGCGAGATCGGCAAAAGACAGAGTCGCATGCATGTTGTGGGCCCGGCGCGACAGGTTGAACACCGTGTTGAAAACGCAGCGGTCGATCCCGACGCCGCGGCAGGCGAGGGCCACGGCACGCGGCCCGCCGCGATAGAATCTGGAACGCAACTCAGTGACCGGCAGGTTGGCGAGCTTGGCGAGCGCGAGGTCGAACAAGTCGGTTTGTCCCTGGTGCAAGACTCGCAGCAGGAAACCTGCCTTGAGTTCGCCGGACGCCGAAAGTTTGTCGATGAGTTTCTGAGCGCCGTCTGCCGATGGTGTTCTGGCCGGCGGCATTTCGCCAACCGGGGTTGTCTTCGCCTGGGCAACTTTGGCGGCAGCGTTGCGTGCCAGTGCTGCGCGCACAGTTTGGTTTCCCGCGCGCGCTAACGCATCGCTGACGGCCTCGCCGATGTCGGCGCGAGACGCGAGGGCTTCCAAATGCTCCATGCTGCATTCCGCAATCAGGCTCAGCAAGTCGGCCTCGGTGAAGGAGGCGCTACGCAGGAGCAGCGGTCGTGCCACCACGATTTTGTCGTGCGCCAAAATGAGGACGAGACCGTGCGGCGCCTTCACGTCATCGGCAAGACGCTCCGCCAATGCCATGCGAATGGTGAGCTCGACCTCAGTGGTGAGGCGTCGCAAAATGTCATGCATCAGCGACCGTTCGCGATCGCTGAGATCGTTGTCTTGCAGGCGATAGAGCGACGCGACGGCAAGATAGATTTCCGCGCGGCTGGTTCCCTTCGGGTTGAGCGAAAGGCGCGCCAGCCGACCCATGTCGCTCATATCATGTGCGCTAAGACCCACGCTGTCCCCTGAAGCGCCCCTTGCGGGCAGCCGAATCAGCCGGGCGCCAGCACTATCAAGGGATCGTTAACGAGGTGTTAAGAGTGTTCCCGGCGCGCTCAGCCAAGCTTTTCGGAGTGGCCATAACAAGGTCAGTCACATCCTGCGCACGATTTATGATCCACGCCACAAAACCGTCCGGTCCAAGAACCGGTGTATTTGTGATCGCCCAATAGCGCTGTTCGTAGACGCCGGACTTGGATTGTACGTCGAAGCGGATGATAGGCATTGTGTCGGGCCTGCGCGTTTCCAGTACGTTCAGAAGCGACTGGCGCACAAGCGACACCCCGGTGGCTCGTGAATCGTCTTGGTCCGGGAACACTTCGAAGAGCCACCGCCCAATCACATTTATCGATGTCGTCAGCGTTGCACGAGCATGTTCCGCATTCTGTGCGACGATATAGAAGGACGTATCCAGGATCAGACACATGCCGGGCGTCTGATCGAACACCAGGCCGAAGTCGACTGCCGGTCGACGCAGAACGGAGTGATCGTCTCTCATAGAAGCGAAAAATATCTTAGTGGGATTGACGCTTAGTAAAGGGCTCTGCCCAACCCGTCTATCCCTTCCTATAGCCTTGTCTGCACCCGTTTATCGCGTGGTTCGAATGCTCTATGCTTTTCTTCGTACCGATGCTTTTCTTCGTACCGTAATTTCGCAGCAACTCCGATGAACGCCGAGGCACCCTACATCCTGGCAATCGACCAGGGGACGACGTCCACGCGCGCTATTCTCTTCGATGCGGGTGCTCGGCCCGTTGCGTCGCATACGATCGAGCTGCGGCAGATCTATCCCGCCAACGGGTGGGTCGAGCATGACGCTGGCGAAATCTGGCAGGCGACACTCGCCTGTTGCCGCTCGGCGCTCAAGGGCGTTCCGGCCGCCGATGTTGCGGGGATCGGAATCACCAATCAGCGCGAGACCACCGTCATCTGGGACAGGAAGACCGGCGCACCGCTGCACAACGCCATCGTCTGGCAGGATCGCCGAACGGCGGATCGCTGCCGAGCATTGAAGGCCAGGAAATGGGAAACGAAGATCGCTGCCAAGACGGGACTTCTTCTCGATCCCTACTTCTCGGCGACAAAGATGGAGTGGTTGCTCGACCATATTCCCGGTTCGCGCAAACGAGCACAGCAGGGCGAACTTGCACTCGGCACCATCGACGCCTGGCTCATCTTCAATCTGACGCGCGGAAAGACGCATGCGAGCGATGTGACGAATGCTTCGCGCACGATGCTTCTCAATCTCAAGACTTTGAAATGGGATTTGGAACTGTTGAAGCTATTCGGTGTGCCCCATAATGCACTCCCTGACGTGCGCGACAGTTCCGGAAATTTCGGCGAAGTCGATCCGTCCCTGCTGGGGGCGCCTATTCCGATCCTCGGCGTTGCGGGTGATCAGCAGGCGGCGGCGTTCGGTCAGGCCTGCTTCAGTCCGGGAGACGTGAAGTCGACGTATGGCACCGGCTGTTTCGCTCTCGTGAACACTGGCACCAAAGTACCCGCGTCGAAAAACCGGCTGCTCGCGACCAGTGCGTTCCGCATCGGCAAGCGCGCCGTCTATGCGATCGAGGGCAGCATCTTCATTGCCGGAGCCGTGGTCCAATGGCTGCGCGATGCCATCGGTGTGATCAAGAGCGCAGAGGAAATCGAAGCGTTGGCGCGCACTGCGAAAGACGCGCAAGGTCTTTACTTCGTGCCTGCATTCACCGGCCTTGGCGCGCCTTATTGGGACCCGGACGCACGTGGTGCCATCGTCGGGCTGACGCGCGACATGGGCTCAGCCGAAATCGCGCGCGCCGCGCTCGATGCGGTGTGCTTTCAGACGCGCGATTTGCTCGAAGCGATGGCAAAGGACATGAAGCGCTCCGACCTGCGCGCACCAAAGGCACTCAAGGTCGACGGCGGAATGGTGCGCAACGACTGGTTCTGTCAGCGCCTGGCCGACTTGACCGGGCTTCCCGTCGATCGACCGATCGTGACTGAAACGACCGCGCTCGGCGCCGCGTACCTCGCGGGGTTGGCGGCGGGTCTCTTCAAGGACACGAAGGAGATAGCGGCGCGCTGGGCGCTCGATCGCCGCTTTGTGCCCGAGATGAAAGCCTCGGTTCGCAATACGCTTTATGATGGCTGGAAAACTGCGGTGGAGCGGGTCCGCTAACGCCATGCAGGTGCGCGTTTGACAGGCGAAAGTCGCGGGCCCACTCTTGCCGTTCGCCATACCAATACGAACCGAGGACCAATCATGAGCAGTGCAGCCCACAAGATGCCCGAGGCCGACGATGTGATGTCGCTGAAAGGCAAGGTGAGCGCGGAGGAATGGGCGATCCGCGAGGATCTCGCCGCCACGTATCGTCTGGTTGCTCTGCACGGTTGGGACGACTTGATCTTCACCCACATCTCGGCGCGCGTTCCTGGGCCCGAGCATCACTTCCTGATCAACCCATACGGCCTCATGTTTGAGGAAATCACCGCGTCGAGTCTCGTCAAGATCGATGTCGAAGGGAATAAGATCGTCGACTCGCCGTTCCCGGTGAATGCGGCCGGCTTCACCATTCACTCCGCGCTGCATATGAACCGCGAAGATGCGGGCTGCGTGATCCATCTGCACACGACGGACGGCGTTGCCGTGTCGGCACAGAGAGAAGGCCTGCTTCCCATCGATCAACATGCGATGTCGATTTCCGGCGATATTGCCTACCACGACTATGAAGGCATCGCGCTCGACCTTAGCGAACGAGACCGGCTCGTTGCTGACATCGGCGACAAGCATCTGATGATCTTGCGCAACCACGGTACGCTCGCGATCGGAAAGACTTGCGCCGACGCCTTCATGCGCATGTTCTTCCTCGAGCGTGCCTGTTCGATGCAGGTGCGGGCGCTGGCAGGCGGTGCCGCGACGAACTGGCCGAACCAGGGCGTACCGGAAAAGACCGCCTCACAGGGCCGCCAGGGGTTCGACGGCATGATGGGCGCGATGGCATGGCCGGCGCTTCGCCGCAAATGCGACCGCGTCGATCCGAGTTACAAGAACTAGGCCCGCTCGGTTCGCCGGTTTCACCAAAGTCTTTGCGTCTGCAAGACGCAGCAAATTTGATATGGGGTTACAACGATGAAATTCGGTGTCGGGCAATCGGTCAAGCGGACGGAAGATATCCGCTTCGTGACCGGCCAAGGTCAGTATACTGACGATCTCCATTTCGCGAACGAGACGTTTGCGTGCTTCCATCGCACGTCGCAATCGCACGCTCGGATCATGTCGATCGACGTCTCTGCCGCAAAGGCAGCGCCTGGTGTGATCGCCGTTTTAACCTATGCCGATGTCGAGGCGTTCGGCGCCAATCCGATGCCTCTGATGGCACCCGTGCCGAGCCGTGACGGGTCGGGCACGAAAACATCGCCCAAACCGCTTCTCGCGAAGGACAGGGTGACATTCACCGGCGAGGCGGTCGCGATGGTGATCGCCGAGACCTATGCGCAGGCGAAAGATGCCGCCGAGCTGGTGCAGGTCGAATACGACGCGCTTGAAGCATCGGGCACGCTCCGCGCCGCTCCGAAGGGAGCGCAAATCTGGGACGGCGCGGCCAACAATTTGTGCTTCGACTGGGCCGAAGGCGATGAGTCCGCGGTCAACGCCGCCTTCGCCAAAGCCGCACATACCGTTTCGCTGGAGGTGGTTCAGAACCGCGTGAGCGCGATGCCGATGGAAACGCGCAATGCGATCGGCGTCTACGACTCGGCAAACGATCAGCACACGCTTTATGTGACCTCGCAGGGTGCGGGCAACATTCGCGGTGCGCTGGCGCAGGCCGTGCTCAATCTGCCCGTCGAAAAGGTTCGGGTCGTCACGAAGGATGTGGGTGGCGGCTTCGGCATGAAGGGATTTCTCTACCCGGAACAGGCGCTCGTCATGATCGCTGCGAAGAAAATCGAAAGGCCGGTGCGTTGGAGTGCCGAGCGGACCGAGTCATTCCTTGCCGACGATCATGGCCGCGACATGATGACGAAGGGCGAGATCGCGCTCGACAAGGACGGCAAGATCCTTGCCGTGCGCATCAGCGGCACGTCCAACATGGGCGGCTATCTTTCGGTCTATGCACCCTTCATTCCGACACTTGCAGGCGGACGCATCCTCGGCGGCGTTTATCGCGTGCCGGCGCTCTATGTGAACGTCAAAGGCTATTTCTCGAACACAGCGCCGGTCGACGCCTATCGCGGAGCAGGGCGTCCTGAGGCGGCCTATCTGATGGAGCGGCTGATGGATGCGGCCGCCGCCAAAACGGGCATCGAACGCACGGAACTGCGCCGGCGCAATCTGCCATCGCCTGCCGAACTTCCATATACGAACTGGGCCGGCGTGGCGTACGACTCCGGCGATTATCCGCGACTGCTCGAAGGCGGCTTGAAGCGCGCCGATCAAGCGGGATTTGCTGCGCGCAAAGCGGAATCGGCCAAGCGCGGCAAGCTCCGCGGTTTCGGCTTCGGCTACTATGTCGAAATTACCGGCGCGGCGGGTCAGGAACCGGCGGCTATCAAATTCACCGACAATGGCGGCGTCGAACTCTATTGCGGCACGCAGTCGAACGGGCAGGGCCACGAAACCTCGTTCGCACAGCTGGTGGCCGAAAAGCTGGGCGTGCCGTTTGAGTCGATCACGGTAAAGCAGGGCGACACCAATTGGGTGAATGGCGGCGGGACCGGCGGTTCACGCTCGCTCAATATGTCAGGCGGCGCTCTGATGGTGTCGTCCGACGAAGTCATCAAGAAGGGTAGGGCGGCGGCGGGCCAGGTTCTGCAGGCCGGCGGCAACGAAGTCGGCTTTCAGGTCGTCGAGGGCGTCGGCAAGTTTGCCGTGAGCGGCACGGACCGCGCGATCACGGTTGGAGAACTCGCGGTCACTTTGAAGCGGGAGAAGCTGCCGGGGTTCGAGAACGGTCTCGACAGCGACGGCATGTACACCGGCCAGGCGCCGACGTTCCCGAACGGGTGTCATGTCTGCGAAGTGGAAGTGGATCCCGACACCGGACAGGTCCAGCTCCTCTCGTATCACGTGCTTGACGACTTCGGCCGGGTGATCAATCCGATGCTGGTCGCGGGACAGGTACATGGCGGGATCGTTCAGGGACTTGGACAGGCGCTGCTCGAAAACATTGTCTATGACGAGAATACCGGCCAGCTGCTCACCGCAAGCTTCAGCGATTATGCCATGCCGCGCGCATCGGACATGCCTGACATCGATTTCGCGTACGAGCAGATCGAGTGCAAGACGAACGATCTCGGCGCCAAGGGTTGCGGCGAGGCGGGAACCGTCGGAGCTTTGCCTGCCGTGATGAGCGCGGTGGCCGACGCGCTCGGCGTCGTCCATATCGACATGCCGGCGACGCCGGAGCGCGTCTGGCGCGCGCTGCTGCAAAAGAAGACGGCTGCCTGAACTATTGACCAGCGGTGGGCGTCGTTGCCGGTGTGGCTGGGGCGCTCGCCGGAGCCGCGGCTGCAACCGGAGCAGCACCTGCCGGCGGCGCGTAAGCCGCGATCGCCTTCGTGAGTACATCGCGCTCATCGCAGCCGCTGGGGCAAAGGCTGGCGAGCGTTGTGAGTTCGCCCTGCGCCGACGCCAGATCGTTCATCTGGAGATAGAGCTCGCCCAAATACTCATGCGCGCCTTTGTGATTGGGGTCGATCGCCAGAGCACGTTTGTAATATTCAAGCGAACCAGGGAAATCGCCGGTCATGCGATGCGTGTAGCCGAGATAGTTCAGGATGTCGGCGCTTTTGGGTTTGTCCGCGAGCGCAAGGTTAAGATGGGGAATCGCATCGGCATATTGCTGATGTTTGATCAGACGAAGGGCGACCGTGTAGTCGTCGGTCGAAGAGGTGCCGCTGCTGAGCCCGCTGCCGCCATAGCTGCCGCCGCCGCCCCCACCACCGCCGCCTCCGCCACCCATGGAAAATGACGGTCCCGTCAGCGCCGCGGCCGACGCCAAAATTGCCACCGCGAACCAGAGTTTGCGCATCGTTCGTCTCCTGACTTCTGTTGCGATACTATCGTGGCGGCACCTTGCGCTAAAGCCCTTTGCATTGACTCATGGCGCGCCTGAAGGAGAGGTTTGGCCATGAACCAGACAATCGAGGCCAACCGGCCCGCCGATCCCAAAAGCGTCCGACGTAAACCTGAGAGCCTTGCGAAGATCAAACGTGCTGCGCGCAAGCTGTTCGTCGAGCGCGGCTATCACGCCACGCGGCCGCAGGACATTGCGCGGGAGGCCGGCCTTGGGCACGGAACTTTCTATCTGCATTACCCGGACAAGAAGGCATGCTTTCTTGCCTTTGTTGACGACGCGCGTGAGGAACTTCACGAATTTATGATCACGCGCCAGCCGGCCGAAAAGACGCTTGAAAATACGATCGCTGCCGCACTCAAGGGTATCTACGAATATTCGGCAGAGCATCCGGGCGTGCTCGCTGCGGCGATGACGGATGAGCTGGTCATCGATGCAGAAGGCGCACAGGCGACGCCTCTGCTTGTGCGCTGGGGTTTCGATTGGGCGGAGGTTGTGCGCGAAGCCATGCGCAACGGCGAAGCCTGCACGAGTTACGAGCCCGATATTGTCGGACAAGCTATCCTAGGCGCCATTCATCAGGTCGCGAGCGAGGGCGCGCGGTCCCAACGCAAGCGCGAGGAAGTTCTCGACAACCTCACGCGTTTCCTGGTGCGTGCGCTGAAGCCCTGACCTACGCGCCCCCGCCGAGACACAAGCCCCCTTGTGTCTCGGACGAAGCGTCCCTCAATTCAGATTGAAGCTCAGCCCCGCGAGCAGGGCGTGATCGGAGAAATGCTGATGCGCGCTGTCGACCGGACTCGATAGCGTGACCGATTCACTTTGCGAGAAGCGATACTCTCCGAACAACGAGACATTGTCGCTCACATAGGTTCGCAAGCCACCTTCCGCCTGGTAGGCGGGTTTCCAGTCGCGGCCGCGGAAGCCTCCAATTGTTCCGCCGACATTCTGAAATCCGAGTCCGACGCCGACATAAGGTGTGAACGTAGCATCGGGCAGGAAGTCGTAGGTCGTGTTGACCATCAGACTCGTCGATGAGAGATGACCGTTGGTCGGCACGCCGCCAAGTCGATCTACGTCCGCATGCTGGTAGAGCGAATTCAGCTCGATCCGAACGCCGTCGCCTGTGTCGTATCCGAACGCACCGCCTGCCGCGAAACCTGTGTCGAAGGAATCGTCGAGCTTTCCCGCCGACGTGTCTTTGAACGTCAGGTCCGGAAGCAGCGAAACGCCACCTTCACCACTGATGTAGAAAGTCGGCGCTGCCGCTAGAGCGGCATTGGCGGCCAAGCTGAGTGCGACACCGAGAATGGTCCTCGTCGCGATTCGTCGCTTCATTTTGTACTCCTCGTTTTTGTTGGCGGTGCGGGTTGCGTCACCGTGCGCGTGACGCTCTGCGCGTCATGTCGCGAGACTGTGTCGATGTCGTCGCAACGTCTTCACAACGCAGCACAATTTGTTTCAGTTCCGCGTTTCCAAATGCTGTCGGTTCGGTCATGTCAGGATTGACAGCCGTCCCTCACTGACAAACTATCAGTGCGAATTTTGCGGCGATGACGTGCCCGCACGGAGGCGATTTCCATGTCCAAACTGACCTACACGCGCGACGAGATCATGGCGGACGCCGACTACGCGCAACTCCAGATCGAAGCGGGTTATCGTCTGCACGGAGGTTTCGATGCGAGCGGGCAATACATTTCTCCGCGCACGCTCAACCGCTGGCCCGCAGTCGAAGCGTGGCAAGCAGAATTGAAAAAACGCGGGGCTCCGGTGATCGATGCCTCGACCCGGCTCTTGAAACGCGGGCCTTATCCCACAGTCGATCAGCAGAAATTTCTGCTTGGACACGGCTTCGGCGAAACGCTTTGGAATTCGTTGACGATAACTGGCGTGATCGAAGCGCGCGGCGCAATGCTGGCGCAGGCAGTTGCGCCGAATTTCCAGGACATTGTCGTGGAGGACATCAATGCGACATGCCTTGGCCATCTCAACAAGGGTCTTCTCGTTGCGCATGGCTTCGATGAAGGCGGCACCAAGGACAAGGGCATCGGCGGGCACGATGATATGTGGTTCGCGGTTCGCGACGCTTTGTTCGGGAAGAACGCCTATCCCATGCCCGAGGTGCCGGCGAGCATCGCGCGTCCGGAGACGGGTCGGCGCATGCCGCAGATTCCGAAGGAATTCGAAGAGTGGGTCTTGCTTCTGATGAATGTGCTGATGATCGAGGTGAAGGCGGAGAGTTTCTTCTCCTTCTGCCAAGGCATTATGCGCGATCCCGCGAATTTTGCCGACCGCCGTCCCGCGGCGAACCATGCCGCCGAACTCGTCGAGCGCATCAGAACCGACGAGGCGATCCATGTCGCCTATCTAGCCACGGTCATTTCCGAGTTGCGCACCCTGACGATCAAAACAGTCGACGGCAAAAAAGTGCCGGGCGCGGAGATCATCGATCCCGTGTGGAACCAGATGATCGAGTGGCATGCCGTGACGAATTCCGATTTTGCGCGCAATCAGTCGCGTGACGCGATCATGGCGCGCCTGAAAAGCAAACCGAACGGCGTGGCGCTCGCCGCCACGTTCGACTCTCTCGAATTCCAACAAGCGGCGGAATAGCGATGAAGGACTTCAGGGGACGGACCGCCTTTGTCACTGGCGGCGCGAGCGGAATCGGTTTGGGCATGGCGCGTGCCTTCGGCCGAGCTGGAATGAACGTCGTACTTGCCGACATCGACGAAAGCGCTGCGAAGAGTGCTGCAGACAAGTTGGCCGCCGAACAGATCAAAACCGCGCCGGTGCATGTCGACGTGACGGACCGCGCCAGCGTGCGCAGCGCGGCACTGGACGCTGTTGCTGCGTTCGGCAAGATCCATGTCGTCTGCAACAATGCCGGTGTCGCCGTCGGCGGTCCCTTCGGCACCGTCCGCGAGCGGGACTGGGACTGGATCCTCGACGTCAATCTCAAAGGCGTCGTCTACGGCATGGAAGTCTTCGCGCCACTGATCAAAAGCCATGGCGAGGGCGGCCACTTCGTCAACACAGCGTCCATGGCCGGCATGGTGTCTCCGCCCGGTATGGAGCCCTATTGCGCGACGAAGTTCGCGGTCGTCGCCATGAGCGAAGGCTGGGCCGCGCAACTGGCGCCGCTCAATATCGGCGTTTCTGTCCTGTGCCCGGGTTTCGTCCGTACGCGTATCCATGAGAGCGGTCGCGCTCGGCAGGATAAATATGGCGGCGCGGGTGTGGTCGATCCCGGTGTCGGCAGCACGCCGAGCGAAGCCGCAAAAAATGTGCTCAGCGGGATCGATCCGGATATCGTCGGTCAGCGCGTGTTCGAAGGCGTGCGTGACAACGACCTCTACATTTTCACCCACCCGATGTTCAAAGAGTTCGTGCAGGTGCGCTTCAATGGCATTCTTGCCGCTTTCGACAAGTCGGCGCAGAGCGAGGCGCTCAAGCAGGTCAAGGACTGGGCCAGTCCGACGGTTCCCAGCGTCGTGCCCGACAATTGAGGCTAGTCCTGCGTCCACAGCACGATACTCAGACCTTTTTCCACCAACGCATTCTGTCCGGCCGGCGAGAGATAGCCGCCCAGCTGCAGCGACCAGTGCCGGGAAATCCGTTCGACGAGCGACAGCTCGACTTTGTGAGAGCGATAGTAGCTGAACGGCGGGCGCGCGTTGCCACTGCTGATGACGTTGAAGCTCTGCGCCATGACGAGGGTGTTTTTGCGAAGCCAGAGTCCCGCGGTGAGATCGAGAACGGTCTCGTCCGGCCGGTCGCGACTGAGCCACCTTTGCGCCGCCTGCGCATCGAAGAAGCCATCGTCGCCGCCAAGCTTGAAACTGGTGCCATAAAGAAGCCGGACTTCGATTTGGCGAGCAGGGCTCTGGTTGGAAGAGTCCGACAAGTCGAACGGGCCGGCAGCCTTGTATGAACTTTGGAGCGATAGCTTTCCGGCGCGGCCGAGCAGCAGAATTCGCGCTCCGACTTCCAGGGAACTGCCGCTCGCCTTCGTCGCTTTGCCGGGAAGAGGCTGGGAGATGACGGAGACATAGGCTGGGGTGGCAAACAGCGTGACCTTGTCGCTCAGTCCGTATTCGAGAGCATTCTGCACCAGAAACTTCCGGAACTTCACCGCTCTCTGCGCGCGCGCATGGCTTGCGAACATCGTGCCGGCCGAACTGAATGTGGTGGCGTTGAATGTTTGCCAATGATGCTTTTTGAGGGTCCAGGCGCCGGCAAAACTCTGGCCGTCGCCGAGAAGAACGCCGAACAGTACTGCTGCGATGACGGAACGCAGCGTCATGGCTCCGGCTGTTCGAAGCGGCTCAAGCCATGTGCCGTCTTCTCCCAATAAAAGGGTCGCGTCGCGAGTTGCCAGAGCCCCCGCCAGGCCGCGAGTGATATCAAAGCCCAATAGAACGTGACGGCGAAAGCATACGGCGTGACACCGCGCCAATCGCGTCGTTTCGGCGCCATGATCGCGAGCCAGGTCAGCAAGGCGTTGCCGCTGAGGAGGCCGAGAGAAGAAACCGACATGACGGCTTGGCCCGCTCCGCCGGAGAAGCCAAACCGCGCGGTCCACAAAAACATGAGCCAGAGCAGCGGATTCGCGAGCGACGCGACGACCGATCCGCCCAGAAATAATTGCAGCGATAGAAAGCCAAGCCAACCGGTTCTGCGCTGCAGCGCGACTGGATCGCGCATATGGACCAACCAGGTCTGCATATAGCCCTTGAGCCAGCGCGAACGTTGTTTGAGCCACGCCGCGAGACCTGTCGGCGCTTCTTCGAAGGTTGTGGAGTCGAGCATCGAGACGCGCATACCAGCCTGTGCCAGACGTATTCCGAGATCCGCATCTTCGGTGACGTTATAGGGATCCCAAGCCCCCACTTCCTTCAGCGCCGCGGTTCGGAAGTGATTGGATGTTCCGCCGAGCGGCATGGGTACTCTCAACGTCTCGAGCGCTGGAAGCAGCGCATCGAACCACAGCGCATAGTCGAGCGCGAAAAGACGCGTCAGCCAGTTCTCGTTCCAGTTGTAAAAGTTCAGCCGCGCCTGGAGACAGACGACCTCGCGCGGCTCGCTGCGAAATCTCGCCACCGCTTTGCGCAACTGGTCGGGTTCGGGCCGATCTTCCGCGTCGTAGATGACGGTGAAATCGCCGCGGGCGAGCGCAAAGGCATAGTTACACGCGCGCGGTTTGGTGCGGGGCGTGCCCTCAGGCACACGAACGAGGTGAAAACCGAAATCCTGGGCCAGCCGTCCGGCTATTGTAGTCGTCTCGACGTCGTCGCTCTCGACAATGAGCTTGATGTCCAACTTGTCCGACGGATAGGCGAGTTCGAGCAGCGCTTCGACGAGGCGCGGTAGCACATTGGCTTCGTGGTAGAGCGGGACAAGGATCGTATAAGGGGGAAGCGACGCATCATCGTCTGCGCTTGGTACTGACTGCGGCGACGCTGCACCGCCAATCCAGGCGAGGCCGCAGCGAAACAATGCGCCGGTGAGGAACCCAGTGGAGGCGACAATTGCCAGCGCGCGCCAGGCATCGCCAGGCCAAAGCAAAATGCTGAGCGTCAGCACGATTGCGAAAAGCGAAAGACAGACCGCCTGGTGTCGCGTCATAACCGATCGGGCGGAAAGCTCCGGATGGAACCTTGCGAGCCCTTCGACAGCGGCGACAGAGATCTCATTGCCAAAACGCTGTTCCAACCGCGCCAGGATTAAGCTCTTTCCCGTGCCGACGATCCGAGCATCCGGATAGGCGGCCCGAAGCCAACAAAGATTCTCCGCCGACGTGTCGGCCGTCACAACGGTTTGGGAATCCTCGCATTCCGTCGGCGGCAGGAAGAGGCGCGTCGCGTAGCAGGACAAGCTGACAGGC
>DATLOU010000066.1:0-3211 GCA_035536115.1 Rhizomicrobium sp.
AGGATGTGCTTCGGCGCCTTGTAGCCGGCGAGCGCGTCATGCACATGCTTGCGCATCGCCTCTTCGTCGAACGTGGCGCCGGCGCGCAGCTTGACCACGCCGGTGATCGCCTGGCCCCATTTCTCGTCGGGCACACCCAGCACCAGCGCATCCTCGACGCCGGGATAGGTCTTGAGCGTTTCCTCGACCTCTTCCGGAAACACTTTCTCGCCCGCCGTGTTGATGCAGTTCGAGCCGCGACCGAGAAGCGTGATCTTCCCATCCGCCTCGACAATGGCGTAGTCGCCTGGAATCGAAAAGCGCCGGCCGTTCAACTGCCGGAAGGTGCGCGCCGTTTTCTCCTCGTCCTTGTAGTAGCCGATCGGAAGAACGCCGCCGACCGCGAGGCGGCCGGACTTGCCGCTGCCAGGCTCGATCGGCTGATCGTTGTCGTCGATCACCATGGCGTTCGGACCGATCATGAAGGAGGCCGTCTTCGGCTCGACGCCCTTCTGCGCCACCGACGTGCCCATGCCGAGCGCCTCAGTCGAGGCGAACGCGTCCGTCAGCGTCGCCTGCGGCAGATGTTCAAGCAGGCCGTGCTTGACCTCCGCGCTCCACATCGCGCCGGATGAGCCGATCGCGACGACGCAGGAAAGATCGTATTTGCCGGGATTCTCCTCGAGTTCGCGCAGCAAGGGTTTGCCGAACGGGTCGCCGACGATCGCCATGTTGGTGACGCGGTTCTTGTCCACCGCGGTCCAGATCGCGGCGGCATCGAGATGCTTGTTGTCGACGGTGACGACGGCGCCGCCCGTCAGAAGCGTTGACATGGTGCCGAAAAAGCCGGTGCCGTGCATCTGCGGACAGGCGGGCAGATAACGCACGTTCATGTCGCCTGCCGCCTTCACGAAGGCGACGATCTCCTCGACCGTTTCGGGAAGCTTGCCGGTGGCGATGAAAATGCGCGCGAGCAAGACCGTCGAAAGATCGCCCTGGGCGTACATCACGCCCTTGGGCATGCCCGTGGTGCCGCCGGTGTAGACGATGACCTGATCGTCCGGCGAACGCTGGATGTCGAGCTTCTTACCGTCGCCGCTGGTCGCGAGTTTTTCGTACGGCGTCGCAAGAGCCGCCACATCGGGCGTGCCGACCTCGACGAAGAGCTTGACCTTGCCGAGCTGGTTGTGGACCTGCGCGACCGCGTCACGGAATTCGCGCGCATAGACCACGACGGTCGCGTCGGAATTGTCGACGATGTAGCGCACTTCTTCGGGTCTGTAGCGGTAGTTGACGTTGACATGGGTCAGCCGGCCGACGAAGCAGGCGCCGGTCAGCTCGCCATACTCGATGCCGTTGCGCATGTAAAAGGCGACCTTGTCGCCGGGTTTAGCGCCACGCGCATGCAGGTTGCGCGCGAGATTGTTGCGCCGTCGCGTCGCTTCGCGCCAGTTGAGCTTGCGCTCGCCATGCACGAAGGCCGGCGCGTCCGGCGCAACGACGTCCGAGACGGCATCGACGATGTCGCCGAAATTGAATGTCATTCCCTGCTCCGGTTATCCGTATTCCAATATCGCTCGGGCTCCGCCAACCTCCCTCATTGTCATGGCCCGCAAATGCGGGCCATCCAGGTGACGACGTGAAGTTTGATAAGCGATGCTCCGATAAATCCTGTCCCACCGTGCCGCTCCAACTGGATGGCCCGCTCTCCGGCGGGCCATGACAGCTAGAGCAGAGTCAATTCGCTCTGCCGACCGCCTGGATCTTGCTGACCGAGATGTTGTCCGCCCAATGCGAATGCTCGCGGCGGCGGAAATGCTCGGGCCGGTCCTTGAGAGTGCGTGTCGACAGCCATAGCCGCTTCAAATGCCGCTTGTAGCCGTTTTGGACGTCGTCTTCATATTCCTGGCGGCCGTGCAGCACATGATAGTTGTCGATGAACTGCATCTCGCCGGGCGCCAGATCCATGTAGACGTTGTAGCGCGGATCGCGCGCCATCGCGCTCACCGTCTCCAGCGCCTCGCGCGCGGTGGCCGACAGTCTCGGCGCCTCCGGATGCTTCTGCGACGCCAGGATGTATTGCGGGATGAAGCGGACGAAGAGCCGGTCCTGATGCTCGGTGAAGACCGGGAACATGTAGAAGGGCTTCGAGCCTTTGGCCTGCTCGCCGCGCGCGTCATAGGGCATCGGCTCGTACAAGGCAGCGACCAGGTCGGGCCGGGTCTTCACCAGCTCATTGTAGATCGCCACGACATTGGCGACGCAGGAGAGCCCGCCCACCTTCGCCTTGCGCAGGCACATCAGCCCGATGATGTCGGCACCGTCGGTGTGATAGTCGAGCGCCAGGCCCCCGATCTCGTTGCCGCGCAGCGTCGGATCGTCGAGCCGCTTGCCCTGGTCGGTCACGTCACCCATCACGTGGCCATAGTGATTTTGCGGCCAGGGGTCGCCCAGATGGATGCCGATGCCCCAATAGAGCATCGTCAGATCGTCGTCGGAATATTTCTCGGTATCGAGGGTGCGGATGCGCACGAAGCCGCGACCATCGATCAGCTCGCGCTCGACGTCCTTGAGCTTGGCCGCGAGCGCATCGAGCGGAAAATGCTCCAGCCCGATGTCGAGCAGGTTCTCCGAATGCGCCTTAGCGACGGCGAGCGCATGGTCGAGCTCGCGCTTGTCCTGATCCGTCAGTTCGAGCGTCCAGGCGCTTTCGTCCTGAACGTCTTCGCGATGCCAGTCGACATGGGTTTCGAGCGGCCGCGGATTGAGCTTCACGTCCATCCTCGCCTCCCTAGTTCACAGGCGCGGGCTGCGGGCCGCGGATGAGCTTGCCGGGCAGCGCGCCCGTCGGCTTGCCCTTGCGATAGATCACCTCGCCCGAGACGATGGTCGCTTCGTAACCCTTGGCGCCTTGCAACAGGCGCTTGCCGCCGGCCGGAAGGTCATAGGCCATGCTCGGCGCTTCGACTTCGAGCGCAGCCATGTCGATGACGTTGAGATCGGCCTTCATGCCGGGCGCGATCACGCCGCGGTCGTTGAGCCCCACCGCGCGCGCGGTATCGTGCGTCTGGCGCCTGACCAGGAAGCCCAGATCGAAGCGGCCCTTGGCGCGGTCGCGGCCCCAATGGGTCAAGAGGTAGGTGACGAAGTTCGCGTCCGAAATGATGCCGACATGGGCGCCGCCATCGCCCAGCCCCATCACGCAGTCCTTGTGCGCGATCATCTCGCCGCA
>DATLOU010000067.1:0-65744 GCA_035536115.1 Rhizomicrobium sp.
ACGAATTGCGTTACTCCGCCGCCCGCGCGAGATCTTTCCGCTTCCAGCGCAGCACCGGCTTTCGCGCCGCCGCGGTTTCGTCGAGACGATGACGCGGCGCATAGTGCGGCGCGCCTTCGAAACGCGACTTGTTCCCCGCGCGCGCCTCGATGGCGAGTTCACGCAGGACGTGGATGAAGCGGTCGAGCGATTCCTTCGACTCGGATTCCGTCGGCTCGATCAGCATGGCGCCGTGCACGACCAACGGAAAGTACATCGTCATCGGGTGATAGCCTTCGTCGATCATCGCCTTGGCGAAGTCGAGTGTCGTGATGCCGGTCCCTTCGAGGAAGGAATCGTCGAACAGTGCCTCGTGCATGCAAGGCCCGTCGCCATAGGGCGCGCTCATCACATCCCTGAGTGACGCCAGGATGTAGTTGGCCGAGAGCACGGCGTCTTCGCTGGCCTGGCGCACGCCGTCGCGGCCGTGGCTCAGCATGTAGGCGAGCGCGCGCACGAACATGCCCATCTGGCCGTGGAACGCGCACATCCGCCCGAACGGCTTCGCGCCGGCAGGAAGCGCGCCCTGATCCTCGATCAGGCGAAAGCCCTTCGCGTCGTGAACCAGCAAGGGCAGCGGCGCGAAGGGCGCGAGCGCCGCAGAGAGGACGACCGGGCCCGCGCCTGGTCCGCCGCCGCCATGCGGTGTCGAAAACGTCTTGTGCAGATTGATGTGCATCGCATCGATGCCGAGATCGCCCGGTCTCACGCGCCCGGCGATGGCGTTGAAGTTCGCGCCGTCGCAATAGAAGTAAGCGCCCGCCTTGTGCGTCGCGTCGGCCATGTGGCGGATGTCGCGCTCGAACAAGCCGCAGGTATTCGGATTGGTCAGCATGATCGCCGCCACGTCGGGCGCGAGCTTACCTTCGAGCTCGATCATGTCGACGCGCCCATCGGGCGTGCCTTTGACCTCGTCGATCGTGAAGCCCGCGAAGGCGGCCGTCGCGGGATTGGTGCCGTGCGCCGATTCCGGCACCAGGATGCGCTTGCGCGTCTCGCCGCGCGCGGCAATCGCGGCACGGATCGTCAAGAGTCCGCACAATTCGCCGTGCGCACCTGCCTTGGGCGACATCGCGACCGCCGGCATGCCGGTCAGCGTCGTCAGCCATTTCATCAGGTCGGCGATGAGTTCGAGCGCGCCTTGCACCGTCGATTGCGGGGCAAGCGGATGCAGATCGCCGAAGCCGGGGAGACGCGCCACTTTCTCGTTCAGCCGCGGATTGTGCTTCATGGTGCAGGAGCCGAGCGGATAGAGCCCTGCGTCGATCGCGTAGTTCATGCGCGACAGCCGCACATAGTGGCGCACGACTTCCGGCTCGGAAAGTCCCGGAAGCCCGATCGGCTGTGCCCGCCTGAGCCCGCCCAGTCGCGTGTCGGCGAGTTGCACGTTGGGCAGATCGACGCCCGTCATGCCGTCGCGGCCGAGTTCGAAGATCAGCGGCTCCTCATGGTCGAGGCCGCGGTCGCCGGAAATAGTCGCGAGCATGTGGCCGTTAACCGCGGGCATGGACGTCGGCCGTCCCTGATTGTTCATCGTCATGGCAGCACCTCCGCGAGCGCGCTGGCGAAGGCGTCGCAATCCTCGTCGGTGACCGTCTCTGTCGCCGCGACGATCAACAGGTCGCGCACCTTGGGATCATGCGGCATCAGCCGCGACGCCGGCACACCGGCCAGGATGCCCTTCTTCGCAAGGGACTCGACAACGGCGTCGGCGTTGCCCGGCAGCCTGAGCGTGAATTCGTTGAAGAAGGAAGGTGTGATCATCTCGACACCCTTGACGACAGAGAGCTTATCGGCGAGCGCGGAGGCCTTTGCATGATTGAGACGCGCCAGGCGCGTGAAGCCTTCTTCGCCCAGAAGCGAGAGATGAATTGTGAAGGCGAGACAGCAGAGCCCCGAATTCGTGCAGATGTTGCTCGTCGCCTTCTCGCGGCGAATGTGCTGTTCGCGCGTCGAGAGTGTCAGGACATAGCCGCGTTTTCCGATCGCATCGACGGTCTCGCCGGTCAGCCTGCCCGGCATCTGGCGCAGAAATTTCTCGCGCGTGGCAAAGAGCCCGACATAGGGTCCGCCGAAATTGAGACCGTTGCCGATCGACTGGCCCTCGGCGGCGACGATGTCGGCGCCCTGCGCGCCCGGCGCTTCGAGGAGGCCGAGCGAGACGATCTCGGTCACGACGGCGATCAAGAGTGCGCCTTTGGCATGCGCCGCTGCGGCGATCGGCTTCTGGTCGCGGATGAGGCCGAATACGTCGGGGCTCTGCACGACGACGCACGCCGTCTGATCATCGATCATTGCGATGACGTTGTCGGCCTTGCCGGGAGTCGTCGTCGCGCGAACGACCTGGCCTGAGAGCGTCGCCATGGTCTCGACCGTTTCGGCATAGTGCGGATGGAGTCCACCGGACAAAATCGCCTTCGGCCGCCGGGTAATGCGTTGCGCCATCAGCACCGCTTCCGCGGTCGCAGTCGAACCGTCGTAGAGCGAGGCGTTGGCGACCTCCATCCCGGTCAGCAGAGCGACCTGGGTCTGAAACTCGAACATGTATTGCAGCGTGCCCTGGGCGATCTCCGGCTGGTACGGCGTGTAGGAAGTGAGAAATTCGGAGCGCTGGATGAGATGATCGACCGACGCCGGGACATGATGGCGGTACGCGCCGGCGCCGCAGAAGAAGGGACCGTTTCCGGCCGCGGCGTTCTTCGCTGCCAGGCGCGAGAGTTTGCGCTCGACTTCGAGCTCGCCTTGTCCGTCGGGCAGATCGAACGCGGAAAGCGGCACGACCGCCGACACCGGAACGTCCTTGAACAGCGCGTCGACGCTGGTCACGCCGATCCGCTCGATCATCGCCAGGCGATCGTCCGGCGTCAGGGGATGGTAGCGCATGAAGTCTCCTGCACATCCTCGTCATGGCCGCCCTTGAGGCGGCCAACCATCAGGCGCGCGTCTGTGCGCCGAAGTGACTCATTTGCAGCCGCCGACGCGGCTGCGATGGGTGGCCGGGTCAAGCCCGGCCATGACAGTTGGGTTGTCGTCATGATCACCGGTTCAAAGCCCCTTCACGAACTCCGCATATTGTTCTGCCGTCATCAATTTCGAGAATTCGGACTTGTCCGCGAGTTTCAGCTTGAAGAACCAGCCGTCGCCCTCCGGATCAGCGTTGACCTTCGCGGGATCTTCGGCGAGCGCGGAATTCGACGTCGTCACTTCGCCGCCGACGGGCGCATAGACTTCGCTCGCGGCCTTGACGCTTTCGACGACCGCCGCCTCTCCACCGGCACCGACCTTGTGACCAGCTTCGGGCAATTCGACATAGACGACGTCGCCCAGCTGCTCGGCCGCATATTTGGTGATGCCGATGGTGGCCTCATCGCCCTCGATGCGGACCCATTCATGCTGATCGGTAAATCGAACTTCACTCATCGATGGCTCCACAGGTTTCAGACGGCGCGGCGATAGCGATGCGGCACGAAGGGCAAGGGCGAGACGCGCGCCGGCAACGGCTTGCCGCGCACGATCACATCGATCTCGCTGCCGTCGCCGGCGAACGCGGATTCGACATAGCCCATCGCGATCGGCGCATTCAGCGTCGGTCCGAACCCGCCGCTGGTGATCTTGCCGATGACGCGACCGCTCTTGTCGGCGATCTCGCTTCCTTCGCGCGCGGGTGCGCGACCATCGGGACGGATGCCGACGCGCTTCTTGGCCGCTCCGTTGAACACCAGGTCCATGATCTTGTCCGCAGCGGGAAAGTCCTTATCCAGCTTGCGGCGCTTGCCGATCGACCAGACAAGACTCGCTTCGACGGGGTTCACGGTCTCATCGATGTCATGTCCGTAAAGACAAAGTCCGGCCTCAAGCCTCAGGCTGTCGCGTGCGCCAAGACCGATCGGCATAACCTCCGGCTCGGCGAGCAGCGCGCGTGCGATGCGCAAAACGTGGTTTCCTTCGAGAGAGATCTCGAAACCGTCTTCGCCGGTATAACCCGAGCGGCTGACGATGGCCGGCGCACCTGCAACCGTGCAACGCGCGACCTGCATGAAGGTGAGTTTCGCAATGCCCGGCGAATGGCGCCCGAGCACGGCCGAAGCAGCCGGACCCTGCAAGGCGAGCAGCGCGCGATCCGGGCGCGGCTCGAGTTCGGCGACGCCTTTGAGCATTCCGGCGATGTAGTCGAAATCGCCATGCTTGGTCCCCGCATTGACGACGAGATAGAGCGGCGTCTCGCCGACGAGGCGCGAGAACATGAAATCGTCTTTGATCGTACCGCGCTCGTTGAGCAACAGGCCGTAGCGCTGCAGGCCCGGCTTGAGGCCGATCGCGTCGGCGGGCGTGAGCCGCTCCAGTGCCCTGGCAGGATCGTTGCCGGAGAGAAATGCCTGCCCCATGTGCGAGACATCGAACAGGCCCGCCTTCTCACGGGTGTGCAGATGTTCCTTCAGAATACCCGCCGGATATTGCACGGGCATGTCATAGCCGGAGAACGGCACCATCTTGGCGCCAAGCTCGACATGCAGCGCATGCAGCGGTGTCTTGTGCAGAACTTCGCTCGGCTCGGCCATAAAAGGTCCGTATACAGAGTTGCGTCGGCGCGTCCCGCATCGCTGCGGCACCCGCGCCCCTCTGTCATTGGACCTGAGAGATTTCCCGCCTCTGGGCGGTTACCCCTTCGGTGGAGACGGCATGATGTGCAGTCCCGCTTTCCAGAAGTTCATCTCCGATCGCGGTCCTTTTGCCTGAGAGTTTCCGGGGCGGTTGCTCCTTCGGCCTCCCCCGACGCTTGCGGTGGGGGATGTCTCCCGCGAGGGATCATATGTTGGCCACAGCCACGCGCCTCACGGCGGATGACGGCGTTGGGTTCATTCTAGAGAGGGAAGGCATCGAGTCAAACCGCGCTGGCCTGCGCTGAAATCGTTGGTGAATCGCACCGGATGATATCCACAACTTTGAGCGGTTCTCGCGCAAAGGCCAGGCTTACTGCTGGGCCGTGACCACGGAATAGAGATGGGTCGGCGTCAGCACAAGCTCTGCGCAAAGCCGCAGCGCGATGACGACCAGCAATGCCGCAAGCGCCACGCGCAATTCTTCGGCACGCATGCGAAAGCCGACGCCGACGCCGACCTGCGCGCCGATCACGCCGCCGACGACGAGGATCAAGCCCAGCACGATATCGACGCTGTAGTCCGTGAAGGCGTGCATCATGGTCGACACGATTGCGACGACGAACATCTGAAATTGCGACGTGCCGACAGCCATCGTGGTGCGCATGCGCAGCAGGTATATCTTTGCCGGAATCAGCAGAAACGCTCCCCCGGTTCCGAGGATTGCGGTCAATATGCCGACCGCAAAGCCCAAACCCACGACCGGAATCGCACTGGTGTACAGGCCGGAACGGCGGAAGCGCATCTTGAAGGGCAGATTGTGAATCCAGGTATGCCGGCGGATCGTGGGTCTTCTGACCTGGAGTGCGCCACGCGTGGCGAGAATGGCCTGCACGCCTTCTTTCAACATCAGGCCGCCGACCGAGCCCAGAAGCAGCACGTAACTCACCTGGACGACAAAATCGATTTGTCCCACCTTCTGGAAAAGCTTGAAGAGATACACGCCGAGCGCCGAGCCGGCCGTCCCGCCGCACATCAGGACGAAACCCATCTTGTAGTCGACGCTGTTGCGCTGTCCCTGCTTGAGTGCGCCGACCAGCGACGCAGCGGCGATCGGACTGGCCTGCGTCGAAACCGCCACGCCTGCCGGAATTCCATAAAACATGAGCAGAGGCGTGGTGATGAACCCTCCGCTGACACCGAGCATGCCGGAGAGAAAGCCCACGCTGACGCCGAGCGCCAGGATGACTATCCAATTGACCGAGATTTCCGCGATCGGAAGATAAATGTGCATTTGCGCCAGAATCCGAATTTGGCCGCGGCGAATCTCCTCGATGCGCGCGGTGCGGAATCACTGGCTTGAGATAAACGGTTATGGCGCGGAATTTGATTAATTGTGCGAAATGCTGCCGCCGCCGTCGCGTCACATTCTCTGCGGGACTTCGATGCCGAGAATGTCCAGCACTTTGGCCAGCACCGCCAAGGTCAGTTGGCAAAGGCCGAGCCTTGCGCCGCGGATCGCGGCATCAGTTTCCGACAGGATGTGATGCTCGGCATAGAAGCGGCTGTAGTGCTGCGCCAGCGTGAAGACGTAATCGCACAGGATGTTCGGCGCGCGGCCGCGCTCGGCGCCCGCCATCGCATCGGGCAAGGAGAGGAGCTGAAGGAAGAGAGCCCGTTCCTCAGGAGAACGGATGTGCGGCTCGCCGATGGCATGACCCTCGGCTTTCGCGCGGCGCAGGATCGACTGAATGCGCACGGCGGCATATTGCAGATAAGGCCCGGTCTTGCCTTCGAACCTCGAGAAGCGTTCGAGATCGAAGATGTAGTCGGTGAGGCGATAGTTCGAGAGATCGGCGAACTTGATCGTCGCGATGGCGACCTTCTTCGCGATGTCGGCACGTTCGTCGGCGCTGTAGTCCGCGCCTATCCCCTGCTCGGCCAGCCGCTTCTCTGCTTCGGCCGTTGCCATGGCGATGAGATCGAACAACTTCATCACGCCGCCCTCGCGGGTCTTGAAGGGCCTGCCGTCGGTGCCGTTCATCGTGCCGAAGCCGGCATGTTCGAGAATAGCCTTGCCGGCGAGCCCTGCTTTTTCGGCGGCGCGAAATACCTGCTCGAAATGCAGGTGTTGGCGCTGGTCGACGACATAGAGGATGAGGTCGGGATTCTGCTCGCGCACGCGGTCGACGATGGTGGCAAGGTCGGTGGTGCCGTAGAGCACCGCGCCGTCCTGCTTGACCAGAATCAGCGGCGGCATCTCCTTCTTGTCGGTGTTGCGTTCGACGTGAACGACGAGCGCGCCCTCGCTCTCGCCCGCCACGCCACGCGTCTTCAGATCTGCGATCATGGGGGCGACGAGCGGATCGACGCTCGCCTCGCCTTTCCAGAGATCGAAGTGGACGCCCAAACTGCCATATTCGCGGTCGAGACCGACCTTGGAGACGTTAAAGAAGTGCATCCAGAGTGCGCGATAACCTGCCCGTCCGGCTTGCAAATCCGCCGTTGCCTGCCGCGCTTCGAGAAGGCGGGATTCGTCCGCTTTGCAAGCGGCGGCGGCGGCCGGATAGATCTCCTCGAGATCGTCCATCGTCACCGGCGACTGAACCGGATAGGGGCCGGTGAAGGCCGCATCGAAATACTCGGGCGCGATGGCGCGGTGACCGATTTCGGAAATGAGCTGCCCCATCTGCAGGCCCCAGTCGCCCAGGTGGATGTCGCTGACCACATTCCATTGATTGGCGCGGAAGAGCCGTTGCAGGCAGTCCCCGATGATGGCGGAACGCAGATGGCCGACATGCATGGGCTTAGCGATGTTGGGCCCGCCAAAATCGAGCACCGCCGTCTTGCCTTTGCCCGTCTCGGGCGCGCCGAGCCGCGCATCCTTGGAAAGCGTGACGCCGCGTTCGGACAGCGCCGCATCCGTCGCATCGAGATTGATGAACCCGGGCCCGGCAATCTCGACCTTGGAGAACAGCGGATCGGACTTGAGACGCGCGACGATCTTCTGCGCCACGGCACGCGGATTGGCCTTTGCCGCTTTCGCCGCCGCGAGCGCGCCGTTGCATTGGAACTGTGCGAGGTCGGGGCGGTCCGAACGTGTGACCTGACCGAATGATTGAGAGAGTCCTTCCGCCGCGAACGCGTTGCCGACGATCGCGCTCAGCTCGGCGCTGAGCACCGTCATGGCGCGAAGCGCCCCATCTTGGTGTTGTAGTCGAGTTGCGCCTTGGTGAGTTGCAGCCCGGTCAGGATGCCGTAGTCATACGGCTTCTTGCCGTTGTCGAGTCGGATGGGAACCGTCGACACATCGGCATCGAACGTCGTGCTCGATTCGCCCGGCCGAAAGGCAAAGGAGGCGGAATAGATTTGCTTGGAGACGATGGTGGTCGAGTCCCGCGTCACGGCCACATAATAAGGAACGCTATAGTTCGCCGCGAGGCCGGTCGGCGTTCGCGTCGCGCGGAACGTGACAGTGACGCTGGAATCCGCCGTGCCTTCGTCCTTGTCGAACGAGCAGCTGGCTTTGACGCCGGTCATGACGACTTCATACGCGATGCCGGCCGGATCTCCTTCCATTTTGTCCCTGAACCCGGTCAGTTGGGCCGTGTTTGCGAGGACGCTGGCGTTGGGGCAAAGCCCGCGCTTTACGTCGGTCGAGCATGCGGACAGCAGCAGAACCGCAACGGTGGTGATGGCGAGGGAACGCGCGAACGATGGCATGATCAGGTCGTCAACCTTCCGCTGCCACGTCGGCCGAAAACGGAGACTTTTGCGCAATGACGGGAGCCGACATGTCATGTCCTTCGCTTGACTTTTTTCGAGTCGCAGCCGACTTGTGAAATCCGGCGCAAAACGCGCCGGACTGTAGCCAAGCAGGCTCTCGATGGGAAGCATGGACCATGGCGGTCTACACCGACGTCTCCTTTGAGGACCTCGAAGAGGTGCTTGCCGACTACGACGTCGGTCAGCCCCTGAGTTTCAAAGGCATCGCCGAAGGTGTCGAGAACAGCAACTTCTATCTGCAGACCGATCGAGGAAGCTTCTTCCTGACGCTCTATGAAAAGCGCGTGCATGAAGACGATCTGCCGTTCTTCCTCGGCTTGATGGAGCATTTGGCGGCACGCGGCATTGCATGTCCTGAGCCCGTGCGCCGCAAGGACGGCAAGCAATGGACAAAGATCAATGGCCGCCCTGCGGCGTTGGTCAGTTTTCTGACGGGACTATCGGTGCGGCGTCCCGATGTCGGCCACTGCGCTTTGGCGGGCGACGCCCTTGCGCGATTGCACGCGGCCGGCGCCGATTTCCCCATCCGCCGCTCGAATGCGCTCGGACTAGGCGGCTGGCGCGATCTCGTTGAGAAAACCGCGAGCGGTGCGGATGGCATCGAACGGGGACTGCGCGATGTCATCGCCTCGAGCTATCGCGAGGTGAACGCGCAATGGCCGCAAGGATTGCCGTCGGGCGTCATCCATGCGGATCTCTTTCCCGACAATGTTCTCTTCACGAATGCGCAAGTGTCCGGCCTGATCGACTTCTATTTCGCCTGCAACGATGCCTTTGCCTACGATCTCGCGATCCTGCTCAATGCCTGGTGCTTCGAGACGGACGGCGCGTACAATCTCACGAAAGGTCAGAGTCTGCTCTCGGCCTATCGCAAGCGAAGGCCGTTGACCGATGCCGAGGCTGCAGCTTTGCCTGTGCTGTGCGCAGGCGCGGCTCTGCGCTTTCTGTTGACCCGTCTCTTCGATCTTCTCAACCACGATCCCATGGCGCTCGTCCGGCCGAAGGAGCCGCGTGATTTCAGCAAGCGCCTTCGCTTCCACACACGCGTGAAGAGTCCAGCCGAGTACGGATTGTGACGGACGCCACGATCGACATTTATACGGACGGCGCCTGCTCGGGAAATCCCGGACCCGGCGGCTGGGCGGCGATTCTGCGCACCAGGGGTCATGAACGGGAACTCTCGGGCGGCGAAGCCGCGACGACCAACAATCGCATGGAACTCACGGCTGTCATCCGCGCGCTCGAAGCGCTGAAGCGGCCGTCGGCGATCCGGCTGCACACCGACTCGCGCTACGTCATGGACGGAGCAGCCAAGTGGCTCGCGAAATGGAAAGCCAATGGCTGGAAAACCGCCGACAAGAAGCCGGTGAAGAATGTCGAACTGTGGCGCGCGCTCGACGCCGCGATGTCAGAGCACAAGATCAGCTGGAAGTGGGTAGCCGGACATTCCGGCCATCCCGAAAACGAGCGCGCCGATCAGCTCGCCCGCGCGGCAATTCCCGAAAGAAGCGGCGGCTAAAGCTCCGTCAGGACATGCTCGGCGCTGGATACGGCGAATGCGCCCGGTTCCTCGACGTTCAGCTTTGTCACGACGCCATTGTCCACCAGCATCGCGAAGCGTTGGCTGCGCTTGCCCATCCCGAAGCGCGAGCCGTCGAGTTCCAATCCGAGCGTCTTGGTCAGATCGCCATTGCCGTCCGCCAGCATCATGATCTTGTCGCCGACCTTTTGTTGCTCGCCCCACGCGCCCATCACGAAGGCGTCGTTGACGGAGACGCAGGCGATCGCATCGACGCCCTTCGCCTTGATCGCGTCGGCGTTCTGCACGAAACCCGGCAAATGCTTGGCGGAACAAGTCGGCGTAAACGCACCCGGCACGGCAAAGACGACCACTTTCTTGCCGGCGAACAGGTCATCGGTCTTCACCGGCTTTGGTCCGCCGTCCTTCATTTGCATGAGTGTTGCCGATGGAAATTTGTCGCCGACTTTGATGGACATGAGGTGCTCCTGGGGTTGGGCGCGCGTTTTAGCGCATGGTTCGTCCTGTCGCAAAGGGGCGAAAAGTCGTAAGTTGCCGTGATGGCAGCGCATGACTCGCCGCAGTGGCGGAACAGCGACGGCTTTCTGACGGGAAAGCTCCTGATCGCCATGCCCGGCATGGCCGATCCCCGGTTCGAGAAAAGCGTCATATTCGTCTGTTCGCACTCGTCGGACGGCGCGCTCGGCTTGATCGTCAACAAGCCGCTCGAAGGCCTTCCGTTCCGTGACCTGATGACGCAAATGGACATTCCCGTGACGGACTCCACGCCACGCGTGCCGGTGATGTTCGGCGGACCGGTCGAAACCGATCGCGGCTACGTCTTGCACTCGAACGAGCGCAGCACCGGGCCCGCGACAGTTTCGGTGACGTCCGAAATCGCACTGACGCCGACCATCGACATTCTGCGCGCCATTGCCCGCGGTACCGGTCCGCAGAGATTTCTCTTCGCCCTCGGTTATGCCGGCTGGGGCGCAGGCCAGATCGAGGATGAGATTGCCAGCAACGGCTGGATCCACTGCGACGCCGATGTCGAACTCGTCTTTCGCGGCGACGCGCGATCGAAGTGGAGTCTGGCGCTTGCCAAACTCGGCGCCAATATATCAGGGCTTTCCAGCGACATTGGCCACGCCTGAACGCGCCGCCAACAGATCGAAATGCATGGCGATGAAGTTGAGCGCATCGGCCGAAGGAAGCGGCTTCGAGAAGAAGTAGCCTTGCGCATACTCGCAGCCCAGCGCCTTCAACCAGGCGGCGTCGGGCTCGCGTTCAACACCTTCGACGATGATGGTGCGCTTCAGGTCATGGGCGAGCGCGATGATCGATTTCAGCACCACCTCGCCGTCGGCCTTCGCCTGCGGGTCCTTGTGCTTGGCGAGAAAACTTTGATCGATCTTGATCGTGTCGAAGGGCAGATCCTTGAGTTGGCTGAGGCTGGACGCGCCGGTGCCGAAATCGTCGATTGTGATGCCCGCGCCCAAGGCACGGCAGTGCTCGAGCGAACTTCGCAAATCGGGATTGCCCGCAATGACGCTTTCGGTGACTTCGAGCTTCAGCGTCTCCGGTGCGAGATGGGCCTTGGACATGACCGAGCCGAGGAAAACGCCGAACTCGGCGTCGCGCAATTGGCGACGCGAAACGTTGACGCTGACGAAGAGTGGCGGCGCCAGCGGAAAATAGCGCTGCCAATGGCTCAAATCCTGCGCCGCACTCTCGAGCGCAATGCGTCCGAGCGTCACGATCGTTCCCGTTTCCTCCGAATGCGCGATGAAATCGGTCGGGGTGACGAGCCCGCGCGTCGGATGGTTCCAGCGCAACAGAGCCTCGAACCCCGCGATGGCACCATCGTCGAGATGCATGATCGGCTGGTAGTGGACGACGATCTGGCTTTCCTCGATCGCGCGGCGCAGCTCCGATTCCAGCGTCACGGCGTCGCCCGGCGCCAGCGTTTCAAGCTCGCGCGAATAGGCGCGGGCGCAGCCGCCGCCAAGCTGCTTGGCGTGCATCAGCGCGAGTTCGGTGTTCTTGAGCAACTCGAGCGGATCGCTCGCGTCGCGACCGAGCGCCACGCCGACACTCGCCGGGGCGAAGACCTCGCGGCCGTCAAGCCGATAGGGCGCGCTGCAGGCCTCGATGAGTTCTGCGCCGACAATGGTCGGCTCCTTCGAGCCGTCGGAGAAGATCATCGCGAAGGCGTCGCCGCCCACGCGAAAGACCTGCGCGACGCCTTCGAAGCGCTTGGTCAGACGCTCAGCCATCTGGCTC
Organism: Rhizomicrobium sp.; assembly: GCA_035536115.1. Lineage (GTDB taxonomy): Bacteria > Pseudomonadota > Alphaproteobacteria > Micropepsales > Micropepsaceae > Rhizomicrobium. Next base: position 12,226 of record DATLOU010000067.1, read on the forward strand.
AGGATTCCGTCGCCGCCCGTGTCGCCGAGACTGGCATGGATGGACTTGAACCGGTCAACGTCAAGCAATGCGAATGTGGTGTTGGCAAAATGCGGACTGCGCTGTTCGAGCTCCTCCATCATGGAGACGCGGTTGCCGAGCCCGGTCAGCGGATCCTTCAGGGTGCGATCCAAAGCCTCCGCCTCGGTCGATTTTCGCGCCGTGACGTCGGCCAAAAGGCCGACGCACCGGCTCGCCACATCTTCGCCGCCGAGCATCGTAGCGCGCAATTCGAACCAGGAAACGCGCGCGCCGGGGCCGCGCATGCGGAACTCGACGCGGAAGCCCAGCCCCGGACGCTTGCGATAATCGCCGAGCGCGCGGCGATAGACATCGCGATCCTCGACGTAAATCCGCGCGATGAAATCGCCATGGCGAACGCGGGAATTCGTCTCCGGCAGTCCTATCAGGAGCGCCGCTTCCCGGGAGAGGTGCAGATTGTCTCGCGCGAAATCGAGATCGAATATTCCCTGGTTCGAAGCGGTGATCGCTTCCAGAGACGACCTTACGTCGCGTCCGCTCGGCGGCTCGGCGACCGCTGCGACCGATTGGAAGGGAAGGACGGCGATGCCCTCGCCCGCCGCGATTGCCAGCGCGAGGAGGATCGAGCCGGCCGCCGCGAACGAACCCGCCGCCGACGTGGCGAGAGAATCTCCCGTGCTGCTCAGCATGGCCAAGGCCGAGGCGATGGTGACGCAGGCAAAGACCAGCGCGCTTGGGATCGAAACTTTGGCCGCCTGGGATCCGAGAATGCCGCGATAGATGAGATATGCGGCAATGGCGCCGGCGCCGAAGAGGACGAGCGCGTCGACCGCGACGACCGTTCCCGGAACGCCGATATAGGCGAGGATCGCGAGCACGATGATCACCGCCTCCGAGCGCTTCAGCCATTTGACGTGCCTCGGCCGGATTTCGCTGAGCGGCACGATCGCGTCCGCGAGACGCGCACCCGCGGCCAGCGAAAAACCCGCGAACATCGCCGTCAGCCCATAGGGCCCGCCCACTCCGGTCGCCAGGCTGCCATCGAACAGCCCCGTTTCCGACAGTCGCTCCAGAAGAATGAGCACGAGCGTCAGCGCCGCCCAACGCGCCGGCGCGTGACCGAGCATGACGGCAAGACCGCTCACCATCAGCGCGGCGCCGCCGATGAGCGCCCAGACGGCCGTCGTGAAAATCGCGAACTGGCGGTTGTGCGCGGCAAGCGCGGGCTCGGTCCAGGCTCTGAGCGATGGCGGTTGCGCGGCGTTGGCCACCTGCACGACGATTTCGACCGACGTTGCGGGAGGAATGATCACGCGATAGGCGCGCCGCCCGTAAGCGTTCAGATTCTCGATACTGACGGCGGAGTCCGAGCTCGCCACGCCGACGATGGCGGGGCGTGTCGGGCGCGGCAAAAAGGCGAAGCTCGGCGTTTGCGTCGCTTGAAGCACGCGGCTCGCCGGCCGCACAGCGCTGTTCGTCGCCTTGATCAGATACCAGTTCGAACCGTCGGGCTGCGTCCCTGATGGGCCATGATACGGCACCATCGCGTCCTGGATCTCAAGTACGGCATCGGGACTGGCAAAGTCGACCAGCGCCGGCTCGCCTTGCGCAGCCATGGCAGCCGAGGCGGCAGCCATCAGGCCGGCGATCAGTGCCGCGGCGATTGCGAAAGCTCTTGTCAACGGCGATCCCGATCTGAGCGGCCACCCGCCACTCGTCCGTAGCGGACCTAACTTACCTGCGCCTCGTCTGCGAGCAAAGCGAAGAGCACGTGATCGCGCCACTCGCCATTGATCTGCAGATAGCGCAAGGCGACACCCTCCTGGCGAAAGCCGACTTTCGCGAGCAGGCTCTGCGACGCCTGGTTCGACGGCAGGCACGCGGCTTCGATCCGGTGCAAGCCCAGGGTCGCGAAGATGAAGGGCACAAGCGCGCGCACCGCCTCGTACATGTAACCCTGGCGCGAGAATCGTTCGCCGATCCAATAGCCGAGCGCGCAACATTGCGTCACGCCGCGCCGCACATTCGAGAGCGTGCAGCCTCCCATCAGGACATCGTCTTCGGCGCGAAAGACGAAGAAGGCGTAGGCGGAATCGAGGCGCGCTTCCTTCTGATAGCGCTTGATGCGCCGCCGGAACGCGCCCTTGGTCAGTTCGTCGCTTGCCCAGACCGGCTCCCAAGGCGAGAGGAACGCCCTGCTCTCACCGCGCAGCCGGGCCCAGGCCGGAAAGTCGGCGATGCGGGGATAACGGAGATACACGCCTCCGCCCTTGATGATCGGCTGTTGGCCCCCCGGAAAGGTGAGCCCGCGCATGAACGCCATCGGCCCTGTATTCATTCCGCCTTCGCCAAAACGGCTTCCGGCAAATCCGGGTCAGACTCTCGGGGCTTGGACGGAACATCGCTGCGGAATGAACCTCCGAAGCGACGCGCAAAGACGCCCTGCTTCTCGAGCTGGCCGACGGGCCCGACCGCCGCCATCGAGGGATTGACGCTTTCCATCATCTGCTCGCCGAAGTCGCGCACGGCGCGCGCGTCGATCGTATCGAGACGGCCGGTCATTTCCTCAATCGAGAGCAAGCGACCATGCGTGAAGATATGGCTCGCGATCTGTTCGGCGCGCTGCCCCGGCCGCTCCAGGCCCATCAGCAAGCTCGACTTCAGCTGCGCCTTGGCGCGCGCGACTTCACGCTCGGTTGCGCCTGCGGCGAGTTGCTCCATTTCGCCTGCGATCACGGCCGAGATTTCCGCGGCTTCCGTTTCTCCGGTGCCGGTGTAGATGCCGATCGTTCCGCCATCGCGATGGGCCTGGGCGAAAGCGGAGATCGCGTAGCACAGACCGCGCTTTTCGCGCGCTTCCTGGAACAGGCGCGAGGACATGCCGCCGCCCAACGCCATGACATAGACCTGCGCTGTGAAGAAATCCGGCGCCGTGCTCGCAACTCCTGGAAACGCATAGACGATGTGCGCCTGTTCAAGATCCTGAGTGCGGCGAAAATCGCCGCCGACATAATGCGCTGGCAGCGGGCTCGGCGCGGGACCGGCGCGCAACGTGGCGAATTTCTCCTCGACGATGCGAACGATCGTGGCGTGATCGACGGCGCCGGAGGAAACCAGGGTCATGTCGCCGGCGCGATAGTTCGCCGCCATATAGGTGCGCAGATCCTCGCGCGTAAACATGCTGACGGTTTCGTCGAGCCCCAGGATCGGCCAGCCCATCGGTTGGTCGGGATAGATCGCGGCCTGCAGGTGATCGAAGACGATGTCGTCCGGCGTGTCGCGCGCCTGGCCGATCTCCTGCAGCACGACCTGGCGCTCGCGCTCGAGTTCGCCCTGCTCGAATGTCGGATGCGTGAGGATGTCGGCGAGTAGATCGAGGCCGAGCGGCACATCGGCCTTCAGCACGCGCGCATGGAACGCCGTCTGTTCGCGACTCGTGTACGCGTTGAGATATCCGCCGACGGCTTCGATCTCCTCCGCAATGTCGCGCGCGCTGCGCCTCAACGTTCCCTTGAATGCCATGTGTTCGAGCATGTGCGACACGCCCATCACATCGCGCGTTTCGTTTCGTCCGCCGGCATTCACCCACACGCCGAGCATCGCGCTCTCGAGTTGCGGCATGCGATCGGTGACGACGGTCAAGCCGTTGGAAAGTCTTGTAATTTCAGGTGTCATTGGGCGGCGAGCTTAGCCTCGATATGGGCCCGGACCAAGACCTTGTCGTTGCCCAAAACCGTGTATCTTTCAGCCCCCTCATAGAGACCAGCAAGCCGCGGCGGGAGGCCTGGAATCACGCCCGTCGCTTCCCTTACCGCATCTGGGAACTTTGCCGGGTGGGCGGTCGATAATACAACCGTTGGTAGAGAGATGTCCCGACGCGTCAATTGGGCGGCGTGCAACCCAACTGCAGTGTGCGGATCGATCAGGCGGCCGGTCTCGGCATGCAGCTTGCGGATCGTTTCGAGCGTCTGGCGGTCGTCGCAATGCGCGGCAGCGTAACGCGAGCGAAGCTTGGCCAGAACCGGTGCCGGTATGGCCAGCCTCTTGTCGTGCGCGAAGGTTGCCATCGCCTCTTTCAGCCACGCGGAATCCCGGTCGGACGCCTCGAACAGCGCCCGCTCGAAATTGCTCGCCACTTGAATGTCCATCGCGGGGCTCAGCGAAGGATGCACGGATCCGCGGGCGTAGATGCCTTCGTTCAGAGCCCGCGCCACGATGTCGTTCTCATTCGTCGCTATGACGAGGTTCTCGATTTCGAGCCCCATGCGCGCGGCGACCTCGCCGGCGAAGACATCGCCGAAGTTTCCAGTCGGGACGACGAATGTTGCAGGCCGGCCCAGTTGCGCCGTGGTCGTGAAATAGTAGACGCACTGCGCCGCGATGCGCGCGAAGTTGATCGAATTCACCGCCGTCATGTTCACGGCATCGGCAAAAGGCTTGTCGGCGAACAGCTCCTTCACGATCGCCTGCGCGTCGTCGAACGTCCCCTCCAACGCAATATTATGAACGTTCGCATGCGGCGACGTCGTCATCTGTCGCCGCTGCACATCGCTCACCCGTCCCTTGGGATGCAGCACGAAGAGAGCGATGCCCGCCAAGCCGCCGAGCGCCGCAATCGCCGCGGAGCCGGTATCGCCCGAGGTTGCGACGACAACCGTCGCGCGGCCGCCGCGCCGCGCCAGCGCGCGCGCGAACAGGCGGCCCAGCACCTGCATGGCAATATCTTTGAATGCCAGTGTCGGTCCGTGAAACAATTCCAGCAGAAAAAGATTCGGTCCGATCTCGACCAGCGGCGCGATGCGCGGATCGGTGAAACCAGCATAGGCGGCGGCGATGTCGAGCGCGAGTTCGTCGGGCGAAAAGGCCTCTGCCGCGAAAAGCGAGAAGATCTCGCGTGCCACTTCGACATAGTCTCGCGACGCGAAGCCGGCAATTTGCTGCGCCGAAACCTGCGGCCAATATTCTGGAAGATAGAGCCCTCCGTCAGGGGCGGGACCCGCGAGCAGAACGTCGCCGAACGCGGCCTTGGCCGCTTTGCCGCGCGTACTGATCAGGGAAATCGCCATCACACCTGGTCTTTGCTCGAAAGTGTCAACCGCCCGCGCGACACATGATAGGCGAAATAGACCGCGAGAAGTCCAGCGGCGAGCAAGAACCAGGTGATCGCATATTGCAGGTGTTCGTTGCGGAAATTGACGCGCGTCTGGCCGCCTTTGGGCCAGCCGCCGGGATTGGGCGTCGAATCTGCCTCGACGATCACAGGTGCGGCGAGACGGACGCCGTCCGCACGCGCGATGCCGGCGACGTCGTGCGAATACCAGATGCGCCGCGCGAGATCGGGCTTGGGCGTGAAGGTGCCCGCTTGATCGGGCGCGCGCCAGATCCCAACCGCGACGGTACGGCCTTCGATCAATCCGCGGGAGCGAGTCGAGCGGGCCATGAGATCGCGCGGAACGATCCCGCGGTCGACCAGCACAACGCGGCCGTCGTCGCTGGTGAACGGCACAATGACGTGAAACACCGGCGCCCCTTCGACGCCGGTTCCAAAAACGTAAGCTTCTTTCGCATTATCGAACCGTCCCGCGAGCCGCACGCGGCGATACTGCGCGTCCGCTCCCAGCGCCAGCGCCTGATTGAGCGTCACCGGTGCCGCGGCGATGCGGCTGCTGACCGTCGCGATCAGGTCGCGTTTCCAACTCAGCCGTTCAACCTGCCATACGCCGAGCGCCATCAGCGCGGCGAACAAAACCGCCGAGACCAGGCTCGGTACCAGCAACGGACGAAATGCGATCCGCATCACTCAGTCAGCCGGCCCTCACCGGCACGGTGGCGGTATTGCAGGATCAGCAGCGCCGCTTTGATCACGCGCAGGAAGAAGATCGTCAGGACGGCGATCGCCGGAGTCCAGAGGAGGACATGGACCCAGAGGGGCGGCGACCAGGTAAATTCGACGTAAAGCGCGGCGCCGCACACCAAAGCTCCGACCACGAGGATGACGAGAGCCGCCGGCCCGTCGCCGACGTCGAAGGCTGCGAATTCCAGACCGCAACTCTCGCAGAACGGTGCGATCGTCAGCACGCCGCGGAACAGGGCACCGCGTGCGCAGCGCGGACAGCGCGCCAAGAGGCTCGCGCGCGCCACGCTCGAACTCGCGTGCATGTCAGCCTGCCGTCACAGGGCCCTGCCCCCACACATAGATGCAGGCGAACAGGAAGAGCCACACCACGTCGACGAAGTGCCAGTACCAGGCCGCAGCTTCGAAACCGAAATGACGCGTCGTGGTGAATTGGCCGGCCATGGCGCGGAAGAGGCAGACAGCGAGGAAGATCGTGCCGATGATGACGTGGAAGCCGTGAAAGCCCGTCGCCATGAAGAAGGTCGAGCCGTAGATGGCGTCGAAGTTTCCGACACCCGCGGTCAGCGAGGCGTGTGCCGGATCCGTGAAGGGCACGAGCGCGAGATGGTTGAAGCCGAAGGTGAAGGGCGCGTGCGCATACTCATAGGCCTGCACGCAAGTGAACGAGGCGCCAAGCAGCACCGTGAGAACGAGGCCCTGCACCGCGCCCTTCCTGTCACCGCTTTGCAGCGCATGGTGCGCCCAAGTCACCGTCGTACCCGAGGTCAGGAGGATCAGCGTGTTGAGCAAGGGAAAGTGCCAGGGATCGAGCGTGACGATTCCCGACGGCGGCCAGGCTCCGATCGATGCATCCTTGGCGAAGATCGCGAAGTTGAAATAGGCCCAGAACCAGGCGACGAAGAACATCACCTCCGACGCGATGAACAGAAACATGCCGTAGCGCAGATGCAGTTTGACGACCGGCGTGTGATTGCCGAGCGCGACGGACTCGTGCACGACGTCGCGCCACCAGCCCGCCATCGTGAACAGAACCAGCGCAAAGCCGATCGCGAAAATCCAGGGTTGACCATTCACAGGCAATCCGAAGAACCCGGTGTAGTCCTTGTTCATCCAGAAGACGGCGCCCACCAGCATGACGAACGCCGCCATCGAACCGACGATCGGCCACGGGCTGGGATCGACCAGATGATAATCGTGCTTGACCTGTGAATTGGCCATCTTCCGAAATACCCTTCTTTGCTACGGCTGAACCCGCACCATCGTCATCAGGTAGAACAAGACCACGAGTGCGCCGAGCGCCAGCGCGATGGCGATGTTGCGCCGTCTGCGTTCCTTGTCCTGCGTGTCGCTCACGAACATCTCATGTCCAGCTTGCGAAAGCTGCGATGTGAAGCAGTCGCTCTGCGAGCAATGCGGCAAACAGCGCGAACATGTAGATCAGCGAGACGCGGAACAGACGATGTGCGGCCGGCTCGCGCGTCTCGTCCCGCTCGAGAGCGACGGCCACTGCCTCGATGATGAACCAGAGACCGATCGCACCCGAGACCGCGAGATAGAGAGGACCGGCAAGACCGATGGCGGCAGGCAGAAGCCCGGCCGGAATCAGGATCGCGGTGTAGGCGAGTATTTGCCGCCGCGTCGAGGCCTTGCCACTGACGACCGGCAACATCGGGACGCCGGCGCGCGCGTAGTCGGACGAGCGCCACAAGGCGAGCGCCCAGAAATGCGGCGGCGTCCACAGGAAGATGATCGCGACGAGAAGCAGCGGTGCGAGCGTCAGCGAGCCCGTCACCGAAGCCCAGCCGATGGCAGGCGGAAGCGCACCCGCCAGTCCGCCGATCACGATGTTCTGCGGCGTGCGGCGCTTCAGCCAGAGCGTATAGACGCCGACATAGACGAAGATCGTGAAGGCCAGCAGCGTGGCCGCGACGAGATTCACGAGCAGTCCCATCACGGTGACGGCGCCGACCGCGAGCGTCCAGCCGAAGCCGAGCGCCTCGCCGCGCGCGATATGGCCCGACGGAATCGGTCGATTGGCGGTCCGCGACATCAGGGCGTCGATGTCCGCCTCATACGCCATGTTCAGCGCGCCTGACGCGCCCGCCGCGATCGCGATGCACAAAAGCGCCGTGAATCCGGTGAGCGGATGGATCTCGCCGGGCGCCACCACGATCCCCGTCAGTCCCGTGAAGATCACGAGCGACATTACGCGCGGCTTCAGAAGCGCAAAATAGTCGCCGACTGTGGCGGAGTGCGATTCACCGGTGAGAGCGACCGTGGTCATCAGCTGATCTTCGGCAATTCGTTGAATTGATGGAAGGGCGGCGGCGACGGCAGCGTCCACTCCAAAGTCGTCGCATACGGGCCCCAGGGATTGTCGCCCGCCACGCGCTTCTTCAGGAACGCCTCGGCCAGCATGGCGAGGAAGACGAGCACGCCGACGCCGGCAATGAACGAGCCGATCGAGGCGATAAAGTTCCAGCCCGCGAACGCGTCGGGATAGTCGGCATAGCGGCGCGGCATGCCGGCGAGACCGAGGAAGTGCATCGGGAAGAACGTCAGGTTGACGCCGATGAATGTGATCCAGAAGTGAAGCTTGCCGAGCGTTTCGTTGTACATGTAGCCGGTGAACTTCGGGAACCAGAAGTAAAAGCCGGCGAAGATCGTGAAGACAGCGCCCAGCGACAGCACATAGTGGAAATGCGCCACTACATAATAAGTGTCCTGCAGGACGACATCGACGCCTGCATTGGCGAGCACCACGCCGGTCACGCCGCCGACCGTAAACAGGAAGACGAAGCCGATCGCCCAGAGCAGCGGCGTCTTGAACTCGAGACTGCCGCCCCACATCGTCGCGATCCAGGAGAAGATCTTGATGCCTGTCGGGACCGCGATGACCATCGTGGCGAAGACGAAATAGGCCTTGGTATCGACGCTCAGTCCCACCGTGTACATGTGGTGCGCCCAGACCAAAAAGCCGATGAAGCCGATCGCGACCATCGCATAGGCCATGCCGAGATACCCGAAGATCGGTTTCTTGGCGAAGGTCGAGATGATGTGGCTGACCATGCCGAAGCCGGGAAGGATCAGGATGTAGACTTCCGGATGTCCGAAGAACCAGAAGAGATGCTGATAGAGAATGGGATCGCCGCCGCCGGCGGGATTGAAGAACGACGTTCCGAAGTGGCGATCGGCCAGCAACATCGTGATGGCCCCGGCTAGAACCGGCAGCGAGAGAAGAAGAAGGAACACCGTCACCAGGATCGCCCAGACGAAGAGCGGCATCTTGTGCAGCGTCATGCCCGGTGCGCGCATGTTGAAGATCGTAGTGATGAAATTGATGGCGCCGAGGATCGAGGACGCGCCCGCGATGTGCAGCGAGAAGATCGCCAGATCCATCGCCGGGCCGGGCGAGCCGTAGGTCGAGAGCGGCGCGTAGAGCGTCCAGCCGCCGCCCACGCCGATTCCGCCGGAGTCGCCTTCGACGAACATGCTCATGACGAGAAGCGCGAACGAAAACGGCAGGAGCCAGAACGAAATATTGTTCATGCGCGGGAACGCCATGTCCGGCGCGCCGATCATCAGGGGCACCAGCCAGTTGCCGAAACCGCCGATCATCGCCGGCATGATCATGAAGAAGACCATGATCAGGCCGTGACCGGTGACGAACACGTTGAAGGTGTGCGGGTCCTTGAAGATCTGCAGGCCGGGCTCCATCAGCTCGGCGCGCATCATGATCGAGAGGAAGCCGCCGACCACGCCCGCGCAGATCGCGAAGATAAGGTACATCGTGCCGATGTCCTTATGGTTCGTCGAATAGACGTAGCGCCGCCAGCCGGTCGGATGGCCGTGGGAGTCCTCGTCATGCGCGTGGGCCAGATCGGCCATATCGTATCCTTTGCTACTGCGCCGCCAGGCGGGTCGGTGAGCCGTCGTCGATGGCAGCGTATTTCTTTTTCGCCGCCGCGAGCCACTTGGCAAACTCGGAGTCCGTCACGACCTTCACCTCGATCGGCATGAAGGCATGCTTGGCGCCGCAGAGCTCCGAGCATTGCCCGTAGAATGTGCCCGTGCGCGTCGCCTTGAACCAGGTGTAGTTGAGGTGGCCGGGAATGGCATCCATCTTGACGCCCATTTCCGGCAGGGCCCATGAGTGGATGACGTCAGCGCCGGTGGTGACGACTTCGATCACCCTGTTCACGGGAACGACAATGGGATTGTCGACACCAAGGAGTCGTGGCTCGTTGGCCTTCTTTGCTGCGTCATCGGAGAGCGCCAGCGAGTCGAACTGAAAGTTGCCGCGACGCGGATACTGGTAGGTCCAGAACCATTGCTTGCCGATGACCTTGAGCTCCACGTCCGCCTTGGGAATGTCCGCTTCGTAGTAGAGCAACTTGAACGATGGAATCGCGATGACGACGAGAATGATGACCGGAATGACTGTCCACGCTATTTCCAGAATCGTGTTGTGTTCCGTGCGGCTCGGCGTGGGACTGGCCCTGTGGTTGTAGCGAAGGACGATGAAGACGAGGAGCGCCAAAACAAGCAGGCAGATGGCGAACGTGATGATGAGCAGGAGATTGTGGAACTCCTCGATGCGCTCCATCACGGGCGAAGCCGCGGCCTGAAAACCCAGTTGATAATTGTACGGAACCGCGAACGCCGCACCTGTCCACGTCGCGGCAAGCGCTGCAAACCCTGCGCCGATGCCGGTTCGCTTGATGGACATGCAGACGACCTCGCGAGAATGGACCGACGGGAAGCGATGGAACTTCCCGTTTTCAGATTCTTGCGAGGGATTTAGAGGTGCTAAGCCCCTAAAGTCATTGCGACCTTCTGGCACGGGGTGGTGTTTCAACGCCGCAGATGGGGCGCATGCGCCGCAGGCGCTGCAAAGTGGGCAAAACGCGCGAAATGATCCTATATCTTAGGTTCTTGAAGCGCGCGCCGACTTGGAGCCCGACATGAACAATTCCGGTGACCTGTTCTTCGCCCGCACGGGCATGGATCGCAGCCGTGTCCAGGCGACGGTGGATGACGCGCTTCGCGGTTCCGACGACGGCGAGTTGTTCCTCGAATATCGTCAGAGCGAGGCCTTCGCGTTCGACGACGGGCGCCTCAAAGCCGCGACCTTCGACACGACGCAAGGTTTTGGCCTTCGTGCCGTGGCGGGAGAGGCGACCGGCTATGCGCACGCGACCGATATTTCGGAAGACGCGATCAAGCGTGCGGCGGCGACCGTGCGCGCCGTCGCGAGCGGCCATTCGGGCGTCGCCACCGGCGCTCCCGCCCGCACCAACAAGAAGCTCTACACCGATCTTGATCCTCTGCAGTCGGCGGCGTTCGAAAAGAAGGTGAAGCTCCTCGAGGACATGAACGCCTACGCACGCTCCAAGGACGGTCGCGTGCGCCAAGTCTCCTGCTCGCTCTCGGGCGAGTGGCAGCAAATCGAGATCGTGCGTCCGGGGGGCGAGACCTATCGCGACGTGCGTCCGCTCGTTCGCATCAACGTCTCGGTCGTCGTCGAGCAGGATGGTCGACAGGAATCGGGCAACTATGGCGGCGGCGGGCGCAGCGGCTACGACGTCTACATGGCGCCTGAGTATTGGCGCACGGCGGTCGACGAGGCGCTGCGCCAAGCACTGGTGAATTTGGAATCGGTTCCTGCGCCCGCCGGCGAGATGACAGTCGTTCTGGGCAACGGTTGGCCGGGCATTCTGTTGCACGAGGCGATCGGTCATGGGCTCGAAGGCGATTTAAATCGCAAGAAGACGAGCGCCTTCGCCGGCTTGCTCGGCCAACGCGTCGCCTCTCCCGGCGTGACGGTGGTGGACGACGGGACGCTCGATGGCCGGCGCGGTTCTCTCTCCATCGACGACGAAGGCACGCCGACCTCGCGCACCGTGTTGATCGAAGATGGAATCCTCAAAGGCTATATGCAGGACCGTCAGAATGCCCGGCTTATGGGCGTGGCGCCCACGGGCAATGGTCGGCGCATGTCGTATGCCTGCCAGGTGATGCCGCGAATGACCAACACCTATATGCTCGGCGGAAACGCACATCCCGGGGAGATCATCGCGAGCGTGAAGAAGGGCGTCTACGCGACGAACTTCGGCGGCGGCCAGGTGGACATCACGAACGGCAAGTTCGTCTTCTCCTGCACCGAGGCCTACCTCATCGAAGACGGCAAGGTCGGCGCGCCGATCAAGGGCGCCACGTTGATCGGCAATGGCCCCGATGCGCTGACGCGCGTGAAGATGATTGGCAGCGACATGAAGCTCGATACCGGCGTGGGTACGTGCGGCAAGAACGGACAGAGCGTTCCGGTCGGCGTCGGCCAGCCGACTCTGCGCATCGACGGTCTCACGATTGGCGGCACGGCCGCATAGGCAGCTGTGTGATCTTCAAGATTGCGCATGCCGAGGAGTGGCAAGCGGCCGAACGCGCCGGACGCTATGAAGGTTCAGAGAAGGATCGCGCCGACGGCTTCATCCACTTCTCGACGGTAGCCCAACTCGCGGAGACGCTGCGGCGGTACTATTCCGGCGCCGACGATTTGCTGTTAATCGCGCTCGACGAACGCGCTCTGGGCGACGCGTTGAAATGGGAGCGTGCGCCGTCGCGTGGCGAAGATTTTCCGCACCTCTATGCGCCGCTGCCCCTCTCAGCCGTGAGATGGACGGCACCGATCGCGCGTGACGCGCATGGCGCCGCGATCATTCCGCCGATGGCATTCGCGCCTCACTGAGCGCAAAATCGCAGCCCATGTCCAACGCCAAGGTCTACTCCGAACGTCTCGGCGCCATCAGCGACGCGCAGTTTCAGGCCGTCGCCGACCGCCTCGCGCTTGGCCATTTCGTCGAGGCCGCGCCTGTCACCAGCGGCTTGTTCGGGCAAAACGTCTTCATCACCACGACCACGGGCGAGTATGTGCTGCGTGGAGCGCCGCATTGGGTGAAGCGGCTCGGCGAGCAGACTTATCGGCCCAATGACCGAGTGCAGTTCACGGCGGAAAAATACTTCGCGCAGCAGTTGCACGAGCACACGACGGCTCCGGTACCCTGGCCGATGCTGGACGATCAGACGAACGACATTCTGGGCTGGCCCTACCTCGTCATGCCGAAGATGCCGGGACAATGCTTCAACGAACGAAACATCATGAAGCTTCTGTCGTCGGAAGATCGGCATGGCGTTGCCCGCGCGCTTGGCGAGATGCTGGTCGAAATGCAAAAACTCACCTCGCCTTTCGCCGGCAATTTCGATGTCGACACGGTCGAGCTTACCCCCTTTCCAGGCGGCAATACCGGACACGTGATTGCGGAGACGCAGGACGCCATCGCGACAGCAAGTGCCAATGGCGTGATGACGGCGCATGACCTTGACTGGATCGACGCCGCCGAACGAAGCGCGCGCGCCGCCGGCGAGCGGCCAAACACCTATGTCCATTGCGACTACAAATTCGACAACCTGACCGTGAGCAAAGTTGACGACAACTGGCGCGTCACCGGACTTTTCGACCTACATGAAGCGAGGTTCGGCGACGGTGCGCTCGATCTCGTGCGCCAGACCTGCAGCTATCTCGATACCGAGCCGGCGCTCGCCCGCATCTTCATCGCGAGTTATTTCAAGCGGACCACGCGCGATCCGCGCATCGCCGAGCTGCTGCCGCTCTATCTCATCAATGACCGCATGAAATTCTGGACATTCTTCGCCAATCCCGCGTCGCCGGCGCCATGGACCAAGGGACGTACATTCCGCGGCTGGGCGGAGCCCTATCTCGAGGCGATGCTCGCCATCATTTGACCACGATAGCGTTATGGAAAACGACGAAGACTGGCGGGATCAAATCGCCGAGCTTACGCTGCGCATCGGAAGGAAGAGCGCCATGATCATCATCAAAGGCAATCCGCACGATCTGGGTGACGGCTTTCACGTCAACCGCATCCTGCCGAGTCCGGGCCATCGCATGGTGGGTCCCTTCGTGTTTTTCGATTACTTCGGTCCCGTCACGTTCGCGCCGGGCAAAGGCGTCGATGTGCGTCCGCATCCTCATGTCGGCCTTGCCACCGTGACGTATCTCTTCGAAGGCTCGCAGATGCATCGCGACACTTTGGGTTCGGCGCAGGAGATCCATCCCGGCGACGTGAACTGGATGACGGCCGGGCGCGGCATCGCCCATTCCGAGCGGACCGGCCCCGAAACGCGGGCCCGCGGCCATCGCCTGCACGGCATTCAAAGCTGGATCGGTCTGCCGTTGAAGGACGAGGAAGCGGAACCCTCGTTCCAGCACGTCGCCTCGCGCGAACTCGCCGCCAAATCAAAAGATGGCGTGACGCTCAAGATCATCACCGGCCACGCCTTCGGGCTCACCTCACCCGTGCGCGTCTTTTCCGACATCTTCTATGTCGACGCACAATTGGACGACGGCGCAACGCTCGCCATGACGGACGAGCATGCGGAACGTGCCATCTTCGTGGTCGGCGGCGAGGCCCGCGTCGACGGCGCCGTTCACGGTGAGGGAACGATGCTCGTCCTCGACCCCGGGGAGAGGCAGACGATCGCCGCACGCGGACCGACCCGCGTCATGTTGCTCGGCGGCGCCACGCTGGACGGTCCAAGGCACCTGTGGTGGAATTTCGTTTCCAGTTCGAAGGAACGCATCGAGCGTGCCAAGGCGGATTGGAAAGCCGGACGTTTCGGCAAGATTCCCGGCGACGACGTCGAATTCATCCCCCTGCCCGATTGAGGTCAAGCCATGAAATACAATCAGCTCGGCAATACAGGTCTTTTCGTTTCCGAGATTTGTCTCGGGACGATGACGTTCGGCGGTCAGGGCATGTTCAAGGTCGTCGGCGAACTCGATCTGAAGGGCGCGACCGGGCTCGTCTCGCGCGCGTTGGAAGCAGGCGTCAATTTTCTCGACACGGCGGACGTCTATTCCGCCGGGAATTCGGAGACTCTCACCGGTCAGGCGCTGAAGGACATCGGCGTCAAGCGCTCCGACGTCGTCATCGCCACCAAGTGCTATGGCCGGACCGGCGGCGGTCCGAACGACATGGGTGCATCGCGCGGGCACATCATGGATGCGGTAGCGCGCAGCCTGGAGCGGCTCAAGACCGATCACATCGATCTCTATCAGATCCATGGCAACGACGTCGTGACGCCGGTCGAGGAAACCATGCGCGCGCTCGACGATCTGACGCGCCAAGGCATGGTGCGCTATGTCGGTGTTTCCAACTGGCAGGCGTGGAAGATCATGAAGGCGCTCGGCCTCTCGGCGCAGCATGGCTGGGCGCGCTTCGAAACCCTTCAGGCTTATTATTCCATCGCCGGGCGCGACCTCGAACGCGAGATCGTGCCCCTGCTGCAGGATCAGAAGGTCGGATTGATGGTGTGGAGTCCGCTCGCCGGTGGCTTGCTGTCCGGCAAATTCGGTCCGGGCAGCAACGGCCCCGAAGGCGCGCGCCGCGCGGCCTTCGATTTTCCGCCGGTGAACAAGGACCGCGCCTGGGCCTGCATCGATTTGATGCGCGAAATCGGCCATGCGCATGGCGGCGCGTCGGTGGCGCGCGTGGCGCTCGCTTACGTTCTGGCAAAGCCCTTCGTCACGACCGTGATCATCGGTGCGAAGACGATGGAGCAGCTTGACGACAATCTTGAAGCCGCCAAGCTGACGTTGACGGCGGACGAGCTGAAGAAACTTGACGACGTAAGTGCCTTGCCAGCCGAGTATCCCGGGTGGATGCTGGCGCGTCAGAGCGCGGAGCGCCGCCCGCAATCGAAATAGCGGCGAGACGGGGGAGAAATCGTGAAAACTGCCATTCTTGTCGTGGGCGTCTTGGCGCTCATCGCCGGCCTCTTCTGGGCGGGTCAGGGCGCTGGCTTCATCCAATGGCCGACGCCGCAACCCGGCCAGTTCACCATGGTCGGCCATTCCAACTGGGTTTTCATCGGACTGGGCGTGGCCATCGCGGGCCTCGGCCTCATCTTGCTCGGCCGCCGCAAGGCCTGAGCGATCAGAGGAAGTTGTATTCCTTGAACAGTCGCGACAGGTCGCGATTCCATTCGCCGTGATAATTCTTCAAGAGCTCTTCGGCGCGCGTATAGCCCCGCGCCACGATTTCGCGCAGCGGAATGAGGAAGCCGTCCTCCGACATGCCGCCGCTGTCCAGCGAGGCGCGGCGGCGCAGACCGGCTGACGAAATCTCCAGCATCTGATGTGCGATGTGATGCACCGTCGTGTTGCGGAACGGGGCCTTGAAGGCCTGCTTCGGCACCGCATCGCGCAACGCCTGGCGCTCTTCCGCCGTCCAGTCCTTGACCAGATCCCACGCCGCATCCAGCGACACCTGGTCGTAATAGATCCCGACCCAGAGCGCCGGCATGCCGCAGACGCGGCGCCATTGGCCGCCATCGGCACCGCGCATCTCCAGGAATTTCTTGAGACGCACTTCCGGAAAAATCGTTGTCAGATGATCGGCCCAGTCGCTCATGGTCGGCGTGACGTCTTTGAGTTCTTCGATCTTGTGTTCGAGGAAATCGCGGAAGCTGCGGCCCGATACGTCGATGTATTTGCCGTCGCGATAGACGAAATACATCGGAACGTCGAGCGCATAGTCGACATAACGTTCGAACGACATCCCGCTCTCGAAGGCCCAAGGCAACATGCCGGCGCGCGCATTGTCGACGTCGGTCCAGATCTGCGAGCGGTACGAGAGGAACCCGTTCGGCTTACCTTCCCGGAAGGGCGAGTTGGCGAGCAGCGCCGTCGCGATCGGCTGCAGCGCGAGGCCGACGCGCATTTTCTTGACCATGTCGGCTTCGGACGCGAAGTCGAGATTCACCTGCACCGTGCAGGTACGGAACATCATGTCCAGACCGTAGCCGCCGACCTTCGGCATGTAGCGGCGCATGATCTGGTAGCGCCCTTTCGGCATCTGATGCGTGTCTTGCATGGACCAGGTCGGCGCGAAGCCGATGCCGATGACGCCCGCGCCGATGGCCTCGGCAACGGTGCGCGTCTGTTCCTGGTGCAAATTCACTTCCGCGCAGGTTTCGTGCACCGACTTGAGCGGCGCCCCGGAGAGTTCGAACTGACCGCCAGGCTCGAGACTGAGCGACGCACCGTTCTGCGTCAGTCCGATGATGTTCTCGCCCTCGAGCACCGGCTCCCAGCCGAATTGGCGCATGCCGTCCAGGAGTTGGCGGATTCCGGGCTTGGTCGCGTAATCGAGCGGCTTGTGGGTCTTCAGGTCGTAGACGAATTTCTCGTGCTCCGTTCCGATCCGCCACTCTGACTTCGGCTTGCAGCCATCCGACAAATGACGAACGAGGTCATCGCGCGTTTCGATCGGACCGCCTGCGGACTGCGGAATGGACATCGCCAATTATTTCCTCGGGCAGGACTCGATGCCCCTAGATCGTTGTGTGAATTCTAAATCGCTCGTTCAGGCGTTCGTTAAATAGGCGCGGCCCCTTCGCTCGGCAAGGCGATGACGCTTCTGGTTTGCGAGGTCGAAGTAAATCGATGCCGGCCCTTGCATACTAAGTATATATTCCTATATCAGCCCGACGTTGGATGCAATCGTTGCTCTTATTTCCGTGATCGCTTAATTAAGTAGGAATTGAATTAAAAAACCGAGTCGAAAATGCAGCACTTCTCCGCTCTCTCAGATCCCACGCGCCAGCGCATCGTCGAAATGCTGACGGGGGGACCTCTCACGGCAGGCGAAATCGCCGGGCAGTTCCCGCTCTCGCCGCAGGGAATTTCGCAGCACCTGAAAAAGCTGCGCGAGGCGCGCCTGGTGCGTGTCAGGCCGGTGGCGCAGCAGCGCATCTACGAACTCGATCCCGATGGCGTTGCCGAATTGTCGGATTGGATCGGCCGCATCCGGTCTTTCTGGAGCGCGAAGCTCGACACGCTCGAAGATGTGCTTGCGAAGGAGAATTGATATGCCGGAGCCAGCCGAGGTCGGGAAATCCTCGAAGGTCTTGAGCGTCGAATTCGAACGCGTCGTCGCAGGCCCGATCGAGCGCGTGTGGCGGCACTTGACCGATACATCGTTACTGCCCGGCTGGTTCGGCACTGGCACGATCGAGCCCAGGCTCGGCGGCCGCGTGCATCTGATGGACGGCCACATTCGCGGCGTGGTGACACTGTGGCAGCCGCCGCATCGCCTTTCCTACACCTGGAACGTGTTCGCGCCCGGCGATGGTCCGGATGCGGTGTCCGCCTATCCCCAGTCCTATCTGTCGTTCGCGCTCGAACCGCGCGGCGCCGATGTTCTGTTGCGGCTGACGCATCTTCCCGTCCTGGACCGTTTCGAAAAACAGAATGCGATGGGCTGGCACACTTTCCTGGACATGCTCGCGGCGTCTCTGCGCGGCGAGAAGGTGGAGGAACGTACGTTCTACATGAAGAAGAACGCGGCTTTGTACGGCGTCGATCTGAACAATCTGGTCCGCTAATGCCAGTCGCCGCAGACCGATTGCCAGATTGCGAGCGCCGCGAGCGCGGCGGTGTCGGCGCGCAGAATGCGCGGGCCGAGGGTCACGGGCACCACGAAATCGCGCGCCAGAAGGGCGTTTCGCTCCGCCGGTTCGAAGCCGCCCTCCGGACCCGTCAGGATCGCAATGCCGTTGTTCCGTTCCGCACGCAGCGCCTGCGCAATCGGCGGCGCGCTGCCGCTCTCGTCGCAGAAAATGAGGCGGCGATCCGTTGGCCACGCCGCGAGCAACGTGTCGAAGGACAACGGCGCGCGGACCTCCGGAATGCTCATTCGCCCCGATTGTTCCGCGGCTTCGATGGCATTCGCGCGCATGCGCTCGAGATTGACCCGGCTCACGATGGTTCGCCGCGTCACGACCGGTTGCAGCACGCGGACGCCAAGTTCTGTTGCCTTCTGCACGACGTAGTCGGCGGGCGTTCTTTTGATCGGCGCGAAACAAAGCCAGAGATCGGGAACATCGCTTTGTTCCGCGACAAGGCGGTCGCATTCCAGCGTACAAGAGCGTTTGGCGATGGCCGTCACCCGTGCCGACCATTCGCCGTCGCGGCCGTTGAAAAGACGGACGCGATCGCCCGATTTCGCGCGCATCACGTGCAACAAATAGTGCGACTGCTTTTCGTCGGGCGTCACATGCACTCCGGCGCCGAGCGCCGCGTCGACATGGAGCCGCAGCTTGCCGCCCGGATAAGTAAGCTCGTTTTCGCTCATGCACGAATACTTGTAGTGTGTCGGCGATGAACCCGACAACAGCGGACCTGAAGCCAGCCGACGCGCAAGCGTCGACATGGGTCGACAAGACGCCCGAGGCGCTTCGGCCTTACCTGCGCCTCATGCGGCTCGACCGGTCGATCGGCACCTGGCTTCTTTTCTGGCCTTGTGTGTTCGGCTTGATCCTTGGCGCGATCGCAAGCGAGCGGCAGTTCGCGGGCTGGCACGATCTCACCCTGCTCATCCTGTTCGGCATCGGCTCGTTGGCGATGCGGGGCGCCGGCTGCACCTACAACGACATCGTCGATCGCGAGATCGACGCGCGTGTGGCGCGCACGCGAGGCCGGCCTATTCCGTCCGGTGCGGTCACGCTGCGCGATGCCTGGCTGTTCCTGATCGCGCAGTGTCTGGTCGGACTCGCGGTCCTTCTGCAGCTCAACCGCTTTGCCGTGCTCTTGGGTGCCGCGTCGCTTCTGCTTATCGCCGCCTATCCCTTCATGAAACGCATCACATGGTGGCCGCAGGCCTGGCTCGGGCTGACGTTCAATTGGGGTGCCCTCCTCGGCTTCGCCGCGCAGACGGAGATGATCGACTGGGCCGATGCCATGCTTTATGCGGGCCTGTTCTTCTGGACGCTCGGCTATGACACGATCTACGCGTTGCAGGACAAGGAAGACGATGCCCTGATCGGCGTGAAGTCGACGGCGCTCCTGTTCGGCGCACGGGCCCGCGACTGGATCCTGGGGTTCTATGCCGTCGCCTTCGCGTTGATCCTTGCCGCCGGATTTACTGAACATGCGGGCTGGCCGCTCGCCTTTCTGATGTTCGCCGCCGGCGCGCACCTGCTTTGGCAAGTCCATAGCCTGAAGATCGACGATCCCGATCAGTGCGAGAAGCTCTTTCGCGCCAATCGCGAAACCGGCGCGCTGATCGCCTGCGCTTTTCTCTTCTCGAGTTGGATCTGGTGATGCCCAAACGCGAGACGATCGAAGCCTTCGTCGCCATGGTGGAGGCCGGCCGCTTCGATACCGCGATGGAACGCTTCTATGCCGAAGACGCGAGCATGCAGGAAAACCAGGACGCGCCGCGCCAGGGATTGGCGACGCTGATCGAAGGCGAGCGTCGCACGATGGCGCGCTCGCGCAACATCACGGCGCGATGCGTGCGCCCGTTTCTGATCGAGGGCGACACGGTCGTGATTCGATGGCACTTCGATTTCGATCTGATGGAGGGGCGAAAAATCGTCCTCGACGAGATCGCCCACCAGCGCTGGCGCGGTGAAAAAATGCAGGAGGAGAAATTCTTCTACGATCCCAGACAGATGGGACGATAACAGCGCGGCTCTTCGCTTCGGGAACGAACGGATTATAATTCACCCATGAACGTGCAGCGCTTCGATCCAACCAAGGTCTTCTCGCCCGAGGAGATGGCAAGCTTGCGCGAACGGTCCGATGTGACAGGCACGCTCTGCGTGCTTCATGCCTGGATCGTGATCGGCGCCGCGATGGCGATCTATGCGCTCTGGCCGAACCCTTTGACCTTCGTGCTGGCCGTCATCGTCATCGGCAGCCGTCAACTCGGTCTCGCGATCCTGATGCACGACGCCGCCCACGGTGTCCTTATGAAGACGCGTTGGTGGAACGAATGGGCCGGCCAATGGCTCTGCGCCTATCCGGTTCTCGGCGAAATGATCGGCTATCGGCACTATCACCTCGTCCATCATCGCCGCACGCAGCAACCGGACGATCCCGATCTCGGGCTCTCCGCCAAATTTCCCATCACCAGGGCCAGCTTCCGCCGCAAGATGATCCGCGATCTCACGGGCCAGACGGGCTTCAAGCAACGCAAGGCCCAGTTCCTCCGTGCGCTTGGAGAACCGGGTCAGCCTTTCGTCGAGCGGGCGAAAACATTCTGGGAGCGGATCGGGCCGCAATACACGCTTCAGCTCATTCTGCTCGCGCTGATGACGGCGGCCGGAAAGCCGCATTATTTCCTGATGTTCTGGGTGCTTCCCAACATCACCTGGCACATGGCGATCACGCGCGTGCGCAACATTGCCGAGCACGCCGTCGTTCCCGACGACAACGACGTCTTCCGCAATGCGCGCACGACCTATGCCTCATGGTGGGTCCGCGCGCTCGTCGCGCCGTATTGGGTGAACTATCACGTCGATCATCATCTTCTGTACTACGTGTCCTGCTACAATCTGCCGAAGCTGCACGCGCTCCTTCTGGCGAAAGGTCTTGGCGGGAAGATGGAGATCCAACCCGACTATCTGACGCTGTTGCGGCTGGCGACGTCGAAGTCTTCTGAAGCCGCGCCTCAACCGGCCTGACGCGCGCTTATTCCTCGCGCTCACGGAATTTCTTCTGCGCGCGATAGTTCTTGCTTCTTCTGAGCCAAACCTTGCGCGCCTCGGCGCGGGCTCTCGGATCGTTCTTGCGCTCCTCAAACGCAAGCTCGCGCTGCAATTTGCCGTACGAATTCCAACGTGCGCGATCGAGCGAACCATCCGTCAGCGCCGCCTGCACCGCACAACCCGGTTCGGAACCATGCCGGCAATCGTGAAACCGGCAGGACTGTGCCAGCGACTCGACATCGGCGAACGCAGTCGAAACGCCGCTGTCGGCTTCCCAAAGACCAAGCTCGCGCATACCGGGCGTGTCGAGGATCAGTGCGCCGCTCGGCAACAGAATCAACTCGCGATGCGTCGTCGTGTGGCGGCCGAGCGCGTCGTCTCCGACGACCGTTTGGGTCTGCATCACCGCCTTGCCCGCAAGCGCGTTGACAAGCGTCGATTTTCCGACGCCCGAGCTTCCGAGCAGCACCGCCGTCTTCCCCTTCGTCAAATGCCCGGCGAGCGGTTCCAGCCCCTCACCGGTCAGTGCGGAAATCACATGGACCGGAACGCCAAATGCAACGGCTTCGATCGCCGCTCTCAGAGGTTCGACAGCGTCGCACACATCGCTCTTGGTCAGAACGATCACCGGGTCGGCATTGCCTTCCCAGGCAGCGGCCAGGTAGCGCTCCATGCGGCGCGCGCTGAGATCGGCATTCAACGAAGCCAGCAGCAGCGCGACGTCGACGTTGGCGGCAACGATCTGCTGTCGCGGCGCTCCGGGCCCTGCTGCGCGGCGACGGAAGACGCCCGCGCGTGGCAGAAGCTGCTTGATGGTCGCACGGCCCTCGTTCGCCCGCGCCGCGACCGCGACCCAGTCGCCTGCGACAGGGTAATCGCCCTCTTGGGCGTCCTGCATGAATCGTCCCGACAGCGAGGCCGTCATTTCTCCCGCCGCGCAGACGACGACATAGAGTCCGCGCTGTTGGATGATTACCCGCGCCGGCACCAAGCCGGGTTCAATGACATATTCACGCTGGAGCTTCTCGCTCCAGCCATAACGTTCAAGCACGGTAAATTCCTTTGGTCAGAGCCTTTGGGCGCCGACGGCGGAAAATCCGTGGAGACGGAGAGTTAGGCGGCGGCGCGGCGGAGGGTCGTTACGACAATGACAATCATCTGGACGCCTCCTGCATTTGCGCGGCGCGGGGAAACTAGGACCGATGGCTCATCGCGTCAACGCCCTGCAGCAGCTATAAGCGGGAGTGATCGATCGCACCGAATTCATCCGCGCCAACACCGCGCTCGTTTCCCCACCGCTCGTGCCGGAGATCAAGCTTCATCTTGCAACCGAAGTCGTCCCGCTTTGGCAGTTGACCGAGGAAGAACTCGCCGCGCAGGGCATACCCCCGCCCTACTGGGCCTTTGCCTGGGCCGGCGGTCAGGCGTTGTCGCGCTACGTGCTCGATCATCCGGAGATCGTGAAGAGCAAGTCGGTGCTCGACTTCGGTTCCGGCTCGGGTCTCGTCGCGATTGCGGCGGCCAAAGCGGGCGCCGACCGGGTGATGGCGGCCGACATCGACGACTTTGCCCAAGCCACGATCAAGCTGAACGCGGCAGCCAATGGCGCGATCGTGAGCACGACGACCGCCGACTTGATCGATTCGGACGGCAACTGGCGCATCATCCTGGTCGGCGACATGTGCTACGAGCGCCCGCTTGCCGAACGCTTGCTGTCCTGGTTGACCGAGCGTGCGCGGCATGGCGCCCGTGTCCTGCTCGGTGATCCCGGTCGCTCCTATTTTCCCAAGAAGGGCGTTGAGAAGCTAGAGACCTATCGCGTCCAGACGATGCGCGATCTGGAAGATCGCGAGATTCGCGAAACCAGCGTCTATGAATTGAGAGATTCGCGTAACTAGCGTTGGCTGGGACGCCCCGGCGCGGGACCGACATAGCGAGCGCGCGGCCGGATGAGTTTCTTGCTCTCCAGTTGCTCGATGGCATGCGCGATCCACCCCGCGGTTCGGCCGATGGCGAACATCGCCGTCTCGCAACCCTGAGGCATGTCCAAGACGCGGCGCATAACGGCAAGCGCGTAGTCGTTGTTGGCGAACGCTCCGGTCGCTTCCTTGATGCGCTCCGGGATCTCGACCGCCAGGCGCTTGTCGATTCCCGTCTTGATCAACGCGGTCAAGAGCGAGACGGCGCGTGGATCGCCGTCGCGATAGATCATATGGCCGAAGCCGGGAAAGATTTCTCCCAGAGCAACGCGCTCTCGCACGATCGCGGCAATGTTGCCTTCCAGGAGCGTATCGAGCAGCTTTGCCGCGAGCGGTCCGACGCCGCCATGGCGCGGTCCTTTGAGCGCCACAAGACCTGCTATCACAGCGTCATAGAGACTGATGCCCGTAGAAGCTGCGCAGCGCACGGTAAACGTTGAGGCGTTCAACTCGTGATCGGCAAGCAGAACCAGCGCGCGACGAATAAGATCCTCGCCATGCGGATGCCGCGGCGCCCAGGCGCGCGCGATCTGTTTGTGCAAAGGCTCGGCCGACGGCTCGCTGCCGGTCATGGCAGCCGCAACAAGCCGCAGGATTCGTGCCCCCGTCGCGGCGCGGCCCTCGGCGACGCTGTTGTAGGCGCGCGGGTCGGCGTCGGCGGCGAGTGAAAGGATGGCGATGGTACGATCGATCGGCGGTGCATCGCGCGTCGCGGCCATGATGCCACGCATAGCCTGCGAGACAATCGGCAGATTGGATTTGACGAAGGGATCCGCCGATTTGGAGTCCCATAAGAGGGTCGCGCACTGTTCGAACGTCGCAGATTCCGCAAGCGTGACGGCGCGCACGCCACGATAGATCGGACCCTCCTCCGTAATCGTCGATACCGCGGAATCCATGACGGGCAAGTCCGCAGCCTTCAGGCCCTGGCCTTCGACAAGCGGCGCGCGACGATTTTTCAGTCCGCGCACATCTTCGGCGCGATAGCGGCGGCTGCGGGGGCTTTCGCCAGGCTCGGAGCGGATCAATCCGCGGCTGACATAGGCGTAGAGCGTGGCGGGAGAGACGGCCAACTCAGTGGCGGCGTCACGCGCGGAGAGGTAAAGCGCATCGTCGGAATTATTCATATTGATTATGCTAATCAAGATTGATCAATACGTCAAAGGAACCGATCTTTTGTGCGATGCAACATGAGGAGATCGCCATGACAATCCAGCCGTCCAAATCCCCAATCGGCCTCGATGGGGTGCCGGCCGCAGAAACCGCGCTTTCGCACGTCGACGGCCAGAAGGGCGAATTGATCATCGTTGGCGAGCGCGTCGCCGACCTGGTGGCGAAAACAAGTTTCGAGGGCGTCACGGCGCGCCTTTGGACCGCCGCAACCAATACTCCCGTCAGCGAGGCGGAGGTTCGAGCCGCGCTCGGCGAAGCACGCGTGCGGGCCTACGCGCGGCTGCCGCAACTGCTCGCGGCGAGCGAAGGACTATCGGTGGTTGACGGGTTTCGCGCCGCAGTCGCCACACTGCGCGCCGAATACGGCCTGATGGACGACGCGACGATCGTCGGCGCGCTTCCCGTGATTGTCGGCGCGCTGGTCCAGCGCATGCAGGGCAAGCAGCCCCATTTTCCCAACGCGAAGCTAGGTCATGCGGCCGATACATTGTCGCTGCTGCACGGCCGCACCCCGAACCCGGCAGAGACAGCCGCGCTCGACACCTACTTTGTCACGGTATGCGACCACGGCATGAACGCATCGACCTTTACCGCGCGCGTCATCGCCTCGACCCAAGCCGATCTGTTTTGTGCGGTCACCGGAGGCTATTGCGCGTTGACCGGTCCGCTTCACGGCGGAGCGCCGGAGCCAGTGCTCGAGATGCTCGATGCCATCGGAACGCGTGAGCGGATCAAGCCGTGGATCGACGAGGCCCTGTCCCGTGGCGAGCGGCTGATGGGCTTTGGCCATCGCGTCTACAAAGTGCGCGATCCGCGCGCCGACGTGCTGAAGACGGCCGTCGAGAAGCTCGCGAGCAATTCCATCGACATGCCGTTCGCCGCCGATGTCGAAGCTTATGCCCGCGAAGCATTGCGGAAGAAGAAGCCGGACCACCCGCTCGACACCAACGTCGAGTTTTTCACCGCAATCCTGCTAGACGCATTGCAGATTCCGCGACAGGCCTTCACGCCGATCTTCGCCACCGCGCGGGCGGCGGGCTGGACGGCGCATGCGCGCGAACAGCAGAAACGCGGCCGCCTGCTGCGTCCCAGCTCGGCTTATATCGGCGACATGCCGACGTGACTTACGGTCTCACGATGGCGTCCGGCTCGGGAGGCGTTTCCATCGTGCCCAGACCGACGTGGCTGCGTGACCGGCTGTAGGCGAAGTAGAACACAAGTCCAACTGCGCCCCACGCAGGCAAAACGAGGATCGCGATCAGCGGTAATTTTGCATACAGAATAACGCAGCCGATAATTGCGAGCGGAGCCACGATGTTGACGGCGGGTGTCCGGAAGGGACGCTTGCGCCCCGGATCCTTGCGGCGGAGCGCCAAGACGGATACGGCGACCATCGCGAAGGCGAACAACGTGCCTGAGTTCGAATAGTCCGCGAGCTTGCCGACGGGCAGAAAGGCGGCCATCGCCATTACCACAACTCCGGTGAACGCCGTCACGACGTGAGGCGTGCGAAATCGCGGATGCACGCTAGCGAGCTTTGCCGGCAAGAGACCATCGCGCGCCATGACGAAGAAGACTCGCGTCTGTCCATACATCATCATCAAGACGACGGAAGGCAGCGCAAGGAAGGCGGCGAGCCCGATGAGGTTTCCAATCGGCACATAGCCGACCGTCCGCAACACATGGGCTAGCGCCTCGCGACTACAGACAAGTGGTTCGGTCGCACCGCTTGCCACGATCACGGCGCAGCGTTGCGCCAGTTCGGCCGACCCGGGCGGAAGAACCTCGCCCATCAGGCCGCGCACGGGCTGTGCGCCGATTGCACCAACCGCACCCGCCGCGACGAGAAGATAGAACACCGTGCAAATCAGAAGACTCCCGATCAACCCGATCGGGACATTGCGCTGCGGATTGCGCGTCTCTTCCGCTGCGGTCGAAACGGCGTCAAATCCGACATAGGCAAAGAAGATCGAGGACGCCGCACCAACGACGCCGATTGTGCCCCAACCGTTCGGGATGAAAGGGTGAAAGTAGGCAGCCTTCGCAAGCGGGAGGGTCAAGGCGATGAACACCGTGAGTGCAGTTACTTTGATTCCCACCAAAACCGCGTTGAACCGCGCGCTTTCCGTGGTGCCCACAATGAGAAGGCCCGTGACAAAAGCCGCCACGATGACGCCGGGTACGTTGATGAGACCGCCCTGACTCGGTCCCACCGACAACAACATCGGCATTTCGATTCCAAATGTCGAACGAAGGAGGCCGACAAAGTAGCCGGACCAGCCCACGGCCACGGCACTCGCTCCGACGGCATATTCCAATATCAGAGCCCAGCCCACCATCCAGGCAAAAATCTCGCCGACAACGGCGTAGGTGTAGGTGTACGCCGAGCCCGCCACCGGCACCATCGACGCGAGCTCGGAATAACACAGTGCTGCGACAGCGCAGACAAACCCGGCGATGACGAACGAAATCATCATGCCAGGCCCCGCCTTTTGGGCCGCTTCGGCCGTTAAAACGAAAATACCGGTTCCGATCACCGCGCCGATGCCTAGCAGCGTCAACTGAATGGGGCCCAGTGAGCGGTGCAGAGATTTTTTCTCGGCTGTCGCCAAAATCGCGTCAAGGGACTTGGTGCGGCTGAAAAGCATGAGTCACCCCTACTTAGGTCGCGCGGTCCCGCGACGATTCGAAGCGAGCCTAACGGCTATTGCAAACTGCGCAAGCGGTCCCAAGTGTTGGTCGCTCAAGATGACGTCAGCGAGGGATCGGGTTAGAAACCATCATGGCCTACCGCTCGTTGCGCGACTTCATCGCCAAACTCGAAGCGACGGGCGAGTTGGTTCGCGTTCGCGAACCGGTCTCGACCGTGCTCGAGATGACCGAAATTCAGACGCGTTTGATCGCCAGCGGTGGTCCGGCGGTGATCTTCGAAAAGCCGCTTCTGGCGAACGGAACAGCGAGCGACATTCCCGTCCTCGTGAACCTCTTCGGGACAGTCAAACGCGTCGCCATGGGCGTCAGCATGGACGGAAAAGAACGATCGGACTCACGTTCGCTGCGCGAAGTCGGCGAGTTGTTGGCGACGTTGCGCCAGCCTCAACCGCCGCGCAGTTTCGGTGAGGCGTTCGATCTGCTGCCGTTGGCCAAGACGGTGCTGGCAATGAAGCCGAAGAGCGTGAGCCGCGCTGCCTGTCAAGAAATCGTATTGCGCAACGACCAGATCGATCTCGCGAGGTTGCCGATCCAGACCTGCTGGCCGGGCGAACCCGCGCCGCTGATCACCTGGCCGCTTGTCGTCACCAAAGGACCGGGCGAGGCGCGTGAAGACAACTATAACCTCGGCATTTATCGCATGCAGGTCCTAAACAGGAACCAGGCCATCATGCGCTGGCTGCGCCATCGCGGCGGCGCGCAACATCATGCGCGTTGGGCAAAGGAAAAATCGGAGCCGCTGCCTGCGGCGATCGTACTTGGCGCAGACCCTGGCACCATTCTCGCGGCGGTCACGCCGGTGCCGGAGACGCTTTCGGAGTACCAGTTCGCCGGACTGTTGCGCGGCAAGCGCGTCGAACTCGTGGATTGCGTGAGTCAACCTCTCAAGGTCCCTTCGGAGGCAGAGATCGTTCTTGAGGGTTCGGTCTCGCTCGACGACTACCGCGACGAAGGTCCGTTCGGCGATCACACCGGCTACTATAATTCGGTTGAGCAGTTTCCGGTTTTCACGCTCAGCGCAATCACCATGCGACACAGACCGATTTATCTGTCGACCTATACGGGGAGGCCGCCGGATGAACCAAGCATCCTCGGCGAAGCACTGAACGAAGTGTTCGTTCCGCTCATCACCCAACAATTTCCCGAGATCGTCGACTTTTGGTTGCCGCCGGAAGGTTGCAGCTATCGCATCGCGGTCGTCAGCATGAAGAAGGCTTACCCCGGTCATGCCAAGCGCGTGATGATGGCCGTGTGGTCGTATCTTCGCCAATTCATGTACACAAAATGGGTCATCGTCGTGGACGATGACATCGATGCACGGAACTGGAAGGATGTCATGTGGGCGATATCCACCCGCATGGATCCCGCACGCGACATCACGTTGATCGAGAATTCGCCGATCGACTATCTCGATTTCGCATCGCCGCAAAGCGGGTTAGGTTCGAAAATCGGTCTGGACGCCACTAACAAGGTTGCGCCGGAAACGACGCGCGAATGGGGACGCCAGATCCGCATGAGCGACGACATCGTGCGGACAATAACGGAAAAGTGGCCGCGGCTGGGTCTTCCAGGTCCGGGCACGCCGATATGGAAATAGGTTCGCTCGCGTCGAATAGAGCGCTTGACCCCGTCGCGAACTGCTCTACTTATGGCCGGGACACTCCGGGATTTTCCGCCTCATGCCCGCTATTTTGCTAGCGCCCTTCCCCGTGTTGGCGCTGTATGCCGCCGTCAATGCCCTCATCATGCTGGTGCTCGGAATTCTCGTCGTGCGCGCGCGCGTGAAGACGCATACGGAAATCGGCGACGGCGCCGATCCCGCCATGATGGCCGCAATCCGGGCGCATGCGAACAACACCGAATATGTGCCGCTGGCACTTCTCCTGATGTTGATTCTCATCCCATTGCGCGCCAGCGCCATGGTCATTCACGTCGTCGGAGCGACGCTCACCATCGGGCGCATTTTACACGCAGTGGGTCTGTCCAGAAGCGCAGGAACGTCCTTACCGCGACTGTTGGGCATTGTTCTGACGTGGCTCTCCTATTTGATCGCAATCGCCGCAATTCTGTGGCTGACGTCCCAGCTGCCGATCATGGCATCGAGTTGAGCAATGGCGCGAATAAACGCCCGCGATGTCCTTGAACGGCTGATCACGGCATCCCGCGCGGCAGGAGCCGACGCGGCGGATGCGTTGTTCGTCGAAAGCGTTTCATCGAGCGTATCCTATCGTCTTGGAAAGCTCGAAGATGCCGAGCGCGCGGAGTCCAATGATCTGGGCCTGCGCGTATTCGTCGGACAGAAGGTGGCGTTCGTTTCGTCCACGGATTTCTCGCGCGATGCGCTCGCCCAATTGCCGCAGCGGGCCGTGGCGATGGCGCGCTTGGCGCCGGAGGACAAATATGCGGGGCTTGCGCCCCGCGAACGGCTGGCCAGCGAGTTTCCCTCTCTCGATCTCGAGGACGCGGACGAGCCTTCTCCCGAAGCATTGGTCGCGCTTGCACGCGATAGCGAGGGCGCTGCGATGGCGGTCCCGGGTGTCACGAACTCCGAGGGTGGGGGCGCAAGCTTCAGCAGGTCGGCCGTCGCGCTTGCCACCAGCGAAGGGTTTTTCGGCAGCTATGCCGGTACGAGCCACAGCGTCGGAGTCGCCGTGCTTGCCGGCGAAGGCACGGCCATGGAGCGCGACTATGACCATGCCTCGTCGCGACATAGATCCGATCTGAAGGCTGCCGCGGAAATCGGCAGGTCAGCCGGTGAGCGCGCCGTGCGCCGCCTTAATCCCCGAAAAGTGAAGTCGCAGGCGGTTCCAATCGTCTACGACCCTCGCGTATCCGGCGGACTCATCGGGCATTTCGCTGGCGCAATTTCGGGCGCGTCCATCGCACGCGGTGTGAGTTTCCTGAAAGACATGTTGGGCAAGGAGGTCTTCCAGCCTGCAGTCACGATTGTCGATGATCCGCACCGCGTTCGCGGGCTGCGCTCAAAGCCGTTCGACGGCGAAGGGGTTGCAAACCAGCGCCGAAATCTGATCGATCGCGGCGTTCTATCGACCTGGCTCCTCGACTGCGCCAGCGCCAAACAGTTGGGGTTGTCGACAACGGGCCATGCTTCGCGCGGCACTGGCGGTCCTCCGTCGCCGTCCGCGACTAATCTCTACATGGAGCCGGGCGAAATCTCTGCCGATAGGCTTATTGCAGACATCAAGGAAGGCTTCTACGTCACCGAGCTGATCGGCATGGGCGTGAATTCTGTGACGGGAGACTATAGTCGCGGCGCGGCTGGATTCTGGATCCAGAACGGCCAGATCGCATTTCCGGCATCGGAGATCACGATCGCCGGCAACCTCAAGGATATGTTCAAAAGCCTTACCGCGGCGAACGACCTCGAGTTTCGCTACGGCACCAACGCGCCGACGCTTCGCGTCGAAGGAATGACCGTTGCCGGTGCCTGACGATGCGGCTTCCGATCTCGTGCTGCTTGAAGAAAGCGTACGCGAAGCAGGAAAGATCGCCCGCTCGTTCTTCGGTGGAACCTACAAAAGGTGGGACAAGGGCAAAGGCAATCCCGTGACCGAGGCCGATCTCGCGGTCGACAAATTCCTCGGCGAACATTTGCGCGCAGCACGTCCCGATTATGGCTGGCTCTCCGAAGAAACCGAGGATGACGCGGCGCGGCTGAGCACGCCCGCCGTGTTCGTCGTCGATCCCATCGACGGCACAATTGCCTTCATGAAGAACAAGCCGCACTTCACGATCTGCGCGGGTGTCGTCGTCGACGGCACGCCGGTTGCGGGCGCGGTTTACAACCCCATGACCGACGAGTGTTACACCGCACATGGCGGAGGCGGCGCTTTTTTGAACGGCTCGCCGATCGCCGTCAGCGACCGAGTGGAAGTGGAGGATTGCCGCATGCTCGGCGACAAGCCGATGTTCGGACATCCAGCCTGGAACAATGCACCCAACGTGCCCTGGCCTCCCATGCAGATCGAGACCAGAAATTCGATTGCCTATCGCATGACGCTGGTAGCGGCGGGCCAATTCGACGCCATGATGGCGCTTTCGGCAAAACACGACTGGGATCTTGCGGCATCGGAAATCATCGTTCGAGAGGCCGGTGGAATCGTGACCACCCATACCGGCGCCAGAATCCACTATAATCGCGAGCTGACGCTGCAGCCGTCGGTCGTCGCCGCGGGTCCGCGGTTACATGAGCATCTCATGGCTCGCGTCAGCCATCTGAACCTTTCGCGCGCCTGAGGAGAAGACAGATGCCGGAGCGAGAGCCGCAACAGCTGCTTCATCTGGTTTTCGGAGGAGAGCTTCTCTCTCCGACGGATGTCACCTTCAAGGACCTTTCCAAACTCGACATCGTCGGCATGTTTCCCAACTACGCGTCTGCTTATGCGGCCTGGCGCGCCAAATCCCAGGCCAGCGTCGACAATGCGCAGATTCGCTATTTCGTTGTCCATATCCATCGGCTCATCGATCCAGACTCCCGGCCGTAACGAAGGCGAGCCGGCGGCTCTCGCACCTGGGCATCGAGGCGTGCTATGCCGCGCGCCGATGAACGACCGCGGACGTATTGACACTCAAGCCAAGCTGGACGTGACCCCGGCATCGGATGATCTCGGGCGCGGCCGTGACGCTGGCTATGTATCGGTCATTGTCCGACTGTTCCGTGTCTACATTCGCAGGCAGTGGCCGATCTTTGTGGCTGCGCTCCTGTGCATGATCGTCACGTCAGCCGCCAGCGGGGCCATACCGCTCATCGTGAACTATACGGTGAAGACGCTCTTCATAGAGAAGCAGGCGAACATGCTTGCGACCATCCCCCTGCTCGTCATCGCGTTGATGACGGTCCGAGCCATGAGTTGGTACGCCCAACAGACGCTGATCGATACGGTGGGCGAGCGCGTGGTGGCGGACACGCAGCGCGACATGTTTGACCACCTGATCCGTCGCGACCTCGCGTCCCTCAACGCAGTCCACTCCAGTCAATTCGTCTCGACGATGCTTTACGACGCAACGCTCATGCGCGATGCGATTACGCGCGGCGCAGCAGCGTTCGGGCTGGAGCTCGCGCAACTTGTCGCGTACGCCGCCGTCATGTTCTACGAAGACTGGCAACTTACTCTGGTCGCGGCCGTGGTTCTCCCTGCGATCGCGTGGGCCATGCAGCGGATTGGAAGTTCCATGCGTCGTGCCTCTACGCAAGGAATGGAACAAACCGGCGATCTCGCGACCTCTCTGTCGGAAGCATTGGACGGTCGTCGAGTCGTCAAGGCCTATGGCCTGGAGGCCCATGTCGCAGACAGGGCACACACACGTCTGGCGATCCGGCTTCGCACGATGCTCAAAGTGGTACGCCGCCGTGCCGCCGCCGTTCCGACGACCGACCTCTTCGCCGGACTCGTGATTTCGGCGACGCTCTTCTATGCCGGATACCAAGCACATCGCGGCGCACTCGAACTGAATGATTTTGTGGCCTTCCTGTCCGCGATGCTGCTCGCGCAACAACCGGTTCGAAATCTCAGCCAGTTGTGGCCTGTCGTCGCCAGCGGAGTGGCTGCAGCAAACCGAGTCTTTCGCGTGATCGATGAAACGGCCCAAATCGTCGATGCGCCTGACGCCCGCACGCTGTTTGTTCCGCGCGCCCCGCGCGGTGGCGCAATTGCCTTGGAAAACATTCATTTTGCCTATCAGGGAAACGTTCCTTCGATCTCCGGCATCACGCTGACGATAGAGCCTGGCGCGAAGATCGCGCTGGTCGGACCTTCCGGCGCCGGCAAGAGTACGATCTTCAACTTGTTGCTGCGCTTCTATGACGTGGATGCCGGACGCATCTGCGTGGACGGCGCGGATATTCGCAGCGTGACTCTGGAATCGTTGCGACGGAACATTGCCTTGGTCACCCAGGACGCCATCTTGTTCGACGAAAGCGTTGCACAGAACATTTTGCTCGGCGATCTCAATGCCGACCGCGCTGCCATCGAAACAGCGGCGAAAAATGCGGCGGCGGACGAATTCATCCGCGAACTGCCCCAGGGTTACGAAACGCGAGTGGGCGAAGGCGGACTGAAGCTCTCGGGTGGTCAGCGTCAGCGAATCGCGATCGCGCGCGCCATGCTGCGCAATGCGCCGATTCTGCTGCTTGACGAAGCAACGTCTGCACTCGACACCGAGAGCGAACGGCAGGTCCAGGGGGCGCTTGCGCGACTGATGAGAGATCGTACGACCATCGTCATTGCCCATCGCCTGTCGACGGTGCTGGACGCGGACAAAATTTACGTGCTCGACCGCGGCCAAATCACGGAATCAGGAACGCATGGAGAATTGTTGGCCAAGGGCGGCCTGTATGCGCGGCTCTACCAGCGAGACTTCAGCGACACACCGGAGCCGCCCTGATGGCGAGAATGCCGCTGGGCATCACCGCGTATCGTTTTGCGACGGCCGCCCTCTCCCCGGTTGCTCCGGTTCTGCTCCAACGTCGCCGACAACGCGGAAAGGAAGACCGCGAGCGCGCCGCCGAGCGACTTGGCTTTTCCAAGCTTTCACGTCCGGATGGCGCGCTCATTTGGGTGCATGGCGCAAGCAACGGCGAGTGCGTAGCCGCCCTGCCCTTGATCGAGACATTTGTTTCGCACGGCTTCAGGGTGCTGGTGACGAGCGGAACCGTGACGTCCGCGATGCTTATGCGCGAACGGTTGCCGCAAGGCGCCTTCCATCAATTCGTGCCGGTCGATGCTCCGGCTGCGACTGCGCGTTTCCTGAAGCATTGGCGTCCGGATATCGGCCTTTTCGTCGATTCAGATCTCTGGCCGAATCTGATCCTCGGCGCGAAAGGCGCGGGAACGCGCCTTGCTCTCGTCAATGCGCGCATGTCGCAACGCTCTTTCGAGAGCTGGCGCTGGGCACGAAAGACCGCCGCTACGATCCTTGGAGCATTCGACGTTTGTCTCGCGCAGGACGATCAGATCGCAGCGCGGTTCCGCCTGCTCGGTTCGACGGACGTGCGCGTGGTCGGCAGCCTCAAGGAGGACGCGCCGCCGCTACCGTACGACGCAGCGATGCTCGCCGAGCTCAGGAATGCCGTGAGCGGGCGACCAATCTTGCTTGCGGCACAAACACATCCTGGCGAGGACGAGACAATTCTTCCCGCGCACGACGCATTGCGGGCGCGCTATCCGCACCTACTGACCATTATCGTTCCGCGTCACACGTCTCGCGGTGTCGAAATCGCAGAACTATGCGCCACGCGCACGTCGCGCCAACGTTCCAAAGGCGGCCGGATAGAACCGGATACGGCCGTCTATATCGCCGATACAATTGGAGAACTCGGTCTCTTTTATCGGCTCGCGTCCTTCGCATTCGTCGGCGGTACGCTGGTCCCCATGGGCGGACACAACCCCCTCGAAGCCGCACGCTTGCACTGCGCCGTGCTGGCTGGGCCGCATACCTTCAATTCGGCGTCCGCTTATAAGGCTGTGCTCGAGGCACAGGGTTCTGGGCGCGTCTCATCGAGCAGCGACATCGCTGCTTTGGCCTCGCGGCTGTTCGACGAACCCGAATTCGCAAGGTCGATGGGCGACGCGGCCGCGCGCGGCGCCTTGTCCCTCGGCGGAGCGGTCGAGAAGACATACGCTGCCATTCGCACACTTTTGGGCGACCATGCGTCAGCCTGACTTCTGGCGTCGCGACAATGTCACAGCGCGCCTGACATCTGCGATTCTCGCACCGCTCGGCTGGATCTATGGCGCAAGCGTAGCGTATCGCGCCCGACATGCCCGTCCGTTCCGCTCACGCGCCAAGGTCGTTTGCGTTGGTAATTTGACGGCGGGTGGCACGGGCAAGACGCCGGTTGCTTTGGAGATTGCAAGGATCCTCATCGCACGCGGCGTCCGAACGGTATTTCTCACGCGCGGCTATGGCGGACGCGTCCGAGGACCCCGATTTGTCACGGCCGGCGATCGCTCTTCGGATGTGGGCGACGAACCTTTGATGCTGGCCGCGCTTGCACCCGTCATCGTTTCGCGCGATCGGGCGGCGGGAGCAAAGTTAGCCGACGAGAACGGCTTCGACGTCATTGTGATGGACGACGGCCATCAGAACTTTGCGCTCTTCAAAGACCTCTCTTTGGTCGTGGTCGCTGCGGGAACTGAGGTCGCCAACCATCGCATGCTGCCGGCCGGCCCGTGGCGCGAACCGATCGCGCAAGGACTGAAACGCGCCGACGCGGTCATTCTCCACGGTGGTGGAACGTCGCCTGTGGAGACGTCGGTGCCCTTCGTCGAGTCACGACTGGTTCCTGTCGATGACGTCTCCTGGTCGGGCAGGCGGGTGATCGCGTTCGCGGGAATTGCGAATCCGGAACGATTTTTTACGTTGTTGAGAGAGTTGGGCGCCAAGGTTGTCGAAGCCCGCGCCTTTGCCGATCATCACGCCTATTCGCAGATGGAGGTCGCTCATCTCAAGTCGCGTGCCAGCGCAGAAAATGCGGTTCTGGTCACAACCGAGAAGGATTTCGCGCGTTTGTCAGCATCAGAGCGCGACGGCATTGCGCAGTTGCGGGTTCGCGCCGAATTCAAGCAACTCGAATCGATCGAACATCTGCTCGACCAGTTCGTGAGGCGATAAGGACCCGTCACGATCTGGGTGGCTCGCTTGTGCGCGTGGAGCGCGATGGATCAAGCCTGACCTGAAACCAGTTCATCGCCCAGTGCAGATGCGGCCCCGTGGCGCGACCGGTCTTGCCGATGCGCCCGATCATCTGTCCGCGTTGCACTACGTCTCCAGGTCTCACCAATCGGCTGCTTTGGTGCAGGTAGGAAGTCGATACGCCGTGCCCGTGATCGAGTAGCGTGAATCCCCCTTCGAGATAGTAGTCGTCGCAGATCGACACAGTCGCGTTGGCAGGCGCGTAAATCGGCGTGCCTTCGGCATTGGCCATGTCGACCCCAAAGTGGGGCGACATGGGTCTGCCATTGTCGATGCGTTGGCTGCCGAAGACGCCGCTCATGATGCCCGCCGCGGGCCAATCGAACGGCTCAGCAAACCAGATCGCGTCGCTATCCTTCTTCCGTGCGTCCGAAAGCTGTTGATGCTCGCGGCCGATGCGCTGCAACTCTTCGTGCGACGGCGAAACCGTGCTGGGCGGCAATCCCGTGACACGTTGAAGGACGTACTGGCGCGCAACCGGAATCAAATCGCGAACTTCTATCGCCCCGTCGGCGAAGGCGACGGAGAGATGCGCAGGCTGTGTGCGATCCCACTCGATGCCGCAGGCGAATATGCCATCGGGCGAGACATTCAGTCGAACGGAGTCGAACGTGGCGCGCGCGCCGGGCTCCGTACGCCCGACGATCAAGCTGCCCTGCTCCATGCTGCCGGAAAGCTGCAATCGCGCGGCGTCGGCATGGACGACAAGCGGCGCCATGGTGAGGGCAGAACCACCCACCAGAAGCGCGCGACGCGAGATCATTTTGGAGTCTTCCCGGCTTCCCGCATCCGCTTCAGCGCCACAACCGGGTTGGCATAGGCCTCCTGAAGATCGACGCTCCAATAGCGCAGAGCCTCCAATGGAATGTGGACGCCCGTAACGGCGCAGATGACGAAGGAGCCGGCCTTCACGACGCGGTATTCGCCGTCGAGATATTCGACCTCGGCGAGACCATCCGGGCGCAGTTCACGTTCCATCTTGTTCATGCGGCAAGTCTATCCATCGGGCTTGCTAAAACAAACTATCCTGTTCGTCATCGGGCTTTCTTGGACGCTTCTTCATTTTCGGGACGGCCGAACCCTCGGCGACGGCCATCCGCGTACCGTCGGCAAAAGTAAGAGCAAGCGTCTCGCCAGCGAGAACTGCCTCCGCGCGGCGGCGAATCTTGCCGCTCTCGCTGCGCACCAACACAAAACCGCGTTCGAGCACCGAGCGATAAGAGACGCTATCCATCACCCGCGCGACTGCGTCCAATTGCTTGCGGAGTTGCCTCAGTCGCGCCCTCTGAGCTTGGACCAGGCTGCGAGCGAGCGCGACGTTGCGTTCGCGCGCCTGCGAAAAGCGGTTGGTCAAAAGGCTTGGACGGAGCTGGGTGCCGAACTTCGTGAAGGCTCGACCATGTTCCTGAAGATTGCTCTTCAATCCGGAATCGAGGCGGCCGCCGGCGAAATCCAACCTTTGACGTGAACCTGCAAACACTTGCTCTGCACGCGACAAAATACGCGCGGTTTGCGAGAGGTGCCTTCTTCTCTCGTCCATGCGAGCGCCGACGCAGCGTATGAAGCGCCGCTCCAAATCAAGTGTCTGCGTCAGCAATTCTCTTCGCACGGGAACGGCCATCTCCGCCGCGGCGGATGGCGTGGGAGCCCGCATGTCCGAAACGAAATCGATCAACGTCGTGTCGGTCTCATGGCCGACCGCCGAAATGAGCGGGATAGTTCCTTCGGAGACTGCGCGCACCACCGCCTCTTCATTGAACACCATGAGGTCTTCGATCGATCCGCCGCCGCGTGCGACAATCAGCAAATCCGGCCGGGGCACGGCGCCGCCGGGCTTGATCGCGTTGAATCCGCGGATGGCCGCCACCACCTCACTTGCAGCCCACTCACCTTGGACCGAGACCGGCCAGAGCAGGACGCGGCGGGAAAATCGCGCCTCGAGCCGATGCATGATGTCGCGGATGACGGCGCCAGTCGGCGAGGTGATTACGCCGATGACGTCAGGCAGAAATGGCAGTCGACGCTTGCGCTCCGACGCAAATAGGCCCTCAGCCGCCAGCTTTTTCTTACGCTCTTCGAGGAGCGCCATGAGCGCGCCCAGACCGGCGAGTTCGACCTGGTCGACGATCAGCTGATAGCGCGACGACCCTGCATAGGTCGAAATGCGGCCGGTACAAACAACTTCGAGACCCTGTTGCGGCTTCACCTTGAGCCGCTGCGCGGTCATCCGCCAGCAGACCGCGTTCAGGACCGCTTGGTCGTCTTTCAGGTCGAAATAGACGTGTCCGGACGACTGAAACGTGACTTTGCTGACCTCGCCGCGGATGCGCACGAACGGAAAGGCGTCCTCCACCGTCCGCTTGAGGGCGGTGGAGACTTCGCTCACCGAATATTCCGGCAGATTGGCACGTGTGACTGCATCCGACATGATTCCGATGATATAGGAACTGTCGTGAAACGAGTCTGGAATTTCGTCGTTCGGTATCAAGGATTTGTCCATGAAAGTTCTATTGGTTGGTTCAGGCGGACGGGAGCACGCATTGGCATGGGCGCTGAGCGCGAGCCCGCTTCTGACCAAGCTCTATTGCGCGCCGGGAAATGCCGGCATCGAGGCCGTGGCGGAGTGCGTGCCGATCGCCGCGATGGATTTCGACGGCCTTGTCGCGTTTGCCAAGGACAGAACGATCGACTTCGCCGTCATCGGCATGGACGCGCCGCTGATCGGCGGGCTGTGGGACGTGTTCGAGGCGGCGGGCATTCGCGCCAGCGGTCCGAGCAAGGCGGCCGCCGTTCTCGAAGGCTCTAAAGGTTTTGTGAAGGACTTGTGCGCGGAATACGGCATCCCGACCGCGGCGTATCGGCGATTCAACGAGCCGAAAGCAGCGAAGGCTTTCGCGGACACATTGGGGCTGCCGGTGGTGATCAAGGCGGATGGGCCGGCATTGGGCAAAGGCGTGGTCGTCGCAGAGACTTCGGCCGCTGCGAATAAGGCCATCGACTTCGTGTTTGAAGGTGGCTTCGGCACGAGCGGCCAGCAAGTCGTCGTCGAAGAATTCATGGCCGGCGAGGAAGGCAGCTTCTTCGCACTGAGCGATGGAACGAACGTCATCCCGCTGGTCGGCGCGCAGGACCACAAGCGCGTTTTCGACGGCGACAAGGGGCCGAACACCGGTGGGATGGGCGCGTACTCGCCTGCTCCGGTGCTGCCGCCCGCAATGGAAGCCGTGGCGATGGAGCGCTTCATCCTGCCGACCGTCGCGGCGATGCGTGCCAAGGGCTTGCCTTATGTCGGCGCGATGTATCTGGGACTGATGTTCACGGCGGCCGGACCAAAACTGGTGGAATATAATTGTCGCTTTGGCGACCCGGAAGCCCAGGTGATGATGCCGCGGCTGAAGAGCGATCTGCTCACGGTGCTGCTGGCGATGCGGGACGGGATGCTGAACGAGGTCGACTTGCGCTGGAGCGACGACACGGCGCTCACAGTCGTGATGGCGTCGAGAGGTTATCCCGGTACTTACGAAAAAGGGCACGTCATCCATGGTCTCGCCGAGGCCGCCCGACTTCCCGGCGTACAAATCTTCCATGCCGGAACGGAACGACGAGA
Organism: Rhizomicrobium sp.; assembly: GCA_035536115.1. Taxonomy (GTDB): domain Bacteria; phylum Pseudomonadota; class Alphaproteobacteria; order Micropepsales; family Micropepsaceae; genus Rhizomicrobium. Next base: position 51,866 of record DATLOU010000067.1, read on the forward strand.
CGGTCAGATCGTCGCTGTCGGCGGTCGCGTCCTGAGCGTCACCGCGACGGGGGCGAGCGTTGCAGAGGCACAGGCGCGGGCATACGCCGCTGTCGATATTATCCACTGGGAGGGCTCGTTCAGCCGCCGCGACATCGGCTGGCGCGCGCTGGCACGCGAGCGGGCGCAATAGGCTTGTGCGGGCCGACAAGGCAAGCCAAAAATGCCGCCAGCATGCACCCCGGGAGCCATTGATGAGCCAGGCAGGCATCAGCCGTCAGGAAACCTACTCCGGCACCAAGGAGGTTACGGCTGCCCACGCCATCGATGTGAAGAAGCTGGAGGCGTATCTTGCTGATCGCATCGCGGGCTTTCAGACACCACTCGAAGTGCGCCAATTCAAAGGCGGCCAGTCGAATCCGACCTATCAACTCGTCACGCCGAACCGCAAATATGTGATGCGCCGAAAACCGCCCGGAAAGCTTTTGCCGAGTGCGCATGCCGTCGACCGCGAATTCAAGGTGATCTCGGCCCTTTATCCGACGGGGTTTCCCGTCGCCAAGCCGTATCTGCTCTGCGAAGACGAAAGCATCACGGGAACGATGTTCTATGTGATGGACTGCGTCGAAGGCCGCGTTCTTTGGGAAGGCGTCCTGCCCGGCATGGACAAGAAGCAGCGCTGGGCGACCTACGATGCGATGAACGAGACGCTCGCGCGGCTGCACAATTTCGACCACGTGAAGATCGGGCTGGCGGAATTCGGCAAGCCCACGGCCTACGTCGCGCGGCAGATTTCGCGCTGGACCAAGCAATACCAGATGTCTGAAACAGAGACGATCGATGAGATGAACAAGCTTATCGAATGGCTGCCGGCGCATTTGCCGAGCGAGGGGAAACCTTCCGTCGTGCATGGCGACTATCGTCTCGACAACATGATCCTTCACCCCACCGAGCCGAAGGTCCTCGCCGTCATCGACTGGGAGTTGTCGACGATTGGCGATCCCTTGGCCGATTTCACCTATCACCTCATGCAGTGGCAGCAGGACGGACGCGGCACGAGCGCGGGCTCGATCATGGGCGTCGACTATGAGGCGCTCGGAATACCGACCATGGATCAGTACGTGGCGATGTACTGCAAGCGGACGGGGCGGACCGAGACCCCGAACATGGACTATTACGCGGCTTACAACTTCTTCCGACTGGCCGGAATTCTCCAGGGCATCGTCGGCCGCGTGCGCGACGGCACGGCAGCCAACGCCAATGCGGCGCAGAATGCCTCCGCGGTTCGTCCGCTGGCCGAACGCGCCTGGATGTTCGCCAAGCGCGCGGGCGCGCCTGGTTAAGGTGCAACGAGCTGAAATAGTGGCCGGATGCCGTTTTTTAGCACCCGGCCGTTCTGACAAACTATTCCGCAGCAGCGCGCCTGGGAATTTCGGCGTGCTTGCCGAATTCCAGTCTGGCGATCGTGCGGCAATGCACCTCGTCCGGACCGTCCGCAAGACGCAGCGTGCGCTGGCTGGAGTACATCCTGGCGAGGCCGGGATCGGATGTGACGCCACCGCCGCCCCAGGCCTGGATCGCATCGTCGATCACCTTGAGCGCCATGCGCGGTGCTGCAACCTTGATCTCCGCGATTTCGGAACGCGCCACCTTGTTGCCGACCTTGTCCATCATGTCGGCTGCCTTGAGCGTCAATAGACGACACATGTCGATGTTGATGCGCGCCTCAGCGACACGCTGTTCCCACACCGAATGCTCGGCGATCTTCTTGCCGAACGCCTCGCGCGTGAGAAGGCGTTTGCACATGATCTCGAGCGCGCGCTCGGCGACGCCGATCGTGCGCATGCAGTGGTGGATGCGACCCGGTCCGAGGCGGCCTTGCGCGATCTCGAAACCGCGGCCCTCGCCCAGGATCATGTTCTCGACCGGAACCTTGACGTTTTCGAGCAGCACTTCACCGTGGCCGTGCGGCGCATCGTCATAGCCGAACACCGGCAGCATGCGCAGAACTTTCACGCCTGGCGCATCGCGCTCGACAAAAATCTGCGATTGCGCGCTATGGCGACCGCCGTCAGGATTGGTCTTGCCCATCACGATCATCAGCTTGCAGCGTGGATCGCCAACGCCTGACGACCACCATTTGCGGCCATTGATGACATAGTGATCGCCTTTGCGCTCGATGTGCGTCGCAATGTTGGTTGCATCCGACGACGCGACGGCAGGTTCCGTCATGAGGAACGCGGAACGGATCTCGCCTTCGAGCAGAGGCTTCAGCCACTTGTCCTGCTGGTACTTGCTGCCGTAACGCTCCAGCACTTCCATGTTGCCGGTGTCGGGCGCCGAGCAATTGAACACTTCCGAAGCGAAACCGATGCGGCCCATGATTTCGGCCAGCGGCGCATATTCGAGGTTCGTCAAGCCCGCGCCATGTTCGCTTTCGTTAAGAAAGAAATTCCACAGCCCCTGGCTCTTAGCCTTCTTCTTCAACTCTTCGACGACAGGCACGACGATCCAGGGATTTCCCTTGGCGCGCGCGTCTTCCATCTGTTTGGCGTAGACCGGTTCGGCCGGGTAGATGTGAGCGTGCATGAAGTCGCCCACCTTTTTCATCCACTCCTTCTGGCGTGGCGAATAATCGAAATCCATTTGCGTCCCTCCAAATTTCCAATATCGAGCACGGGGACTGTAGCGCGCGGTACGGGCCGCTCGCCAGTCCCACGGTGACGCGCAATGCCGCAAGTATCTTGCGCCCCGATTGACAGCGACGGCGGGGCGCGGCAAGCAGCGCACATGCTGCTTTGGGCGGGCATTCTTCTTCTCGTTATCGGTGCCGCGTGCCTTCCCATCGACCGCGGGGCCGCGCACGCGATCTACGACCATGAAAGTGCGGCGTTCGAGCAATTCCTCGAGCGCACGACCCATTGGGCGAAGGCCGCGCACTGGCTCGTCGCGTCGCTCATTTCGCTCATTGCGGCCCAAGCCGGTCTCGCCATCTGGGGTGAGCAGGCGGATTTCAGACTGGCCTCGAACTGCTCGCTCGCATTTATCGCGAGCCTTGCCGCCGGCAGCATCGTCTTGCACGGCTTGAAGCTCATCATTGGCCGCAGGAGGCCACGCGACGACATGGAGATGGGTCTTTATGGCTTCGTCTGGTTCAAGTTCAAGCTCGACTACAATTCCTTCCCATCCGGTCACGCTTTGACCATCATGTGCGTGGCGGCCATTGCGTCCTGTGTCTGGCCCCACCTCGCGCTCGTCTTTTTCGCGGCGGCGCTTTGGCTCGGACTGACCCGCGCGCTGCTGACGGCGCATTTTCTGAGCGACGTCTTCATCGGTGCGGGAATTGGCCTTCTCGCCGCGCGCGAAACGGTGTTGTACTTTTTCTCTTATCTCGCCCCTCACTGGTTCTGAGCGGAGAAACCGCGATGTACGACTTGCTGTTCTCCGTCGACGCCTGGCTCGCGCTTCTGACGCTGGCCGTGCTCGAGATCGTGCTTGGGATCGACAACATCATCTTTCTTTCGCTCGTCGCAAACCGGGTTTCGCCCGAGCAGCGCGCGCTTGCGCGTCGGATTGGCCTGTTTCTTGCGCTGGGCTTGCGCATCGCCTTCCTGTCGAGCGTGGCGTGGATCATCTCGCTCTCCGTGCCCGTCATCACACTCTGGGGCGTCGGACTTTCGTGGCGGGACTTGGTGTTCGGCGCCGGTGGAATTTTCCTGCTCACCAAAAGCACGCGCGAGATTCACGACATGGCCGAGGCGGAGGACGATGCGCGAAGCGCCAAGCTCACCACGCTGTTTGCGGCGGTCGTACAAATCGCGCTGTTCGACATCGTCTTCTCAATCGATTCGGTGATCACCGCAGTCGGCATGGCCGAGCACCTGTCGATCATGATCGCGGCCATCGTTCTCTCCATGATCGTGATGCTGATCGCATCCGGCCCCGTCAGTGAATTCGTCGAGCGACACCCGACGGTGAAAATGCTGGCGTTGAGTTTTCTCCTCCTGATCGGCACCGCGCTGATCGCCGACGCCGCGCATTTCCATATTCCCCGCGGCTACCTCTACTTCGCTGTTGCGTTCTCGGGCCTGGTAGAAATGCTCAACCAGTTCGTCGCCCGGCGCCGCTCGCGCAGAACGTCGGAAAAAATCTAGTGCTGGACGATCTTTTGCGCGCTCTCGATCATCTTCTTGGCGCCCTCGCTGTCTACAGCGCCGCTCAATACCTTTGAGCGATCGACCGGCACTTTCAGACCGGCCTGGGTGAGCGGCCTTTCGTTGATCCGTTCAACCCAGCGCAGCAAGGGATCGAGGCCTTCGACATTCACGCCCGACCAGAAATAGGTGCGGACCCAACAGAAGTTGGCGATGTCGGCGATGGAAAAGTCGCCGGCCAGCCATTCATGGTCCTTGAGGCGATTGTTCAGCACCTCGAACAGACGCCGCGATTCATGCTGATAACGGTCGATGGCGGGCTGGTATTTTTCCGGCCAATAGCGGAAGAACACGTTCGCCTGCCCCATCATCGGGCCGATCCCGCCCATCTGGAACATCAGCCACTGGATGACGCTGCTGCGCCCCTTCACGTCTGTCGGCAACAGCTTCCCGCTCTTCTCGGCGCAATAGATCATCAATGCGCCGGATTCGAAGACGGCGAAATTGTCCAAGTCGCGATCCACGATGGCGGGAATGCGGCCATTGGGATTGATTTTCAAAAATTCGGGCGTCTTCTGTTCGCCCTTGCCCATGTCAATGGCGTGAACTTCATAAGGCAAGCCGCATTCCTCGAGCGTCACAGACGCCTTCCAGCCATTCGGCGTCGCCGAAGTGTAGAGATCGATCATCGTTTGTCCTTCAGGCGGCGCGGAAGCGTTGAACGAAGGGCCGTTCCTCGTCGAGCATGGCCTTGAACGAGGGCCGCGCGTGTGTCTTCTCGACATAAGCAGCCAGCTTCGGCCAGCGCTTGGCATCGAGCTTTTCGCCGGCGTGATCGAAGTTCACGAACATCGTTCCGATCGAGATATCCGCGATCGAGAAGGACCCGCCGACGAGATAGTCCTTGCCACTGACTTCGTGTTCCAGATGATCGAACAGCGGCGGCAGCTTCTCGGACAGCGTCTTCTGGCACACCGCTTCGTCGGTCTGTCCGCGCATCATCTTCTTGACCACACGCTCGAAGAACAAGCCGCCGCCGATATTCGTGGCCATCACGGAGTCCGCATACTCTTCGTACCAGAGCGCTCGGGCGCGTTCGAACGGCTCCGACGGATAGAGCGCCGGCTTGGGATATTTATGCTCGAGATAATCGCAGATGATGGACGAGTCCGGCAGCGTGTTTGGCTCGGGGCGATCGGTGTCGCGCAGCACGGGAATGCGTTTCAACGGGCTGATTGCGAGAAAATCGGGCGGCGGCGCGAACGGATTGACCGCTTCCAGCGTGTATTCGATCCCCTTCTCCGCCAACAAAACGCGCACCTTGCGCACGAACGGAGAAATGCTCCCGCCATAAACGATCAACGCCATCACCACCTCCCAATCCTGTCTCAGCCAATGTGTGATTCCTGTCCCCGTAAATCAAGCCGCGTGATTTGGTCGAGGAAGCAACACAGACCGCGGCTTGCAGCATGGGTGCAAATCGCGAAACTTGACGTAATTCTACGTGAAACCTTACGGTCAATGCGGGGAATGGCATGACGCTTGTCGTCGATCTTTTCTGGTCGTTTCGTAGTCCCTATTCCTATTTGGCGACGCCGCGTTTGCTTGCAATGACGGAGGCGTACGAACTCTCCGTAAAGGTGCGGCCGGTCTATCCCATCGCTGTCAGAGCCGGTGAGTTCTTCCGTCAGGTAAATCCGCTTTGGATCCCCTATCTGGTGCGCGACACGTCGCGGTTGGCGGAGATGCTGAACCTTCCCTATCGCTGGCCGAGGCCCGACCCTGTCGTCATCGATCACAACACGCGCGCGGCAGCACCCGAGCAACCTTACATTCACCGTCTCACGCGGCTCGGCTGTGCCGCAGCCGAGGCTGGACGGGGTTTGCCTTTTCTCCGGGAAGTCAGCCACACGATCTGGTCGGGCACGATCGACAACTGGCACGAAGGCTCCCATCTGTCGGACGCCGCAACACGGGCAGGAGTCGATCTCGCCGAACTCGATCGTAAGATCGCGGCCGATCCGCAGAAGTACGAAGTTGTGGCTCAGGAAAACCAGCAGGCGCTTCAGGCCTGCGGTCATTGGGGTGTGCCGACCATGGCCTTCGAAGGCGAGCCGTTCTTCGGCCAGGACAGGCTTGATGTTCTTCTCTGGCGGCTGAAACAGCGCGGATTGAAGAGGCGATGAGGCGCTCTTTTCTGTATGTCCTCATCGGCATCGCGCTCGTCGCGATCGCCGCGGCGGCGGCATTGCAATCGGTCGCGGTGGACACCTGGATCTTCCGCCTGGCGGTGCGCCACGCCGTTGCCGCAGGCAATGCAAAGCTTGCGGGCGGCAACGAACTCGCCGTCGTCCTCGTCGGTACCGGCACGCCTCTGCCCGACGTTTCGCGCGCAGGGCCAAGCACGCTGATCGCGGCCGGGGACCATCTCTATCTCGTCGATGCCGGCGTCGACAGTGCGCGCAACCTGCAGCTTTGGAAGGTTCCGCTGAACAAGATCGACGCCGTCTTCATCACCCATCTGCATTCCGATCACATCGGCGGGCTGGCCGATGTGCGCCTGCAGACCTGGGTCGCGGGCCGCAAGCGCCCACTCAAGGTTTATGGCCCGCCGGGCATCGAGCTTGTCGTTGCCGGCTTCAACGAAGCCTACGCGATCGATGACACTTACCGCACCAAACACCATGGCGCGGCGATGCTGCCGCCGGCGGCCGCCAAGCTCGCCGCCATCGCCATTGTCATTCCGGCAGGGCGAACCACCACTTCGGTTCTTGATCAATCGGGCCTGACGGTGACGGCGGTCCGCGTCAAGCACGAGCCAGCCAATCCCGCTTATGGCTATCGCTTCGACTTCGCTGGCCGCAGCGTCACCATCAGCGGTGATACGATCTATGATGAAGACCTTGCACATGCCGCGCAAGGCACGGATGTGCTGGTGCATGAAGCCTTGGCGCCGGAGCTTGTCGCCATCATGCATGACGAGCTGATGGCAGCAGGGCGGCCACGGCCCGCCAAGATCATGCACGACATTCCCGGCTATCACACGACGCCCATTGAGGCCGCACGCATCGCCAACCTCGCGCACGCGAAGCTCTTGCTCTACACCCACCTTCTTCCGGTTGTTCCCAACTGGATCGCCATGCGCGCGTTTATCAAGGGCGTCGCCGACGTGCGCCCCGAAGGCGTGAAGGTTGGTCATGACGGATTGATCGTTCACCTTCAGGGCGGAAGTCAGGCGATCGAGATCGGCGACATCGATTGAGGCTCAATTCCTCCGTGTACGGAAGAATTCCTTCAAGAGCGCTCCCGCGGCCGGGGCGTCGCCCAAGCGCTCGACCTTGGGGCGATGGTGGCAGGTCGGCTGCGTAAAGAAACGCGGGCCATTGAGGATCGCGCCGCCCTTGGGATCCTCGGCCGCAAACACCAGACGCTCGACGCGGGCGAGACTGATCGCGCCGGCGCACATCGCACACGGTTCGAGCGAAACGAAGAGCGTCGTCCCGATGAGCCGCTCATTGCCGAGCTTGGCCGCCCCTGAGCGCAACACCAGCGCCTCGGCATGCGCAGTGGGATCGCGCCGTTCGACGATACGGTTGCCGTCCGCCGCCAGAAGCGCGGCCTGTGCGGACAAGAGCACCGCACCGACCGGCACTTCGCCGCGGCTTGCGGCGGCCTCGGCTTCGGCAAGCGCCAATGCTATGGCTTCTGCGTCAGTCATCCTGGATCCGAAGAGTTTGGCCAAGACTAGCACGCCCAAGTGGACGCCCAAGACCGGCGCCGAAGACGTCGAACCGAGCGACGCGCCGAAGGGCGAGCGCATCGCCAAAGTGATGGCGCGCGCCGGGCTCTGCTCGCGCCGCGATGCGGAGAAGATGATCCTCGAAGGCCGCGTCGCCGTGAACGGCGAGGTGCTCAAATCGCCTGCCCGCAACGTCATGGCGGACGACGCCGTGACCATCGACGGCAAGCCGCTCGGCATGAAAGAGCCTGCGCGACTCTGGCGGTACCACAAACCCTCTGGACTGGTCACCACGCATAAAGATCCCGAGGGGCGGCCGACCGTCTTCATCAACCTGCCGCGGCATTTGCCCCGCGTCGTGTCAGTCGGAAGGCTCGACTTCAATTCCGAAGGTCTTCTGCTCCTCACCAACGATGGCGAGCTGGCACGCCGGCTCGAATTGCCGGCGAGCGGTTGGCAACGCACATACCGTGCCCGGTTGTTCGGCAAGGTCACCCAAGCCGACCTCGACAAGCTGGCCACCGGCATCACGATAGATGGCGTAAAATATGGCCCGGTGATCGCCGACCTCGAGCGCAGCAAAGGGATGCATTCCTGGGCCAGCGTCTCGCTCAAGGAGGGCAAGAACCGCGAGGTGAAGCGCCTGATGGAGCGACTGGGGCTAAAGGTGTCCCGCCTCATCCGTGTCCAGTTCGGGCCGTTCCATCTCGGCCATCTCGCGGAAGGCGCCGTCGAGGAAATCCCCGCGCGTTTGTGGCGCGAACAACTAGGGATTGGACGCAAGAAGCACTGAACCACAACCGTACTGTTTTCGACTTTGATGTGTTTGTTGGATAAGTCGCGCGCGGCTCTTTGCGTTTTTCTTGTCCCGCGAAAATATTTTTCTGGGCGGGCGCAAGCGAGACTTATCCACGGGCCAGGCCGCGCGAACGCGACCGTCATCGCGACGGGCGATTCCGCTCAGGCCGGCCAACAAGGGATTTGAATTCAAACGCGCGCTCATGCGCGCATTCTACTATGGGTCTGGCGGGTGTTGGATAAGTTGGCGTCTTACGCCGCCACGAGTCCCTTGCCTTGGAGGAAGGACTTGAAAGGAAGATCGGCGCGCAGGATGTCCTCGAGTAGTGCATGCATCAGATCGTTCAGCGGCGCACCATCGCAGCGGTTCGAGAGTTCTTGCATGCGGGCCAAAACCGCCGTGTGATGGGTCGCGTGCTCTGCGAGTTGGGGATAGCCGGTCTCGCGCATCACGCGCTCTTCATGAGCAAAGTGTTCCGTGAGCGACGCGACAATGTCTTGTAGATGTTGCCGCACGGATGTGGCGGACTGAACGCGATAGATATTGTCGATGAGGTGCTGATGCTCCTCGTCAATCTCCGAGAGGCCGATCAATAATGACGGCGGCAAAAAGAACGGTGCGCGCTCCCCACTCATTGTTTTCGCCGCGCTATCCGTCTTCCCACCATGTAGCAAGGTGACGGTAGGCAATTTCGATTGATATAGCGTTAAAGGCGGAGGGTGTCTTTCAATGCGCCTGTCGCATCAGGTCGCGCAAGCCGCGGAAGCTGATGCGCTTCACGCCGGCGCGCTCGAATTTTTCCTTTAGGGCCTGGTCGATGCCGATCTCGGCGTCGTGGATGCGTATGGCGCTTTCGGTCTTGTCGTAGGCCTGCAACTCCGGCGTGTCGTTGACGCAATGCAGGATCATTTCCATCACGCCGGCGCCCGGTCGCGCGAGATAGTCATCGAACACCTCGCGCATCATCTTCCGGCCCCACTGAAAGCTGAAATCGTCCGGATAGACGATGTTGGCCTGATCGGCCTGGGCGCGGCACCGAAAGCCGAGGCGGCTGTCGGCAAAGGTTCCGACCATGCGCAACGGCAACTTGTATTCCTTTCCGAGCTTCACGTAGATCGGATAGAGCTTTTCGCTCACCTGCAGCGTGCCCATATGATTGTCGAGATGGGTGATGTCGACACCCCAGGCGAGTGCCTGATCGATCTGCGCGCGACATTCCGCCTCGACTTCCGCCGGATCGGCACGCTGCCAGAGTTCGGCGGCCGTTCTGGGCATATAGCCCTGAGCATCGCGCAGGCTTGGTGCGTCGGTCAGCGTGCGCCAGCGATAGGTCGGATACTCGGCCGTCAGAGTCAGATGGATGCCGACATCGAGATCCTTGAAGCGCTCCACCGCCTCTCTCGCCCAGGGGCAGGGCACCATCAGCGTCGCCGACGAGGCGATGCCCGCGCGCATCGCGGCTTCGCTCGCCACATTGGCCGAATGCGAGGAGCCGATATCGTCGCAGTTGATGATGATCAGCGGCTGATCCGCCGCATAGCCCAAGCGTTCGGCAAGTGAGGGCATGAACGCCTCCCATGTGTTCCATGACCACTTTGTCATGGGCTGAGGCTCTCTGTCATCGCCCGCAGCGCATGACAGATTGGCTTTCTGGCGCGATAGTTTTAGGAGAGTCCCCTGCTGCAGCGGGCGAGGAAGAAGGCGAGACGTGCCGGCGAAGATACGTCCCTATGTTTCGGAAGACCTTTCGGCGTTGTACCAGGTGTGTCTCGCGACCGGGGCCAACGGCAACGACGCCTCGCATATCTTTCGTGACTGGAAACTTCTCGGCCACATCTATGCCGGACCATACGCCGTGCTCTCGCCTGAGACCGCCTTCGTCGTCGAAGACGATATAGGAGTCGGCGGCTACATCGTCGGCCCGCTCGACACCCATTCCTTCGAGCGTCAACTGGAATCCGATTGGTGGCCGGAACTGCGCACGCATTACGCGGATCCGCCTGAGCCCCGGTCCGATTGGACGCCGGACGATCGCCTGGCACATATGATCCATCATCCGCCCAAGACGCCCAAACGGATCAGCGAACCCTATCCGGCGCATCTGCACATCAACCTCTTGCCACGACTGCAGGGCAAAGGCATTGGACGCATTCTGATCCGCACCTGGCTTGAACGCATGGCGGCGATCGGCGCGGCCAAGGCGCATCTCGGCGTCGGACCGGCCAATGAGCGCGCCGTGCGCTTTTATCGCGCCTTCGGCTTTCACGAGATCGAGCGGCTAGTTGCGCCCTACAACGTGATCTGGTTTGGCATTTCCTGCCAGCGCTGATAGAAGCCCGCCTTCGCCATCCGAACCCGGGACACGCCGTCATGGCCATGCGCAACAAGAAGCATTCCTTGCCCCCGCCCTATGCCAGCGAGACCAAGGATTCGCGCTTCGCGGGAACATTCGAGGTGCTGATCCCGGTCGAGGGCCGCAACAAGCCGCTGCGCGCGCCGAAACAGTTTGCGACCCAGCAGGCGGCGGAGGCCTGGCTGCATAGTCCCGACGGCAAGGATGCGATTGCCCATCTCGTCCAGGACGAAGCGAAACAGCGGGCGAAGTAACGGCGGAAAGCGAACGGCGGTGCCGCGCTCGCGACACCGCCGTCCATGACTCAGCTTTCGTTAGTCGTGAAAGCCCAAGCTCAAGCCGAAGCTGGGCTCATAGTCGTAGCGGCGATAGTTGTAGCTGTCGCCATAGACCCAGCGGCAATTGTCGCCGTCATAATCGCAGACCCAGTGACGGTAGCGATAAGCCGACGGCGTGTAGTAGTACGAGCGGTTATAGTAGTTCTGCTCGCGCCAACAATTGTCGCGGTCATAGTCGCAATGCACGCGATAGCAGCCGTAGCTGTCGCACCGTGTGTAGGTGTCGGCCGCTGCAGGCGCCGAGGTTACGGCGAACGCACCGGCACCGATCACGCCTGCAAGCAGGAGATTGCGAGCCAGTTTGTTGTTCAACATGACACACTCCATTGGTCTTGTTGTGCCCCTCGTTCGCTGACCAACGGCGCAGACGAAAGCGCCCGCACGCGATTGGTCAGGTCCACATAGAAAACGGTTCGGCGCCGATATGGTTTCGCCGAATGGGGAAATCGCGTTAACGAGAGTTCCCCGGCGGAACCGACACGGATTCCTGCGCAGAACGCGGCCCAATTATGCAGCGTCACGGATTGCACGCGCGTCGGCGAATCGGCAGCTTGAGACGATGGGGGACACGACTGCGCGCGCCGCACCGCTCCAGGTGCATTCGACCGTCTTCGCGGTACTCTTCGCCGTCGGGTTCTGCCACGCGCTGAACGACATGATGCAGTCGCTGCTGGCGGCGATTTATCCCAACCTGAAATCGACCTTCGATCTCGACTTTGCCCATGTCGGGCTGATCACCCTCACCTATCAGGCAACGGCATCGTTGCTGCAGCCCTTGGTCGGCGCCTATACCGACCGCAGGGCCGTGCCGTATGCGCTGCCGGCCGGCATGGTCTTCACCTTCATCGGCTTGATCGGGCTGGCGCTGGCGCCGACATATCCGCTGCTGCTCGCAGCGTCCGCCCTCGTCGGCATCGGTTCGTCGACATTTCATCCCGAAAGTTCGCGCGTCGCGCATCTCGCGGCCGGCACCAGGCGCGGACTGGCGCAATCGATGTTCCAGGTCGGCGGCAGCATCGGCGGCGCGTTGGGGCCACTGCTCGCGGCGTTCGCAATCTCGCCAGGCCAACGCACGGGCGTCGCCTGGTTTTCCGCGGCGGCGCTGCTTGCGATCGTGATCCTCTGGCAGGTCGGCGAATGGTATCGCAGGAACGGGACGCTCCGCGCCCAACATCACGGTCACATGCATCTGACATCGCGGCTGACGCCGTTTCGCGTGCGCGCCTCGCTCGCGATCCTGGTGGCGCTGATCTTTTCGAAGTTCGTCTACATGGCGAGCATCACGAGCTATTTCACCTTCTACCTGATCCACAAGTTTCACCTCTCGGTGCCCGGCGCGCAGATCCACCTTTTCCTGTTTCTGGCCGCGACTGCGGTCGGCACGATTTCCGGCGGACCGATCGGCGACCGTTTCGGACGCAAATACCTGATCTGGTTTTCGATCCTCGGCACGCTGCCGTTTGCGCTGGCGCTGCCGTTCGCCAACCAGTTCTGGACCGGCGTGTTCAGCGTCGGCGCGGGACTTGTGCTCTCCAGCGCTTTTCCCGCCATCGTCGTTTATGGCCAGGAGCTTTTGCCCGGCCGCGTCGGCTTGATCAGCGGCCTCTTCTTCGGACTGTCGTTCGGTATGGGCGGGATCGGCGCCGGCGCGCTCGGCTTTCTCGCCGACCGCGAAGGGATCGAATTCGTCTATCGCGTCTGCTCATTCCTGCCGCTGATCGGATTGCTGGCCGCGTTTCTGCCCGACCTAAAGCAGCGGGAAGGCGACGGCGAACGTCGCGAGTGAAGGATCGGCCGCATACCCAAGGTGGGTAAGTCCGAAAATGTCCTCGACACTTTTCAAAAGGCCATAGTGGTTGATCGGCACGTTGACCACGGTTCCGGGCTTGATGAAGGGCGAGAGCAGGATTGCGCCGATGCGCCCGCCGCCCGGCCCGGCATAGCCCGGCTTGTCGACGTTCGGGCCCGTCGGCTCGTTGCAGCAGGCGCTGGCATCGCTCGCCGCCTCGTCGAAGGTGACGATCAGGAGCCCGTCCTTTTTGTACGCCGGCGAGGCCAGGATGCGCGGGATCCACATCTTGACCCACGCGTTGGCGGTGACGAGGCCGCCCGGGCGACCATCCTTACACGGAGCATCGTGCCCGTCGTTGCAGACGTTGGGCACGATGAAGACATAGTTCGGAGTCGTCTCGATCTTCTTCAGATCGTTCTCGAGCGTGGCGAAGCTCACGTCATTTGCGTCGCACACCGCCGGACGATCGACGATGGAATGGAAATAGATGAAGGGATTGTGGCGATAGGCATAGGCGTCTGTCGGAGTCGCCGGCAGCACGCCGTTGCCGCCCGGCGCGGGCCGCGCGCAAGTCGCCGCCTCGCGCGCCGGGTCCCTGCCCATGTCTTCCATATAGCCGCGCCAGGTGAAGCCCTTTTCCTCGAGCTGATCGGCGATCGTCTTCACGCCTGCCGGATAGATGCAGCCGTCGCCCTTCGCGATGCCTTCGGCATCGATCGGCGCCG
>DATLOU010000068.1:0-14428 GCA_035536115.1 Rhizomicrobium sp.
CGCGTCTCAAGAAGAAAGCGGCGGACGGAAGGCCGTCTCGCCGCTTTGTTCCTTCGCAGGAACGAGGCGAATATAGGCACGCTGCCCCCTCATGCAAGAAATTTTGTCATCCAATCGTCAATTTTTTCTTCACGCCAGTGCGCGAATGCCACTCTCGACTCCGCTTCAGACGAGCCGTAGAGAACCTCTCGCGCCCCGAGCGGCGCTGTCACAATCCTTCGGAGCGATCAGATGCCGGCCAGTTTCAAGGAGCGTCTCCACAAGGGCTACGCCCAGTCGATGGAGCTTCGCGCCAAGCCGATTGCCGAGGAAAAGAGCCAATTTCAGCGCATCCAAATCTTCGACAGCGTCGCCAACGGCCGGGTCATGGTGCTCGACGACATCGTCCAGATCACCACGCGCGACGAGAGCGCCTACGCCGAGATGCTCACCCATTTGCCGCTCCTCGAGCATGGCCGGGCGAGCCGGGTGATGATCGTCGGCGGCGGAGACCTCTCGATCGCCGACGAGGCGCTGAAACACCGTGGCGTTAAGGAAGTGATTCTCGTCGACATAGACGGCCGCGTGGTCGAACTCTGCCGTGAACATTTCGGTGAAATCAACGCCAAGGCATTCAAGGACCGCCGCCTGAAAATCGAAATCGCCGACGCCTTCGAATTTCTTGGAAGGCCTGAAAACAAAGGTCGATTTGATCTGATCGTCGCCGATCGTCCAGATCCCGTCGGGCCCGGAAAGGCGCTTTTCGGTGAGACGTTCTACGAACGCGTCAGGGCGGCGCTGAAGCCCGGCGGCTTCGCCACGTTCCAGACCGGCGTGCCCTTCTACCAGCCGTGGGAGATCACGGACGCACTGAAGGAGCTGCGCCAATTCTTCCCGCGCTCGGGCCTCTACCTGACCGTCGTGCCGAGCTATATCGGCGGCTTCATGGCGCTCTCGTGGGCGAGCAAGGGCCAAAAGCTCGGCACACCTGCCGGCGTGCGCCGCGCGGCAGCCGCCTTCAAGCGCTCACGGATCAAGACGGACTATTACAACCCGGACATCCACTTCGCGGCCTTCGCGCTGCCGGAATGGATCAAGCGCCTGGTGCCCTGAGCTTGCCTCTCGCCTCGCCTGACGAACGCGAAGCGGCGCTTTATGTCCAGCTGAGGGAACTCGGCATCGCCTGGACGACGCACGTCCATGCTCCCGTCTTCACCGTCGCGGAGGCCGCCGCGCTCTACGCCAGCCAGCCCGGCGGTCACACAAAAAATCTGTTTCTCAAGGACAAGAAAGACGGACTCTGGCTGGTCGTGGCGCGCGACGCGCTCAAGATCGACCTCAACGAATTGGCGAAGGCGTTGGGCGCGCCGCGCTTCTCGTTCGGTCCGAGCGCGTTGCTGAGCGAGACGCTCGGGGTCGAGCCTGGTTCCGTGACGCCGTTTGCTATCCTCAACGACACGGGCGGAAAAGTGCGGGTCGTGCTCGACGAAGGCATGTTGGCGCTCGAACCGCTCAACTTCCATCCGCTGCGCAACGACCGCACGACTGCTATTCCCGCCGCCGACCTTCTCAAGTTTCTGCGCGCCTGCAAGCATGAACCGGTCATCGCAAGGCTGCCGGAACGCACATGAAAGACGTCAAACCGCTTGGAGGCCACACGCTCAAGGGCCGCTTCATCGCGCTTGAGCCGCTCGAACCGCGCCACTTCGATGGCCTCGTCGAAGCCGGTCGCGATCCCGCCATCTGGACTTACATGCCGCACGACGTGTCGGCCGGCGTGGGCACGCTCATACGAAGGCTGGCAGACGAAAACGCGCAGGGCCGCATGATCATCTATGCCGTGCGCCGGCTGTCGGACGACGCATTGGTGGGCTCGACATCGTATCTTGCGCTTGCTCCGGAACACGCGAAGGTCGAGATCGGTTTCACCTGGTATCAGCCGTCCGCGCAGGCGACGGCGGTCAACCCGGAAGCCAAATACCTGCTGCTCGGCAACGCGTTCGGCGCCAACTACAACCGTGTTGAACTGAAGACCGACGCGAAGAATGCGCGCTCGCGTGCCGCGATGAAAAAGATGGGCGCGACGGAAGAAGGCACGCTGCGCGGCCATATGTGGATGCCGCAAGGCTACTTCCGCGACTCCGTCTACTTCTCGATCCTCGCCGGCGAGTGGCCCCAGGTGAAAGCCAAACTGGAAACCCGCCTGGCCGCGTTCAACTGAGTTCTCAAAGCCACGGCGGCGGCGCCAGACCGAAATGCCGCTGCAAGACGGTTTCCGTCCGCTCGAGCGCGCCTTCGACCCAGCCTTGCGCGTGCGAATAGGCCTCGCCGCAGACATAAAGGTCCCGGTCGGGCACAGGCTTGAGGATGGCCTCCGCGTCGGCTTCGCCGTCATGGCCGAGCGCGTAATAGTGCCAGCCGCCGCCATAGGGGCCGACGGTCCAGTCCTGGAAATAGGCCGCCAACGGTTTCAGCGCGGTCGTGCCGATGACGAGCTGTGCCTCGCGATGGACCTCGCGCGCCAAGGCTGAATCACCGTCAAGCGTCGCGAACCCGACGCTCGACCCTGCGAGTGCCACCCAGGTCTGGACCGACTTCTCGTCGCAATAGGACATGAGCACGCCATAGCCGTCGGCGGACTCGTTTGCGGTGCGCTCCGGCTCGGCTCCGAAGCAGTAGAACTGCCGCGCCGGCATGTCGGTGACGGACCGGCCTTCGACGATGCCGTGATCGCGCCACCACGGCCGTTGATAGAGCAACAGGCTCTTGCACGCCGGGATGGGCGTGACCGAAGCGATGAGGCGCGCGAAGCGCGGTTCGCGCGCGGCCGCGAAATCGGCGATGCCTTCGAGCGCGCGGCGCGGCAGCGCCAGGATCACCTTCGCCGAGGTCAGCGTCGAGAGCCGATCCCGCCGATTGCGAAAGGCGAGTTCGAAGCCGCTCGCCGTCATGCGCAGGCTGACAAGCCGCTCCGTCTTGGAGACACCCGCGCCGGCCTTTGCCGCGCGTTCCGCCAGCGCCAGAGGCAGACCCTGATAGCCGCCGACGAGCGTTCGGAACGGCTGACTCTCGTCGTCATGGACGAAGTAATAATCCAACTCGTCGAGACCGCTTTCGCCCTCGATCCAGTCGTCATAACCGGAGGCGTCTTCCGCAAGCGCAAGCTCTTCGCCGCTCATGCCGTCCAGCAACAGCGCCCGGTTGGTCCAATCCCGCAGCAGCCTTTCCTTGAAGCGATAGCCGGCACGGACCTTCTTCCAATCGGAAGCGGACATACGGCGAACATCGGGAAGGACATGAGCAATGGCACGATCGAAGTAGTCCGCGTCAGGCGTCTGATCCCGATCAGGAACGCGATAGGAAAAGCGCGCCCTTCCGGCATGGACGTCTCCCAGCGAATAATTCGTCCCGCGCAGCATCACCCGGTCTGTATCGCGGTCGACGGGAAACTCCCGCGTCGCCAGGCCGAGAGTGCGCGCGAGACCGCTGACATGACGATGGGCGTCGAGAAAGCGCATCCCGCCGCCCTCGACGATCAAATGCGGGGCTTGCGGAAACGACAGCGAGTGAAGGCGTCCGCCGATCCGGTCGCTGGCCTCGAACAGGCGCGTCTTCAAATGCGGCCGCTCCCGCGCGAGGCGCCATGCCGCATACGTCCCCGCAGCACCGCCACCGACAATGGCGACGTCGAGATCGCTCGCGGAGCGCGCCCGCGCCAGCGCCGGCGCGATCGACCAGGCGGACGCCGCGCCGAGGAACGAGCGTCGCGAGAGGATATGGGTCCCTAGTGGCGCCGTTAGTTTTGACATGCGCGACCCCGTGACCCTGAACCGCAGGTTGGAACGGCTGAACTATCCTAACAAGCCCGGTTTTCAGGCCCCCAGGGCCAAGCACTCTTTTCTTTCGCGCCGCCAGCGCCCATCTTCCGGGTCTGACAACTGAGAGAAAGTTCCATGGCTTTGATTGGTCCGACAGGTCGGCCGGTGTCTGCGGCCAAACCCCAAGGGGGCCAGCAACAAGCTGCGGCCGGCGCAAATCCGCACATCAAGGACAGCACGCTGGAGACGTTCGCCGCCGACGTCCTCGAAGCATCGCGCGCGGTGCCGGTGATCGTCGATTTCTGGGCGCCGTGGTGCGGGCCTTGTAAAACGCTGGGCCCCGCGCTTGAGAAGGCGGTCGCGGACGCCAACGGAGCGGTCAAGCTCGTCAAGGTCAACATCGACGAAAATCAGGAAATCGCGCGCCAGCTTCGCATCCAGTCGATCCCGACGGTCTACGCGTTCAAGAACGGCCAACCGGTCGACGGCTTCATGGGCGCGATTCCGGAGAGCCAGATCCGCACCTTCGTGCAGCAACTTGCCGGCGGCGAAGCCCATGGCGGCGCCGATCATGCGGTCGACGTGCTGGCGGCAGCCGACGAAGCTTTCGCCGCGGGCGATATCGCGACGGCGGCACAAGCCTATGGCCATGTCTTGCAGGACGAGCCCGGTCATCCGAAGGCTGTTGCCGGATTGGCCAGATGCTATCTCAAGACGGGCGACATCGATCGCGCCAAGAAGACGCTTCAGCTGGTGCGCCCGGATGGCGCGACGGACGAGGCGGTGCGCGCCGTCGAGGCCGAGCTCAAGCTGCGCGAGAGCGCACCCGACACGGGCGACGCGGCGAACCTTGCCGCAAAGGTGGCCGCCGATCCCAACGATCATCAGTCGCGCTACGACCTGGCGCTCGCGCTCGATGCCAAAGGCGACCGCGAGGGCGCTTTGAGCGCTCTTCTCGACATCGTCAAGCGCGACCGCAAATGGAACGACGAAGCCGCGCGCAAGCAGCTCGTCACGTTGTTCGAGGCCATGGGCCCGGCCGATCCGCGCACCATCGACGCGCGCCGCAGACTTTCCGCCATCCTATTTTCATGAGGCACAATGCCCGGCCGCTATCACAACATCGACGCACTTCCCCGCACCATCGGGATATTTCCGTTGACCGGCGTTCTGCTGCTGCCGCGGGCGCAATTGCCGCTCAACGTGTTCGAGCCGCGCTATCTCGCCTTGGTCGAAGCGGCGCTTACCGGCAATCGGCTGATCGGTATGATCCAGCCGACCGAGCATGAGGAAAAGACGCTCAAACCCCAACTCTCCGCCATCGGCTGCGCCGGCCGCGTCACCGGCTTTCGCGAAACCGATGACAACCGCTATCTGATCACGCTGACGGGCATCTGCCGCTTTCGGGTCATTGAGGAACTGGTGTCGGACACGCCGTTTCGCCAAGTGGCGGCGGATTATGCGCCGTTCGCCGGCGATCTGGCCGAAGGCGGCGACGGCGAATTTCCCCGCGAACGCCTGCTGGCGGCTCTCAACGACTATCTGACACGCAGGGATTTGAAGGCCGATTGGCGCAGCGTCATGAATGCGCCCGCCGAAACGCTGGTGAACGCCCTGGCGATGCTCTGTCCGTTCGAGCCGGCCGAGAAGCAGGCGCTCCTAGAAGCCCCGAGCTGGCCTGAGCGCGTCAATACGCTGCTCGCGCTCCTCGAGATGGCGAGCACGTCGAGCGGTTCAAACGCGGTGAACTGAGCATGGAACCGGACCGCAAGCTGCTGGAGATCCTGGTCTGCCCGCTCACCAAGGGACCGCTCCGCTACGACCGCGCCAGGCAGGAACTGGTGAGCGTTCAGGCGGGCCTTGCCTACCCCATCCGCGACGGCATTCCGATCATGCTGGCCGGCGAGGCGCGCGAGCTCACCGACGCGGAACGTGACGCCAGATGAGCGGCGGCGCCAAGCGTCCCTGGCCGACCGAGCTTCGCCTCAGCCCCGACAAAGCACGCCTCACCGTCGAATATGACAGCGGCGAGCGCTTCGTCCTGACGGCGGAATATCTGCGCGTGGAATCGCCGAGCGCCGAAGTCCAGGGCCACGGAGCGGCGCAAAAGAAGATCGTAACCGGCAAGGAACAGGTTCGGATTGCGGCACTCGAACCGGTCGGAAACTATGCCGTTCGCATCCGCTTCGACGACGGCCACAATACCGGTCTCTTCAGCTGGGACTATCTGCACGAACTTGGCCGCGAGCAGCAGACGAAATGGGCTGCCTATTTAAAGGCGCGGCGCTAGAATTGAGCGGCAGCACGAGCATCGGCGCATGAACGACAAGCCGGACAAGTCAAAGAAAGACGAATTCCCTCGCGAGTTCACGCCCGGCAGCGTTGTGCGACTGAAGCCTGGCAAACGCATTGCGGTCATGAAGGGCCAGGACCGCTCGCGCTGGACCGACGTTTATCACGCGGTCCTCAACGCACCGTGGTGGCTGTTCTTCCTCGGGCTGGCGGCGTTCTTCGCGACGATCAACATCGTCTTCGCGCTGCTCTATCTCTCCGATCCCAATGCGCTCGCACACATGCGGCACGGCAATTTCTGGGACGCGTTCCTGTTCAGCGTTCAGACCATCGGCTCGATCAACTACACGGTCTTCGTGCCGCAGACGATCTACGCCAACATCATCGTCAGCATCGAGGCGTTCTTCGGCATCCTGACGATCGCGCTCTTCACCGGCATCATCTTCGCGCGTTTTTCCAGGCCTTATGCGCGCGTGGTCTTTTCCAAGGTCGCGATCATCACGCCGTTCGACGGCGTTCCGACCTTGATGTTCCGCGCCGCCAACCAGCGCGGCAACCAGATCCTCGACGCCTCGATCACACTTTCCGTCGCGCGCCAGCAGACGACGAAGGAAGGCATCACGATGCGCCGCTTCGAGGAATTGAAGCCGGTACGCGAACGCACGTCGCTCTTTGCCTTGTCCTGGACCGTGATGCACAGAATCGACGAGACGAGCCCGCTTTTCGGGCTGACGCCGGACAGTTGCTTCGACAACCAGCTCGAGATCATCGCGCTCCTGAACGGCATGGACGAGACGCTGGCCGACCGCATCTATGCCCGGCACTCCTACACGCCGGACGAGATCCTCTGGGACCGCCGCTTCGTCGACGTCATATCCATCGCCAATGGGCGGCGCGTCGTGGACCTCACGCGTTTTCACGATACCGAGCCGTTGACGGCGAATGCGACTTGAGCCTCAGGGTCGGGGCCTCTAAGGTCCGCCCGCCATGCAGCCCTTCAAGAAACTTTCCGGCGTCGCCGCGCCTCTCAACATGATCAATGTCGACACCGACATGATCATTCCGAAACAATTCCTGAAGACGATCAAGCGTACCGGTCTGGGTTCGGCCCTCTTCCACGAGATGCGCACGCGCTCCGACGGCAGCGGGAATCCCGATTTCGTGCTCAACAAGCCGGCGTACAAGAAGGCACAGATCCTGATCGCTGGCGCGAATTTCGGCTGCGGCTCGAGCCGCGAGCATGCGGCGTGGGCGCTGCTCGACTTCGGCATCAAGTGCGTGATTTCGACGAGCTTCGCCGACATCTTCTACAACAACTGCTTCAAGAACGGCATTCTTCCGATCGTTCTGCCGCAGGCGGAGATCGACAAGCTGATGGACGATGCCGAACGCGGCGCCAACGCCATCATCTCGGTCGATCTGGAGGCGCAGGAAATCCGCGGACCCGACGGCGGCATGATCAAGTTCGAGATCGATGCGTTCCGGAAACAATGCCTGATCAACGGCTGGGACGATGTCGGGCTGACGTTGCGCAACGAGAGCAGGATCTCGGATTTCGAAGCGAAACGTCGGCGCGAAATGCCGTGGGCTTGATGTGAGGCGTGAGGAAACATGAGCGATGCATTGCTGCGCGAGCTGAAGGACGGGCTCCTGACGCTGACACTGAACCGCGCCGACAAGCTGAACGCCCTCAACTTCGCGTGCTTCAAAGGCCTGGCGGAGGCCATCGACTTCGCGCTCGCGAACCTGGACAAGGTCGGCTGCGTCGTCCTGCGCGGCGCCGGTCGCAGCTTCTGCGCCGGCAATGATCTCGGCGATCTTGGCGGCGTCTTCAATGACGGCGACAATTCCAAGTTCCGCAGCGACACGGTGGAGCGGCTCGCCAGCCTGCCGATGCCCGTCGTCGCCATCGTGCAGGGCCATTGTCTTACAGGCGGCCTCGAACTGGCGCTCGCCGCCGACATCATCATCGCCGGCGAGAGCGCGAAGTTCGGCGACACGCATGGCAAGTGGGACCTCGTGCCCGTTTGGGGCCTAAGCCAACGGCTGCCGCGCCGCGTCGGCCGCGCCAAGGCGCTCGAAATGTCATTCGGCGCGCGTCATTACTCGGGACGCCAGGCCGAGGCGATGGGTCTTGCCAATGTCTGCGCGCCTGACGGAGAACTCGAGAAGGTCGCTGCCGACTTCGTGAAGGATGTGCTGGCGAATTCCTGGCGCTCGAGCCGCGCGATCAAGAAACTGATCGACGACACCGACGGCATGCCGCTGAAGGCAGGACTCGCGCACGAGGTTCACCGCAGCGAAGGACGCGGGCCCGAGACGGCCGAACGCCTCGCGCGCATGCGGAAGTAGCTTCTTCAATGTCATGGCCCGCAGATGCGGGCCACCCAGGTGACGCACACTCGAACGAAAATGGGCCTCAGCGTAATTTGCTCTCAGGAGTCTCGGCCCAACTGGGCGGCCCGCACTCCGGCGGGCCGTGACAGTTGAGAGTTTGAGATGACATATCGAATTTTGTTTACTCCCGGCGACGGCATCGGTCCGGAAGTCATCGACGACACGCGCCGCGTGCTCGGCTGGTTTTCGCAGAACCGCAACGTGGCGTTCGAGACCGAAGACGCACCGATCGGCGGTATCGCCTACGACACGCTCGGCACGTCGGAGCCGGACGCCACCATCGCCAAAGCCAAGGCGGCGGATGCGGTTCTGTTCGGCGCAGTCGGCGGCCCCAAATGGGATGCCCTGCCGTTCGAGAAGAAGCCGGAGCGCGGGCTTTTGCGGCTGCGCAAAGATCTTGGCCTGTTCGCGAACCTGCGCCCTGCCCTTTGCTTCGAAGCATTGAAGGACGCGTCGAGCCTGAAGCCCGAGATCGTCTCAGGGCTCGACATCCTGATCGTGCGTGAGCTGACGGGAGGCGTTTACTTCGGCGAGCCGAAGGAAATCACGACGCTCCCCGACGGTCAGAAGCGCGCCGTCGACACGCAGGTCTATACGACGTCCGAGATCGAGCGCATCGCCCGCGTCGCCTTCGAGCTCGCGCGCTTGCGCAAGAAGCGCGTGACATCGGCTGAGAAGAACAATGTCATGGTCACGGGCGTTTTGTGGAAAGAGGTCGTGCAGCGCGTGCACGACAAGGAATTCCCCGACGTGCAGCTGAGCCACGGGCTCGCGGACTCCGTCGCCATGCAACTGGTGCGCAATCCCAAGCAATACGACGTGATTGTGACGGACAATCTCTTCGGTGACGTGCTCTCGGACGAAGCCGCGCAACTGACCGGCTCGCTCGGCATGCTGCCGAGCGCCTCGCTTGGCGCCAAGGATGCGAACGGCAAGCAGCGCGCGCTCTACGAGCCGATCCATGGCAGCGCACCGGACATTGCGGGCAAAGGCATCGCGAACCCCATCGCCTCCATCCTCTCCTTCGCGATGTGCCTGCGCTATTCCTTCGGACGCGGCGACGACGCGCGTCTGCTGGAGGGCGCCGTCGAACGCGTTCTCGCCGACGGCTACCGCACGCCCGACATCATGCAGGACGGCATGACGAAAGTCGGAACCAGCGCGATGACGGCGCAGATCCTGAAGGCGCTGGATAAGCTGAACTGAGCTGCCCTCATCCTGAGCTTGCCGAAGGATGAGGACGCGATCGTCTACGGCTCGAGCACCACTTTTCCGATCACGCTTCTGTCCTGCAGCGTGCGCATCGCGTCGACGGCGCGCGCGAGCGGAAAGCGGGCATAGACATGCGGGCGGATCTTGCGTTCGCCGAGAAGGCGCATGATCGCCGCCATGTTCTCGCGTCCTTTCTCGGGATATTTCCGGCCATATTCGCCGGCGCGCACGCCGAGGATCGAGAAACCCTTGATCAGCGGGATGTTCACGCCGATGGAAGGGATGCGCCCTGAGGTGAAGCCGATGATCGCGATGCGGCCGTCGAAGGCGATGCAGCGCGTCGATTCGTCGAACACGTCACCGCCGACGGGATCGTAGATCACATCGGCGCCCTTGCCGGCGGTCAGGCCCTTGACCGCTTCGCGAAAGCCCGAGGGAGGGAGCACGTGATCGGCGCCATAGTCCTTCAGGAAGGCGCGTTTGGTTTCGCTCGACGCCGTCGCGATCACCTTCGCGCCGAGCACCTTGCCGAGATCGACCGCGGCCAGGCCGACGCCGCCTGCCGCACCATGCACCAGGAGCCACTCGCCCGATTGCAAACGGGCGCGGCGTACCAGCGCGACATAGGCGGTCAAGTAGCCGACCGTGAAGCTCGCCGCTTCGCCATAGCCGATGCCGTCCGGGATTTTGCGCAAGCCTGCCGCGGCGAGGTGCATCTCCTCGGCGTAGCAGCCGAGACCGCCGCAAATCACGCGGTCGCCAAGCTTCGCCTCCGTCACGGCGGGGCCAACCGCGATGACGTCACCCGCCGCTTCGCTCCCCGGCGAAAAGGGTAACGCCGGCTTGTGCTGGTACTTGCCTTGGACCGTCAGGATGTCGGTGAAGTTCACCGCCGCCGCACGAATACGCACGCGCGCCTCGCTGGGCTGAAGCGCGGGCAACTCTACCTCTTCCAGCTTCAGCGTCGCGATGTCGTCGCTAATTTCGCGGCAGACGATCGCCTTCACGCCGTGCCCGTTCTTGCGGCCGGATGGGCGACATGGGGCAGCGTGCGAATGCCGCCGAGAAGGAGCGCGGTGGCAAAGGTCGCGGCGGCGGCCGGATCGCGGCGCTCGCGCAGGATCATGCGCTCGCCGACTTCGAAGGCAACGCCGACGATCGCCGCCATGAGGAAGTCGGCATCGATCGGCGGAAATACGCCCTCGTTGATCGCCTTCTCGATATCCTCGCGCAGCTCCTCGAAGCCCGCGATGACCTCGGGCGTGTCGAGGCGAACCCGCGTGGTGTCGGCGGTGTGGCGGATGGTGCGGAAATTCACCTGGTCGTCGGCGACGAAATCCATGAAGGTGCGAAAGGTGCTGGAGATGAACTCCTCGACCGTCTTGGCCTTGATGCGCTCTTCGCGCAGGCGCGGACGGATGGCGAGCGCCACATCGTCCTGGATCGCCTGATACACTTCCTCCTTGGACTTGAAGTAGTTGTAGAAAGTGCCCGACGCGAGCGGCGTGGCACGGATGATGTCGCGCACCGTCGTCGCGCCGAAGCCGAGTTCGGCAAAGACCTGGCGTGCCGCGGCGAGGATCAATTCCCGGTTTTGCAGCTTGGTCTGCTCGCGCTTGCCGAGCGGTTCGGCGCGCGTGACAACGGCAGGCTTGGCGAGTGCGGTTTCCATGCTGGTCCTGAAGGGCGGGTTGTGACGCGCGGGAGTCTAGCGATGGATGACGCGCCGTCAATTTCTGAGTGAGGCCCGTTGATCGCAACCCACTGGATCTTGGGGGTCGGGGGGCCGGCACCACATCGTACTGTTTTCAAGTTTTCAGAAGAGAAACGCGCTTGGTCAGCAAACGCGACGAGAGCCGCTTCCACTTCTTATGGTTGCGGCAAATGCCGGCTTCAAGGGTGGGTCGATCCGCGTGACCAAATAAATAAAACCGGCTCGAGTCAGCCGACGGCCTGTCGTTTGACAGACGCCTCGCCGCCCTTACACCTGGAAGCATGACAACAGAGCCGCCCAATCTCCTGCTGCACTCCCTGATGAAAGCGCAGGACGGCACCGCCTTCGTCCGTGCGCTGGGTGCCGAGATCGTTGCCGCCGAGCCCGGCAAGTCGACCATGCGGCTCCCCTACTCGCGCGCGATCATCGGCAACCCCGATACCGGCGTCGTCCATGGCGGAGTGATCACCGGTCTGCTCGATCATGCCTGCGGCATGGCGGTCGGAACCGCGCTCGGCGTCATCGTCACCGATCCGGCCAAACGCGCCAGCACGAGCTATGCGACGCTCGATCTGCGCATCGACTATCTCAAGGCCGCCAAGCCCGGTTCCGACATCATGGTGGTCGGGGAATGCGTGAAGATCACGCGCCAGATCGTTTTCGCACGCGGCCGCGCCTATCAGGCGTCGCCGGACGAGCCCATCGCCATGGCGACCGGCACCTTTATGCTGACCGAATTGCGCGCGTCAGCCGACACGAGAGCATGACGCGATGGAGCTCTTGGCCCGTGCCGCCCGCGACGGCGTTCCACCCGACATCGACGCGCTGATCGCCGCGGTTCCCTATTGCGCCTGGCTGGGACTTTCCGCGCGCATCGACGTCGAGCGGGTCGTGCTCGAGATGCCGTTCGACACGAAGCTCATCGGCAATCCGATCATTCCCGCATTGCACGGCGGCGTCATCGGCTCGTTGCTCGAGACCGCGGCGCTTGTGCAGTCGATCTACGCGACGGGGAGTGCGTCCATTCCAAAGCCTGTCGACATCACGATCGACTATCTCAGAACCGGCCGCGCCGTGACGAGCTTCGCGAGCGCACGACTGGCGCGCCAGGGCCGGCGCGTCGTCAACGTTCATGCGCAGATGTGGCAGGAAGACGAGATGAAGCCGATCGCGGCGCTGCGCGGCCATTTCCTTCTCGCCTGACGTCACCTGCCGACCGCATCGGCGATGGTCGCGAAACCATCGCGGACAAGACAGGACACCAACTCCCGCTTGATCTGTTGGACCAAACCCGGTCCCTGAAAGGCAAGTGCGGAATAGAGCTGGACCAGGCTCGCGCCGGCGCGGATCTTCGCATAAGCGTCCGCTCCCGAGGCGATGCCGCCGACGCCGACAAGGACGAGCTTGTCGCCAGCGCGCGCATGCATCTCGCGCAAGATCCGCGTCGACGGTTCGAACAGCGGCGCGCCCGAGAGGCCGCCGGCCTCCGACGCATGCCGGCTCTTGAGCGATGAGGGCCGCTCGATGGTCGTGTTCGAGACGATGAGACCTTCGATGCCAGAGGCCAGCGCAACGCCGGCAATGTCGTCGAGTGCGTGCCCGTCAAGGTCGGGTGCGATCTTGAGGAGCAGCGGCACCGTTGTCGCGATTTGCGCGCGGGCTTCGCGCAGCACTTCGAGCAGGCGCGTGAGCTCGTCGCGATTCTGCAGACCGCGCAGTCCCGGCGTGTTGGGCGAGGAGACGTTGACGGCGACATAGTCCGCAAGCGGCGCCAGACGCGCAAACGCCGCACGATAGTCGGCGATGCGATCCTGCGAATCCTTGTTGGCGCCGATGTTGATGCCGCAGATGCCATTGCGCCGGCGCGCGGCGAGGCGGTTCGCGACGACGTCCATGCCGTCGTTGTTGAAGCCCATGCGGTTGATGACGGCGCGGTCTTCGCTGAGACGAAAAAGTCGCGGTCTGGGATTGCCGGCTTGCGGGCGCGGCGTGACCGTTCCGCATTCGACGAAGCCAAATCCGAAACCGAGCATCGCGGTGGGCACGAGCGCATTCTTGTCGAAGCCCGCCGCGAGGCCGACGGGGTTGGGAAAATCCATCCCCAGCACGCGAATGGCGAGCCGCGAATCGCGGGACCGGTCGACCGGAAGCAAAGCCGAGAAGGCCCTGGTCAGCGA
Organism: Rhizomicrobium sp.; assembly: GCA_035536115.1. GTDB lineage: Bacteria > Pseudomonadota > Alphaproteobacteria > Micropepsales > Micropepsaceae > Rhizomicrobium. Next base: position 13,590 of record DATLOU010000068.1, read on the forward strand.
AATCGTCGCCGAATGGGCGGTTTCGGCCGGAAAAAGCCGCAAAACCGAGGCCGCGGCATCCAAAATCATGTCGATTCCTCTAGACCAACGGGCAAAAGGAGTGGTAATTCCTATAACTGGTTAACATCTAGGAACTTACCCCTCGTGGCGGACGAACTTCTTATGGGGTGTTGGGAATGCTGACTCACAACCAAATCTGGGGCGCGATCGATGCGCTGGCGGCACGGCACGGCCTTTCGCCGTCCGGTTTAGCCAAGCTCGCTGGACTCGACCCGACGACATTTAACAAGAGCAAGCGCGGCGGCGCCAATGGAAAGCTGCGCTGGCCGTCGACAGAGAGCGTCTCGAAAGTGTTGCGCGCGACCGGCGCCTCGCTCGACGAATTCGTCACGCTGGTCGGCCGCGAAGGTGGCGCCACGCGCTCCTATGCCACCCGCAGCGTTCCCCTGATCGGTCTCGCCCAGGCGGGCACCAGCGGCTATTTCGACGACTCTGGATTTCCCGCCGGCGCAGGCTGGGACGAGATCCCGTTTCCCGAACTCGCCGACGAGCACGCCTATGCGCTTGAGATCACCGGCGAGTCGATGCTGCCCGTCTATCGCGATGGCGACCGCATCGTCGTTTCGCCGTCGGCCAGCGTGCGCCGCGGCGACCGCGTGGTGGTCAAGACGCAGGCCGGCGAAGTGATGGCGAAACAGCTGTCGCGCCACACGGCCCAGCGCGTCGAACTCCGCTCGTTTAATCCGGCGTTCGAGGATCGTGGCTTCGCACTCAGCGAAGTCGCCTTCATGCACCGCATCATCTGGGCGTCGCAGTAATCGCCATTGTGTCATGGCCCG